>VAUL01000005.1 GCA_005774545.1 Deltaproteobacteria bacterium | reverse complement strand
TCTGGCAGGTGCTGGTCACGTTCCACCTGGTCGGCTTCGCCTGGATCTTCTTCCGGACCGGCACTCTCGACCAGGCGCTGGCCGTCGTCAGGGGAATCGTCACGGATTTCAAGGCCGGCGACCTCGTCAACCTGTCGTGGCTCAAGCGCAAGGGGCTCGATCGCGCCGACATCGTGCTGATTGCCGGGGCCTTTGCGGCAGTGCTGGCTCTCGACCGGACACGGCACGGGTTCGCCGCGATTTTCGCTCGCCCGGTCATGGTTCGCTGGCTGTTTTATTATCTGCTGGTTGCCGTCGTGCTGGTGTTTGCCGTGGCCCGCGACGGCGGCTTCATTTACTTCCAGTTCTGACGCATGAAGCGCCTGGTTCTCAAACTCGTGATGCTGGCTCTGCCGTTTATCGCCGTATTCGGCCTGCCGGCCTGGTATGTGGCGACCAGCGGCGAAGCGTTTCGCGATGATGATCGTTACGTCGATGAAGTGGTCGCCGGCCGGGACGGCTTGCTGTACGGGCTGATGCTCGACGAGAGCCCGTACCGCTACGTCAAGTACCGGATTCTGCAGGCGTCGGCGCCTGCCGATGTCCTGGCCCTCGGGTCGTCGCGGGTTTTGCAGTTCCGACGGGAGATGTTCACGGCGCGTTTCTACAATGCCGGCTACATGGTCAAGGATATCGGCGAGTTCCGGGCCTTGCTGACGGCTCTGCCGAAGGAGAAGTACCCGAAAGTCGTCATTGTCGGCCTCGATCAGTGGATGTTCAACCGGGCCTGGGACGACCTGCGGACCGTGTCCGCTCCGTACCGCGCGCCGGCACGCCCGGGACCGGAACTGCTCGGCAGTTTTTCCGGCAAGCTGCTGAAGTTCACCGAGACGGCACTGCAGGGCAGGCTCGACCTTTCCCGGGCGTACGGCGGATCGGACCTGGCGATCGGCCTGAACGCGCGCCTGTACTCTTCGGGGTTTCGCAACGACGGCAGCATGCGTTACGGGATCCAGGTCGAACGGCTGCTCAATGACGATCCCGCTGCCAGTGACTACCGCTTCAGCGATACGTTCGAACGGATCGGCGAAGGCGACGGCAAGTTCATGCCGTGCGGCGAAATCAACGCTGCCGCGCTCGATGCTCTCGAGGCATTCCTGGTTTTCTGTCGGCAGCATGACGTAGCCGTGGTTTCTTTCTTGCCGCCTTTCGCCGATTCCGTTTACAACAGGATGCGCGAGTCAGGGCGTTACCGCGGCTACGAGGCGCTTCCGGGGGCGCTCGCGCAACTGGTCCGCAAACACGGCGGCGAGTTCTACGATTTCAGCCAGGTGGCCCTGGCCGGTTCGTCCGATCGCGAAGTCCTCGACGGCTTTCACGGCAGCGAGGTGGTGTACCAGCGGGTGCTGATCAGCATGCTGGAGCGCGGCTCGCTGCTCGGCCGCTACGCCGGCGCGGAGCGGCTGCGACAGGATCTGGGGCGGGCGCGGAACCGCTATAGCGTTTATGAACAGTGAGCGATATCGATTGCGGCGGCGTGACGGCGGCCTGTGCCCGGCCGGGCTTGGCCGCAGCGAGGTGCTGGTTTGAGCGACAGGAAACCCCTTGTGCTGATCGAACTCGTCGGGCTGGCCGGATCCGGCAAAAGCTCCCTGCGTGCGGCGATCGAGCGCGAGGTGCGGCGCCAGCTGCCGGAGGCCGTCGTCCGTCCGGGCCGGTTGTGCGGGTGGCGGCCGCGGCCGATCCGCAGCGCGCTGGCATGGTTTCGGCTGATCGCCGGACAGGCCGTTTCCTGGCGCAGCCTGTCACTGTGGGCGGATGTGGCTGTCACCCTGAGCCGCCTGGAGGGGTGTCGCGCCAGCGGCGGGATCCATGTCGTCGACGAGGGGCTGCTGCACAAGTTCAGATCGGTGCGCCGGCTGGCGCCGGTGCCGATCACGCTCGACTCGGCTGTCGCACGCTACGGCCATGACACGTTGCTCCCGGTTCCGTCGGATTTCGTCGTCTGCATCAGTGTCACGCCGCAGACTTACGCCGAGCGCCTGCGGATGCGTGACGGCAAGGTCGTGGCGAACGACAAGGCCCGGCGTGCGGTGGAGAACATGAAGTTCACGCACGCCGACATCGGCTGCTGCCAGAGAAACCGTCCCGACCTGGAACTCATTGCCGTGGACAACGACGACGCTCAGGCACTGGCCGGGCATGCCCTGTCGATCGCCGGGCGGGCCGTACAGGCGTATCAACGCAAACATGATCAACGTCGCCCGGGGGGCCTTCAATGAAAACGGAAGCTGCAGGACTATCGTTCGTCATCCCCGCCTACAACGAGGAACGGAGCATTGTCGACACGCTGACGCGGGTCAGGACCGCTCTGCAGGGGCTCGACATTCCGAGCGAGATCATTCTCGTCAATGACGGCTCGCGGGATGGCACCCGGGAGCAGGCGGCGATGGTCGAAGGGGTGACGGTGATTTCTCATCCGATCAACATCGGTTACGGCAACGCCATCAAGACCGGGGTCAGGAATGCCCGCTACGCATGGGTCGGTATCGTCGACGCCGACGGCTCCTACCCGATCGAAGAGATCCCGCGCCTGGTCGACGAAATGCACAAGGGGTTCGATCTGGTGGTGGGCGTTCGGGAAAATGTCCGCGAAATCGACTCCTTCGTGAAGAACATCTTTCGGACCATCTACAAGAAGCTGGTGAAATTTCTCAACGACAGCCGCATCGAGGATGCCAACAGCGGCTTCCGCATCATGCGCCGGGAGGCCCTGCTGGAGATCCTGCCGTTCCTCTGCGGAACCTTCTCCTTCACCACCAGCATGACGATCTTCATGACCGGGCGGAACCGTTTCGTCAGGTACGTGCCGACCCGCTACCACAAGCGGGAAGGGAAGAGCAAGGTCAAGCACCTGCGCGATTCGTTCCGCACCATGCAGTACATCCTGCAGGGGGTTCTCTACTTCAACCCCGTCAAGTTCTTCCTTCTGCTGGCGCTCGCCACGCTGCTGCTGGTCGGCCTCCCCGCGCTGCTGCTGGCGCTGCTCAAGCAGGACGGTTTCCTGCTCGCCTGCCTGGCGGCGGGGTCTACCGTGGCGCTGATCGCGGCGTTGGCGGCGCATGGCGAGGTCGTGCGGCTGCACGGCACGGGGCGGGGGCTCGATGGCTGAACGCTTCAGGGCGTTTGTCCGGCACTTTCCCGAACGGCTCATGGCCTGCCGGCATTATGCGATGACCCTTGCCGCCGCCGGTTTCCGGCCGGAGGGCTTGGTGCGCGTGAGGGTACCGAATGTCGGCATCCGCAACGTGATCCGTGTCGACCCCAACCGGATCGATTTCTACTGCAGCGTGCCGGTCAAGCCGCGCCGCGGCAGCCGTTTCTTCATCGGCGGGGACTGGGATGTGCCGAAACTGCCGATGGCCGAGGTCGAAACGGACAACCCGAAGTTCGTTACCTGCCGGCAACTTCTCGTCGAGCATCTCGCGCCCGAGGAGACCGCCGAATTCAAGATGCTGGTCGGGGTGCTCGACAGCCGGGGGGGGTATCGCGGGTGCGGCAGTCGCGAAGAGATCCGGAACTACGTGGAGAATCTGGCGCGGATGTACGCCGGCATTCGGGACCGGGGCTACCTGCCGCGGGCACATTTCGGCGGCACCCGCTATTCCGGAGAAATCGAGTGCGCCCTGGACCGCGACGGCAACCTGATCAAGATCAATGCCGGCAACCACCGCTTCGCCGCCGCGCGCATCCTCGGGCTCAAATCCGTGCCCGTGCAGCTCTGCTTCGTGCACGAAGCGCATTTCCCCGCGGTGGCCAGGGCGGCAGGGGAGGGAACCTTCCTCGCCCGGCTGAATGCTTTCATCGGAACCGTCGAACGACGTTACTCCTGACCGGGGGATGACCGCGATGCTGAAACTGCTGCGGAACAACGGCGGCGCCGGAGCGTGGCTGCCGCTTCTGCTGATGGGCTGCCTGATCATCGGCCTGACTGCCGCCTCGGCGCGAAAGATCAAGGGCGAGGTGATCGTCAAGGACGGCCGGCAGAATGCCGCGGCCAGCTACTACCTGTGGACCGAGGGCCGCTTCACGACCGACGGCAAGGCCCTCAATTACAAGCGCGAGCCGCTGCCGGTTGCCGTGACGGCTCTGTACCTGGCCCTGTTCACCGACATCCCCCGCGAGGCGACACCCGACCAGATCACCGGCGAAGAGCGCTACACCAGGGAGATCTGCCAGGTCAACCTGGTCTACGTGGTTGCCCTGCTTGCGTCACTGTGGTGGCTGTCGTGGCTGCTGACGCGGTCGCATGTCGTCTCGGCACTGACGCTTTGCGCGTCCTGGCGTTTTCTGGTCTATTCCGAAGGGGTCATGGGGAACGTCAATACCGAACTGCCGATGGCGTGGCTGCTGGTCCTGATGGCGGCCCTTGCCGTTCTGCTGTTCCGGCGCGGCAGCCTGCGCATGGCGGCACTGTTCGGCGCCGTGGCGGGCGCCGCGACCCTGACCAAGGCGGGGGCGCTGTACGTCGGCGTGGTGGCGGTGCCATTGCTGGCCCTGGCGATGTACGCTTTTCACCTGGCCGGCCGCCGCCGGGCGGCGGCGGTCTTTATCGTGGCCGCCGGCGCGTTTGCGCTGGTCGTGGTGCCGTGGATGACCAGAAACTACCTGAATTTCGGGGCCTTCGCCGTTGCCCAGCGCGGCGGCGACGTGCTGTTGACGCGCGCCGTGAAGGACCGCATGACGCCGGAAGAGTACCGGGGCGCCTTCTATGTCTATGCTCCGCGGGATATCCGGGCGAAAATATTCGAGCCGCTCCTCGGCTTCGACCCGCGGGATCTGGAGCCGGGCGGGCGTTATCAGCGGCTGATCCGCGACCAGCCCGGCGACGAGGAGGCCGCCGCGGCCGGCGACGTCGAGCGGGCGATCAGCTACTATGCCAGGGCCCATGCCATGCAGCAGCGGATCCAGGACGGGCTGGCCGGCACCGCCGGGGCGTCCCGTCAGCTCGAACGGCTGACACAGAAGCAGGCGCTGGGGATGATCAGGGAAGCCCCCGGGGAGCACCTGCTGGCAACGGTCCCCTTTGCCTGGCGGGGCATCTGGTCCTTCAACGGCAACGCCAACCTTTTCGCGGCGGGCTTCAACCTGCTCTGTTTCCTGGCGTTCCTCTCCTGCCCGCTGCTTGCGATCCTGTGGCGGCGCCCCGAATGGCTGGCGTTCTCGCTGTTCGGATTCGGCCTGTTCTGGTTTTATGCATTGCTGTCCCACTTTATTCCACGCTATTCTGACCCGTTAATACCGCTGACGATCCTTGCCGGCCTCGTTCTCGCCCGGGAACTCTTTGACCGCAGGGCGGGCGGCGGATTCCGGCAGATCCGGGGAAACCGATGAACTCCACCCGCGTTGCCCGCCGTCGACTCCGCCAGGAGCGGGGATGACCGTCGCAAGATGAACTGGCCCTTGCTCAAAAACGGCGCGCGCTGGGCATGGCTGCTGGCCATGGTCACCTTCGTGGTCGTTTTCGCGATCAAGCGCAAGGATCTGGTCGCGGCCGCATTTTCCAGGCTTTCCCTGGAAACCCTCTGCCTGTCGGCCCTGCTGATCCTCCTGGCAAAGCTCTGCCTGGTCGCCAACATGCGCCGGGCGGCGCGGCGCTTCGCGATCAGGGTCGGCTGGATCGACGCGTTCTGGATCTACAACGTGACGGAGATGGGAAAGTACATCCCGGGGTCGATCTGGCAGTTTGTCGGCCGCATCGGTGTCCTGCGCGAGCGCAATGCCGCTCCGCAGTCGATACGCGACTCGATCCTGGCCGAGCACCTCTGGGCTGCCGGGTCGGCGTCGCTTTTGGGCGTGGTGCTGGCGTTCGGGACGCAGCCGGAACTGTGCCTGTCGTGGATGTGCAGTCCCGACTTCGAGAGCAAACGCTACTGGGTTCTGGCGCTGGCCGGTGCCGGTGTCGGTGCCATCGCCGTGGCGGTCGCGCTCGGCCGCAAGGCGATTCGCTGGATGCTCCGGCTGTTGCCGACACCGCGCGCCATGATGGTTCTCCCCTTTATCTGGCTCTGCTTCGGCGCGTCGCTGTGGGTCATTCTCTTTCCGTTTCTCGAGGTCAAGCCGCCGTTTCTTTACGTCGTCGGCGTCTACTGCATCGGCTTCGTTCTCGGGTTTGTCATCCCGTTCGCCCCCGCCGGTCTCGGCGTGCGCGAAGCCGTCCTGACGATGGCGCTGGTTTCCTACCTTGAACCCCAGATGCTGTTTTTCCTGATAACCGTGAACAGGATCCTCAACTTTTCCGTCGAGATGCTTCTCGGCGGCAGCGGCCTGCTCTGCCGGGCGCTGGTTCGCAAGTGACGTCCGGGCGGGAAGCGATGAAGATCCTTTACCTGGCCCGAGCCGCCATCCCGTCCGAGACCGCCAACAGCGTACACGTGATGAAGATGTGTTCGGCCTTTGCCGCGAACGGCGCAGCGATCGAACTGGTCGTCCCCGGCCCGGCCGGCCCGGGGGAGAGTGGGGGCGGGGATCCCCACCGCTACTACGATGTCGCCAGGCCCTTTCCGATCACGCGGCTTGCCGGCATCCCCCTGCTCAAGCCGTCCCACGCCTTTGCCGTGAAGGTCTTCGCGGCGCTGCGCGCCGGGCGGTTCCGCCCGGATCTGGTCTACTCGCGCGACCTGCTGGGCGGTTTTGCCGCTCTGCTGGCCGGCTGCCCGCTGGTACTCGAGATCCATCACCCGATGCGCGATTCCGGCCGTCTGCACGGCTGGCTCTTCGACCGGATCGCCCGGCATCGCCGCTTCGTCGGGCTGGTGGTGATCACCCGGGCGCTGGCGCGCTGGCATCAGGAGCATACACCGGTCCCGCCGGACAAGATCGTGGTTGCGCCCGACGGCGCCGATGTCGGCGGGGAGCCGGCTCGGGGCGTTTGCCTCGTGGCCATCCCCGACAACGGGCGCTTCCGCGCCGGCTATGTCGGCAGCCTTTACGCAGGGAAGGGACTCGAGGTGATCGTCCCGCTCGCCCGTCTTCTCCCCGAGGTGGACTTCCACGTGCTCGGCGGTTCCGGCGATCTGCTGCACGGCTGGCGGGAGCGTACACAGGGCGTGGAGAACCTCTATTTCCACGGTTACTGCCCGCCTTCCGGGATCGCGGCGTTCCTTGCCGCGATGGATGTGCTGCTGGTGCCCAATCAGCGGACGGTGCGCAGCGTCGGCGGCAGCGAGATCGGCCGCTGGACGTCGCCGCTCAAGCTCTTCGAGTCGATGGCGGCCGGCAAGCCGGTGGTCGCGTCCGATCTCGAGGTGTTGCGCGAAGTCCTCGTCCCCGGCGAGAATTGCCTGCTCTGCCCGCCCGATGATATTGCCGCCTGGCAGCAGGCGCTGCTGCAGCTGCGGGAGGATCGCGCGCTGGCGGCACGACTTGCGGCAAACGCCCGGGCGGAGCTGCTGGAACGATATACCTGGGAGAAACGCGCAGCCATGTTGCTGAAATTCCTGGCAGGCCGGCGATGAAACGGATTCGGCGGATCTTCAAGGACGCATCGGTCGGTTTTGCGGCGCGGCTCAACGAGTGCCGCTACCGCGTCCTCTCTTTCGATGCGGTCGACCGCCTTGCCTCCCTGCGGATGCCCAATGCCGGGCTTCTTCCGCACATCATGATCGACCCGCGGCGGATCGAATTCAAATGCAACATCCGCGGCGCCGACGCCGGGACCGATCTTCTTTTCCGGAGCGGTGACTGGGATTGCAAGCGCAAGAGCTTTGCGGACGTCGAGGCAAATGACCCGCGCTACGTGACCTGCCGGGAACTGATGCGCGACAGGATGCCGGTTGAGGAGACGATGGAGTTCGGCTATCTTCTCGACCGCATCAGCCGCCACGGGCGGGCTCACGGGTCGAGCAGCCGTGACGATCTGGTCCGGTATCTGTCGAACCTGCGCACCTTCTACGAGACCATCGAGCGCGACGGGCGTCTGCTGACCCAGGCGGAACTCGGCAGACCGCGGCACGGCGGCGAGATCAACTGTGCCGTCGATCGCGACGGGGTGCTGCTCAAGATCGACAAGGGGAACCACCGCTTCGCCATTGCCCGGCTGCTCGGCATCAAGGCGGTCCCGGTCCAGATTTCGGTGATCCACAGCGATCAGCTGGAATTTGTCCGCGCTCAGGACCGGACGTCGGGACTGCGCGCCGTGAACGCCTACATGCACCTTATCGGGGAGCGCTATCGCTCGTGAAGATTCTTTACGTCGTTTCCACGCTCAAGCGCTGCGGTCCGACCAACCAGCTGTTCGGCATCATCCGGCACCTCGACCGGTCGCGTTTTGAACCGACGGTGCTGACCCTTTCGCCGGAGCCGGCCGAGTCGCGCCGCGACGATTTCGCGGCTGCAGGGATCACGGTCCGGTCGCTGGCCCTCGGCCGCGTCGCCGGTGCCGTATTCGCCGCACGCAGACTCGCCCGCGTCATTGCCGAACTTCGACCCGGCCTGCTGCATTCCCAGGGGTTCCGCGGCGATCTCCTGTGCGCGCAGTCGCGCGGGGTTCTGCCGCACGTGGCTACGGTCAGAAACTATCCCTACAAGGATTACGTGATGACCTACGGCAGGGTGCGCGGACACTGGATGGCAAGGCGCCACCTCGGCTGTCTGCAGCAGGTGGCGGCCGCGGTGTTCGTCTCGCAGGCAATCAGGGACATGGCCGGTTTTTCAACGACCAATACCCGGGTCGTTCACAACGGGGTTGATACGGAGCTCTATGCTCCGGCGGCCGCGGAGCGGCGCCGGCAGCTGCGGCACAACCTGGGCCTGCCGCCGGACCGGGAGATTTTCATTTCGACCGGTCATCTCGACCCCCGCAAGGATCCGGCAGTTGCCATCGACGGGGTTCTTGCCGGTCGCCGGGATGCGCTGCTGCTGCTGCTCGGCAGCGGCACGCTGCGCAATGAACTGGAAAGCCGCTATCGCGATCGCGCCGGGCAGGTGCGTTTCGCCGGCCGGGTCGCCAATGTGCACGAATACCTGCAGGCGAGCGACTGGTTCGTTTCGGCGTCGCTGGCCGAGGGGCTGCCGAACGCCGTGCTCGAGGCGCTGGCCTGCGGGCTGCCCTGCTTTTTGAGCGACATCGCCGAACACCGCGAGATCGTCGCCGGCACCCCCCTGGCGCCGCTGCTGTTCAGGGCCGGCGACCGGGAGGCCCTGGGGGGCGCCGTCGCCGCTTACGGCAAGGCCGCTCGCGAAGAGCTGGGGGACGCGGCGCGCCGCCTCGTCGAACGGGAATTCAGCCAGAAAACCATGTCGGAACGGTACCAGGCCTTGTACGCGGAGCTGGCGGGCCGATGAACTTCTCGGTGCTGATGGCGGTCTACCGGCGCGAGCGCCCGCAGTTCTTCCGCGAGGCCCTGCAGAGCCTCGCCGACCAGAGCCACCCCGCCGCCGAAGTCGTCCTGGTGGTCGACGGCCCGGTCGGCGACGATCTGGAGGACGTCATCGGCGAATACCGGGAGACGCTCCCGCTCAAGGTCGTCAGGCTTCCGGAAAACCGCGGGCTGGCCGCGGCGCTCAACGAGGGGCTGGCGCACTGCAGCCATCCGTGGGTGGCCAGGATGGACAGCGACGATGTCGCTCTCCCCGGGCGGTTTGCCCGGCAGACCGCTTTTCTCGATGCCCATCCGGAAATCGACGTGTGCGGGGCGTGGATCGAGGAGCGCGACATGGCGATGGCGCAGGTGCTCTCGATCAGGGAAGTGCCTCTCGATCACGACGCAATCCGCCGCTTTGCCCGGCGCCGCAACCCGATCAGCCACCCCGTCTGCTTCTTCAGGAAAGAGTCGGTTCTGGCGGTCGGCGGCTACCCGCCGATCGGCAGGGCCCAGGATTACGCGCTGTGGGCCCTGATGCTGGTCCGCGGTTACCGTTTTGCCAACCTCCCCGAGATTCTGCTCCGGATGCGTACCGGCGAAGGTTTGCTCGGCCGCCGCGGCTTCGGCTATTTTCTCTGCGAAATCGACCTGCTGCGCTACCAGCGCGCCATCGGCTTCCTGGGCCGGGCCGATTTTCTCGTGAACATGCTGATCCGCTTCACCTTCCGGATCGTTCCGGACGGATTGAAAAAACGCCTGTACCGGCTGACGCGCTGAGATGACGATGACGGACAACGATCACGCCACTGCTTCATCGCCGGGCGCTCCGGCAAAGCGCGGCACCTGCCTGGTGACCGGCGCCGGCGGCTTCATCGGCTCCGCCCTGATAGAACAGCTGCGTGCGGCCGGCTGGGCCGTGCGCGGCAGCGTGCGCGACGCAGCGGCGGGGGAGGGGCTCGTGGCGGTCGGCGAGCTCGGGCCGGACACGGACTGGCGGCCGGCGCTGGCCGGCTGCGACGTCGTCGTGCACGCGGCGGCCCGTGCCCACCGCCTGCGCGAGGAGGCCGCCGACCCGCTGGCCGAGTTCCGCCGCGTCAACGTCGCCGCTACCCTGGCGCTTGCAGCCCAGGCGCAGGCCGCCGGGGTGCGCCGCTTCGTCTTCATCAGCTCGATCGGGGTCAACGGCAGCATCAATACGGCCGGGCCCTTCAGCGAGGAACAGCCGCCGGCTCCGGCCGCTGCCTACGCGGTCTCGAAGCTGGAGGCCGAGGAGGGTCTGCGGCGGCTACTCGCCGGCAGCGGCATGGAGCTGGTTATCCTGCGGCCCACGCTTGTCTATGCCGCCAGGGCGCCGGGGAACTTCGCGCGCCTGCTGCGCATCGTCGCCGCCGGTCTTCCGCTCCCCCTGGCCGGCGTGCGCAACCGTCGCAGCCTGCTGGCACTGGAGAATCTGCTCGATTTCATCGGCCTGTGCTGTGAACGCCCCGAGGCGGCCGGCCAGCTGTTCGTGGTTGCCGACGGCGAGGCGTTGTCGACCCCGGAGCTGATCCGTTGCCTCGCTGCCGGCATGGGGCGCCCGGCCCGGCTCTGGCCGTGCCCCGACCGGGTGTTGCGGCTGGGGGCGCAGCTGACCGGGCGGCTGGCGATCTATCAGCAGCTGTGCGGCGACCTGGAGGTTGATATCGGCAAAGCGCGCCGGCTGCTGGCCTGGTCGCCGCCCCATGAGGCGCATGGCGCCCTGCAGCAGGCCGCCCGGCACTACTTGGAGAACGCCCGCTCATGATGATCTCGATGCTTGCCGCCGCCACGCTGGCGGTCTCGTTGCTGCTGACCGGGCTGCTGCGCCGCTACGCGCTGGCCCGCAGCGTGCTGGATATCCCCAACGAACGCAGTTCCCACAAGGTGCCGACGCCGCGCGGCGGCGGGGTGGCGATCGTCATCAGCTTTCTCGCTGCGCTGGTGGTGCTGGTGCTGGCCGGCCGACTGGCCTGGCCGGCGTTCTGGGCGCTGTGCGGTGCCGGCGGCGGGGTGGCGCTGATCGGCTTTCTCGACGATCACGGCCATATTGCCGCCCGCTGGCGCTTGCTGGCGCATTTCTGCGGGGCCGGTTGGGCGCTCTTCTGGCTGCAGGGGTTCCCCGCCATGATCTTTCTCGGCCAGCGCTGCGACCTCGGGTGGATCGGCCATCTGCTGGCCGCCGTCGGCCTGGTCTGGCTGCTGAACCTCTACAACTTCATGGACGGCATCGACGGCATCGCCGGCATCGAGGCCGTGTCCGTCTGTCTCGGCGGCATCCTCATGTACCTGCTGGCCGCGCCGGAGGGAACGCACTGGTACCCGGCGCTCCTGCTGCTGGCGGCGGCGGCCGGATTCCTGGCCTGGAACTTCCCCCCGGCGAAGATCTTCATGGGCGACGCGGGGAGCGGCTTTCTCGGTTTGGTCCTCGGCATCCTCGCCATTCAGGCCGCCGCGGTTTCCCCGCCGATGTTTTTTGGCTGGATCATTCTGCTCGGGGTCTTTATCATCGACGCAACCGTGACCCTGGTGCGCCGCATCCTGCGCGGCGAGCGCTTCTACGAGGCGCACCGCAGCCATGCCTACCAGTATGCCTCGCGCCGGCACGGCGCCCACCGGCCGGTGACCGTGGCGGTCGGTATGATCAACCTGCTGTGGCTGCTGCCGTGGGCCCTGGCCGTGGCCGGCGGCGCGCTCGACGGTGTCGCCGGGTTGCTGGCGGCATATGCGCCGCTGCTGCTGCTCGCCTTCCGCTACAAGGCGGGAGCGGGGCACCTGCAGGACGTCTAGACCGGCGGCTGCCGCCGGTTTTTTTTAGAGGACCGAGAGTCGACCGCATGTCCAAAGTGATAGCCGAAAAGCGCATCTGGTTCGTCGTCGTCATCCAGGTGGCGATCATCGTCGCTTCGCTGCTGCTGGCCTTTTTGTTCCGCTTCGACATGCGGATTCCCGAGAAGTTCCAGCCGATCCTGCCGGCCCTGCTGCCGCCGCTGATCGTCATCAAACTGCTGTTCTTCTGGTACCTGGGGCTGCTGCGCGGCTGGTGGCGCTACGTGTCGATGGCCGACCTCATCACCATCCTCAAGGCCAACCTTCTCGCTTCGCTGGCATTCGTCGCCTACGCGGTGATCGTCTACCGCCTGGAGAAGATCCCCCGTTCGGTCCTGATCCTCGACGGCATCTTCTGCTTCCTGATGATGGGCGGGATCAGGTTCCTCACTCGCGCCTTCCGCGAAAACTACCTGCCGATGCCGCGGTCGCGTCCGGTCGCCGCGACCCGGGTGCTGATCGTTGGTGCCGGCGACGCCGGCCAGGCGATCGCCCGCGAGATCCGCCAGAACCCGCGGCTGAATCTGGAGGCCGTCGGCTTCGTTGATGACGACCCCCAGAAACAGGGCGTCGCCTTCCAGGGGATCAAGGTCCTGGGGCGCCAGGAAAGCCTGGCGAGAATCTGCGAGAACCGCAATATCGACGAGGTGATCATCGCCATCCCGTCGGCATCGGGGCCGCAGGTCCGGGGCATCGTCGAGAAGTGCCAGGAGGCCGGCGTCAGGTTCAAGACGCTCCCCGGCGTCGGCGACCTCATCGACGGGCGGGTTTCGGTGCAGAGCATCCGCGACGTGGCGCTGGAAGATCTGCTCGGGCGGGAGCCGATCGTCCTCGAAGTCGAGCGCATCCGCGCCTACCTCAAAGGCAAGCGGGTACTGGTCTCGGGGGCCGGCGGCAGTATCGGCAGCGAGATCTGCCGGCAGGTGGTCCAGTTCCAGCCGGGGAAACTGATCCTGCTGGACAATGCCGAGACGCCGCTGTTCAACATCGAGCGCGAGCTGGTGGCGCACTTTCCCGACATCCCCTTAAGTCCGGTGGTCGGCGACATCCGTCACCGTGCGCGGATCGAGGCGATCTTCGACCAGTACCTCCCCGAGGTGGTCTTTCACGCCGCGGCCTACAAGCATGTGCCGATGATGGAGCACAACCCGGCGGAGGCGGTCAACAACAACGTGCGCGGCACCCAGGTGCTGGCCGATGCCGCTCATGAGCACGCGGTGGAAACCTTCGTCATGATCTCCACCGACAAGGCCGTCAACCCGACCAATGTCATGGGGGCGAGCAAGCGCGCCGCCGAACTTTACGTGCAGGGGCTGGCGCGGGAGAGCCGTACACGCTTCGTAACCGTGCGCTTCGGCAACGTGCTCGGCAGCAACGGCAGCGTGGTGCCGATCTTCCGCGAGCAGATCGCCAGGGGGGGGCCGGTGACGGTGACCCACCCCGAGGTGACGCGCTTCTTCATGACCATCCCCGAGGCAACCCAGCTGGTCCTGCAGGCCGGCAGCATGGGGAAGGGTGGCGAAATCCTGCTGCTCGACATGGGAGAGCCGGTCAGGATCCTGCATCTGGCCGAGGAATTGATCCGCCTGTCGGGATTGCGCCCGCACGAGGACATCGAGATCGTCTTCACCGGGCTGCGTCCCGGCGAGAAGCTTTACGAGGAGCTGCTGCTGACCGGGGAGGGGATCGTCCCGACCACCCACGCCAGCATCATGATCGCCAACGCGGCCCGCTGCGACCGGGAATTCCTGCTGGGAAAACTGGAGCAGCTGTATGCGGCCGCCCGCAACATGGACCGTTCCGCCACTCTGGCGCTGCTCGGCGAGATCGTCCCCGAGTTCCGTCCCGAAGATGCCGGATCGAAGCCCGCCAGGGCCGAGGAGAAGTCATGATCGACAGTATGACCGGGTACGGCAAGGGTGAAGCCCAGGCCGGCAATGTTGCCCTGACCGTAGAGATCAAGACGGTCAATCACCGCTATGCCGACATCACCGTGAAGCTGCCACGAACGCTGCTGGCCTTCGAGAACGACATCCGTCGTCAGGTCTCCCAGGTGCTGCGGCGCGGCAAGATCGACGTGTTCGTCAATTTCGGCCAGGCCGAGGAGTCGTCGGTGGTGCCGGTGCTCAACCGGCCGCTGGCGTTGGCCTATCGCGATCTTTATACGCACCTGCGCAACGAACTCGGGCTGTTCGGCGAAGTGTCCATCGAGATGATCGCCGCCCAGAAGGACGTGATCCAGTTGCGGGAGACCGAGAGCACCCAGGAGGAGTTGGGTGGTATCCTCTTCGAGGCTCTGGACCGGGCGTTGGCGCAGGTGGCCGTGATGCGGCGCAAGGAGGGGGAGGCGACGGCCGGCGATCTGCAGGATCGTCTGACCCATCTGGAAACCTTTTTGGAGCATGTCGAGCAGCGTGCCCCGCTGATCCCCCAGGAGTGGCAGGCAAAGCTGATGGAGCGGCTGGCCCGCCTGCAGCAGAATTTCGAGTGGGATCCGCAGCGGGTCGCCCAGGAAGTGGCCATTTACGCCGACCGCTGCGACATCAGCGAGGAACTGGCGCGCTTCCGCAGTCACCTCGGGCAGTTCCGGGGTCTTTTCGACGATGGCGAGCCGGTCGGCCGGCGCATGGATTTCCTGGTTCAGGAACTCAATCGCGAAGTCAACACCATGGGGTCGAAGTCGAACGATGCCGATCTGACCAGAACCGTGGTGGCCATGAAAGCCGAGCTCGAAAAAATCCGCGAGCAGGTTCAAAATATTGAATAATTCAAAGGGTTGGAAATATTTCCCTGACATTTTCCTTGATCAGAGTCGGTTTCTCCTTAAATGACAGACACCATGCACAAACCCGGCATCCTGTATGTAATCTCCGCGCCCTCCGGTGCGGGCAAGACCACGATTTTCCGCCAATTGCTCGCCCGTCGGCCGGGCCTGTGCGAATCGATCTCCTTTACCACCAGGGCGATGCGTGCCGGTGAGCGGGATGGCATCGATTACCATTTCGTCTCTGCCGCCGAGTTCGAGCGGATGATTGCCGAAGGGGCGTTCGTCGAATGGGCGGAGGTTCACGGCAACCGCTACGGGACGGCCAGGGCCACGCTGCTGCAGGCCGGCAGGGAAGGGCGCGACGTCCTGCTCGACATCGACGTGCAGGGTGCCGCCCAACTCCGGGCCAGCGGCCTCGAGGCGGTCTTCATCTTCGTCCTGCCGCCCGGGATGGCGGCTCTGCGCCAGCGGCTTTCCGGACGCAACACCGACAGCCCGGACGTCATCGAACGGCGCATGAACAATGCCGTCAGCGAAATACGTGAGGCCGCCGGGTTCGATTACATCGTGGTCAACGACGAACTGGAGCAGGCGATTGCCACGGTGGAGGCGATCGTCATCGCGGAAAAGGCACGGACAAATCGCATGCTGGAAGTGCTCCCCGCAGAATTCGGCTTGAAATCGTCTCGATAGACGGCTATTCTGTCCCTCTGCGGATGAGGGCGGGCAATCTGCCCCTTCGCCTGCGATTAACTACACCGGAGATTCTCATGGCGCGTATTACCGTAGAAGATTGCCTGCATCAGGTTCCCAACCGCTTTCTGCTGGTGATGGTTGCCTCCAAGCGGACCAAGCAGCTGTTCAAGGGGGCCCAGCCGCTCATCGAGAACCGGGCCAACAACCGCAAGGTGGTTCTGGCGCTGCGCGAAATCGCGGCCGGCAAGATCGAGTACGAACTCCCCTCGCGTTCGGCCCGCTGAGCCGATCCGGCCACCGGCCGCCGGTCTCGCCGCCTGATCGCCTACGATGCCGGCCCCTGGGCCGGCATCGGTCTGTCCGGGCCCACCGACAATCTCCAGCATGATCCAGATTGACGACATCCTGGAAACCCTTCACAGGGAGAATGCCGCGGCCGACCTGGAGAAGGTGCGCCGGGCCTTCGTCTTTGCCTCGCAACAGCATGCGGGGAAAACCCGCCTTTCCGGCGAACCCTACATCTCCCATCCGGTCGAGGTCGCGCGGATTCTCGTCCGTCTCCACCTCGACGCCGATACGATTGCCACCGGCCTGCTGCACGACACCCTCGAGGATACGCCGGCCAGTATTGATGAACTGCGCAGGGAATTCGGCGACGATGTCGCCGAAATGGTCGACGGCGTCAGCAAGCTGAGCCGGATCTCGTTCCGGACCAGCGAACAGCGGCAGGCCGAGAGCTTCCGCAAGATGCTGCTGGCCATGGCCAGGGATATCCGCGTGATCCTGGTCAAGCTTGCCGACCGGCTGCACAACATGCGGACCCTCCACTACCACCCCTCTGACCGTCAGCGCGCGATTGCCCGGGAGACCCTGGACATCTATGCGCCGCTCGCCAACCGCCTCGGTATCAGCTGGCTGAAGAGCGAGCTTGAGGACTTGTCCTTCGCCGCCCTCGAGCCGGAGACCTTCCGCGAGATCGAGCAGCACGTCACCCGCCATGCCGCGGAGCGGGTCAGCTACATCGAGGAGGTGCGCCGCAAGCTCGATGAAACCCTGTTGCGCCACGGCATCGACGGCTCGGTGCAGGGGCGGGTCAAGCATCTCTGGTCGGTCTACAAGAAGATGGAGAAGCAGGGGATCGATTTCGACCAGGTGCACGATCTGATCGCCTTCCGCATCATCGTGCCGTCGGTGCGCGACTGCTACGCGATGCTCGGCATCATTCATTCGGCCTGGCGTCCGATTCCGGGGCGGTTCAAAGACTATATCGCCATGCCGAAGGCAAACATGTACCAGTCGCTGCACACCACGGTGATGGGGCCGGGCGGGCAGCGGATGGAGGTCCAGATCCGGACCGATGAAATGCACCGGATCGCCGAGGAGGGGATCGCCGCCCACTGGAAGTACAAAGAGGGCGGCGGCACGGCCACCCGCGGCGACGAGAGCCGCTTCGGCTGGCTTCGGCAGTTGATGGAGTGGCAGAAGGAGCTCAAGGATTCCAGGGAGTTCATGTCGTCGGTGAAGATCGACCTGTTCCCCGAGGAAGTCTACGTCTTCACCCCCAACGGCGATGTCAAGGAACTGCCGCGCGACAGCACCCCGGTCGACTTCGCCTACAGCGTGCACTCCGATCTCGGCCACAAGTGCACCGGCGCCAAGATCAACGGCAAGCTGGTCCCGCTCAAAACCCCGCTGAAGAACGGCGATATCATCGAGATCGTGACGTCGCCCAACCAGACGCCGAGCAAGGACTGGCTGAAGTTCGTCAAGACCTCCAAGGCGCGCAACCGGATCCGCCACTGGGTCAAGGAGCAGGAGCACCAGAAGAGTGTCGAGCTGGGTCGAGAACTGCTGGAGAAGGAGTTGCGCAAGTATGGCGTCGCGTTCCACCGGGCCATGGCGATGGAGAGCATGGGGCGGGTACTGACCGAGTTGAGCTTCCGTAACGGCGACGACCTTCTCGCCGCCATCGGCTACGGCCGGGTCACCACCGGCCAGGTGATCGCCCGGTTGCTGCCGGATCGGGCCAAGGCCGAACCGCCCAAGTCCAGCCGCATCGGCCAGGTGCTCGACAAGATCCGCAAGAAGCCGAGCGGCGGAATCCGGGTGCAGGGGCTCGACGACATCATGGTCCGGTTCGCCAAGTGCTGCAACCCGCTGCCGGGAGACGCCGTCATCGGTTTCATCTCGCGGGGACGCGGGGTGACAGTGCATGCCACCGACTGCCCGAAGGTGCTGGAGACCGATCCCGGCCGCCGGATCGAAGTCTCGTGGGACCTTGCGCAAAAGGCGTCTCATGCTGTCAAGATCCGGATCTACTGTACGGACATCAAGGGAATACTGGCGGCGATGACCGCCGCCATCACCAAGTGCGAAGCCAACATCGCCCGGGCCAGCGCCTATTCGACCGGCGACGGCCGTGCCGTCAATACCTTCGAGCTCAACGTCAGTGACGTGACGCATCTCAATCGCGTGATCGATGCCATTCGCAAGGTGAAGGGGGTGCAGCGGGTCGAGCGCATTCGCCAGGGGCACGGCACCGAGGCCTAGCCGCCGTTTTCACGACATCGACAAGGAGACGACATGACCCCCGCCAAGATCGAAACCTCCCTCGCTCCGGCCGCCATCGGCCCTTATTCGCAGGCGATCCGGGCCGGCAGCCTGGTGTTCCTCTCCGGGCAGATTCCGCTTGATCCGGCCAGCGGCGAGATCGTCGCCGGTGGCATCGAGGCGCAGACCCGGCAGGTGATGGTCAACCTGCAGGCGGTCCTCAAGGCCGCCGGGCTCGATTTCGCCAGCCTGGTCAAGACGACCATCTATCTGGTCGATCTCGGCGAGTTCGCCACCGTCAACCGGATTTACGGGGAGTATTTCGGCGCAGCGCCGCCGGCCCGCGCCACGGTTCAGGTTGCGGCGCTGCCCAAGGGGGCCCTGGTCGAAATCGACGGGATTGCGCAACTGGGGTAGCCGCTCGGTGCCGGGAGCGGCATGCGTGCGGAGGAGGCAAACAGGAAGGGGCGGCCATGTGGCCGCCCCTTGCGCGTCGGATCAGGATGAAAACCTAGCAGGCCTTCTTCACGGCACCGGAACGGATGCAGCGGGTGCAGACCTTCAGGTTGCGCACGCTGCCGCTCTCGACCGCGCGAACTTTCTGCAGGTTCGGCTTGAAGACCTTCTTGGTTTTGTTATTGGCATGACTGACATTGCAGCCGGTCTGCGAGCGCTTCCCGCAAACATCACATACATTCGCCATGGTAACAACCTCCGTTTCTATTGAACGCGGCTTTATAACACCGGAACGTGAACAATGCAAGAAAAAATTGGCGGACCCGTTCAGTCGCCATGTCTGTCCAGCGTCGGGGCAAGGTGCCGGGCCAGCGACCACGCCAGCAGGGCTGCGCCGCCACTGCCGAGCTGCGGTGCCAGGCGGGTTTCGTCGACGCACCAGAGGTGATTGCCGAGGTGCAGCGGCAGCCTGAACAGTGACGGGCGGAGCTTCGATTGCGCTGCCGGTGGCCGGCGTGATGCCGGTTCAGCTTCCAGGGGTTGGCGGAAAAAGGGGAACACCGGCTCGAGTTGGCGGCGTGCTTCCATCTCGTCGGTCCCGCTCCCGCAGCTGATTTCGCCGGCAGTTCTGCCGTCCGCCGTCACGATCGACAGGCGCAGCGGCCGCGCTCCGCCGACGATGACCCGGTTCGCGAGGAGGGACGAAAACTGTCCGTCGATGGGGGCGACTCTGAACTGGCCGGGTGGCGGGAAGAGGGCGTGCTGCGGCAGGGGGAAGCCCCCCGGCAGGGCCTGCCCCAGGTCGCCGAGCACGAGCTGCTCCGCCTGGAAATGCCGGCCGCCGGGGAGGGTCGCCGACCAGTGGCCATGGGTGTACCTGAGCGATTCGACCTCGTCGATGCGCAGTTCCGTGCCGTGGAACTGCTCGAAGCGCTTGTGCAGCAGACGGAGCAGTTCTTCGCCGTTCATCGCCCCCGGCCTGAGGGCGTCGGCCCAGAGCAGGGCCGCATCGGCCACGGTGAGGTCGGCGAGCGGCTGCAGCGACAAGCCTTGGAAGAGATCGGTCAGCCATTCGCCGGCCGCTCCGGGGAGCCCCTGCAGACGGCCTGCCAGGGGGCGGGCCAGTGTCGCCAGGGGGAGTTGGTGACGCAGGCAGAGCCACCGCCAGGCAAGGGCGCCGCGCAGCCCGGCAGCCGGCAGTCCGCCATGCCGCCAGAGCATTTCGGCGAGGAACGTGCCGGTGAGTTCGAACTCGTCGAGGAGCGTGCCGACGGTGGCCGCTGCGCCGCCGAACTCGCGGGCCAGTTCATCGGCAAGCGGCAGGGCCGGATCGACGGCAATCCGCGCCCGTCCCGACAGAACCTGAAAGGGCCGGCGGGCGGCGGGGACAAGGTCGCGGCTCCCCAGGGCGTTGATCAGGCTGTCGACGAAGAGCGAGGCGTGCTGCCAGGGGTCGATGTGAAACGGCGTGGTCAGAAGCAGCACCCGTCTGCCGTGTTTGGCCGTCAGGGCGGCACCCATGCGGGCGGCCAGGCTGTCGCCGAGAAAGACGATGTCGAAGTGCGCCGTATGCATCAGTCCGGTGCCGGCAGGTCCGCCTCGCTCAGGACGGCAAGGCCCGCAGCGATGAGCAGGGCGGCGGTCACGCCGCTGCCGTCGACGATGGCGTTCTCCCGGTGGATGCGGTGCACCCCGCAGGAGGGGCTGCGTTCCTTGAGGAGGGCGCGCCGGCAGCCGGTCAGGCGGGCGATCTGCAGGGTCGCGCGGGCACCGTGCAGGAACGGGTCGTTCATGATTCTGCCGCTGATCGTCCGGACTTCGCCGCTGCCGGCAATGACGGTGTGGCCGTCGCCGCTGGCAAACCGCGTCTGTTCGCGCGGCGTCGGCAGTCCGGCCAGTTGTTCCGGGCAGACCGGCACGGGTGTCAGCCCTTCGTGGGCGAGCCAGTCGAGGACCGTCTGGCTGCGCTTGCTGGCGCCGTCGTAACGGGTCGGCAGGCCGAGGAGACAGGCGCTGACCAGGATCGGCTCCCTGCCGGGAGAGCGGTCGGCCGCGGTGTCGACCATCTGCCTAGCCTTCGAGGGAGGGATTGACCAACGCTGCGGAGAGGGGGGCGGCCGCTGGAGCGATGGCGACGGTGCGCCCGTCGACATGGACCCGGCCGGTGGCGATCAGTTCGATGGCGCGCGGGTAGATGCGATGTTCCTGTTCGAGGATGCGCGCGGCCAAGGTGTCGGCGGTATCGGCGGGGAGCACCGGCACCACGGCCTGGATGATGATCGGGCCGGTATCGACGCCGCCGTCGACGAAATGCACGGTGCAGCCGGAAAACCGGGCGCCGTAGTCGATCGCCTGCTGCTGGACATGCAGGCCGGGAAAGGCCGGGAGCAGCGCCGGGTGGATGTTGATGATCCGCTGCGGAAAGGCGTCGAGCATCACCCTGGTGATGATGCGCATGAACCCGGCCAGGACCACCAGTTCGACCCCGGCTTCGCGCAGGGCGGCGACCAGGGCGGCATCGAAGGGCTCGCGGCCGGCGAAGTCGCGATGATTGATGCAGCGGGCGGGAATCCCCGCCTGCCGGGCGCGTTCCAGGGCGCCGGCGTCGGGGTTGTTGGCGATGACGACGGCAATCTCGGCGGGGAACCCGCCGTCCCGGCAACGGTCGATGATCGCCTGCAGATTGCTCCCCCCGCCGGAAGCCAGCACCCCCAGGCGCATGCGCTTGCTCATCGCCGCCCCTCCGCTCAGACCAGTTCGACCGGGGCGCCGCCGTCTTCGCGGGGGACGATCTCGCCGATCAGGTAGGCATCCTCCTGCATGCCGCGCAGGCGGTTGATGATCTCGTCGGCATCCTGCCGCGGGACGGCCATGACCAGGCCGATGCCGTAATTGAAGGTGCGGTAGAGTTCGTCGGCCTCGAGCTTGCCGGCTTCCCGCAGAACCTCGAAGATCGCCGGTTTCGGCCACTTGTCGGTACGGATCAGCGCCTTGCCGTGGCGCGGAAGCATGCGCGGCACGTTCTCGAGGAGACCGCCGCCGGTGATGTGCGCCATCCCCTGGATCTGGAAGTTGCGCAACAGGTTGAGGATCGGCTTGACGTAGATGCGGGTCGGGCGCAGCAGGACGTCGCCGAGCGGTTCGCCCAGTTCGGGGAGCACGGCGTCGAGATTGTTGCCCAGGCGCTCGGCCACGATCTTGCGGGCCAGCGAGTAACCGTTGGAATGCAGGCCGCTCGAGGCGATGCCGATCAGCGCCTCGCCGACCTGCATGGTCGAGCCGTCGATGATGGCGTTGCGGTCGACGACCCCGACCGTAAAGCCGGCCAGATCGTATTCGCCGGGGGCATAGAAGCCCGGCAGCTCGGCGGTCTCGCCGCCGATCAGGGCGCAGCCGGCGCGCTTGCACCCCTCGGCAATCCCCTTGACGACTTCGGCGGCCTTCTCCGGCGCCAGGGCGCCGGTGGCGAAGTAATCGAGGAAGAAGAGCGGCTCGGCCCCCTGGACGATGATGTCGTTGACGCACATGGCGACGAGGTCGATGCCGACCGTGTCGTGGCGGTCGAGCTGGAAGGCCAGCTTGAGCTTGGTGCCGACGCCGTCGGTCGAAGCGACCAGCACCGGGTCCGGATACTTGCGGGTATTGAGCGAAAAGAGCCCGCCGAAGCCGCCGATGTCGGTCAGGACCTCGGGACGGCTGGTGGCCTTGACCAGCGGCTTGATCAGGTTGACGAAGCGGTTGCCGGCCTCGATGTCGACGCCGGCGGCCTTGTAGGTCATGCTGTGCTTGTCTGTCAAAGGGGAACTCCTTGCGAAGGTGGACCCATTAAATAAATCACCCGTCGCAGCCTTGTCAACGCTTCCGGTCATAGATTGTCGGCGTCATCTTTCACCTTTACTCCAGGTGGTGCGTGCCCTATCATAACGCACCGCGAAACTGCCGGGATTTTCTGCCCAACAAGTCAGCCCGTGTCTTGCCCGTGACCGCCGCCATCGACGACAATCCGCCTGCCGCAGCCGATGGCAGCCCGTGCCCCGACATCATCCGGCCGATGACGAAAGGGGATGTCGCCGCAGTCCATGCCCTTGAGTGCTCGGCCCAGCCGGACCCGTGGAGCGCGGCACATTTTGCCGAGGAGCTCGACCGCTCGTATTCGCAGACCGACCTCTGCTGGCTGCACGGACAGCTTGCCGGCTTCATCTGCTCCTGGCTGGTTGCCGGCGAACTGCAGATTCAGAATGTGGCCACGGCGCCGGCCTTCCGGCGACAGGGGGTGGCGATCCGCCTGCTGGCCCATGTCCTGCAGCGCGCCGCGACGACCGGTTTCGAATCCGCCTGGCTCGAAGTGCGGGTCGGCAATGCTGCGGCAATCGCCCTCTACGAACGATTCGGTTTCAAGGCGGTCGCCCGGCGCCCCAACTATTATCCCGATGGCGAGGAGGCCCTCGTCATGTGCTATAGACCTTCCGATCACAAGGGGTGAGAATGAAAAATTACCAGACCATCATCCTCTCCAATCAGGAGATTGCCCCCGGTTACTGGCGGATGCGCATCCTGGCGCCCGGCTTCGCCGCCGTGGCCCATCCCGGCCAGTTCGTCATGCTGCGCCCCGAACAGCCCCTGCCGACCATGCTGCGCCGGCCTTTCGGCATATTCCGCACCGGCTGCCTCCCCCCCGAATGTTCCGGTCTGCCGCCGCGCGAATACATGGAGCTCCTGTACAAGGTGGTCGGCCAGGGGACTAGGATCATGAGCGAGCTGCACGCCGGCGACCGCGTCGAACTGCTCGGCCCGCTGGGCCGCGGCTTCGCTGTCGGCGACAACGCCTGCGCCAAGCTGCTGGTCGGCGGCGGGATCGGCCTGGTGCCGCTGTTCATGCTGGCCGAGGCGCTGATCGCCGCCGGTCACCGCGTGCGCCTGCTGATGGGGGGGCGTACCCGCGATGACATCCTTGCGGTCACCGAGTTCGAGCGGCTGGGGGTGGAGACCTATGTGTCCACCGATGACGGCAGCCTCGGCGAGGAAGGCCTGGTCACGAACGTTCTGGAGCGCAAGCTCGATGAAGCCCCCTGCGCCGAGGTCTTCGCCTGCGGCCCGATGCCGATGCTGGCTGCGGTCGAGCGCATCTGCTCCGCCCGCAACGTCCCCCTGCAGGTCTCGCTGGAGGCGCACATGGCCTGCGGGGTCGGCGCCTGTCTCGGCTGCGTGGTCAAGGGGGCGGGGCACAGCGACCAGCGCCCCAACTATCTCTGTACCTGCAAGGAAGGCCCGGTCTTCGCGGCCGGGCAGCTCGACTGGGGGCGAGCCGCCGCGAGCGGGGAAGGCTGTGCGGAAGGAGGTTGCCGTCAATGAATGCCAAACGCCCGAATCTTTCCGTCGATGTCGCCGGCATCCGTCTGCGCAACCCGGTCATGCCGGCGTCCGGCACCTTCGGCTACGGCGAAGAATATGCGCCCTTCGTCGACCTCAACCGTCTCGGCGCCATCGTCACCAAGGGGTTGTCCCTCAACCCCAAGGCCGGCAACCCGATGCCGCGCATCGCTGAAACCACCAGCGGGATGCTTAACGCCATCGGTCTGCAGAACGTCGGCATCGATGCCTTCGTTGCAAAGAAATGTCCTTACTATCGCGAGGTTGCCACGCCGGTCTTCGCAAACTTCTTCGGCAACACCCTGGAGGAATACGGTGAAGTGGCGCGGCGTCTGTGCGACGTTCCGGAGGTGACGGCACTGGAACTCAACATCTCCTGCCCCAACGTCAAGCAGGGGGGGATCGTCTTCGGCACCGATCCGAAGGCGGCCGCCGAGGTGGTCAGTCTGGTGCGCAAGGCCAACGCCAAGCCGCTGATCGTCAAGCTCAGCCCGAACGTCACCGACATTACCGTCATCGCCCGGGCCGTCGAAGAGGCCGGGGCCGACGCCATCAGCTGCATCAACACCCTGACCGGCATGGCGGTCGACATCCGCAGCCGGCGGCCGAAGATCGCCAACCGCACCGGCGGGCTCTCCGGCCCGGCGATCCGTCCGGTCGCGGTGCGCATGGTCCACCAGGTGGTCCAGGCGGTCAAGGTGCCGGTGATCGGCATCGGTGGCATCATGACCGCCGCTGATGCCCTGGAGTTCCTGATCGTCGGGGCCAGGGCGGTGCAGGTCGGTACCGCCAACTTCATCGACCCGGCGGCGATGCTGGCCATCATCGACGGCATCGAGGCCTTCCTGGCGGAGGAGGGGCTGGACGACATCAATCAGCTCATCGGGAGTCTGCAGGTATAATGACTGTATAATGTTTCTCGGATAGCAGCAGCGGGGCACGGGGCAAGACCGCAGCTGAACGGATGACGTCAGCCGCCACGGTGCTATGGATCTCATCGCCACCCACATCAACGCCGACTTCGACTGTCTCGGCTCGATGATCGCCGCGCAACGGCTCTACCCCGGCGCGGCGATGGTCTTTCCCGGCGGCCAGGAACGGACGCTGCGCGAATTCTTCCTGAAAAGCGCTCAATATCTCTTCGATTTCAAGAAGTTGCGCGATGTCGATCTCGAGCGCGTCGACCGGTTGATTCTCGTCGACGTGCGCCAGTCGACCCGCATCGGGCCCCTCGACAAGCTGGCGCGGCGCCCCGGGCTCTCCCTGCACATTTACGACCACCACCCCGACAGCGATGCCGATCTGCGCGGCGAAGTCGAACATGTCCGCGCCGTCGGTTCGACCGTAACCGTCCTGACGCACCTGTTCATGGAGCGCGGTCTGGTTCCGAGCGGCGAAGAGGCCACCATGATGATGCTCGGCCTCTACGAAGATACCGGCAGCCTGACCTTTGCCACCACCACGGTGGCCGACTACCGGGCGGCGGCCTTTCTCCTCGAGCATGGCGCCAGCCTCAACACTGTCGCCTCGATGCTGGCCCAGGAGTTGACCCCCGACCAGATCCGCCTGCTCAACGACCTGCTCGCCAACCGCAGCGTCATCAACGTCCACGGCATCGACATCAGCATCGCCCACGCCTCCGTCGACTATTTCGTCGGCGACATCGCCGCGCTCGCCCACAAGCTGCGCGACATCGAGAACCTGGATGCCCTGATCGTCGCGGTGCGCATGGAAAGCCGGGTTTTCCTGGTGGCCAGGTCGCGCTGTCCGGAAGTCGCGGCCGGGGAAATCCTGGCCGAATTCGGCGGCGGCGGTCACGCCGCCGCGGCGGCAGCCAGCGTGCGGGATCTGACTCTTCTGCAGGTCCTCGAACGCCTTCCCGGCGTGCTGCAGCGTCACGTTCATCCGCAATGGCAGGTCCGGCACCTGATGTCGGCGCCGGTCAAGAGCGTCGCTCCCGGCGATCCGGTGAAGCTGGCGCACCAACTGTTCAGCCGCTTCAACATCAATGCCGTGCCGGTGGTCGACGGCGGGCGGGTCTGCGGCCTCTTCACGCGGCAGGTCGCCGACAAGGCGATCTACCACGGGCTGGCCGACCAGCCGGTCAGCGAGCTGATGACCGGCGAATTCCGCAGCGTGTCCCCGGAGACGCCGATCGAGGAGCTCAAGGAGCTGATCGTTGCCGGCAGCCAGCGCTTCGTGCCGGTCCTGAGCGCCGGCCGGCTGGTCGGGGCGGTGACGCGCACCGACCTGCTGCGGCACCTGGCATCGAGCCGCGGCGGCGCGCCACGCAGCGTCGGCGTGGGCAAGCCGCCGGGGAAGCTGCTGCGCCGTGCCCAGGTGCAGCGCCTCCTGCGCGGCCGGCTCCCGCAGCCCATCCAGGTGCTGCTCGCCAACCTGGGACAGGTTGCCGACCGGCTCGGCGTGACGGCTTTCGTCGTCGGCGGCTTCGTCCGCGACCTGCTGATCAACAAGCCGAATTTCGATGTGGACGTGGTCATCGAAGGGGACGGCATCGCCTTCGCCGAGGCCTTTGCCGCCGAACACGGCTGCCGGGTGCGCTGTCACCAGAAGTTCGGCACGGCGGTGGTGGTGTTTCCCGACGGCTTCAAGCTCGACATCGCCTCGGCCCGCCTCGAGTACTACCTGCACCCGGGGGCGCTCCCCGCCGTCGAGCATGCCTCGCTGAAACTCGATCTCTACCGGCGCGACTTCACCATCAACACCCTGGCCATCGCCCTGAACCCCGGGCAGTTCGGCGAGCTTGTCGACCATTACGGCGGCGTGCGCGATCTCGAGGAGCGCGCGGTCCGGGTGCTGCACAACCTCAGCTTCATCGAGGATCCGACCCGCATGTTCCGGGCGGTGCGCTTCGAGCAGCGGCTCGGTTTTCATATCGGCATGCAGACCGGACAACTCCTGCGCAGCGCCGTGCGGCTCGGCGTGATGTCGAGGGTCAGCGGCAAGCGCCTGGCCAACGAACTGCTGCTGATTCTCGCCGAGCGCGAACCGCTCCCCGCCCTTGACCGGCTGGCGTCCTTCGATCTGCTCAAGGAACTGCACCCCGCTCTGGCCCTCCGGCCCGAGCTGCACGCGGCCTTCGGCGAAGCGCGCCGGGTCATGGACTGGTACGACCTGCTTTACACGGGGCGGCCGTGCCGCCGGTCTTTGTGCTACCTGCTGGTCCTGACCGCGCTCCTTACGGGCGAAGGGATGCGTGGCTTCTGCCGCCGTCTCGATCTGCCGCAGCGGGATACCGTGGTTCTCGTCGAGCAGCGCAGTGCCGGGGTGCGCCTCCTGCGGCGCCTGGAGGGTCGCCCGGGGAGGGCCCGCCCGCCCCGGGCGGTCGACCTCCATCGCTGGCTGTCGCCCCTGGACACGGAGATACTCCTGTTCATGATGGCCGTCACCGCCCAGGAACGGGTCAGGCAGTGGCTCTCCCACTATGTCAGCCAGTTGCGCGACGTGCGGCCGCTGCTCAACGGCAACGACCTGCGCCGGCTGGGGGTGCCTCCCGGGCCGGGTTACCGGGCGATCCTGCAGGATCTGCTGCAGGCGCGGCTCAGCGGTGAAGTGACGACCGCCGACGACGAACGCCGCCTGGTCATGCGCAGGTATCTGCAGGGTGACCGCGGCGGGGCGCCGGCCGGAGAATAAAGTTCTTGAAAATACATGGTTTATCCCTGCTATCAGATTGACTTGACGACGTCGTTCTGCTACAAGGGCTCCACCGGTCGCGACGTCCGGTTCCTATTCAATGCACGATTTTCTCCTTAAGCTCTCCATCATGCTGGTGCCGGCTCTGCTGGCGGTTACCTTTCACGAGGTGGCCCACGGTTACGTTGCCGACCGGTGCGGCGACCCGACGGCCCGTCTCCTGGGGCGGCTGACCATCAATCCGTTGCGGCATCTCGACCCGATCGGTACTCTGGCTCTGCTGCTGCTCGGCTTCGGCTGGGCGCGCGCCGTGCCGGTCAATCCCGGCAACCTGCGGCGCACCCGCCAGGATATGATTCTCGTTGCTCTGGCCGGTCCGGGGGCGAATCTGATGCTTGCCATATTCTGCGCTCTCTGCCTGCGCTGGGGAGTGGCGCTGGGTGCGCCCCCTGCCGCCGATGGCGGCCAGACCCTGGCGTTCAGCGAACCGATCAGCCTCATGGCGGCTTTCGGGCTGTACATCAACGTCATCCTGACCCTCTTCAATCTGCTGCCGATCCCGCCGCTGGACGGCGGGCGGGTCCTGCTGAACCTGCTGCCGCTGCGGCTGGCCGACAAGCTGCGGCGCATCGAACCGTTCGGTTTGCTGCTGCTGGTTTTCCTGGTTTTCGGCACGTCGCTCTGGCAGAGCTTCTTCTCGCCGCTGGTCTTCCGCATCGTCGCCTTGCTGGCCGGGGAACACTTCGACGTGGTGCTGCGGACGGTGCAGCTGCTGTTCGGGCATTAGGCGGAGCGCTGCGTGGATACGATTTCCGTTCACCTCGACAACTTCACCGGGCCTCTCGACCTGCTGCTCCATCTCATCAGGAAAAACGAGGTGGAGATCACCGACATCCCCATCGCCGAGATCACCGCCCAGTACCTGGCGGTCATCGACGCCATGCAGACGCTCAACCTCGACGTGGCCGGGGAATTCCTTCTGATGGCGGCCACGCTGCTGCACATCAAGTCGCGCATGCTCCTGCCGCAGATCGTCGAAGACGGCGGCGAGGAAGAGGAGGAGGACGACCCGCGCGCCGAACTGGTCCGGCGCCTCCTTGAGTACCAGAAATACCGGGATGCGGCCGTGCGGCTCGATGACCTGCCGCAGCTGAACCGCGATCTTTATGCGCGCAGTGCGCCGGCCCCGGAAGTCGTCGAGGAAGGGGAGGGGGAGTTCGCCGCCGTCGGTCTCTACGATCTGCTGCAGGCCTTGCAGCAGCTGCTCAAGGAGCGCCCGGCGCCGCTGGTGCACGAGGTCAGCGCCGAGCAGTTGTCGGTGTCCGACCGGATCAACCAGATCCTGGCGGCGCTGCACGGACAGCAGAGCCTGGCGTTCACCGAGCTGTTCACCGCGCAGGTAAGCCGGCATGAAGTCGTGGTGACCTTCCTGGCCATGCTCGAACTGGTCCGGCTGAAGCTGGTGCGCCTGCTGCAGAGCCAGCGCTTCGGCGCCATCTGGCTGACCCCGGCGGTTGCCGACGCGGCGGGGGTCGATACCGGTTTCGACGAGGAGGCAAGCGGTTATGTCTGATCTCAAGCCGGTGGTGGAAGCCCTGTTGTTCGGTGCCGACGGCCCGCTGCGCTGCGAACGGCTGGCCGAAGTGCTCGAGGTGGAACGCAGTGTCGTGATCGAGGCGTTGCGGGCTCTGGAGGCGGATTACGCGGCGCAGCCCCGCGGCATCTTCCTGCAGGAGGTGGCCGGCGGTTACCAGTTGCGCACGCGCCCCGAGTTTGCCGATTACCTGCGCCGGCTGGGGCGCACCCGGCCTTTCCGCTTCTCCCGCCCGGCCCTCGAAACGCTGGCGATCGTCGCCTATCGCCAGCCGATCACCCGTGCCGAGATCGAGTACCTGCGCGGCGTCGATTCGGGGAGCGTGCTGAAGACCCTTCTCGACAAGCACCTGGTGCGGATTCTCGGCAAGAAGGATGTGCCGGGAAAGCCGGCGATCTATGGGACCACGCGCGAGTTCCTCGAGCTGTTCGGCCTGGCCGACCTGGCGGCGCTGCCGACGCTCAAGGAGTTCAGCGAACTGGCGGAGGGCGACGATCTCGATGAGTCGGCCGCCGTGCTCCCCGAGGTTTCCGTCGGTGACTGAGCGGCTGTCATCCGGCCCGCAGCGGCTGCAGAAATTGATGGCGGCGGCCGGGCTCTGTTCGCGCCGGCAGGCTGAAGCGCTGATCTCGGCCGGTCGCGTTACGGTCAACGGAGCGGTGGCCGCCTTGGGCGACCAGGCCGATCCGCGGCACGACACGGTCCTGGTCGACGGCCGGCCGCTCGGCCGCCATGAGGCGTTTTGCTATCTGCTGATGCACAAGCCGGTCGGCATGGTCACGACCCTGAGCGACCCGGCCGGCCGACCGGTGGTGACCGACCTGCTGCGCGATCTGCCGGTCCGGGTCTATCCGGTCGGACGCCTCGATCTGACCACCTCCGGCCTGCTGCTCCTGACCAACGACGGCGCCCTGGCCAATCGTCTCGCCCACCCCTCGCATGAAGTGGAAAAAACCTACCTGGTGAGAGTGCGGGGAGCACTCACCCCCGAGGCCGTCCGTCGTCTCGAGCAGGGCGTCGATCTCGCCGACGGCCCGACGGCTCCTGCCAGAGTCTCGCGGGTGCGCGGCAGCGGGGGACACGCCTGGTTCGAACTGACGATTCACGAGGGGCGCAACCGACAGGTCCGCCGCATGTGCGAAGCGCTCGGCCTGCCGGTCAGCCGCCTCATGCGCATCCGCTATGCGTTTCTGACACTGGACGGTCTGGCGCCGGGGCAATACCGGCATCTGACGGCCGCCGAAGTCGCACGTCTCAAGCAGCTTTGAACGGCGTGGCGCCGGCTCATCTGCCGGCCGCATCCGGTTTGGCTATTCCGCTGAAATTCAAAAGAAAGTTCCTTCCCCTGCGAACGCCTTCGGCTTGACAGGTTCGCGCTTTTTCATCTACTCTGTAAAGATGCATTCATCAGTCCTCTTTCCGGGTCGGGTAACCTCACTTGGCAACCAATAAAGACAAACTCCTCGAAAGCGCGCAAAAGTTTTTGGCGAAGGGGCAGCTCGCCAAGGCGATCAGCGAATATCAGAAGCTGATCGAGGCTTTTCCGAAGGATTACCGCAACCGGCAGAAGCTTGCCGAACTGCTCAGTCGTGAAAAGCGCAACGACGAGGCCCAGCCCCACTACGAAGCGGTAGCCAAGAACTTCGCGGAGACCGGCTTCTATCTCAAGGCCATTGCCATCTACAAGCAGATGCAGAAGATCGAGCCCGGGCGGGTCGACATCTATCTGCGCCTGGCGGAACTCAACGAAAAGCAGGGGTTGATCGGCAACGCCCTCAACGAGTATCGCAGCCTGATCGCCTTCTACGACAAGAACCGCATGGGGCGGGAGACGGTCGGGGTGCTGCAGAAGATGATCGCCCTCGACCCGGAAAGCCTGGGTTTTCGCAGCAAGCTGATCGAAACCCTGGTCGCGATCGGCGAGGATCCGGAGGCGCTCGACCAGTTGAAGGCGCTGGTCAGGTTTCTTGCCGCCCGCGGGGAAGCTGCGAAGATCGTCAAGCTTTACGAGAAATTCATCGACCTTTGTCCGGAGGATGTCGATACCCGGCTCCCGCTGGCAGAGGCGCTGGTCGCCGCCGGCCAGCCGGAAAAAGCCCTGACGCTTCTGAAGACCCTGCTTAAACAGGCCCCCGATCATCCGGTATTGCTGACGACGCTGACCGATTGTCACCTGACCCTCGGCAACCATGCCGATGCCCGTCTCACCTGCCAGCATCTCCTCAAGGAGCAGCCGCAGGATCTGCAACTGCGCGAACGCTACAGCCGAATCTGCATCGAGGGGGGAGACTACGAGCGGGCGCTCGAGAATCTCGAAGAATCCAAGGAGCTGTTCTCCCGGGGCAATCGCGTCGATGCCCTTCGCGAACTGTACGAACTCCTGCAGCCGTCCCTGCCCGGTAATCCGCGCCTCGAGGCGACCCTGGCCGCCATTTACGATACGACCGGTGGGGACGGGGGGCGACCGGCTTTCTCGTCGGCCGTTGCGGCCGAGGCCGTGGAAGAGACGGCTGATGCCGCCGTTCTCGATGCGGCCATCGGTGATGTCGAGCAGCTTGACCTGGTCGGCGATGTCCAGGCCCCGCCGGTTGTCATTCCGCCGCTGGGGGCACCGGCTGCGGCCCCGCCGGCCGGCGGGTTGGAGCTGGAGCTCGATCTCGACCTCGACCTCGACGTTCCGGCCGCCGAACCGCCTCCCGCCACCCCTGAGGAGCCCGTTGTCCAGGATGTCCCCGGGGCAGTGGAGGGCGGGCTTGCCGCCGGGACCGCTTCTGCCGAACCGGCTCTCGAAGTCGAGTTCGACCTCGGCAGCCTCGACGGGCTCGAGCTGGAGCCTCCGCCGGCCGAAGCAGCCACCGATGAAGCCGGGATTGTCGGGGCGGTCGCGCCGGAGACAGGCGAATCCGCCCCGGCGGGCGATCTGGAGCTGGATCTCGGCGGCCTGGGCGACCTGGAGCTGGAGATGGTTTCCGCCGCCGACGACATTGAACCGGAGTCGGTGGCGCCGGAACCCGCCGCGGAGTTCGTACCGGACCTCGAGGGAGAAGCGGTACCGTCTTTCGCATTCACGGATGTCGCCGCAGAAGCGCCCGAACCGGATGAAATCCTGCCGGCCGGATTTGCCGTTGATGTCGAGTCGGTGCCCGGTCTCGAAGGGTCGACCCCGGTGCCGGCCGAATCCACGGCTGCGGAAACGGCCGACTTTTCATTGCCGTCCTTCGAGATCGAGCCGCCGGTTGAGACGTTTGCTCACCAAGAGGTGCCTCCCCCGGTCGCAGAAGCGTCGGCCAGCGATCTTGGCGTGGCCGGTGACTGGTCTGATGAATGCATCGAGGAACTGGAGGTCGCCGAAGAGATCGAGGAAATCGGGGGTGCCGAAGAGATCGTCGCCGCGGTGGAGGCCGCACCGGTCGAGGATTTCGACGAGACCGAGCTGCTCGATGAACTCGAAGAGCTTGACGAGATTGCCGAGGTAGACGCGGCCGAGGAAGAAGAGGTCGAACCCCTTGAAGAGCTCGAGGAACTCGAAGATCTCGAAGAGCTTGAGGAACTCGAGGCCGACGCGGAGGTGGAGGAAGCGGCGCCTTTTGCCGCCGCGGCACTCTCCCCGCAGCAGTTGCGCAACGAACTCGAGGATGCTGAATTTTATCTACGCCAGGGGCTGTTCGATGACGCCGAACGCGTAGTGCGCGAACTTGTCCACCGTCACGGTGAATTGCCCGAACTGACTGCCAGTCTGGCTGAAGTCGAAGCCGGGAGGCAGGCGGCCGCTGCGGCGGGCGCAGCGGAGCAGCCCTTCAGCCTGATGGCCGACATCAAGGATGGCGAACTGCTCGGAGCCGCCGATTTTCTCGAAGAGGAGCCGCCGGTCGAGACCGACGACTTTTCCCGCGCGGAGCCCGGCGAAGAGGGCGAAGATGCGCAGTCGCACTTCGACCTCGGCATCGCCTACAAGGAGATGGGGCTGTTCGACGATGCCATCGCCGAGTTCGGCAAGGCGGCCCGCGACCCTTCGCGGCGCCTCGACTGCCTGATCATGAAAGGGCAGTGCCACGCCGAAACCAACGACTTCGACCGCGCCGAGGAAGCTTTCAAGGCCGCCCTCGACCAGATGAGCATCACGGAGGAAGTTCGGGTTGCCCTGCAATATGAGCTTGGGTTACTTTACGAGGCGGCGGGCCGCTTGCCGGAAGCCCTGGAAAAGTTCCAGATCGTCGCCGATCTCGATCTGTTCTTCCGTGACGTGACCGACAAGCTCAAGTCGTTGCGCCAGACGCTCGGGCTCGACGAGGATCTTGAAGAGTCGATCGCGCCGCGCAGCAACCGCGACCGGATTTCGTTTGTCTGACATGCTGTCATCTTCTGGCGGAGAAGGAGCGCAATGAGCTACGTCGAACATTACGGCATGGACCGGGAGCCGTTTTCCAATGCCCCGGATGCGCGCTTCTACTTCAATACCGCCCAGCACAGCGAAGCACTGATCCGCCTGATGTATGCGGTTGATTCCAACAAGGGGCTGGCCGTGCTCGTCGGCGGCGTCGGCACCGGCAAGACCACGCTGGCCCGGCGGATGCTCGACAGCCTCCCCGAGGAGCGCTACGAGTCGTCCCTGCTGGTCATCATTCACTCGACCATCACCACCGAATGGATCCTGACCCGGATCGCCCTGCAGCTGCGGGTTCCCGAGCCGGCCGGCGATCGTCTCAAGCTGCTCAAGCAGCTTTATACCCGCCTGCTGGAGATCGAACAGGAAGGGCGTCGGGCCGTGGTGCTGATCGACGAGGCGCAGATGCTGCACAGCCGTGAACTCATGGAAGAGTTCCGCGGGTTGCTCAATCTCGAAATTCCGGGAAAGAAACTTCTCAACATCGTGTTTTTCGGGCTTCCCGAAGTCGAGGACTGCCTGGCTCTCGACGAGCCCCTGGCGCAGCGGGTCGCGGTCAAATATCACCTCAAGTCGATGACCGTCGAGACCACCACCTCCTACATCAAGCACCGGCTGCAGGTCGCGGGAGCCAAGCGCATGCTCTTCACCCCCGACTCGATCCCGCTGATCCACCGCTATGCCGGCGGGGTGCCGCGCCTGATCAACACGGTCTGCGACAACTGCCTGTTCGAGGCGTTCCTGCGCAAGCAGTCCGAAGTCGATCCGACCATCGTACACAGCGTGGCCGGTGATCTCGGCCTGCTGCAGCGGCCGCTGGTTGAGGCGCCGCAGCGCCAGGTGCGTGATGACCTCGGCGAAATCGAGAACATGCTCGACCGCCTGGAGCAGCGCCAGTAGCCGGCAGTAGTCCGAAACGCAACGGCCGGGTTGCCCGGCCGTTTCTGTTTGCACTCTTTGTCCCCCCTGATCCGGAACGACAGCCGATGAGCCCGAAGATCCGCATCCTCCCCGAGCAGCTGGCCAACCAGATCGCCGCCGGCGAAGTCGTCGAACGCCCGGCTTCGGTCGTCAAGGAGCTCCTGGAAAACGCCATCGACGCCGGGGCCAGCGAGCTGCTGATCGAGATCGAGCAGGGCGGGCGCCAGTTGGTCCGGGTTACCGACAACGGCTGCGGCATGGCCAAGGACGACCTGTTCCTGGCCCTCGAGCGCCATGCCACCAGCAAGATCGGCTCCTCTGCCGATCTGTTCGCCCTGCATACCCTCGGTTTTCGCGGCGAAGCACTGCCGTCGATCGCTTCGGTAGCGCGCCTGCGACTGACCAGCCGGACGCCGGACCAGGAACTCGGCTGGCAGATCTACGCCGAGGGCGGTACGGTGCGCCGTGCCGAGGCGGTCGGCGCACCGGCGGGGACGGTGGTCGAAGTGCGCGACCTCTTTTTCAACACTCCGGGCCGCCGCAAGTTCCTCCGCAGCGAGGAGACCGAATTCGGCCATCTGGCTGATGTCGTCGTGCGGCTGGCCCTGGCCCGTCCCGACATCCATGTCCGCCTGACCCACAACGGCCGCACTCACCTGGAAGCCTACCGCCACCAGCGCCTGGAGGAGCGCGCCGACGCCCTGCTCGGCCGCTCGCTGACCGCCGACATGCTGACCGTCGATGCCGAATCCGGCAGCGGCGAGATGCTGACCGGCCTGATCGGCTCGCCCCGCGTCAACCGTTCCAGCTCCAGTCACCTCTATGCCTATGTCAACGGTCGCTTCGTACGCGACCGCGTGGTGCAGCATGCCATCCTCGAGGCCTACCGCACGCTGCTGGAGAAGCGGCGCTACCCGGTGGCGGTGCTCTTCCTCGACCTCCCTCCGGAGATGGTCGATGTGAACGTTCATCCCACCAAGCATGAGGTGCGCTTCCGCGAGCAGCAGAAGATCCACGACTTCGTCGCCAATGCGGTGCGTACCCGCCTGCTGGGCGAGAACCTGGCCGCCGCCGCGCCGCCGCCGGTATCCGTGCCCCTCGGGGTGCCGGTTGCCGCACCCCCTGACCCGGCCTTTGCCGCCCGAACCGGCGTTCAGGAAGCGCTGGCCGCCTACGGCAGCCGCAAGGACGCGGTCGTGCCGCCGGCGGTGCGCCCGGGCGGGAAGGGGGAGGCCCTGGTCTTTCCGGAGCCGGCATCGGCGCCGACAGTGCCGCGCCTGCCGGACGGATGGCGGGTCATCGGTCAGTACCTCAACAGCTATCTCGTCTGCCAGGCCGGCGAGGATCTGCTGCTGGTCGATCAGCATGCCGCCCACGAACGGATCGGTTTCGAGAAGCTGCGCCGCCAGCTGCAGGCGGCGGGGATCGAGCGCCAGCGCCTGCTCTTCCCGCTGGTCATCGAATGCGACCACCGCCAGGCTGCCGTCGTCGCCGAGCGCCTCGACGATTTTGCCCGGCTCGGCTTCGAACTCGAAGCGTTCGGCGGCCGCTCCTTCAGCCTGCTGGCCATTCCCCAGCTGCTGGCCGGTGCCGATGCCGGGCAACTGGTCCTGGACATGGCCGAAGAGCTGGCGCAGATCGGGAGGGGGACCACCCTGGATGCGGCTGTCGACCAGGTCCTCATGCGCCTGGCCTGCCATGCCATGATCCGCGCCCATCAGCCTCTCGCCCGACCCGAAATGGAGGCGCTGCTCGGCGAACTGGCGGCCATCGATTTCGGCAGTCACTGCCCGCATGGCCGGCCGGTGATCCGGCGCCTGGGGCGCAGCGAGATCGAACGTTTCTTCCACCGGGGCTGAGATGAACGGGGCTCTTCCGCGTCTGGCGGCGCTGTGCGGGCCGACGGCCTCCGGCAAAACCGCCGCGGCACTGGCGCTGGCGTCGCGCTTCCCCCTGGAGGTGGTCTCGGCGGATTCCCGCCAGGTTTACCGGCTGATGGACATTGGGACGGCCAAGCCGACGGCCGCTGAACGCGGCTGTATTCCGCACCACCTGATCGATGTCGCCTGGCCCGACGAGCCGTTCGACGCGGCACGCTTCGTTGATATGGCCACCGCTTCCATCGACGGCATCCGCTCCCGCGGCCGCCTGCCGTTGCTGGTCGGCGGCACCGGGCTGTACATCCGGGCCCTGACCGAGGGGCTCGTCGCGGCCCCCGCAGCGGACCCCGGGGTGCGCCGGCATTTCGAGGCACTGGCGCATCAGGAGGGTGTCGCCGTTCTGCATCGGCGACTGGGCGAGATCGATCCCGAATCGGCGGCTCGGCTGGCGGTGCGCGACCGGGTGCGGATCATCCGCGCGCTGGAAGTCTTTGAACTGACCGGACGACCACTCTCCGCCTGGCAGCGCGACCACGGCTTTCGCGCCCGGCGCTACCGCCTCCTGAAGATCGCCCTGGCCCCGCCGCGCGACGAACTCTACCGCCGGATCGATGCCCGTGCCGCGGCCATGTTCGCCGGCGGCCTGGTCGAGGAGACGCAGGCTTTGCTGGCAGCCGGTTACGATCCGCAGCTGAAGACGCTGCAGACCATCGGTTACCGCGAAGCGATCGAGTGCCTCGCCGGGAGGCTCGCCCGCGAGGAGTCCCTTGTCCGCTTGCAGCAGGCGACCCGCCGCTATGCCAAGCGTCAGCTGACATGGTTCCGCGGCGATGCGGAAATGATTTGGGTTGACCCCGCAACAGACTCTGATAGAATTCAGGCGTTGATTGCCGAATTTTATGATGCATGACCTAAAGGAGCGGTATCATGGCCAAATCCCCATTCAACATTCAGGATCAGTATCTGAACCAGGCGCGCAAGGAACGGGTGCATGTCACGATCCTCATGATGTCCGGCGACAAGCTCCAGGGGTATGTCAAGTCGTTCGACAGCTTCTGCGTGCTGGTCGACAGCAGCGGCGACCTGCTCCTCTACAAGCACGCCATTGCCTCGATTACCTCGACGGATGGCAATTTCCGCCTGCACGGCGGACGTGACTGAGCGCCCGCGGAACAACCCATCGCCATGCCATGGAGGTCCCTCGCCGGCGGCTGCCGCCCTGCGAGGGGCCTTCGCGTTTTAACGCGGCAACCAAGAACGCGACATGCTGGAAATCGTTGATATCGAACCGGGGAGCATCGCCGAAGAACTCGGCCTGAAGTCCGGTGACCGGCTGCTGGCGCTTAACGGCGAACCGGTCCGTGACCTCCTCGATTACCAGTTGCTCGGCAATGTCGAGGAGCTGTTGATCGAAGTCGAGCGCAGCGATGGCGAGCTGTGGGAGGTGGAGATCGAAAAGGACGCCGAGGAACCGCTCGGTATCGTCCTGCCGCACCCGGAGCCCGACCAGTGCGGCAACAACTGCATCTTCTGCTTCGTCCATCAGCTGCCGCCGGGAATGCGCCGGTCGCTTTACGTCAAGGACGAGGACTACCGCTTCTCCTACCTCTACGGCGCCTACGTGACGCTGAGCAACATCGACGAAGCGGCCCTGCAGCGCATCCTGGCACAGCGGCTTTCACCGCTCTACGTGTCGGTGCATGCGACCGACGAACAGCTGCGCGAACGGCTGCTCGGCCGCCGGGGACCGTCAATTCTCGAGATCATGCGCCGGCTGGTCGGCGGCGGAATCGAACTGCACGCCCAGATCGTCGTCTGCCCCGGCATCAACGACGGTGCGGCGCTGGAGGCCACCTGCCGCGACCTGACGGCGCTGGCGCCGGGGCTCGCGTCGCTGGCCATCGTTCCCGTCGGCCTGACCGGCTATCGGCAGCGGCTGCCCGAGCTGCGCCCCCTTTCGCCGGAAGAGGCGCGGACGCTGGTCGACTGGGTGCATGCCCGCCAGCGCGACTGCCTGGAACGCCTCGGCCGCCGCTTCCTCTATGCGGCCGACGAAATTTACCTCGCCGCCGGGCGGGATTTCCCGCCGCTGCAAGAGTATGAGGATCTGCCGCAGCTGGAGAACGGCGTCGGCCTCGTGGCGCAGTTCCGTGCCAGGGCCGCCGAGGTTCTGGCGCAGGTCTCCCCCCTCGCTCTGCCTCCGCTCACCGTGGTGACCGGCGAGTCGGCTGCCGGCGAGCTGCGCGACTTCTGCGCGGCCCTGGCGGCAAAATGCGGCGTGCCGCTCGACGTGGCGGCCGTCCCCAACCATTTTTTCGGCGGGCATGTCACCGTCACCGGGCTGCTTACCGGGCGCGACATCGTCGCGGCCCTCGCTGCCCGCCCGTTGGGCGCCGCGGTGCTGCTCCCTGATGTGCTTTTGCGCGAGGGGACGGAGATGCTGCTCGACGACATGACCGTCGACGAGCTGGAACGGCAGCTCGGTGTCCGGGTGGAGATCGTCCCGGCCGAGCCCTGGGGACTGTGGGACATGCTGGAGACGCTGGCCCTGGAACGGGGCGAAGGAGAGTGAACATGCACAATCTTGAAGTCATGCTTGGCCTGGCGCGTGAGGCGCTGGAGAACGGCGATCCCGGCGAGGCGGTCAAGCTGCTGCGGTCCCTGGCGGCGAAGCACCCGGATCACGGCGAGGTGCAGGCCCTGTACGGCGAGGCGCTGGTCGATGCCGGGCGGCTCCCCGATGGGCTGAAGGTGCTGGAGGAGGCCAGCCGCCGGCTCCCCGAGGATCTGGATGTGCTCAGCGCCCTCGGCGATGCCTGTTTCGAGGCGGGCTTTCCGGAGCGGGCCCGGGCCGCCTACCAGACGATCGTCGAGCGCGACCCGGAAGATGCCGACGCCCTCGTCAGCCTCGGCCTGGTGCACTTTCACCAGGAGCGGATCGACCAGGCCGAGCAGTGCTATCGAAAGGCGCTGACGCTCGAGCCGGACTCGGTCTTCGCCTGGCACTCCCTCGGGGACGCCTGCTTTGCCAAGGGGGAGGTCGACGAGGCGCGCAAGTGCTTCGAAAAAGCCCTGGAACTCGATCCGGACGATCCCCAGGGCCACTTCAACCTGGCCGAGTTCCTCTACGACAACGGTGATCTCATGGCCGCCGAGTCGCGCTGTCGCGAGGCGATCCGCCGCGATCCGCGCTTCGGTTTCGCCTGGCTGACCCTCGGCAACATCTGCCTCGACCAGGAGCAGGTGCAGGAGGCGGTGCAGTGCTTCCAGAAGTTCCTCAGCCTGGAGCAGGGGCCGTCGTCCAAGGAGATTCGCGACGAGGTGGCGGCGCTGATCGAGGGGTTGCGCGAGGAGCTATGATCCGCGGCTTCGCGGTGCTGCTGTCGTTTCAGCTGGCCGGTGAACTGAGCGTTCGCGCCGCGGCCTGGCCGATCCCGGGGAATGTCCTCGGCATGGCCCTGCTGCTGGTTGCGCTGATGCTCGGCCTGGTCCGGCTGGAGTGGGTGACGGAGGCTGCCGAGCTGGTGCTGTCGCACATGGCGCTGCTGTTCGTGCCGGTCGGGGTCGGCGTGATGCTCTACTTCGACCTGCTTGCCCGCGAATGGCTGCCCATCGTCGCGGCGACCGTGCTGAGCACCTTCGTAGTCATCGCCGTCACCGGCCATGTGACGCAGGCGCTGGCCGGGGCGAAGCCGGCCGCGGAGGATGCCGGTGAATGAGCTGACGGCCCTGCCGCTGTTCGGGGTTGCCCTGACCCTGGCGGCTTTCGCCCTCGCCCACGCACTCTACCGCCGCACCGGCAGCGTCTGGCTGAACCCCGTGCTGGTGGCGATCCTGAGCATCATCGCGTTCCTTCTGGTAACCGGCATCCCCTACCGATCCTATGCCCGCGGCGGCGACCTGATCACGTTCCTTCTCGGTCCGGCGGTGGTGGCCCTGGCCGTGCCGCTCTACCAGCGGCGCCTCGAACTGTGGCGGCGCAAGGCTGCCATCCTCTGCGGCATTGCTGCCGGTTCGCTGGCATCGATCGTCTCGGCCTGCGGCATTGCCTGGTTGCTCGGCGGGAGTCGTGACGTGATCGTTTCGGTGGCGCCCAAGTCGGTGACCGCGCCGATTGCCATCGGGATCGCGGAGCGGATCAGCGCCATCCCGGCCCTGACCGCGCCGGTGGTGGTGATGACCGGCTGTCTCGGTGCGCTGTGCGGCGCGGAATTCTGCAGGCTCGTCGGCATCCGCACCCCGTTGGCGGCGGGGTTGGCGGTCGGCACCGCGGCTCACGGCATCGGTACGGCGCGCATGCTGGAGATCGACCGCCTAGCCGGCACCGCCGCCGGTCTGGCCATCGGGCTCAACGGCCTGGCGACGACCATTCTGCTGCCGTTGCTGATGGTGCTGGCGGGGGGGTGAGGACGGTTCGCCGGAGATCGCTTTTTCACGTCCTCGTCGTTAAAGGACGGGATGTGTGCCGTCCGACAGTGGGGACAGGTTTTGGCCTGTCCCCACTGGTTTTTTGCAGGCGTTCTCAGTCTGATGTTGTGTTTCCAGCGACTTAGAACGCGTGGTGAGACAAATGTGAGACCGTCGACAAGAAATGTATTCAAATCAGCTTGTTAGGCGTGATTCTTGCGTCCCCTGCTGTTGTTTGTTCTCCGATAAAGGCACAACCGGTGAGAGCCGGTGTCGCAAAGCCTCGGGGCCCTGACTCGCGGGCCGGCCGGGCCGCCGAAGAGAGCGTGATATTCAGGGGGAAGTTGCAGGCAGGGTTTACACCCTTGGGCGCCCGTCTTCAGTGAGGAGAGGGGCGTTTTGTATTCAGGGTCCAGTAACCGATTGGGGGCACCATGAAGATCACGAACATCTGGGCACGGTTGTGGGGAGCATTGGCTGTTTCGGTCTGCATGGTCTCGTTTGCAGCTTCGGCTCATGCCTATGGCGTCAATGAATGTGTCGGCTCGCGCTTTGGCAGTGATCTGCTCTGTACGGCCAACGACGTCTCCATCACCGGCATCGCCGTCGCCCCGGGCAACCCGACGTCCTGTGTCGGCGGCACCACGTTCACGGCCGATTTTGACATCACGGTCAACTTTGCCACCCCGGACCGCTGGGATGTCGGCATCTTCCTTGCCAACGACGGCAAGGATCCCCAGCTTCTTTCAGAGAACGGCGGTGCCACCGGCTGCATGGTCGGGATTCTGCCAAACACCGGTCCGTTTTCCGATCTTGACCCCAACGGCGGCCTCGACACCTGCGGCGACGGCAGCGGCACCATCAACGGCGACACCGGCTCGGGTGTGGTGCGCTATGCTTCCGTTCCGGTGGCCTGCCGCGCGATCCCCCTCAGCAACGGCAACCTGTTCATTCCCTTCGTTGTCAGTTGGGACAACCAGGCGAGCCCGACCGGCGCCGATTGCACCTCGATCGCCGATCCGGTCCCCAATACCAGCTCAAAGTGCAACGCACCGGACGTTACGGTCGCCACCGAGGTCCAGTACGGTACCGTCAATGTCATCGTGCTTCCGGCCATCACCATCACCGATGGAGTTGAGGTCGTCAGCCCCGGGGCCTCGCTTGCCTATTCAGTCACCGTCACCAATACCACCGGTGCTCCGCTGAGCAATGCGGTATTCACCAGTCCCCTGGCGAATAATCTTGCCGTCGCCAGCGTCACCTGCAGCGCTTCGGGAGGGGCGACCTGTCCGGGCATCACCGTGGCAGAGATGCAGAACGCCGGAGCAACCATTCCCGTCATGCCGGCAAACGGCAGCGTGACGTTCACGGTCAATGCCGTTGTAGCCGATCCGTTGGTGCCTGCACATACAGACACGATCACCACCCTGGCCACGGTGGTTGTGGCTGGCGCAATCAACTCCGCCACCGACGTAAACCTGGTTGACACGGACGCGGATGGGGTCGCGAACATCGATGACAACTGCCCCTCAATTGCCAACATCGATCAACAGGATACCGATACCGACGGGCAGGGTGATGCCTGTGATGCGGATGACGACAACGACGGGATGCCGGATGTCTGGGAAGTGACCTATGGCCTCGATCCGCTGAACGCTGCCGATGCCGCCCAGGACAACGACGGCGACGGCATGACGAACGGACAGGAGTTTGCCGGCGGCGGCAACCCGTCGGTTGCCGACCTTTGCGATGTCTGTTCCGGTCCTCAGCCCCCCAAGCCGAACGTGCTCTTTATCATCGATACCAGTCGCGCGACATTGAACGCTGCTTCCGGAGAGGCCTACAGTCCCGGTGATCCGGCCTACCTGACGGGGAGCTACGTTTCCAACCTGATTTACTATGTCGATCAACTGGGAGATTTCTCGCCCAGTCGCGTTCTCGGCGGCGCAACTCCGGTAACGCTGGCCAACGTGGTTTGCCAGGTGACGTCCAGTGGCGGGGATGTGCTCGATGTCGGGTCTGTTCTGGGTAGTTACGGGGTCTACTCGGGGGCGGGGACGGCAACGAATCCGAACCTGAGCCCTGATGGGGGATGCGCTAGCGCGCCAAACGGCGCGGTTTATGCGACCGGGCACTATCTTAATTACCTTGAAACATCCGGCCAGCAGCCAGCCAGTTGCGACGGGCGGACCGTGGTTATAGCGCACGGTGTCTGGTCCGGTGGCGTACCTAAAAAATACAGGCTGATTGCCAACATCGCTCCGTCGTCCACGTCTGCCATGGAACCCGGGATCGGCGCCAGTTGGCAGATTTACTGGACCCTGCTCGCTAAAACCGATCCAACGGCCATTACCCACGAGATCGATGCCGGAGGCAATCTCGTGGCCGGCTACACCGGCAGGGACGGTTGGAAGACCGGGTTGCAGAGCTTGAGTGCGGTGCCGGGGGATACGGTATCCTGTCAGGGGGAATCCCGGCAGAAGGCCGTAGGATATTACTCCTGGGATTTCTATGCCCAGCAAAATCCCGTCACCCAGCGCCAGGCCATCTACAATGCCCTGGTGCCGGTCATCCAGGGGACCAGCGCGTCAGTCAACTACGGTTTCCTGACCTACAACCCGATGAATCAGGGCGCTGTTGTCGGCCATGACATCCTTGCCCCCACGGCTACCGCCGCCGAGGTGCAGGCGCTCATCGATGCTCTTCCCCGGATGTCTTCCTGTGTACAGGATGGCTTCGGCAACTGGTCTTGTCCGGATACGATCGTTTCGGGGCCGAACCGTCCTCAATCCGAGGCGCTCTACGATGCCGGCTACTATTTGGGGGCGACGTACCGAAATATTGACGGCACGCTGCCGGTCAAGCAGCAAATCAATCTGCTCAGCCGGGTGCCATCCCCCAATCCGTGCGGCAACAACCACATCATCTTCCTGACGAACGGGTTGCCGAACCAGGACACCGGCACCCCCAATCTCGGTGACTGGGATGGTGACGGTCGCGAGGTGCTGGGCGATTCGTCGTCGACCGTGTACGGTCTTGGCACCCATCTCCTCGATGATGTCGCTGCTTTCCTGCACAAGGAGGCGGATGTCAACGGCGACGCCAGAACCGGCGATATCACCACTCATCTGCTTCTGGCCTTCCAGTCGGAGGACGCGATGCTGCGCAACGCGGCGGCAGCAGGCGGCGGCCTGTTCCGAAACGCGTTTGATACGGGTTCGATCTCCGGTGCGCTGGTGGAGATTGTCTCCGGCATCGTCAATGCCGGCCGGGATTGCACCCCGCCTTCGGCACCCGCCAATCCTGTTGTTGCCAACAGCGGGGTCGGCTCCGTAAGCATCGGCTGGACGAATCCCGCTGACATCGATTTCTCTCACATCCGCATTTATCGATCAGTGGTGCCGGGAGAATTGGGGGTTCTGCTCGCCGACAATGTGACCGGGCAGTCGACTGTCGATGCGCCCGTTGCTCAAGGGGAAACCTATTACTATACGGTACGAGCCGTCGACACCTCCGGCAACGAGTCGGAAAACACCGGCCAGGTCGTGATTACGACACTTGTCGACCCGGACGCCGATGGCATCGGTGATCCACTCGACAACTGCCCGGCTGTCGCCAACCCCGACCAGGCCGACCTCGACGGCGACGGCCTCGGCAATGCCTGCGATCCCGACATGGACGGCGACGGGATCCCCAACGACGACGAGATCGCCAACGCCACCGACCCGCTGAGCCCCAACCTCAGTCTGCCACGTACCGGTCAGGCCGTCTGCTGGAATCCGGCAGGGGGGGGGATCCCGTGCCAGGGCACCGGGCAGGACGGCGCCATCAAGGCCGGGGTCACTTCTCCGGCGCCGCGCTTTACCGACAACGGCGATGGCACGGTAAGCGACAATCTGACCGGCCTGGTCTGGTTGAGGGACGCCGGCTGTTTCGCTGCACAGAACTGGGCCGGAGCCCTGGCCGCCGCCAATAATCTGGCCGAGGGAGCCTGCGGCCTTGCCGACGGTTCGGTCGCCGGGCAGTGGCGACTGCCGAACGTGAAGGAAATGGAGAGCCTGATCGATGCCGGGCAGGGCGATCCGGATGGAATCGCTCCGGCGCTTCCGTCCGGGCACCCGTTTGCCAACGCCGGCCCCGACCTGTACTGGACCGCGACGACCGACGCCAGCGCCTTCACTTCCTTCTCGTGGTACGTCGATCTGGCCGACGGCTATGTCGGCGCCTTTTACAGGACCGACACCATGCTGGCCTGGCCGGTACGCGACGGGGCCTCGCCGTTAGCGCCTGCGCGGCCGATGAAGTCCGGCCAGACGACCAGTTACGCCGCCGGTGACGACGGCGCCCTCGAAAAGGGTGTCGCCAATCCTGCCCCGCGCTTTGCCGTCAACGGCGACGGCACGGTGACCGACCTTTTGACCGGCCTGATCTGGCTCAAGAATGCCAACTGCACCGAGACCGCCGGCGGGATCTCCCGCCCCAACGGGTACCTGTCGTGGGGCGATGCGCTCGCCTGGAACAATGCCCTTGCCGCCGGCATCTGCGGCCTGGCGGATGGCTCCGTTGCCGGTGACTGGCGGCTCCCCAACCGGCGCGAGCTTTCGTCCCTGGTTGACCACTCGGAGTTCGGGACGGCGCTCCCCGCCGGCCATCCCTTCGACAACGTGGTCGATTACAACTACTGGTCATCGACCAGCTACGCCCCCGATCCGGGTGCCTCCGCCTGGACCGTCGGCATGGATTTCGGCATGGTCGAGATCGAGGCCAAGGGGAACCATTACCACGTCTGGTCGGTCAAGGGGGGACTCCTTGCCGACACGGACGGCGACGTCCTGACCGACAACCGCGACAACTGCCCGGCTGCCGCCAACCCCGACCAGGCCGACCTCGACGACGACGGCCTCGGCAATGCCTGCGATCCCGACATGGACGGCGACGGAATCTCCAACGACGACGAGATTGCCAACGGCACCGACCCGCTGAACGGGTACATCCCGCCGGTGGTGACGGGGCTGGTTCTGATCGACACCCGGCAGGGCGGTACGGTTGTGGCCGATTGGAGCACCTATGCCGATCCGGTCGACCGCTTCGCCGTTTACGTCAGTGCTGCGCCGTTCGTCACCGTTGCCGGACTGTCACCTTTCCGGGTGCTGAGCGGTTCGACGTTCTCCCTCGCGCTCGAAGGGTTGCCGGACAACGTTCCGGCCTATGTCGCCATTGTTCCGGTTTCCGCGGGCAACCAGTTCAGCGCCGCAGCGACCGGTTCCGCCGTGACTCCGACCCGCCGAGGTGTCGCGGGGACCGTGACGGAAGCCGGGACCGGCAAGCCCCTCTCCGGCATCGAGGTGACGATGGCCGGCCGGAGCGTGACCACCGACCTGAACGGATGGTATGTGCTCACCGGGATCGCCCCCGGCAGCTATACCCTGACCGCCGGGGAGGCGGGGGGGAGCGTGCTGTTCGTCGCCGGCAGCTACGGGGTTACCATCGCCAATGCCGTTTCGACCCAGAACATCACGCTCAACCGTCAGGCGACGCTGCCGCCGGCTGCGCCGCAAAATCTGGCCGGCACGGCGGATAACGGCAAGGCGCTTTTGACCTGGGGTGCGGTGAGCGCCGTGGATCTCGCCGGTTACCATGTCTACCGCGATGGCGTGAAGATCACTCCGTACGCGGTGTTGACCGCCGGCTACCTTGATACCAACCTCGCCAACGGCACCGCCTACAGCTACCGTGTCAGCGCAGTGAACCAGGCCGGAACGGAGAGCGCCCTCAGCAATGAGGTATCCGTCACCCCGGTCGGCATGCTGCCGCTGCCGCCGACGGATCTTCGGGCAACCTTGAACTGCGACCGCACGGTGACGGTGACCTGGACGGCATCGAGTACCCGGGACGTAACGAACTATCTGCTGTATACGGCTGCTCCGCCGGCCTCGACCTGGGCGGCGACGGATGCCCGCACCTTCAGCTGGACCTCCGGCCCGTTGAACGCCGACGCCTGGTACGCCTTCGTGCTGAAGGCGAAGAACCCGACCGGCGAGGACGATGGGACCACCCAGGTCAAACTCTACATCCCCGCCAATTTCGGGGCGCCGCTGGCGAGCATCAAGATCCCCGGGGCCGGCAAGCGGGTGAGCGGCAACAATCTGCACGTGCAGGCCGAAGTCTCCTTCTGCGGCGGCAACTCCGTCGACAGCATGCTCTTCCAGTACAAGCCGGCTGGCGGCGCTGCCTGGGTCGACATCCCGGCGGCGTTGGTGGAGCACCCCAACCCCGACGGCGACGCGCCGTACTTCACCAAGTGGGACGTCAGCCAGCTGGCCGAAGGGCTCTACGACCTGCGGGCCGTGGCGAGCGCGGGGGCCGCGACCGACGGCAACCCGCAGGCCATCACCCTGACTATCGATCATCACCAGCCGGAGGTGGTGGAGAATCGCGATCCTGGCGGGAACGAGAACGGCCAGGGACAACTGGCCCAGACCCGCGAGAACCGGATCGAGGTCGGCACCGACGGTGACACCGAACCGATCATGATCGTGATTCAGGGGGAGGCCTTGCAGACCGATGACGTGCTGCTGGTGGCCCAGCCGCCGCTGGAACTGCTCGGTGACAAACTCAACGGCAAGGCCCACGCCGGCACCTTCGTCGATGTGACGCTGCTGTCGGGGCAGACGACCTTCACCCAGGGGAAGGAGCCGGTGATCATCCTGCCGTACGAGGACCAGGACGATGACGGCTATGTCGATGGGCTCAACGTGAAGGCCGACACCCTGCAGCTGGTGGTATACGATCCGGTGACGAGACTTTGGGAACCGCTGCAGAACGTGACCCATGACAAGCAGAATCATACGCTGGCGGGGAAGGCGCCGCACTTCAGCCTGTTCGGCCTGCTCTCCGTGCCGACCACGCCGTGTGGCTCGATCAGTGGTCTTTACATCTACGGCACGTCCGCCGCCGCGGTGGCCAACGGCACCTACAGGGTCTACTGGGAGGCCAGTGCCAATACCCCGGACGCGACTTATGTGCTGACCGAGAACGGCGTCGAGGTCTACCGGGGGCCGAATCGTTACGTGAACCTTGCCGACCGGCCCAACGGCAGCTATGCCTACGCGGTCAGGGCGGTCAAGGCAGGTTTTGCCGACGGCCCGGTGAAGGATGGCCTGGCGGTGACGGTGAACAAGACCTGCGTCGCTCCGGTGATCTACGGTCCGGCGGGCAGCACGGCAGCGACATACCGGATCAACTGGAAGATCAGCAGCACCCCCGGGGTAACCTACGTGCTCACCGAGAACGGCCGCGAGATCTACCGCGGAGCCGGTTACTACAAGGACATTGTTCAGACCCAGAGCGGCAGTTATGTCTATGCCGTGAAGGCGATCAAGGACGGATATGTGGACAGCGCCGCGACGGCGATGACGACCAGCGTGACGCTGACCTGCGGAGCGATCGCCGGACTTTACGGGCCGGCCGCCAACACGACGGGGAGCTACCGGATCTACTGGGAGGCGAGTTTCGGGACGGCGAGTCCGACCTACGTCTTGTACGAGAACGGCGCGGAGGTGTATCGCGGCGCGAACCGGTACGTCAACTTCACGGGGAAGGGGACCGGCAGCTACAGCTACACGGTCAGGGCGGTCAAGGACAACTACGTAGACAGCGCCGTCAAGGGACCGGTGACGACGACGGTGATACGATAGACGGCCACGGCGGCGAAAAGGGAAAGGCCGGTGTCTTGCGACACCGGCCTTTCGACCGAAACGGCAATGCGGGCGGGGCTTACTTCTTCTTGCCGCCGGCCGCCTTCTTGGACGCCTTGAGGGGGTTGATCTTGAGTTCCTCGACCTTGATCTCGATGCGGCGGTGGGTGGCGAAGTTGCACATCCCGCCGGACCACTTGTGGGTCGGGGAGGGGGCCAGCGAGCAGACCTTGCCGATGGTCCCTTCGACGACGCGCTCACATCCCTCGCAATCGGCGACGATGTTTTCGCAGCTGCCGCCGGTGTAGCCGCAGCCGCTCTTGCTCCAGAAAGTACACTCGGTACCGGGGAGAACCGTTTGACACTGCATCTCTCTGACTCCTTTGATATCTGCTGTCTGGCTTAAGGTTCTGATTGAACAAATCTTTATACGCCGTTCCCTGGGTGGCTGTCAAGGACAAACGTGCGGAATAGTGCTGTTTGTGTCGGCGTGCCGGCAACGATTGACGAGTCGCCGCCGATTGGTTAACTTCTCTTTTGTTACCCCGATCACTCGATGCATGTCAACCGGTGCAACCGATCCGGAGGAGGAATCGATGCCTGAAATCAAGTTCGGAACATCCGGCTGGCGCGGCATTCTGGCCGAGGACTTCACGCTGGCCAACGTCCGCGTCGTCACCCAGGCGATCGCCGATCATCTGCGGGCGGCCGGCGATGCGCAAAAAGGGGTGGTGGTCGGACACGACAGCCGCTTCTTCGGCGAGCGGTTTGCCCGCGAGACGGCCCGGGTGCTGGCGGGGGCGGGGATCCCCGTGTTTCTCTGCAACCGCGATACGCCGACGCCGGTCATCGCTTTCGAATTGCTGCGCCGCGGGGCAGGGGGGGCGATCAACTTCACGGCCAGCCACAACCCGCACGAGTACAACGGTATCAAGTTTTCCCCGAGCTGGGGCGGTCCGGCCCTGCCGGAGGTCACCGCCGACATCGAGCGCCGGGCCAACGCCATGCTCGGCGAGATCTGCTACCGCGACCTCCCTCTCGACCAGGCGGTGCGCAACGGGCTGGTCGCGGAGATCGACCCGATGCCGGCCTACCTCGAGGCGTTGCGCCGGCGGATCGACCTGGAGGCGATCGGCCGCTCCGGGCTGACGATGATCGTCGATCCGATGTACGGCGCCGGGCGCGGCTACCTCGACACCCTGCTGGTCGAATCCGGGCTGATGGTGCAGACCATGAACGCCCACCGCGACCCCTATTTCGGCGGGCTGCCGCCCGATCCGTCGAAGACCCATCTCAACGACCTGATCGTCCGCGTCAAGAACGACCCGACCGTGAAACTCGGCCTGGCCACCGACGGCGACGCCGACCGCTACGGGATCGTCGACTTTGACGGCAGCTACATCGAACCGAACTACATCCTGGCCCTGCTCTACGACTACCTGCTGCGGCGCAAGGGGGAGAAGGGTGACGCGGCCCGTTCGGTGGCCACCTCGCACTTCGTCGATGCCGTGGCTGCGCACCACGGCTACCGGGTACGCGAGACGCCGGTCGGCTTCAAGTACATCGGCGAATTCATTCGCGACGACCAGATCGTCGTCGGCGGCGAGGAGAGTTCCGGGCTGACCGTGCGCGGCCACGTCCCCGACAAGGACGGCATCCTGGCCTGCCTGCTGGTGGCGGAGATGGTGGCGGTGGAGGGGAAGAGCCTCCGCGAACTGCTCGCCGATCTCTACCGGCGGGTCGGCGAGTATCACACCGGGCGCCAGAACCTGCACCTGTCGCCGGCGCTGGAAGCCGGCTACGCCCTGCGCATGCAGAACCTGCCGTCCACCCTGGCCGGGCGCAAGGTGCTGGAAGTCATCACCGTCGACGGGATCAAGCTGGTGCTGGAAGGCGACGGCTGGGTGCTGTTCCGCAAGAGCGGCACCGAGCCGGTGGTCCGGGTCTATGCCGAAGCGCGCAGCGCCGCCGCGCTCGGGGAGCTGACCGAGGCGGCGGTGGCGATGGTCAAGGGCTAGGCGGGCAGTGCACGCGAAATGAAAATGGGCGGCGGAAGAAATTCCGCCGCCCTTTCGTTTATGCAGGGTTGCCGATGATCAGCCGAGAATCTGCTTGAGGTCCTCTTCGGCCGTGGTGATCGGACCGATGTTGAAGTTCGCGACCAGGAAGTTGAGCACGTTCGGGGTGACGAAGGCCGGCAGGCTGGGGCCGATCTTGATGTTTTTGATCCCCAGGTGCAGCAGCGTCAGCAGGATCGCCACCGCCTTCTGCTCGTACCAGGAGAGGACCAGGCTCAAGGGGAGGTCGTTGACCCCGCAGTTGAACGCCTTGGACAGGGCCACCGCCACCTGGATGGCGCTGTAGGCGTCGTTGCACTGGCCGACGTCGAGCAGACGCGGGATGCCGCCGATGTCGCCCAGTTCCAGCTTGTTGAAGCGGAACTTGCCGCAGGCCAGGGTGAGGATCACCGTGTCCTTGGGCGCCTGCTCGGCGAACTCGGTGTAGTAGTTGCGCCCGCTCTTGGCGCCGTCGCAGCCGCCGACCAGGAAGAAGTGCTTGATGGCCCCGGCCTGGACGGCCGCGATGACCTTGTCGGCCACGCCGAGAATGGCGTTGTGGCCGAAGCCGACCATGATCTCCTGCCCCGGATTCTCCTCGAAGCCCGGGCACTCCTTGGCCTTCGCGATCACCGCCGAGAAGTCCCAGCCGTCGACGTGCTTGACGCCGGGCCACTGCACCAGCCCCCAGGTGAAGAGGCGGTCCTTGTAGCTGTCGGCCGGCTTCTGGATGCAGTTGGTGTTGAAGATGATGGCGCCGGGGAACTCCTGGAACTCCTTGTGCTGGTCCTGCCAGGCACCGCCGAAGTTGCCGGCCAGGTGGCCGTACTTCTTCAGCCCGGGATAACCGTGGGCCGGGAGCATCTCGCCGTGGGTGTAGATATTGATGCCGGTCCCCTCGGTCTGCTTGAGAAGTTCCTCGAGGAACTTGAGGTCATGTCCCGAAACCAGAATGGCTTTTCCCGCCCTGGTACCGAGCTGGACCTTGGTCGGCACCGGGTGCCCGTAGGCGGCGACGTGGGCCTGGTTGAGCAGTTCCATCGTCACGTAGTTGATCCGCCCGGTCTCCATCGCCAGGCCGACATAGTCCATCAGCCCGAGGCTGTCGTCCAACAGGGCGGCGAGCGCCTTGTGGGTGAAGGCGTAGATCTCGTCGGACTCCTGGCCGAGGATGCGGGCGTGGTCGGCGTAGGCGGCGTAACCCTTCATGCCGTAGGTGATGATCTCGCGCACCGAGTGGACGTCGGCATCGACGGCGTAATCCCTGACGCCGTGCAGTTCGCCGAGTTTGACCTGCTCCTCGATGGAGGCCGGCAGCGCCCAGTTCTGGGCGGCGGCGGGGATGGTGCAGGCGCAGTCGCAGGGGCCGGCCAGCTGGCGGGCCTTCTCGCGCAGGCGCACCCCCTCGGCGACGAACCTGCTGACCGCCGCAGCGTCGAAGTCGACGTTGGTGACGGTGGTGAACAGGCCGTCGATCATGAAGCGGTCGATCTCCTGGTCCTTCTTCCCCTGGGCGCGGGCCTTGTCGGCCCAGAAAGCCACCCCCTTGAGGGTGTAGACCAGAAGATCCTGCAGGGCGGCGACGTCGGGCTGCTTGCCGCAGACGCCGATGACGGTGCAGCCGGTCCCTTTGGCGGCCTGCTCGCACTGGTAACAGAACATGGACATTGCGTTTCCTCCTTGCGTGGTTGTGTGGCTGGTTGGTGTTCAGGTTTGCAATCTTAACAGATACTTGCCATTTTGCATCCGGTTGCGGACCGGTCTTTGCTATAATTTTCAAAGGGCGAGCCTTGCGTTGACGTCAAGCTAATCGTTTGCCCGCCCGGGCGCTTTGACAGAGATCAAGTTTCAGGAGTTTTTTGCCATGCCGCGCTACTGGCTGATGAAATCCGAGCCGACCTGCTTCTCCCTGGATGATCTGGCGCGGGCGCCGCAAGGGGGCGCCCCGTGGGACGGCGTGCGCAACTTCCAGGCGCGCAACCTGCTGCGCGACGAAATCCACGCCGGCGACGGGGTGCTGTTCTACCACAGCAGCTGTGCCGAGCCGGGAATCGTCGGTCTGGCCGAGGTCGTTCGCAACGGCTACCCCGATCACACCGCCCGGGATCCCCGCAGCGACCATTACGATCCGAAGGCGTCCCCGGCCAACCCGATCTGGTACATGGTCGATGTCGCCTTCCGGAGGCGCCTCCCCCGACCGGTGACGCGTGCCGAGCTCGCCGCGCATCCGCTGCTGGCCGGGATGATGGTGCTGCGGCGCGGCTGCCGCCTTTCGGTCCAGCCGGTGACGGCGGACGAGTGGCGGGCGGTGCTCGCCGTGGCCGGATGCGATGATCCGCTAAATGCTTCGGAGGGGTGACATGCGCAAGGTTCTGAAAGTTGCCGGTGGAATCGCTGCCGTAGCCGTTGTGGCGCTGGCCGTGCTGGCGGCACTGGTGAAGGCTTATGTAACGCCCGAACGGGTCAAGGCCGTGGTTCTGCCGCTGGCCGAGAAATCCCTGCATCGCCGCATCGACCTGGGGGAGATCAGGGTGGGTCTCTTCTCCGGCATCGAATTGCACGGCCTGACGATCGGCGATCCCGGGGCAAGCGAGCCGTTCGTGGCCGCCGACCGGGTCCACCTCCGCTTCCAGTGGCTGCCGCTGCTGTCGAAGCGAGTGGTCGTCGACGAGGTGTCGCTCGAGCGCCCGCGCATCCGCGTGATTCGGCAGCCCGACGGCACCTTCAACGTCAGCGATCTCCTGTCGCCGCCCGAGGCCGTGCCGGCGGCTGCGCCCGAACAGGACGCGACCGCTGCCGGGAAGGCCTCGCTCGATCTGCTGGTCAGCGCGGCGCGCATCCGGGACGGGAGCCTGACGCTGGTTGACCGCCAGGTTGGCGCCACCATCGATTTGCAGGCCGTGGAACTCGACGCCGCCGGGATCAGCCGCGAGGGGGAGATTCCGGTCAGGCTTGCGGCGCGCCTGCAGGGCGCGCAACTGAGTGCGGAGGGCGTGGTCCGCCCCCGGCAGAAGAGCGGCCGGCTCGCCGTCGATCTGCAGGGGCTCGACGTGCCGGCCTTCGAGCCGTATTTCCGCGGCAAGGTGCCGGGCAAGCTCAGCCGGCTGCTGCTCGACCTGAAGGGGGAATTCGACCTGCAGGGGCGGACGGTCGCCGGACGCGGCACCCTGGCGGCGCGCGAACTCGACCTCTTTCTCCTTACCCTGCCGACGGCGCCGTTGAAGGGGGGCAACGGCGAGGCCGCCTTCGATTTTTTCTTCGACCCGGAGCGCGACCGGTTGACGCTCAAGGCGCTCGAGCTGATCTTCAACGGGCTGACGGCAAAGGTTGACGGTGAACTCGGCGGCTTCAAGGACAGACCGCAGGGCGACCTCAGGATCACGATCCCCTCTCTCGATCTGGCCCGGCTCAAGACCGCCCTGCCGTCCGGGTTGCTCGACCGGGTCGCCCCCCTCGACCTGGCCGGCAGCGTCAGCGCCGAACTGAAGCTGAACGGCCCCCTGGAGCGGCCGGCGAAGATGCTGCAGCGCGGGACCGCGACCCTGTCTCAGGTCCAGGCGACCTTCGGCGACGTCCGGCCGCGCATCGACGGGAGCCTGCATCTCGATGGCGGTCGCCTGCAGGCCGATGCCCTGGACGTCCGTCTCGGCGACGATTCGGCCCGGCTCAAGGTGCGGGTGCAGGATCTCTTCTCCCGCCCCCTGGAGGTTGCCGCCGACCTGACCGCGCCGCGCTTTCCGATCGAGGCCCTGACCGGGAGGCCGGCGGCAGCCGGTTCCGGTGGGGCGCCGGCCACCGGTCCGGCCGGGCCGGTGGCACCCGCCCGGGAGATCGGTCCGTTCGATCTGCCGGTGCGTGCCGCCGGCACCGTGCGTATCGGCGAGGGCGCCTGGCGGGGGCTGTCGGTCAGGAATTTCGTCGCCGACTATGTGCTGCAGGACAACCGGTTGACGATCAGCCGGATGACCGGCGACGTCGCCGGCGGCTCGTTCAGCAACTCCGCCCGGGTCGACCTGCGTGTGGCGGGGCTTGCCTATGAAGCGCTGATTGCGCTGCGCGGGATCGAGGTGCAGTCCCTGCTGCCGGCCCTGGCGCCGGGCGCCGCCGGCACCCTGACCGGGCGGCTCGACCTGCAGGCGGACCTGGGCGGGCGCGGCACCCGCTGGGTCGAGATCAGCCGGAACCTGACGGGCGATGCCGCCATGAACCTGGCCGACGGCAAAATGCACAGCTCGGCGCTGGTCAGGGAGTTCGCCGCATTCCTGCAACTGGGGCCGATGGACGAGATCCCCTTCCGGGAGTTCCGCGGCAAGGCCCGCTTCGGCGGTGGCCGGGCCGATATTGACAGCCTCATTGTCAGCGACCGGATCAAGCTCTTCCCGCGCGGCGTGCTCGGTCTCGACGGCAGCATGCGCGTGGCCATGGACACCCGGCTCAGCCCGGAGTTGACCGCCCGACTCGACCGGGGCGGCAAGGTGACCCGCTACCTGGTCGACGCCGAGGGGTGGAGCCAGTTGCCGCTGCTGGTGTCCGGCAGCATGCGTTCGCCCCGCTACGGCCTTGATCCGGCGGGGGTGCAGGGGCAGGCCGGCAGGGTGCTGCAGCACGAACTGCAGCGGGGGATCGACAGGCTGCTGAAGAAGGAGAATACCGGCAGACCGGCCGGGCAGGCGCCGGCGGATGGTGCCCCCGCCCCGGCAGAACAGGCGCCGCCGGGCCCGACGCAACGTCTGCTTGAGGACTCGCTGAAGCGGGTGCTGGGCAAATGACAGCGATGTGACTTAAGCTGTCACGCGACTGCAGGATCATCCGTGGTGAAGCCTTCGATGAGGATCCCATGGAAGAGACCTGCTCGCTTCTCGACAAGATCGACATCCTTGCTGCGGCCGCCCGCTACGATGCCTCCTGCGCCTCGAGCGGCAGCGCGCGACCCCGCGGCGCCGGGCTTGGCAGCGGCCGTCCGGCAGGGGTCTGTCACAGCTGGTCGGCGGACGGCCGCTGCATCTCCCTCCTCAAGCTGCTGTTTTCCAACCGCTGCCGGTACGACTGCGCCTACTGCGTCAACCGGCGCAGCAACGACGGCCGGAGGGCGTCGTTCACTCCCCGCGAAGTCGCCGAACTGACGGTTGCCTTCTATCGCCGCAACTACATCGAGGGGCTGTTCCTGAGCAGCGGCGTCTTTGCCACGCCCGATGAAACCATGGAGGCGTTGGTCGAGACGGTCAGGCTGCTGCGGGAGGAGTATCGCTTTCACGGCTACATCCATCTCAAGCTGATTCCCGGCGCCGATCCGCGTCTGGTCGAGCGGGCCGGGCGCCTTGCCGACCGGCTCAGCGTCAACATCGAACTGCCGACCTCTGCCAGCCTGCACCGTCTGGCGCCGGACAAGGATCGCGAGGCGGTGCTTGCTCCGATGCGCACGGCCGGCACCCTGCTCGAGGCGGCCGCCGGGGAGCGTCGCCGGTCGCGGCATGCGCCGGACTTCGCCCCGGCCGGGCAGAGCACCCAGCTGATCGTCGGTGCGACGCCGGAACCTGACCGCGAGATCCTGACGCTGAGTGAAGCCCTTTACCGGCGAATGAACCTGCGGCGCGTCTATTATTCGGCGTACGTGCCGGCCGTGGCCGACAATCGCCTGCCGGCGCTGACCGGACCGCCGCTGCTTCGTGAACATCGACTCTATCAGGCCGACTGGCTGCTGCGTTTCTACGGTTTTTCCGTCGAAGAACTGTTCGATGCCGCCAGCCCGAATCTTGACGAGCGTCTCGACCCGAAGGCCGCCTGGGCCGTGCGGCACCCTGAACTTTTTCCTGTCGAAATCAACCGGGCCGATTACGAGATGCTGCTGCGCGTTCCCGGTATCGGCGTCCGTTCGGCCCGCCGCATCGTGAGTGCCCGCCGAGCCGGCCCGCTGCACGGCGACGATCTGCCGCGCCTCGGCGTGGTGATGAAGCGGGCCCGCTGGTTTCTCACCGCCGCCGGGCGCTACCTCGGCGAGCGTGGCGAGGCTGCCGCGTCGCACCTGCTTGCGACCGCACCGGCTGTCAGCCGAACCGCCCGGCAGCTGCCGCTGTTCGCCGGCGTGCCGGCGGCGCCGCCCGGGGAGGGATAGGATGATCGTGCATTACGACGGAACCCTTGCCGGGCTCCTGACGCTCTGTCGGCGGTGCTCCGAACGCGGAGTGGAACCGGCCGATATCAGACGTCCTCCCTACGAGCCTCCCGGGCTGTTCGACATGGTCGAGGAGATTGCTACCGATGTGCAGGCGGCTGCCGAGCAGCGCCGGTTCATCGCCACCGCCTATTCGTCGCGGGCCGTCGACAATGTCCGGCTGGCGTTCCTCTCGGAACACGCCGGGATCGAGATGATGATCTGGCGCTACCTCGCTCTCGGCCGGAAGCTTGGCCGTGGTTTGGATGCCTGTCTGGCTCATCCCGATGTCCATGCCGTCCACTGCTGGGCCGGCCGTACCGCCCGGGAGGGGCACCGCCTGCAGGGGCTGGCGCGCTTCCGGGAGACCGTTGACGGGATCCTGTACGCCCCGCTGCAGGCTGACGCCAACGTGCTGCCGCTGCTTGCGCCCCACTTTGCCCGGCGCCTCGACCGCCCCTGGGTGCTGCACGACGTGCGCCGGAATCTGGGCGCCATCGGCGACGGCCGTCGCTATCTGCTCGGCCGCCTCGACGTTCCGGAGGAGATCGCGTGGTCTCCGGAGGAGGCCGGTTACCAGCAACTGTGGCGGGGCTTCCATCGCAGCATCGCCGTGCCGGAGCGCGTCAGCCCACGCCGGCAGCGCCGGTTCATGCCGCTCAAATACTGGGAATACCTGGTCGAGATGCAGGCGGCGTGAAATTCCCGGGAAGCGTCTGCGGCCGGGGCGGAGCCAGTCGACGGCATTCCCCTCGCCGGCTTTTCATGCTATGGTGCGCCATCCATTCCGTGGGGGAACGATGCGCGCCACCGTCTGCTTCTGCCACGGCCGCGAAAGCGGTCCGTGGGGTACGAAAATCCGCCGTCTGGCACGGGTTGCCGAGCAGTACGGCTGCCGGGTGATCAGCACCGATGATCGCGACACCCAGGATCCGGAGGAGCGGGTCGGGCGCCTGCTCGACCTCGCCGCCGGCCTCGCCGGGCCGCTCGTGCTGGTCGGTTCGAGCATGGGCGGCTATGTCGCCGCGGCTGCCGCCGCCCGCCTGCAGCCACTCGGTCTCTTTCTGCTGGCCCCGGCCGTAGGGCTCCCCGGCTACGCCGTTTCGGCGCCGGCCCCGCAGGCCTGCCGTCTGACCATCGTCCACGGCTGGGACGACGAGATCGTGCCGCCGGCCAACGTCCAGCAGTTCGCTGCCGCCCATCGCGCCGTCCTGCACCTGCTCCCCGACGGCCATCTCCTGCATGACCAGCTCGATCGCATCGAACGCCTGTTCAGCGACTTCCTCGGCGACTGCCTCCACAAGGCCCGTCCGGCGGTCCCGCCGCGCGGGCTGGTGGCCGCCTTTTAGCCCATGCCCGCCAGGGAGCGTCTCGACAAGCTGCTGGTCGATCGCGGCCTGACTTCGTCCCGCGAGCGGGCCCGCGCCCTGATCCTTGCCGGCCAGGTGGTGGTCGGCGAACATGCCGTTGACAAGGCCGGCATAAAGGTTGACGTCAGCGTCGCCATCCGCCTCAAGGGCGACGACATCCCCTTCGTGTCGCGCGGCGGCGTCAAGCTGGACCACGCGCTGGAAGCCTTTGCCGTCGCTGTCGCCGGCCGCACGGCGCTCGATGTCGGCGCCTCCACCGGCGGGTTCACCGACTGCCTGCTGCAGCGCGGGGCCGCCAGGGTCTTCGCGGTCGATGTCGGCTATGGCCAGCTGGCCTGGAAGCTGCGCGAGGATCCGCGCGTGGTGTGCATGGAGCGAACCAATATCCGGCAGCTGTCCCCGGAGGCCCTCGATGCCGTCCCCGATCTCGCCGTAATCGATGCCTCATTCATCTCCCTCGACAAGGTTCTGCCGCCCACCCTGGCGCTGCTGGCGCCGGAGGCCGAGGTGGTGGCTCTGATCAAGCCGCAGTTCGAAGTCGGCCGGGGGCAGGTGGGGAAGGGCGGCATCGTCCGCGACCCGGAGCAGCATGCGGCGGTCATCGAACGGGTTCGCGGCGAAGCCGCCCGGCTCGGGTGCACGGTTCTCGGCGTGACCGACAGCCCGGTGCTCGGCCAGAAGGGGAACCGCGAGTTTCTCATCCACCTGCGCAAGGAGCGGACCCCTTGAATCGCGCCTATTTTCTCGGCGCCGGCCCCGGCGATCCGGACCTGCTCACGCTGCGGGCGGCCCGGTTGCTGGCCGACTGTGCGGTGGTCTACGCGCCAACGCCTTTCGAGGAGACCTTCGCGGCCCACCTGGAGCACAAGACGGTGCTCGTACCGTTCAACTATTACTTCAGGGAACTGCTCGATCTTGTCGATCTGCAACTGGAATCTGGTTCGGTTGCTTTTCTGGTTCCCGGCGATCTGACCTTTTATTCGCCGTTTCAATCCCTGGTGGACGCCCTCGGTGACCGCGCCGTGGTGGTGCCGGGGGTCGGTACGGCCAATGCCGCCGCGGCACACCTGAAAAAGACCCTCGATCTGCCGGCGGTGTGCAACCGTGCCATCCTGGCTTCGCCGCGGACTCTCGGCGACACGCCCGGCGCGCCGACGATGGGGGAACTGGCGGCCCCGGGCGTGACCCTGCTGATCTACATGAACAACATCCCGCTCCCCGAACTGGCGGCTCAGCTGCGCACGGGTTACGGGCGCAGCGTGCCGATCGCCATCCTGCACCGCTTGGGGCTCCCCGGCGAGGAGGTTGTGCAGGGGACCCTCGACGATATCGTCGGCAAGGTCGGCGACCGGGATTTTTTCAACCTCGCCGGCCCCGACCGCCGACCGGCCCTGACCCTGGTGCTCGTCGGCGAAAGCCTTGCCGCCGTGACCGACGGCCGCTGGTGGGACCACCGCCGGGAGCACATCTGGAAACTGCGCGGCGCGGAGTAGTACGATAGAGAGCATGAGGATCATTTCCCCCGTCGATCATCTGGCCGAGACCGAACGCCTTCTGGAGGCGGGCGCCGCGGAACTTTACGGCGGGTTCGTCCCCCCGGAGTGGCGGGAAAACTACAGCCTGCTCGCTTCGCTCAACCAGCGGACCTTCGCGGCGGCCCAGATTGCGAACGAGGCGGAACTGGCCGCGATCATCCGGCTGGTTCACGGTGCCGGCCGGCACTTCGCCCTGACGCTCAACGCGCCGTTTTACAGCGACGCCCAGTTGCCGCTGCTGCTCGATTATCTCGATCGCATGACGGCGCTCGGCATCGACGGGCTGATACTCGCCGATCTCGGCGTATTGCGCCTGGTGCGCGAACGCTATCCGCAACTGGAGCTGCATGCCAGCACCATGGCCCATATCAGCAACAGCGGGGCACTGCGCTTCTATGCCGCCCAGGGGGTGCGTCGCGCAATTCTGCCGCGGCACATGACGGTTGCGGAGATGGCCGCGATTGCCGCCGCTGTGCCGGAAGTCCGTTGCGACGCCTTCTTGCTCGTCGGTAAATGCCCCAACACGGAAGGCCTGTGTACCTTCCATCACGTCAACCCCGAGCGGATCTGGCCGTGCGAGATCTCCTACGAGATTTCGCCGGTTGATGGTAACGGGTCTGCCGCGCTGGCTGCGGCAATGGCCAATCAGGCCAGCTGGTCCGCTACCGACCGCCGTCACGGGTGCGGCCTCTGTGCCATCCCGCTGCTCCGGCGCAGCGGGATCGACGGCCTCAAGCTGGTCGGTCGCGGTGCGCCGACCGCGCAAAAGGTCAGCAACATCCGGCTCGCCCGAGAATTCATCGAGCTTGCCGATACCGAGCCGGATTTCGCAGCCTACCGGCGTCGGGCGATAATCGCGCATCGCCGTCGTTTCGGGGCTGCCTGTCACGCGAATATCTGTTATTATCCAGAGTTATTGTCCGATGAGTCCTGACAGGGAGAGGACCGTGCATTATTCGACCCAGTTCTCCGCGTGGGGCCGCTCATGATCCTGCGGCGCATTTCTTTCGAACGTTTCGGATGTTTCGGGACCGCCGAATTCGAGTTTCGGCGCGGTTTCAATCTGCTTTCCGGAGAAAACGATTCCGGTAAGAGCCTGTTGCTGGCGGCGCTGCCGGCGGCAGTCCTCGGGGTCGAACACGGTTCGCGCCTGCGCAGTTGGGGCGACACCCTCAACTGCCGGGTCACCCTGCTCTTCGAGGGCGGTGAGGGCGGCGTGCGCCTGTCGCGGGATCTGGAGAGCAACCTGGTGCGGCTTGAGGAGAACCGGACCGGTTCCTGGCGCGAATGCTTCGCCGGCAAGCTCCCGCCGGGAACGGAAAATGCCGATTACGGCGACTACCTTTGCGAGTTGGAGCGGCTTTTTTCCATTCGCGGCGAAGCCCTGATGCGTGCATTGCTCGATGCTGCCAACCCCGAGGCGGTTCTGACGGCAGACGGGCGGCTGGCCGATGGCCTGGTGGCCGCCGGCGCCGCGGATGATGAGCGCTCTCGGCCCATGGCCGCCGCTTCTGCCGATCCGGCACAGCGGGAACAGGAGATTCAGGCGCTTGAGGCCGAACTGGCCGTTGATCGCGAGGATTACCGCAAGGGGCAGGACTATCTCGCCTGGATTCGCAAGCGCTGGGAGCGAGAGGCGAAAACTGCGCCCGCATCCGGCAAGAATGCCGGCAAGACTGCAAAAAAGGACGCGGATCTCGAGCGGCAGCGCGCCGAGTTGCTGGCCAGGCTGAAAGAGCAGGGGCTTCCGGCCAAGCTGCCTGCCGATCTGCCGGCAATGTTCGAAACGGCGGAGGGGCTTCGACAGGAACTGGCGGCCCTTCAGCTTGAACTGACCCCGCTGCAGCGCCGCCGGTCGGGCGTCGTCATGCCCGGGCTCCTCTGGCCCCTGTTGACGACCGTCATCGGTGCTGCCGGACCCGGTGCCGCCTACTGGCTGAAACAACCGTGGTGGCTGCCGCTGGCCGGTGGCTGCAGTATCGCCCTGCTGATCATCTGGGGGGTCTTCCTGGTGCGCTTGAACCGCGCCAGGGGGGAGCGGGATCTGCTCGACCAGCAATTGCAGGGCGTCGAGATCCGGCGGGCCGACGCCCTGGCCCGGCAAAGCGAACTGGCAGAGCAGTTCGAGTTCTGCGGTCTGCCGTCGGCGCCGGTCGAAATGGTCAAGCTCGAGCAGTTGTACCGCCGCAACGAAGCTCTGATCAGGCAGTACCACGACGTCTGTGCCCGCCTGGGGGCCGATGGAACCTCCGTTCCGGGCTCCGGCGAGACGCCGGCCGGCGACCGGCATCTTCGCCCCGAGGAGCTCCCCGAGGCGGAAGCGCGTCTGGCCGAGCTTGGCGAGAGCCTGCGCCGGCGCGAAGCCCGTCTCAACGCCCTGCGCAACGGGACGGCGACCGCAGCCGGCGCCGATACGTCATCGACGCCCTGGCCGGTCTGGACCGAGAAGCAGCTGCTGCAGTCGATCTGCCAGCACCTGGAGCGGCTGACCGCCGGCCGTCATCGCGACATCCGCGTGGAAGAGGGCGGCTTGCGGCTTGAAGTGGCCCCCGGCCGCTGGGCGGCCCCGTCCTCGTGCAGCCGCGGCACGCGCGACGCCCTGGTGCTGGCGATCCGCCTGGCGTGCGCCCGCTTGAGTGGCGGTCTTCTCCCCCTGACGGTCGACGATCTGTCGGCACATGACGCCAGGCGCCAGCAGGCCGTCCTGCGTGAACTCGAGCGATTTGCCGTCGAGCATCAGCTGCTGTTCGCGAGTTGCGACGAGGATCTGGCACGACGGGGCGGGCGTGAGCGCTGGCATGTGATCAGCCTGAAACAGGCGCCGAATCAACGGCCTGCAACCACGGAGGAGGACAGCGATGCCGGACAGCTGCATCTTTTGTAAGATCATTGCCGGGGAGATTCCCGGCAAGTTCGTCTATCGGGACGAACAGGTCGTCGTGCTGGAGGATATCAACCCCCAGGCGCCGTATCACCTGCTCATCGTCCCGCGCAAGCATATCCGTACGACGGTCGATCTGACGACCGCGGACAATCAGCTGGTCGGCCATGTTTATCAGGTTGCCGGTCGCATCGCCCGCGACCTCGGCATCGCCGAGGACGGCTTCAGGGTGGTCAACAACTGTAATGCCGCCGCCGGACAGACCGTCTGGCACATTCATTTCCACCTGTTGGGTGGTCGCGATCTCGGCTGGCCGCCGGGCTGACCTGGCTGTGGGCTGACTCTCAGGAATCGAGCATGGACTCCCCGCCCGGAACCGCCAGCTCTAAAACGTCCGCCGCCGAACCGTTCGACGAGCGACTCGAGCAGCGCCTGATCAGCGAGATCATGGAGCTGCTCGTCACTCATCACGGCGGCAGTCTCAGCGAGGACGCGCTCGATCGCTCGATTGACGATCTGCAGCGGGCGATCGTCGCGGCGCGGGAAGCACACCGTCACCAGAAGCGCAAATCCGGCGAGCCGTATTTCTTCCACCCCCTCCGGGTGGCCCATCTGGCCGCCCGTCACTGGATGGATTTCGCTTCGGTGCTGGCTGCCCTGCTGCATGATGTGGTCGAGGATACGCCGACCACCCTCGAGGAGATCCGGGCCCAGTTCGGCGCCGAGGTGAGCCTGCTGGTTGACGGTCTGACCAAGGTTGACGACAAACTGCTCAGCCGCGAGGCCATCAAGGAGCAGACCTATCGCAAGCAGCTGCTGCTGGCGGTCAGGGATGTCCGCGTCCTCTGCCTGAAATTCTGGGACCGCATCGACAACCTCCAGACGATCGGCGCGCTGAACCCGCGCAAGCAATCGCTGATCGCCGAAGAGACCCGGACGATCTATGTCCCGCTGGCGCAGCATCTGGGGATGGGGAGGGTGTCCGTCGATCTCGACGCCTTGTCCCTCAACATCCTTTACCCGACCCGGGCCCGGCGTTACCGGGCCATCGTCAACGAGGTCCGGACTCGCCACGAGGCGACACTCGGCCGGGTTCGCTCCGAGATTCACAACATTCTCGAGCACCACAAGTTGAATGCCACCGTACTCGACCGCTGGCGGCCGTTTTCCATCGCTGCCGCGCGCACCACGGCGCGCGGGCTCTCGTCGCTCTATACGCTCGATATCCTGGTCGATCGCACCATGGATGCCTACCTGGCGCTGGGGTTGCTGCATCGCCTCTACGCCCCGATTCCCGGAAAACTGCGTGATCACATCCATGCTCCTTCGCAGTTCGGCTACCAGGCGTTGAAGACGACGGTGCAGGCCCGGGAACTGCGCCTGCGGGTCGAGATCACCACGCGCAAGCTGGCCCGTTTCAACGAGGCCGGCGTGCTGGCGCCGGGCTTCGAATTCCGGCGGGCAAGCTTCGAGGAACTGATGCGTTCTCTGGTCGAGGGCGAATCAGCCTTCGATATGGAGAGCCTCCGCCTGGCCTCGGCCTCGATCCAGGTCTACACCCCCAAAGGGGAGGTGCGCACCCTGCCGGAAGGGAGCAGCGCCCTCGACTTCGCCTTCACCATTCACGAACAGCTCGGCCTGCATGCCTCGCGGGCCCGGATCAACGGCAAGATCCGCCAACTCAAGGCCCGCCTGATGGATGGCGACCAGGTGGCGATCGAAACCGTCGAGCAACCGGCGGTTCTCCCCAAGTGGATGGAGTGGGCGATCACCCCCCGGGCGCGCAACAACATCCGCCGATACCTGCGCAGCAAGGTCCGCCAGACGCCCGGGCGAAAACCTTCGGATCAGCCCTAGAATGCGAATTTGCTTCCTGTCGATTCTTCTTTTTGCGGCCTTTTCCCTGACTCTGCCGTTGACCGCCGTCGGTGCCGATCATGCGACGGTCTTCATCTATCACCGTTTCGGTGACGCTCGCTATCCCAGCACCAATACGTCACTGGCGGATTTCCGCGCGCACCTTGAGACGCTCAGGACCGGGGGGTACACTGTCCTCCCCGCCGCCGATATCGCCGAGCGACTGCGCAACGGTCTGCCGCTGCCGGAACGCTGCGTTGCCATCACCGTCGATGATGCCTTTCGCTCGTTTCTGCGCGGGGCGGTGCCGCTGCTGCGCGAATACGGCTACCCGGCCACGGTGTTCGTCAATTCCGGGGAAATGGACGGTCCGGATTACCTGACCTGGGATGAGTTGCGCCGGCTGGCTCAACAGGGGATCGACATCGGCAACCACTCGGCGGCTCACGACTACCTGCTCGACCGGTTGCCGGGAGAGACCCGCGCGGCATGGCGCGAGCGGGCCAAGGCCGGCATCCGCCGTGCCCAGGAGGAACTGACCGCGCGGCTCGGCGTCACTCCGCGTCTGTTTGCCTATCCTTACGGGGAATTCAGCAGCGACCTGATGGGTGTCGTGCGCGAGCTTGGCTTTGTGGCTGCTTTCGGGCAGCAGTCCGGGGTGATCGGCCGCGGTCAGGATCTTTTCGCCCTGCCGCGCTTCCCGGCTGCCGGCGGTTATGGCCCCGTCAAGGAATTCCGCGACCGGCTGCGCTTCCGGGCCCTCCCCCTGCAAGTGCTTTCTCCCGGGGATACTATCGTCGATACGGTCAACCCGCCGGTCTGGCGGATCAAGGTGGGCGACACAACGAATCCGCGCACCCTGCGCTGTTACGTCCCCGGTCAGTCGCCTGCCAGGGTGACGGCCATCGATGCGGTCGCCGGCATCTATGAAGTCCGGGCGGTTGCGCCGCTGGATGGCCGACGCAGCAAATACACGCTGACGGCAACGGACCGTCAGGGGAACTGGATGTGGTACAGCCAGCTCTGGGTCCGCCCGCGTTTCTGACGTTTCGTACGTTTCCCGATAATTAGAGGCTGCGATATGTCGGCCCCGATCGCCGGAAGGCGAGGGGCGCGAGGGGCGGTCGTATGCCGGGGGAGTGTTAGCGCGGCAGGTCGGCGGCTTCGGCCTTGCTGGCCAGCAGTTCCGCCATGGTCGGAATGAAGGAGGGAGTCGAATACGGGGTGTCGGCCCGCAGAAACGCCTGATTGGTTCTCGCCAGGTCGTTGCTGTGGATGATGGTTCGCACATCGGCGATATAATCATCGTTGCGCACCGAATAGGAATCCAGCCCGGAGGCCAGCGCCGCGCCGTTGAGGGGATGGTCGCTGCGGCGCAGTTTGGCGCGCAATTCCCGGAATTCCCGGTACGCCTGGTGCGTGTTGAGGTTGCGCATGTAACTGCGTACCGATTCGAACAGGCTGCCGAAGCGCTTGACTTCGTGAGTCTCTCCCGCCGGGCGATTGGCCGGGACGATGCCGTTGCCGGTCCGATAGGTTCTCTGCCCGAAGAGGTTGTTCCCCTCCTTGGCAAATCGCGATGTCCCCCACCCGGATTCTGCCGCCGCCTGGGCAAGGACCAGAGAGGGCGGAAGGATATCGACCCGGTGCAGGAGGAGGGCCCGGGTACGGCGATCTTGCAGCGGGTCGCTCTCCAGTCGGTAGTAGTCAGCCATCTCCTGGAGGCGCTTGCGTTCATCTTCGGTCAGCAGTCCGGTGCGATCATGGCGCGCAAAGAGCGCTTCGATCTCCTGGCGCTCTGCCTCGATTGCCTGATTGGCCAGCAGCACCATCGGCAGCAGGCTGAGCAGAAAAGTCCGTTTTTTCTCTTCAGGATCGAGTCTGTGGTCGAGGTCGTCGGGGAAGCGCGTCACGATGAGTGGCGGCACCCCGGTATCGAGGCTCTCCCAGCTGTAGGCGTGCGCTTTGAAGCTCTTCTGCAGGGTTTCCAGGTCGTCCGGTTCAACGATCTTGACCGTTGCCGTGGACGGGGTCGCAGGCGGTTGTGACTGGGAGAGGGGGGACGACTGGCGGCAACCGGCCGAAAAGACCGCGGAGATCATGACGATTCCGGTCAGCCAGAGAGGTAAACCCGCGAGGGGGCGCCATTTGGTGCGACAGGTTTGCTGCAACATCGCGGCGGACCGTAACATAGGGTTTTTTGTCGTGTCAACCCTCTCGAGACTATTTGCCGCGCCTAAAGTGAACTCCTTGGTTGTCAGAACCGGCGGACGACCATCCGTCCCGATGCAAGCTGGTTGGTCAGCCAGCGCTGGAGCCAGCCGCGCCACAGTCGGCGCGGTAGCGGGAGCAGCATGGTGACGCCCAGCAGGTCGGTGCAGAAGCCCGGGGTGAGAAGCAGGATGCCTCCGGCGATGATCAATGCCCCGTCGAGCAAGGCTCCGGCCGGCAGCTGGCCGTTGGCCAGTTCGCGTTGAACCCTTGTCAGCAGGACGAATCCCTGTTGTCGCATCAGCCAACTGCCCGCTATGCCGGTCAGGATGACGAGCAGGACTGTCGGCAGAACCCCGATCATCCGGCCGCTTTCAATGAGGACGTAGATCTCGATGATCGGCAGCAAGGTAATGAGGACAAGCAGCTTTATGAACATGGTTCCCCGTGTCACGTTGTGAGAAGTTTGTCAGATCGATGTAGAAAGTGATTGTTGCTGCGGTCAAGGCGGCTTCTTTTGCTAACCTATTGAAAAAACTATGAATGATGTGTGCTCATAATTTAGGCAGTCTGCAGAAGGTGTCGAATGCGGGTTGGGCGAGAAAGTTGTGAACATGCTTTTCAACAGCTTGTCCACAAAATTTGTGGACAAGCCGGGAAGGTCGTTGAAACGTCGCGCTTTTTTGTTTTCGACCTCAAGGCAGGCGGTATTCTCATTAGATTTGTCAGTCATCGCCCTTGTCGTTGTGCTGATCCTGAAGCCTGCTGATTGTGCGCCGCAGACACTGCTCGGCGTCCAGACCGTTGCGTGTGGCCTCTGTCGCCAGGGTCAGCAGGGCCATCCCCAGCTTCTCCTCGTCAAGGGGGCCCGTGAGGATTACGGCTCGGTCAATCAATGTCGCGCCGGGCTCTGCGCGCAGGTTCGAGGCCATGATCTTCTGGGCTTGCTGCAGCGCCGGAAGGTGGCTGGACGGCCGGCGGGGGCGATGCGGCAGGGCGGACGTCTGCGTCGCCCGTTCCTCCCGCTTGATGCGGTCCCACTGTTCGGCGAGTTGGTCGCGGTCCAGATGCGTCCCGGGGTCGGCAAAGACATGCGGGTGGCGGCGCACGAGTTTTGCGTTGATCACCCCGGCAACATCGGCGAAATCGAAATCTCCCCGCTCCGAAAAGATTTGTGCCTGGAAAACGATCTGCAGCAACAGGTCGCCCAGTTCATCGGCAACTGCTGCCGGCACGCCTGATTCGATGGCCTCGATGACTTCGCAGGCCTCCTCGCGGATGTAGGGAACCAGCGTTTCGGGGGTCTGTTCGGCATCCCACGGGCACCCGCCGGGGCCGCGCAGCACGCGCATCGTTTCCAGCAGTTCGCGCAGGGCCTGGCAGGGGTCGCGACCGGGCATCGGCAGCTGCTCCTTAAGAAGAATATGCGCACTTCTACCGCAGCTGAAAGGCGAATGCAATCGACCAAATTCCGCGTGGATTATGATCTTGCAAATTTACAGCCGATAGGCTAATACAAGTTTCTCGGTGCGTCCCGCGGGTTGCTGATTTCCCTTGACAGCGCCCGTCAGGAGTGGATATTACCGCAAGCCTGAAATGGATTCGGGAGCGCCTGCTACGCTATGGAAATCCGGGTAGAAAGCCTCAAGGTTCGTCCGCTCAGATTGGTCTTCGACGAGCCGGTTGATGGATTTCCGATGCTTTGCGAGCTGCAGGAGCAGGGCGAGGTGGTTTTCCGCAGCGCCGTTTCCGCCGAGTTGGTCGCGGCGTTGGCGGGTTCTCTGGTCGAGGTCGAGGGGCGGCTGGCCTGCGTCGTGGTCACCCCGTGCAGCCGGTGCCTCCAGCCCGTCGAGCAGAAGATCGATCTGCAGGTGACCCTTTCGTTCAGTCGGCAGAGCCCGCTTCAACCGAGTAGCGGCGGTGACGTGGAACTGACCGAAGACGAGGTCGGGCTGATTCCGTTCGATGGTGATGTCATCGACCTGCGCCCGGCTCTCGAGCAGGAGCTTTTGATGGCGCTTCCGCAGCATCCGCTTTGCGCCGAGGAATGCGCGGGGCTTTGCCCGGTCTGCGGTGCCGATCTCAATCGCGACCCGTGTCAATGTGTCCGGCCGGTATTCCACGGCGGTTTGGCCGCGCTGCGGAACTTTCGGGTGGAAAAGGATTAGGTCCGGAGCGGGGACACCCGCTCGGCAGTCAACATAGTAAGTAGCAAGTCAATAACAGTCGGCCGGTTCCGCGCCGGCCAGGGAGAATGAACAGTCATGGCAGTTCCGAAGAAGAAAACATCGAAATCGAAACGTGACATGCGTCGTGCTCACGATGCTCTGCAGGCTCCGGGCGTGTCGATCTGCCCGCAGTGCAAGGAACCCAAGCAATCGCATCGCGCCTGCCCTTCCTGCGGGACCTACAAGGGCAAGGAAGTCCGCCCTGCCGACAAGTAAGGGATACGTCGATTGAACAGTCGCATCGTCGTTGCCGTCGACGCCATGGGGGGCGACAACGCCCCGGGCCCGGAAGTCGCCGGTGCCGTCATGGCGGCGCGCGAGTGGCGCATCCCTGTCATTCTTGTCGGCCAGCAGGAGCGCATCGAGTCCGAACTCGCCGCGCACCGCTGTGACGGGCTGGATATCTCCATTCGTCATGCCAGCGAAGTGGTCGGCATGCATGACTCGGCCTCCGATGCGGTGCGCAAGAAGAAGGATTCGTCAATCCGCGTCGCCTTCGAACTGGTCAGGGGCGGGCAAGCTTCGGCGGTCGTCAGTACCGGCAATTCGGGGGCGACGATGGCGGCCGGGATGTTCGTCCTCAAGCGTATCCCCGGGATCGATCGACCGGCCATCGCCACAATCGTACCCAATCTCAAGGATCAGACGCTGGTTCTCGACATCGGCGGCAACGTCGACTGCCGGGCGCTGCACCTTGCCCAGTTCGCCCTGATGGGCAGTGTCTACATGCAGCAGATGCTCGGCAAGGCGCGGCCGCGTGTCGGCGTGCTCTCCAACGGCGAAGAGGAGAGCAAGGGCAATGACCTGACCCGCGAGACCCACAAGGTCCTCTCCCGCTCCCCGCTCAACTACATCGGCTATATCGAAGGTCGCGACATCTTCAACGGCTCGGTCGACGTGGTGGTCTGCGACGGCTTTGTCGGCAACGTGGTCCTCAAGGTGTCGGAAGGGTTGGCCGATGCGATGGGGAAGATGCTCAAGGCCGAATTCGGCAGCCGGTTTCTCTCGAGGATCGGCTATCTGCTGGCAAAACCGGCGTTTGCCGGTTTCCGCAAGAAAGTCGATTATGCCGAATACGGCGGTGCGCCGCTGCTCGGCATTCAGGGGACCGGCATGATCTGTCACGGCAAGTCAAGCGCCCGTGCCGTCATGAACGCCATTCGCTTTGCTCACGACTTTGAGGCCCGGCGGGTCAACGAGCAGTTGCTCAAACGCCTGGTTGAGGTTTCCGACTCTTTGAACGCCGCCCTGCGCGGTGATGCCGCTGGTGCCGGCGAGGCCCCGCAGCAAGGAGCTCTATCGTGATACGCGCAAGAATTACTGGGACCGGGTCCTACGTTCCGGACAAGGTGGCGACCAACTTCGACCTCGAGAAGTTCATCGATACCAGCGACGAGTGGATTCGCACCCGTACCGGTATCGTCGAGCGGCACCTGGTCGTCGAGGGGGAAAACACTTCCGATCTGGCGACCAGGGCAGCGCAGCGCGCGCTGGAAATGGCCGGGGTTGCACCGACCGAAATCGATCTGATCATTGTCGGCACGATCACCGGCGACTACCCGTGGCCGGCGACCGCCTGTATCGTGCAGAGCAATCTCGGTGCGGTCAATGCCGGCGCCTACGACGTGTCCGCGGCCTGCAGCGGCTTCCTCTATGCGCTGGCTGCCGGTGCCGATCGTATCGCCGCCGGCAATGCCCGCAAGGTGCTGGTCATCGGCGCCGAGGTTCTTTCCCGGATTCTTGACTGGAGCGACCGCAACACCTGCGTCCTGTTCGGCGACGGGGCAGGGGCGGTGGTTCTCGAAGCATGCGAGGGCGATCAGGGGATTCTGTCGTCGCACCTCTATGCCGACGGTTCCCAGCTGGAACTCCTGTACCAGCCCGGCTTCGGCACGCGGATCACGCCGTCGGCCGAGGCGATCGCCCGTGGTGACCACTACCTCAAGATGCAGGGGAACGAGGTTTTCAAGGTTGCCGTGCGCTCCATGGCCGAGGTGGCCAAGATCGCCCTCGATGCCAACGGCATGACCACTGAAGATGTCAACCTGTTCATTCCGCACCAGGCCAACATCCGCATTCTCGATGCCACCGCCAAGCGGATCGGGCTGCGTGACGACCAGGTTTATGTCAATGTCGACCGCTTCGGCAACACCTCGGGGGCGACGATCCCGATTGCTCTCGACGAGGTGAATCGTGCCGGGCGCCTCAAGCGTGGCGACATCCTGCTGCTGGATGCCTTCGGTGGCGGTTTCACCTGGGCTTCGGCGCTGGTGCGCTGGTAAGGAGAGGGCGGGATGCTAGCCTTCATCTTCCCGGGACAGGGTTCCCAGTATGCCGGCATGGGCAAGGAGTTGTGCGACAACTTCGCGGCCGCCCGCCAGGTTTTTGCCGAAGCCAATGAGGCTCTCGGCTTCGATCTCGCCCGGCTCTGTTTTGAGGGTCCGGAGGACGAACTGAAGTTGACGGCCAACACGCAGCCGGCAATCCTGACCACCAGCATCGCCGCTCTGCAGGTGGTCCGCACGGAAACCGGGCTGCAGCCGGATTTCGCCGCCGGTCACTCGCTGGGTGAATATTCGGCGCTGGTCTGCTCCGGTGCCCTGGCGTTTGCCGATGCCGTCCGTACGGTTCGCCAGCGCGGCACCTTCATGCAGGAGGCGGTCCCGGTCGGGACCGGGGCGATGGCGGCCATGCTCGGCATCGAGCGCGAGGAACTGGAGTCGATCTGCAGCGAAGCGGCTCAGGGCGAAGTGGTGGCCCCCGCGAATTTCAATTCCCCCGGGCAGATCGTCATTGCCGGCCACGCCGGTGCCGTTGCGCGGGCCATCGAAATCGCCAAGGGCCGCGGATTCCGCAAGACCATGCCGTTGCCGGTCAGCGCCCCGTTCCATTGCGCCCTGATGCAGCCGGCCGCCGAGCGGCTGCAGGCGGTTCTCGCCGGGGTACAGACCGGGGAGATGTCCCTGCCGGTGGTCAGCAATGTTGAGGCCCGACCGAACCGGGATGCCGGGCGCGTGCGGGAACTGCTGGTGAGCCAGGTGTGTGCCCCGGTGCGCTGGGAGGAGTCGGTGCAGACCATGGCCAAACTCGGGGTCGTGCGTTATATTGAGATCGGCCCGGGGAAGGTCCTGTCGGGGCTGGTCAAGCGCATCGTCAAGGATGCCGACATAGCCAATATCGAGCTTCCCGCCGGTCTCGACGGGTTGTGCTGACATTGCATGGCTGCGCCGTCCGCGGCGCTATCTGACATAAGGAGATTTCAGGTATGCTCAAGGACAAGGTGGCTGTCGTCACGGGAGCGTCCAGGGGGATCGGCAAGAGCATTTCGCTGGCCCTTGCCCGCCAGGGAGCCAAGATCGTTGCGGTTGATATTACCCTTAACGGCATGGATGAACTCCTCGCCGAGATCAAGGCGCTTGGCAGCGAAGGGATCGCCGTCGAGGGGAACGTCACGGTAACCGCAGATACCGAAAAGATGATGGATAAGGCTGTCGAGGCCTATGGCCGCATCGACATCCTGGTCAACAATGCCGGCATTACCCGCGACGGTCTGCTCATGCGCATGAAGGACGAGGACTGGGATGCCGTTCTGACCGTCAACCTGAAGGGGGCCTTCCTCTGTACGCGTGCCGTCTCCAAGGTGATGACCAAGCAGCGTTCCGGAAGGATTATCAACATCGCCTCGGTCGTCGGCCAGATGGGGAATGCCGGGCAGGCCAACTACTGCGCCAGCAAGGCCGGGCTGATGGGCCTGACCCGCTCCAACGCCCGTGAACTGGCGAAGCGCAACATCACCGTTAATGCCGTTGCTCCGGGTTTCATCGTTTCGGACATGACGGAAGCGCTTCCCGACAAGGTGAAGCAGGAAATGGCGGCGCAGATTCCGCTCGAGCGCTTTGGCACCGCCGACGATATCGCCAACGCCGTGGTTTTCCTGGCGGCTGATGCATCTGCCTACATTACCGGTCAGGTTCTGGCGGTCAACGGCGGCATGTACATGTAGCAGGCTGTTTCCCCCGGGGTGGGAGCAGTGTCCATTAACCAACTATGGCCCGCCAATGTTCGGGTCAAACACCGCAAGGAGGTATTCAAATGGCTTCGATTGCAGAACGCGTGAAACAAATTGTGGCGGAGCAGCTTGGCGTCGACGAGGATCAGGTTACTGCCGAAGCGTCCTTCATGGATGACCTGGGCGCCGATTCGCTCGATACCGTCGAACTGGTTATGGCTCTTGAAGAGGAATTCGACATCGAGATTCCTGACGAAGATGCCGAAAAGATCCAGACCGTTCAGGACGCGATCGACTATATCACCGAAAATTCCTAACTTATTGTCACGGGAGGAGGCGACTCCTCCTGAGGCACAATCATCCGGTTCTGTCGCATGGCTCAGCCCGCGGCAAAGACCGGAAGGAGGACGCTAGCCTCATGCGCAGAGTCGTTGCGACCGGGCTTGGTGTGGTGTCACCGCTCGGTATCGGGGTGGAGCAGAACTGGACGGCTTTGATGAACGGGCAGTCGGGCATCGGTCCGATCACCCGCTTTGATGCCTCCGATTTCCCCGTGAAATTCGCCGGCGAGGTCAAGGGCTTCGATGTCGAGCAGTACGTCGACAAGAAAGAGGCCAAGAAGATGGACCTCTTCATCCATTTTGCCCTTGCGGCTGCCGACATGGCCCTTGCTGATTCCGGGCTGCAGATCACGGAAGACAATGCCGAGCGTGTCGGCGTGGTGGTCGGCTCCGGCATGGGGGGGCTGCCGGCGATCGAGCGTTATCACACGGCACTGATGGAGGGGAGCTATCGCAAGATCGGCCCCTTCTTCATTCCGATGTCGATCATCAATCTGGCACCGGGGCAGATTTCGATCAAGACCGGCGCCAAAGGCCCGAATCTTTCTCCGGTATCGGCCTGTGCCACCGGCACCCACGCCATTGGCGATGCCTTTCGCATGATCCAGCGTGGCGATGCCGATGCGGTTATCGCCGGCGGTTGCGAGTCGACGGTTTGCCCCCTGGGGATCGGCGGCTTTGCGGTCATGAAAGCCCTGTCTGACCGCAATGACAGCCCGCAGACGGCCAGCCGCCCCTTCGACAGGAATCGTGACGGCTTCGTCCTGTCCGAGGGCGCCGGGATTGTCGTTCTCGAAGAATACGAGAGCGCCAAAAAGCGCGGCGCAAGGATCTACGGCGAGGTCGCCGGCTATGGTCTGACCGGTGATGCCTATCATCTGACCACCCCCGCCCCGGGCGGCGAGGGGGCTGCGCGTTGCATGCAGATGGCGCTCGATACTGCCGGAGTTGCCGCCGACCAGGTTGATTACGTCAACGCGCACGGGACATCGACCCCCTTCAACGATCTGTATGAGACGATGGCGATCAAGAAGGTGTTCGGTGATCATGCCCGCAAGCTTATGGTCAGTTCGACCAAGAGCATGACCGGCCATCTGCTCGGCGCCGCCGGTGGTGTCGAGGCGGTTTACAGCCTGCTGACCCTGTCCAACGGGGCCGTGCCGCCGACCATCAATTACACGGAGCCCGATCCCGAGTGCGATCTTGACTATGTGCCGAACCAGGCACGCCAGGCGACAGCCCGGATTGCCATTTCAAACTCGTTCGGTTTCGGCGGCACCAACGCAACGCTGCTATTCCGCAAGGTCTGAGCATGATTGTCATCGGCAGCGACCACGGTGGTCTGGAACTCAAGTCGGTTCTCTGTGAAGCCCTGCGTCAGCGGGGCCTGGAGATTGGCGACCTCGGCACCGACAACGGCGATTCGGTCGATTATCCTGATTTTGCGGAAAAAGTCGCGGGCGCCGTTTCCCGCGGCGAGGCCGCACAGGGGATTTTGATCTGCGGCACCGGCATCGGCATGTCGATTGTTGCCAACAAGTTCCCCGGTGTCCGTGCCGCTCTGGTCACGGATGAGTATATGGCGCGCATGGCCAAGGAGCACAACAACGCCAATGTCCTGGTTCTGGGCGGACGTGTGCTGGAGGCGATGACGGCCTGCCGCATCGTCGGCGTATGGCTCGACGCTGTTTACGAGGGGGGCCGCCATCAGCGGCGCCTTGACAAGATTTCCCAGCTTGAGGCTGATGTTCGAGCCGGCCGGATCTGACCGGCACTGAAAACGGGCAGACCGCAGGTCTGCCCGTTTTGTTTCGACCGCACCATGTTCAACGACAAGTCATCAAGGAGTGTAGCCATGAGCCAGTCGCTGGCCCAGTTCGATCCCGAAATCAGGGATGCCATCCGCTGTGAAACCGAACGCCAGGAGTACAGCCTCGAATTCATCGCTTCCGAAAATTTCGTCAGCGAACGGGTTCTCGAGGCGCAAGGGTCGGTCCTGACCAACAAGTATGCCGAAGGTTACCCCGGCAAGCGCTACTACGGGGGCTGCGAGTTTGTCGATGTCGCCGAGCAGCATGCCATCGACCGCGCCAAGATGCTGTTCGGTGCAGAGCATGCCAACGTTCAGCCGCACTCCGGGTCCCAGGCAAACATGGCGGTGTACTTCTCCGTCTGCAAGCCCGGCGACACCATCCTCGGCATGAATCTGGCCCATGGCGGCCATCTCACCCACGGCTCGCCTGTCAACTTCTCCGGCAAACTGTTCAACATCGTCCCGTACGGTGTCGACCGCGAAACCGGCCGCATCGACTACGCCGAGGTCGAGCGCCTGGCCGTCGAGCACAAGCCGAAGCTGATCGTTGTCGGGGCCAGTGCGTATCCGCGCATCATCGATTTTGAGGCCTTCCGCCGGGTGGCCGACAAGGTCGGGGCTCCGGTCATGGTTGACATGGCTCACTTCGCCGGGCTGGTTGCGGCCGGCGTCCATCCGTCGCCGGTGCCGCACGCCGAATTTGTCACGACTACGACGCACAAGACGCTGCGCGGCCCGCGTGGCGGCATGATCCTGTGCCGCGAGGAATTCGCCAAGACGCTGAACAGCAACATCTTCCCCGGGATTCAGGGCGGACCGCTGATGCATGTGATCGCGGCCAAGGCCGTGGCCTTCAAGGAGGCGCTGCAGCCCGAATTCAAGGCTTACGCGCAGCAGGTGGTGAACAATGCCCGGACCCTTGCCGAGGCCCTGGTGGAGCGCGGCTACCGGCTGGTTTCCGGGGGGACCGACAATCACCTGATGCTGGTCGACTTCACCGGCCTTGACCTCACCGGGAAGGTTGCCGAGGAAACCCTGGAGCATGCCGGCATCACGGTCAACAAGAATGCCGTGCCTTTCGACACGCGTTCCCCCTTTGTCACCAGCGGCATCCGCATCGGCACCCCGGCAGCAACCACCCGCGGTCTCAAGGAGCCGGAGATGAAGCAGGTGGCCGAGTGGGTCGACCGCGCCCTCAAAAATGTCGGCAACCCCGACGAACTGGCCAGGATTCGCGGCGAGGTCCGCGATCTGTGCCGGCAATTCCCGCTCTACGCGCATCGCCTGGTATGACCGGCGCGAGCGGTGCGCCGCCGGCAGACCCGGTAACGGGAGTGCAGATGAGCCGCCCGAGCTGGGAAGAATATTTCATGGATATCGCCCGACTGGTGGCGCGGCGGTCGACCTGTCTGCGCCGCCAGGTCGGGGCGGTTCTGGTCAAGGACAAGAATATCCTGGCCACGGGCTATAACGGCACCCCCAGCGGCATTACCCATTGTGCGGAAACCGGCTGCCTGCGGGAGCAGCTCAAGGTCCCCTCCGGGGAGCGTCATGAACTCTGCCGGGGGTTGCATGCCGAGCAGAACGCCATCATCCAGGCCGCCCGGCACGGCGTGAATATTTCCGGTGCGACGCTCTACTGCACCAATTCGCCCTGCATCATCTGCACGAAGATGCTGATCAACGCCGGGATTCGCCGGGTCGTCTATCTCGACGGCTACCCCGATACGCTGTCCATGGACATGCTCGGCGAAGCCGGCATCGAGGTCGTGATTTTCAATCCTGCCGGCAATGCGCCTCACGGAGGTGAGTGATGAACTGTCCGTTTTGCAGTTATGCCGATACGCGCGTTGTCGACTCCCGCCTGGGACGCGAGGGAAACAACATCCGTCGTCGCCGGGAGTGCGAGAAGTGCAACAAGCGGTTCACCACCTACGAGCGCGTCGAGGAGATGCTGCCGCTGGTGGTCAAGAAGGACGGGCGGCGCGAGGCTTTCGATCGCCAGAAGATCGTTGCCGGCATGCAGCGGGCCTGTGAAAAGCGTCCCGTGTCGATTGCGGCGATCGAACAGTTCGTCGATCGTCTCGAGCAGTCGCTCCAGGAGAGCGGCGAAAAGGAAATCCCGTCCAATCGCATCGGCGAGGCGGTCATGGCGGCGCTGCACGAAATCGACCAGGTCGCTTACGTGCGCTTCGCCTCGGTCTATCGCGAATTTCGCGACATCAACGAGTTCATGGCCGAGCTGACCGAGATCCTTGCGCGCGGTCCGGGCAAGACGTAAGGCCCGGGATTGTACCTCCGGTCATGAGTGCTGATCGTCTCGGGGCGGATCTCGCCGGGGAGTACATGCTCCGCGCCCTCGAACTGGCCCGCCTGGGCGAGGGGCGCACGGCACCGAACCCCCCGGTTGGCGCCGTGCTGGTGCGCGACGGGCACGTGGTCGGCGAGGGTTATCATCCCCGCGCCGGCGAACCGCATGCCGAAATTTTCGCCTTGCGGGCTGCCGGTGACAAGGCCCGGGGCGCCGAGCTTTTCGTCACCCTCGAGCCCTGTTGCCACGTCGGCCGCACCGGGCCCTGCACGGAGGCTCTGATCGCCGCCGGTGTGCGCCGTGTCTGGTACGGTACGACCGATCCCAATCCGCAGGTCGCAGGGGAGGGGCTCAGGCGCCTGCAGGCGGCCGGCATCGACGTGATCGCAGGGCCGCTCTCCGCCGAGTGCCGCCGCCTGATCGCGCCGTTTGCCAGACACGTTCTGACCGGTCGCCCGTACGTCATACTCAAGGCGGCGGTGACGCTTGACGGCCAACTGGCCACGTCGAGCGGCGAATCGCAGTGGATTACCGGGGAAAAGAGCCGCGAGCTGGTGCATCGCTGGCGCGATCGGGTCGATGGCATTCTCACCGGTTCCGGGACCGTCCTGGCGGATGACCCGCGCCTGACCGTGCGGTTGCCCGATGGCGGCCGCAATCCTGCCCGCATCGTTCTCGACGGGCGCTTGCGTACCTCCCCGGACGCCCGCGTCTATTCCGCTGAAGCGCCGGGCCGGCGGCTGCTGGTGACAAGGACCGGTCACGGCCGCAAGCAACTCGAACCGTTTGCCGGGCGCGGCGTCGAGATTCTGGAAGTGCCCTGTCGTGACGACGGGCTTCCCGATCTGCACGTCGTCATGACGCGCCTTGGCGCAGTCGGAATGCAGTGCCTGATGATCGAAGCCGGCGGGACCCTCAACGGGGCGCTGCTCAGGGCCGGATTGGTCGATCGCCTCAGGTTGTTTCTGGCACCGCTGCTCTTCGGCGGGGCCGATGGCCGCCCGCTGTTTTCTGGGCGTGGCGCAGTCCGCCTGAGCGCCGCGACGCGGTTGGCCGACCTGCAGTTGAGCCGGATCGGCGAGGATCTGCTGCTCGAAGGAGAGGTGGCGCCATGTTTACCGGGCTGATCGAAGATCTCGGAACCCTGGTCGAGTTGCGGCGCGACGGTGACACGGCCGGCATCACCCTGGCGACCGCCCTGCCGATGACGGAATTGCGGCTTGGCGAAAGCATTGCCGTCAACGGGGTCTGTCTGACCGTAACGGCGTTCGGCGAGGGGCGCTTCACGGCCGATGTTTCCCCCGAAACGCTGGCGAAATCGACTCTTGCCACCTTGCACCGCGGAGCCCGGGTCAATCTGGAGCGGGCTTTGCGCCTGTCCGATCGTCTCGGCGGTCACCTGGTGACGGGGCATGTCGACGGACAGGCCCGCGTGGTCGAAAAAACCCGCCAGGGGAATGCCTGGCGGTTCGGCTTCAAGGTCGAGGCCGATCTGGCCGCGTTGCTGGTTGCAAAGGGGTCCGTGGCGATCGACGGCATCAGTCTCACGGTCAACGAGGTGGGCGACGAGCGTTTCACGGTGATGGTCATCCCCCATACGCTCAGCCAGACGACCCTGGCTGCCCGGCAGACAGGCGATCTTGTCAATATCGAGACCGACCTGATCGGCAAATACGTGGCCCGTCTGGTGGCGCCCGGTACGCTCAAGCCCTCCGGCGTGACCCTTGACCTGCTTGCCAAGTCTGGTTTTTTATGAGAAATTATAAAGTCTTATCTTATTCGGAGACGTTATGCCGCTAACGCGTATCGAAGAGGCACTCGAACAGATTCGCCAGGGTCGGATGGTCATCCTTGTCGATGACGAGGATCGCGAGAACGAGGGGGATCTGTGCCTCGCCGCCGAAATGGTCACCCCTGAAGCGATCAATTTCATGGCCCGTGAAGGGCGCGGTCTCATCTGTCTCTCCCTGACCGAAGAGCGCGCCGAGGAACTCGATCTCCCCCTGATGGTGCGCGAGAACAGTTCCTCCTTCGGAACGGCCTTTACGGTGTCGATCGAGGCGCGGCGCGGGGTGACCACCGGCATTTCCGCCGCCGACCGGGCGCACACCATCAAGGTGGCGATTGCCGACGAGACCACGGCCCGCGACCTGGCCCGCCCGGGGCACGTTTTTCCGCTGCGTGCCCGCAACGGCGGGGTTCTCGTACGCGCCGGCCAGACTGAAGGGTCGGTCGATCTGGCGCGCCTGGCCGGGCTCAAGCCGGCCGGTGTGATCTGCGAGATCATGAACGACGACGGGACGATGTCGCGCATGCCGGAACTGCGGCAGTTTGCCGAAAAGCACGGGCTGCTGATCGTGACCATCGCCGACCTGGTTGCCTACCGGATGCGTACCGAGTCGCTCGTCCGGCGGGCCGCCGACACCCGCTTGCCGACCGAATTCGGCGAGTTCCGCGCCATCGTCTACGAAAACGATGTCGACCAGGCCCAGCACATGGCCCTGGTCATGGGAAAGATCGATCCCGCACAGCCGACGCTGGTCAGGGTTCACTCCGAATGTTTGACCGGCGACGTGTTCGGCTCCCGGCGCTGCGACTGCGGCGAGCAGCTGCATGCCGCCATGCGGATGATTGCCGAGGAAGGCAGCGGGGTGGTCCTGTACATGCGCCAGGAGGGGCGGGGGATCGGCCTGATCAACAAGCTGCGGGCCTACACCCTGCAGGACGAGGGACACGATACGGTGGAGGCCAACGAAGCGCTGGGATTCAAGGCCGATCTGCGCGATTACGGCATCGGCGCCCAGATCCTGAGCGAGCTCGGCATTCACAAGATCCGTCTGCTGACCAACAATCCCCGCAAGATCATCGGTCTTGAAGGCTATCGCCTGGAGATCGTCGAGCGCGTGCCGATCCAGATGCCGGCGACCCAGGCCAACATCCGTTATCTCAAGGCCAAGCAGGAAAAGCTCGGCCACCTGCTGGAGAACCTCTGATCCCGGCCGATTGCCGCCGAAGGAGAACTGATTATGCCCAAATTCGTCGAAGGACGTCTGGATGCCAAGGGGCTGAAGGTCGGCATTCTGGTGAGCCGCTTCAACAGCTTCATCGGTGAGCGCCTGGTCGAGGGGGCGCTTGATGCGTTGGTGCGCCATGGCGCCGACAGCGACGACCTGACCGTTGTCAGGGTCCCCGGTGCCTTTGAAATCCCCCCGGTGGCCCAGAAGATGGCGGCCTCGGGACGATACGATGCCCTGGTCTGCCTGGGCGCGGTCATCCGCGGGGCCACGCCGCACTTCGATTATGTCAGCGCCGAAGTCTCGAAGGGGATCGCCGCCGTTTCGATGGAGTCGGGGATTCCGGTCACTTTCGGGGTGCTGACGACCGACACCCTCGAGCAGGCGATCGAGCGTGCCGGCAGCAAGGCCGGCAACAAGGGGTTCGACGCTGCCGTCGCGGCCATCGAGATGGCCAGCCTTTACAAGGCAATCTGAGACAATGTCCAAAGGGAAGGGGATGCGCCGTCAGGGGCGGGAACTGGCTCTGAAGATCCTGTACAGCCTGCCGGACCACGAAGGCGGCACCTTGGAAGATGTCCTGGCGGATTTCTGGGGCAACTTCCATTTCCGCAACGATCTGCTCGGTGAGGCGGAGGATTCGCCTCAGGAGGAGTTGCCGCCCCAGTCGCGGCGCTTCGCGGAGGATCTGGTTGCCGGCGTGTCGGAGCAGCTCGAGCGCATCGACCGGATGATCGAGGCCCACTCGAACAACTGGTCGCTCGAGCGCATGTCGCGTGTCGATCTGGCCCTTTTGCGCATGGCGACCTACGAGTTGCTCTGCTCCCGCGACGTTCCATGCAACGTTGTGATCAACGAGGCCGTCGAGATCGGCAAGTGTTTCGGCACCAAGGAAACTCCCGCCTTCATCAACGGCATTCTCGATCAGGTGGCACGACACGCCCGCTTATGACCTCCCTGGAGATTGCCGATCTGCCGGCGGATCGCCTGCCAGCCGACCTTCTCGCCGTGCCCCTTTATGAAGATGTGCGCACGCTTGACGGTCCGGTGGCGGCGGTCGACTGGCGGCTCGACGGTCTGCTGACGAGGATGATGACGGCCGGTGAACTCTCCGGGCGGAAAGGTGAGCAGCTGGCCCTCCAGGGGAATCACCGGTTTTGTGCCCCCTGGATCCTGGTGGTCGGCTGCGGGCGCTGGCGCGCACATGACCGCGACGACTACGTGGAGACGGTCGAGCGCATCGTGAAAAGCGGCGGCAAGGCCTGCACGGATGTGCTGGGCTTGTGTCTCCCCTGCAGCGAGGCAATCCCTGCCGGCGAGGCGGAGCGGATTGTTCGTGAGGCTCTGACGGGACTTCGCCGTCCCGCCGTCTGTCGCCTCTCCAGGGTTTCCCGCCTGGCCTGAACGGCACGGCGGGAGGGTTTTTATTCAATCTATTCAAGCGAGGATAGGAATGGACATCGTCAAGGTCGGGTTGCTTGGATTCGGTACCGTCGGTTGCGGGGTGGTCAAGGCTTTTCAGCAGAACGGTGCATTGCTTGCCCGCCGCCTCGGCCGCCCGGTCGAACTGGTCCGCGTTGCCGATCTCGACATCGTGACGCCGCGGCCGGTTGCGGTGGAATCCTCCCTGCTTACGACCGATGCGGCGGCCGTCCTCGACGATCCGCACATCGACATCGTCATCGAATTGATCGGCGGCTATGAACCCGCGCGCAGCTTCGTTCTGCGGGCGATTGCCAATGGCAAGCATGTGGTGACCGCGAACAAGGCGCTTCTTGCCCTGCATGGCGAGGAGATTTTCCGGGCCGCCGAAAAAGCCGGCGTCGACGTGATGTTCGAGGCGGCTGTCGGCGGCGGCATTCCGGTTATCAGCGCCGTCAAGGAGAACCTCGGCGTAAATGCATTCCAGAGCGTCTTCGGGATTCTGAACGGGACCTGCAACTACATCCTGACCAGGATGACCGATGAAGGGGAGGACTTTGCTCGGGTGCTGGCCGATGCGCAGGCCAAGGGGTATGCCGAGGCCGATCCCACCTTCGATGTCGAAGGGATCGATACCGCCCACAAACTGGCGCTGTTGACAAGCCTCTGCTTCGGGACGCGCATCGACTTCAAGTCGATCTACACCGAGGGGATCACCAGGATCACCGCCCTGGACATCCAGTATGCCCGCGAGTTCGGCTACAAGTTCAAGCTGCTGGCGATCGGCAAGCGGGTCGACGGAGAGATTGAGGTGCGCGTGCACCCGACGATGCTCCCCGTCGATCATCCGCTGGCCAATGTCGACGGGGTCTTCAACGGCGTCCGCCTGCAGGGTGATTTTGTCGGGCCGGTCATGCTGTACGGCTACGGTGCCGGGATGGATGCCACGGCCAGCGCGGTCATGGGCGACGTGATGGCGATTGCCCGCAACCTGACGACGGGAAGCGGCATCCGCACCCCGGCCATGGGGTGTCCGCAGGATGCCGTCGAGCGCCTTGCCGTCAGGCCGATGGAGGCGCTGGTCAGTTCCTACTACCTGCGGGTGTTCGCCAAGGACCAGCCGGGGGTTCTCGCCCAGATTGCCGGAATTCTCGGCCGCTACCGGATCAGCATCGAATCGATGATTCAGCCCCTGCGCCACGAGGCGGATGCCGTGCCCATTGTGCTGATGACGCATGAAGCGCTTGAACGGGATGTGCGGGCCGCCATCGGCGAAATCGACCAGCTCGAGGCGATCCGCGGCAGCAGCCTGTTCGTCAGGATCGAGGACGGGCTCGAATAAGCCGGGAGCGGGCCTGCTGCAATCTCATGAAGGGCGCCTGTCGTGGCGCCCTTCATTTTTTCTGTAAATCCCGTCGCGGCGGGGCAGGCACCATTTGCCGATTTCGATGGCACGCGGTTTGCTGCAAACGGGTTGTTATGGATGGCTGTTCAGCCGATTCTCCCCACCCGGAGGAGGCCCGCGATGGATCTGAAAGGCATCGATGTAAGTCACTGCCGGCATCCCCGCAAACAGGTCAGTGAGGGGTTGTGCCTGTCTTACGACCTGTTGCGCGGTCTCTGCCTGGAAACGATGCAGCCTTGTACGACCCTGCCGGAACAGGAACCGGGCGACGATCCGGACCGTTAGGCCGGCGGCGCTTTTTGTGCTTGCCGATATGCATTTTTTGCATCATCATCGCACACCGTGCGCAATGCAATCCCCTTGCCTGGAGTTTCGATGCAACCGCTGATGTCCTACCGGGAACTTTATCTGGCGACCCTGCAAAAGTGGGGGGAGGAGGCCCAGTACGATCAGGCCGTGGAAGAGTGTGCCGAACTGATCGCTTCCCTCAAGCATCTCCGGCGTGGCCGGGTTGACCGGACGGCGGTTGCCGAGGAGTTGGCCGACGTCTACCTGATGGTCGGTCAGCTGGTCTACATGCTCGGGGAAGAAACGGTTGCAGCGGCGGTCGAACGCAAGATCGCCCGCCTGCGCGAACTTCTTGCCTTGCCCTGACACGATTGTCCAAGCGGATTTTGACGGGAGTTCACTGTATGACCGAAGAGAGCAGCAACCGGATGAAGATCCTGCTTGTCGACGACGTGGCTTTTTTCCGCGACGTCATGCGCGACTACTTTCGCCGTACGCCGGGCGACATCCTCTTTGCCACCAATGGGCGGGAGGCGCTTGACCTGGCGGCCAGAGAATGGCCGGACCTGATCTACATGGATGTGGCGATGCCCGAGATGAACGGCATCGAGGCCTGTCGCCGGCTCAAGGCCACGCCGCGGCTGGCCAAGATCCCGGTGCTGCTGATCTTCACCCCGGATCGCGATGCCAGCGAGGAGGATGTCAAGGCGTCGGGTTGTGACGGCTACCTGAAGAAGCCCTTCGGCCGCGAGGAATTTCTCAATCTCGGGCATCGGTACCTGTATCATATCGAACGACGGGAGCGGCGCGTTCCCTGCCAGATGACCGTCGATTTCACCATTTCCGGGCGGAATTTTCAGGGGCGTGGCGTCGATCTCAGTCTGCACGGGCTTTACATCGAATACCGTGACGAGGTGCCGCCGCAGAAGATCATCGACGTCAGCTTTATCCTCCCGGTCATCAGTCCGCATCGGGTGCGCGCCAAGGGGCGGGTTGCCTGGGTCAATCAGGGGTTCCCGCGCAAGAATCTGAGCCTGCCCCAGGGGTTCGGTGTCGAAATCCAGTCGATCGACATGGAATCGGTGGAAGTGATCAAGCGTTTTCTCGAAAAGGCGTGAGCGGACTTATGCTGGATATCCTTAGAAAACGCCGCAGCATCCGCCAGTTCGAAGCACGGCCCGTCGAGCAGGAAACGATCGAACTCCTGATCGAGGCGGCGTTGCGCGCGCCGAGCTCCCGTGGGCTCTGCCCATGGGAATTCGTGGTTGTCACGGATCCGCAGCGGCTCAAGGCGCTGAGCCGGGCGAAACCGCACGGGGCGGAATTCCTGGCCCGGGCGCCGCTGGCCATCGTTGTCGCCGCCGATCCGGAACGCTGCGACGTTTGGGTCGAAGATTGCGCCATTGCCGCTATCGTCATGCAGTTGACGGCAGTGTCACTGGGGCTGGGCAGCTGTTGGGCGCAGATTCGTCTGCGGCCCCACGGCGACGGCGGTTCCGCCGAGGCTTATGTCCGCGAGATCGTCGCCCTGCCGGAGCGCATGGCTGTCGATTGCATCATCGGCTTCGGCTATCCGCAGGAAAAAAAGGCCGGCCATGCACACAAATCCCTGCCATTCGCCAAGGTGCATCGCGAAATCTTTGGCGGCAAGCCAGCCGTTCCGACATGACTTTGGCTGGTGGGGGGCCCGAAGTTTGTTAAACTGTAGGCATGGTGAAATTTCCCGGGAGGTGTCCTATGTCATACGGTGAAAACCGCGTATACAAAAAGATCGAGGTCATCGGCATTTCGGCGACGAGTGTCGAGGGGGCCATCCAGGCGGCGGTGAGCCGCGCTCACGAGTCTCTGGAAAAGATCTCCTGGTTCGAGGTTCAGGAGATTCGCGGTCATGTCAATGACGACGGCAAGATCGCCGAATACCAGGTGGTTCTGAAGGTCGCCTTCCAGCTGCTTTAGTCCGGTGCGTTTTTTGGGGCAGGGGATCCGGCGATCTGCCAGATCCCCTGCCAGCCCTTGTCGGTCCCCCTCCTGGCATCCTGCCTGCGCCTCCTGACCAGCAATTTTTATCCGCCGGTAATAATTGACGATTCTCCGCTGCCCCCATTTTCCTTCAACTTTTCCGCTTGGATTGGAACGACCCTTGCTTGCTTTTAGCACCCGTAAGACCATCACATCGACAGGTGTTTCCTGATGCACGACCCGTTGAAATCGACCCGTGATTTTCTGACGTCGGCAATGCCGACACGACGGCATTTCCTGCAGCTGGGGGTGGCGGCCTCGGCTTTGTTCCTCGCCCCTTGGAACGCCTGGGCCAAAGTCGGCAGAATCATCACCGAACTGCCGGAGCGGTCCGTCAACCTCTACAACGTCAACACCGGCGAGATGCTCTCCAGATTTGTCTACTGGCAGGACGGCAACTATCTCAAGGGCGCACTTGATGAAATCAGCTACCTGTTGCGCGACCATCGTACCGACGAAGTGAAGTTGATCGATCCGACGGTTATCGATCAGATCTTCTCGCTCGGGATCGTTTTCGAGGCGCTGCGGCCTTTTGAAGTCATCTCCGGCTACCGCAGCGTGGAGACCAACCAGGAGCTGCGCCACCGCAGCCGACGCGTGGCCCGGCGTAGCCTGCATGTCGAGGGGAAAGCCATCGATCTGCGCCTGCCCGGCGTGCCCGTCAGGCAATTGCGGACCGCGGCCCTGTCACTGCGTGACGGCGGGGTCGGTTATTACCCGAGGAAGGGTTTTGTTCATATCGATTCGGGACCGGTCAGGCAGTGGTAGGCGGTAATACGCATCATGAAGCGACGCATCGGGCCTCCGGCATACGGAGGCCCGATTTTTTTGCTGCTAGTGACGGCAACCCGTCGCCCCTTGCCGCTGGTGGCCCGGGGTTGGGTCGCCGTGGTAAAATTTCACTGAAAGGAGACAAGTCATGACCCACAGTGAATATGTCAAGGCCTGCCAGCGGACCGAGCACAAGGATTTGCCGGCGCGCCTCATCAACGAAAAAACCGGTGAGATCGGCATCCTGCAGCAGTGTGTGTGGCTCGAAGCCCCCGAGGCGATGCTGGTGCGGATCGGCGAAGAGGTAACCACCTGGTGGCCTGAGGATGTCCGGGATATATCCGAAGAACGCTAGGCGGAGGGAGAAAGGACATCCGTCATGGAACGCAAACGTTTCGACTTCATCTGTATGGAAAGCGAAGAGGGCCGTGACGCTTTGGTGGTTCACGGCAGGGAGCATGGCCTTGTCGATCATTGTGCTGGCGAGCATCTGCTGGTCAGGACCTCGAGCGGCGAGAGCCGCTGCTGGGATTTCCGCGACTGCGAAGAGATCACTCGCGGCAAGGAGGAATTCCCGTGGCGTTGATGATTGGATGAGCTTGGGGAGGTAAGGCGGCGGAAGCAGGCAGGCAGGGAGGTGTCCCATGCCGCAAAATCTGACGAGCAAGATTCTGGCGTCTCATCTGGTGGAGGGGCGGTTGGTCGCCGGCGAGGAGATCGGCATCCGGATCGACCAGACCCTGCTCCAGGATGCGACCGGAACGATGGCCATGCTCGAATTCGAGGCGCTCGGCATCGACCGGGTGAAAGTCGGGCTGGCCGCGCAGTATGTCGACCACAACCTGCTGCAGACCGATTTCAGAAACGCCGACGATCATCGGTATCTGCAAACGGCCTGCGCCCGTTTCGGCCTGATTTTCTCACGCCCCGGCAACGGCATCTCCCACCAGGCGCACATGGAGCGTTTCGGCCGACCGGGGCTGACCATGCTCGGCGCCGACAGCCATACGCCGGGAGCTGCCGGGGTTTCCATGCTGGCGATCGGGGCGGGGGGGATGGACGTGGCACTGGCCATGGCCGGTTATCCTTACTATTTCCCCTGTCCGCTGGTTTTCGGGGTAAGACTGAGCGGCCGGCTTCGCGACTGGGTGAGCGCCAAGGACGTGATCCTGGAATTGTTGCGTCGCTACGGCGTTTCGGGCTGTATCGGCAAGGTGATCGAGTATTACGGGCCCGGCGTGGCGACACTGTCGGCAACCGATCGCGAGACGATCGGCAATATGGGGGCCGAACTGGGCGCCACCAGTTCGATCTTCCCGTCAGACGAGCGGACCAGGCAGTATCTGGAAGCACAGGGGCGCGGTGCAGCCTGGGTCGGGCTGCAGGCGGATGAGGGCTGCAGCTACGACGAGCAGGCGGAAGTTGACCTCGGCACGGTCGAGCCGCTGATCGCCTGTCCGTCCTCGCCGGGCAACGTCAGGCCGGTACGGGAGGTCGCCGGGATCAAGGTCGATCAGGTCATTATCGGCTCGAGCGTCAACTCGTCTTTTCGTGATCTGATGGTTACGGCCCGGATCGTCGAGGGGCGGCACGTTCATCCTGACGTCTCCTTCCACATCAACCCGGGGAGCCGCCAGGTGCTGGAGAACGTCAACGAACACGGCGGCGTGATGGCGCTGCTGCTGGCCGGTGCCCGCATCCATCAGAGCGGCTGCCTGGGGTGCATCGGCATGGGGCAGGCCCCGGGGACGGGACAGGTCAGCCTGCGGACGTTCCCGCGCAACTTCCCCGGACGTTCCGGCACCAAGGATGATCAGGTCTATCTCTGCTCGCCGGAAACGGGGGCGGCAGCGGCCCTGAAGGGCGTCATCACCGATCCACGCGATCTCGCGGCGGAGATTCCCTATCCGCGGATCACCGACCCGGATCGCTATCTGGTCGACGAAGGTTCCTTCATCTTTCCGGGCGAGGAACTGCGGCACACCGAGTTGTTCCGCGGTCCCAACATCAGGCCGTTTCCCGAACTGGACCGCCTCCCCGATACGGTATCCGGTCAGGTGGCGATCAAGGTCGGCGACAATATCTCCACCGACGGCATCATGCCCGCCGGCAGCAAGGTCTTGCCGCTGCGCTCCAACATCGAGGCGATCAGCGAATTTGTCTTCAACCAGATTGATCCCGGTTTTGTTGCGCGCATCAGGTCGATGGGCGGCGGTGTGGTTGTGGGCGGTGACAACTATGGGCAGGGTTCGAGCCGTGAGCACGCCGCCCTGGCTCCGCGCTATCTCGGGGTGCGCGTCAAACTGGCCAGGAGTTTCGCCCGCATCCACAAGGCCAACCTGTGCAACTTCGGCATCCTGCCCCTGACGTTCAGGGATCCTGCCGACTACGATTCCATCCGGGTCGGCGATCACATCGTTCTGCCGGGCCTCCGCAGGCTGCTGGCAGAAGGCGCCGTTGAGATTCCGGTCGAGATCAATGGTCGTCCGATCGTCACCGTGCTGGAAGTGTCGCTACGGGAGCGCCAACACCTGATCGCGGGCGGCACCTTGAATTTCGTCCGCCAGATGCTGCAGGGACGTTCCTGACGGGGTTTCGGGAGGCGGCGTGCAGATCCGGAGAGAGGGGTGGATACGATGACAAAAATCTACGAATGCGGTGTCTGTGGAGCGCTTACGCAGGAGCGGGTTCAGGTGTGTGAGCCTCGCGTGCTGGAAGATAAACGTGCCTATTGCGGCACGACCCCCGAAACCGGCGGGATGTGCAGCGACATGAAGGAGCATCTTGCCTACGTGTGCGGCAGTTGCGGACGGCCGGCAGAACAGGCCGGGCTGCTTTGCGACCCGTTGCTGACCGGGCAGTCTTGAGCCCCCGAGGGGTGCCGGAAAGCCAAGGGGTGTTTGTGTCGCATGCAATGAGGCGGCCTTGCGGCCGCCTCACGAGTTTTAACGGGGAGTGATGCATCAGGCCGGTTGCGGCAGGGGAGGGCGCAGGCCGTCCTGGTTTGATGCTATAATATCCCCGTCGGAAGAATGCTCTAAGCCCGGGATGAAGATCCTAGGGCGGAAAGGGGACGGTCATGAAAGTGTTTCGTTTTGCAACGGAAATCGACCGCAGTGCCCAGCGGTTTTACGAAGAGATGGCAGCCCGCGCGGAAAATCCCGGGGTGAAGAATATCTTCAGGCAGTTGGCCGAGGATGAAGCGCGGCGGCTGATGCAGCTGGAGGTGCGTGCCGCGAAGACGAACGGCGACGAGACAATGGCCCTCGATGAAGGGTGGAACGTTTACGAACGCCTGCGCCAGCAGGGCGATCGCCTGGTCGTAGCCGACGATGTCGCGGCATACCGACTGGCACTCGATGCCGAGCGCCACGTTCTGCACCAGTACGAGGCGGCCGCAGCTGCTGAAGCCGATCCGGTCGTACAGAAAATCCTGACCGAAATCGCTGAAGATGAAAGACAGCTGCTGAGAGAACTCGAATCTCTTTACGATTTTACCAACGTGCCGAACAGCTTCCTGGCGTGGGGGGAATTCAGCAACCTTGGTGAGTTCCACAACTTCGGCCGGGATGCCGATTGACGCCGAAGCGGGAGGTGACAGGGGGAACCATCGGGGTGAGTGCCGGCGGCAATCGTCCTGTTCCGGGTGATTGGTCCGGCGGCCATGAGGCGGGAGAGGAGGTGCTTGGCCGGCGCTATTCGGTGGTCCGGAAGCGGTTGAGTTGCGAGACGACTGCGAAATCGCTGTCGTTGAAACAGAACATTTCCTTGATCACATAGGTGTCGACATACCGGTTGTCCGGGAACTCGTGGTACGCAAAATCCCCGAGAAACCCTGAAGGATCCTGCTGCAAGTCCCGGCCGTCGTGCTCGAGGTCGATCCAGACATGGTCGGCTGGGCCCGCCGGCGTCATGACCAGTCCCATCACCAGCCTGACGTCGTCCGCCGGCATCCCCATCGCACGATAAAAGCTGCACAGCAGCGCGGCTTTTCCCAGGCAGCTCCCCGTGCTGTACGTCAGGGTCTTGTCGACGGGCCCCGGCGGAACGAAGGGGGCAAAGTTGATCTTTTCACTGACGAAGCGGTAGGCGTCCTCGTAACTGCGGAACTGTCTGGCCTGCTGGATGATGTGGGGATGGTCCGGATCGATCAGCCCCACATAATCAGTCGTAGGGTTGATGCGCATGTCGTGAAAGGCCGGCTGGCGCGCCTGCTGAATGGGGGGGGCAACTGACGGCGGCGGCACCTTTCTGCCGAGGAGGAAGCCGGCCAGGATCGAACAGAGGATTGCCGGCAGGACAAGGGTGAGGAACGTTCTCATGCGGCGCATTATAGCAACAGGCGCGCCACATGAAAAGATGTTTATGGGTAGACTCTAAGGAGCTGTTCGGCGACCAGGGCCGGCTTGTCCTGCCCCTCGATATCGACGGTAAAGACATAGACGACTTCGAGGCCCCGGTCGAGAAGGACGGCATTCTTGAGCAGGGTCCGGGCGCGGATCCGGTCGCCGCATTTGACCGGAGCCGGGAAACGCAGCTTGTTCAAGCCGTAGTTGACCCGCAGGCGCATGCCGGGGAAATGCCGGCGCAGGTAATCGGGAGAGTTGCCCCCGGTCAGGAAGGGGAGCAGCGACAGGGTCAGAAAGCCGTGGGCGATCGTCGTGCCGTAGGGTGACTCCCGCCTGGCACGCTCGGGATCGACGTGAATCCATTGCCGGTCGCCGGTGGCTTCGGCGAAGGCATCGATGCGCTGCTGGTCGATGGCCAGCCAGTCGCCGACGGCGATTTCCGCGCCGAAGTTTTCCTGTAACAGTTCAAGAAGGTGCTCGGTTTCGCTCATGTCGCGGCCCTTCCTTTCAGGACTCTTCCGGAATCTTGAACACCACGTGCACGCCGTTCAGACTTTCGAGTTCCGCGCGGTCGATACTGGTGGTGTCGCCAATCACGCCGATGATGGTCCGGTTGGCGCCGGTCGACTGGTGAAAGTCGAAGTCGTGTTCGACCAGGTACTGCTTGACCTGGCGCTTCTGTTCCTCGCTCGCGCCCTTTTTCATGATGATCAGCATGCTCAAATCCCCTTGGTGCGAATGCGTTCGAGACGGCGCGATTCGTCGATGACGCGCTCGAACAGGCGGACGATGGCGTCATCTTCGAGCGGCCCCGGGTTGGCGGCCGTCATGGCCTCGAAAATCCGGCGCTCGCGATCCGGGTCGTAGACCGGCAGGCCGCGTTCCTTCTTGATCTCGCCGATGTGCAGGGCGAGAGCTGCCCGGGCGTTGAAAATGCGCAGCAGTTCGCGGTCGAGTCGGTCGATTTCCTGCCGGTATTCGTCGATGGTCACGGGATCCTCGCCAGTTTCGCGGTCAGAAGGTCTTCCGCACGATGGTGTCCTTTTTCCAGTGGACATCGTCGGTGTCGGGGTAGTCGATGGTGTAGTGCAGCCCCCGGCTTTCCTGGCGCTTGAGGGCGCAGCGGATGATCAGTTCCGCCACGGTGGCGATATTGCGCAGTTCGACCAGGTCGGAGGTGATGTAGAAGTCCCAGTAGTAGTCGGCGATCTCTTCCTGGATCATCTGGATTCTGCGCAAGGCGCGCACCAGCCGCTTGGTCGAGCGGACGATGCCGACGTAGTTCCACATGCAGCGGCGGATCTCGTCCCAGTTGTGGGCGACCACCACTTCTTCGTCGCTGTTGCGGGCGCTGCACGTGTCCCAGGGGGTGATGACAGGGAAGGGGGGCTGATCTTCCTTGAACCGCTCCAGTGAACGCTGTGCCGCCCGCGCACCGAACACCGCCCCTTCGAGCAGGCTGTTGCTGGCCAGCCGGTTGGCGCCGTGCAGCCCGGTGCAGGCGGTTTCGCCGACGGCAAAGAGGTTGGCGATGTCGGTTTCCCCCCAGCTGTCGACCCGCACGCCACCACACAGATAGTGGGCGGCCGGCACCACCGGGATCGGTGTGGTGGTCATGTCGATCCCGTAGCCCAGGCAGGTTTCGTAGATATACGGGAAGCGGTCCTTGACGAAGGCCGGATCCTTGTGGGTGATGTCGAGGAACATGCAGTCGTCGCCGTGCACCTTCATCTCGTTGTCGATGGCGCGGGCCACGATGTCGCGCGGCGCGAGATCCCTGAGGGGATGGTATTCCTCCATGAAGGCCGTGCCGTCGCGCCGGCGCAGGATGGCCCCCTCGCCGCGTACCGCCTCCGAGATCAGGAAGCTCTTGGCGTGGGGGTGGTAAAGCGTCGTCGGGTGAAACTGCATGAACTCCATGTTGGCAATGGTCGCGCCGGCCCGGTAGGCCATGGCGATGCCGTCGCCGGTGGCCACGTCGGGGTTGCAGGTATACAGGTAGACCTTGCCGGCGCCACCGGTGGCCAGGACCGTGATCTTGGCTCCGAACGTCTCGACCTCGCCGCTGCCGACATCGAGGATGTAGGCGCCGAGGCAGCGATTCGGGGAGACCCGCCGGCGCGAGAGTTTCGCCTCGGTGATCAGGTCGACGGCGACATGGTGTTCGTAGACGGTAATGTTGGGATGCGAACGGGCCGCCTCGACGAGTGCCCGCTCGATCTCTTTGCCGGTCTCGTCCTTGGCGTGGTAGATGCGCCGGTGGCTGTGGCCGCCTTCCCGCGTCAGGGCGTAGCCGCCGTCCTCGTTGAGCGAGAAGCGCACCCCGGTTTCGATCAGTTCCCTGATGGCGGCGGGGCCCTCGGTGACGACGAGACGGACGATCTCTTGGTCGGAAAGCCAGGCGCCGGCCACCATGGTGTCGTGGATGTGTTCCTCGAAGGAATCCGCCGGCGAGGCGACGGCGGCGATGCCGCCCTGGGCAAGGGCCGTCGCGGTGGTCGTCATGTCGCGCTTGGTGACGAGGGCAACCTTGCCGTGACCGGCGACCTTCAATGCATAGGAGAGGCCGGCGATCCCACTGCCTATTACCAGAAAATCGCTGATATGTTTCATGATTCACGCCATGGAATGGGATTTGCACAATAAAGCGGCCGGAGAGTGAAGCGAACGGCACGATGGGGCATTATCCGGGGGCGTCATGATTGTGTCAAGTTGTTTGGGGCTTCTAAATCAGTTGAAATACAGAAGTTTTTTGGCTATATAAAAGCAATGGGATGGGCCGACAAATGACCAGCCGAATTTCCATCGCCATTCTGGCTGCAGCTTCGATGCTGCTTCTGTCGGGGATTTCACCGGCGCGGGCTGACATTTACCGTTATGTCGATGAAAACGGCGTCGTTCATTTTACCAACGCGCCGCAGCTGACCGCCAGGCCGAACAAGCAGACCTGGAACTTCTACCGCAAGGAGTTGCGGCCCGGCAAGGCGCTGGCCGGCGGCAACCTGCTGCCGCAATCCTATCGCGACATCATTCGGCAGAACGCCCGGGCCTATCAGCTTGAGGAAGCTCTGGTCAAGGCGGTCATCAAGGCCGAAAGCAACTACAATCCGCAGTCGCTTTCCAACAAGGGCGCCCAGGGGCTGATGCAGCTGATTCCAGAGACCGCGAGACTCATGAATGTCGACGATCCCTTCGACCCGGCGGAAAACATCCGGGGCGGAAGCAACTACCTTCGCCTGATGCTCGACCGGTTCAACGGCAACCTGGATCTGGCCCTCGCCGCCTACAACGCCGGTCCGAACGCGGTGCAGCGCCATGGCGGCATCCCCCCCTACGAGGAGACCCGCAACTACGTGCAGCGGGTCCGCCGCTATCTCGAACAGTACCGGCGCAGCGGCGACTCCGTCCTATGAATCTGCGCACCGGGGTTCTCAACCTCCCCAACATCCTGACCCTTGCCCGGGTCGCGGCCATCCCCTTGCTGGTCGTCATCATGCTGTCGGATTCCCGCGAGGCCGGTTTCTGGGCCGCCGCCCTGTTCGGGGCCGCGGCCGCAACCGACTTCATCGACGGCTGGCTGGCCCGGAAGTGGGGGGTGGTGACGGTTCTCGGCAAGTTTCTCGACCCGCTGGCCGACAAGCTGATCGTCATGGCGGCCCTGATCATGCTGATCCCCTATGGGCGAGTGCCGGCCTGGGCGGTCTTCCTGCTGCTGGCCCGCGAAATCATCGTCACGGGGCTGCGTTCGATCGCCTCCTCCGAGGGGATCGTCATCGATGCCAGCGACCTGGGCAAATACAAGACCATCTACCAGATGGCGGCCATTCCGGGGCTGCTCCTGCATTACGACTATTACTGGTTTTTCGGGATCAAGTCGGAGCTTTTGCTTGTCAACATGCACAACTTCGGCATGTTTTTTTTCAGTATCGCCCTGGCGCTGACGCTCTGGTCGGGATTCGACTATCTCTATAAATTCTCCCGTGTTTTCGTTCGCTAGGCACCTTTTCATTCATCGTGAATTTATGGGTTGACTTGTCGCGAGCGGTTTTGCTATAAACACCTTCGCTTCGCATGGCATCGCCATCCAAAGCGGGAATAACTCAGTGGTAGAGTGCAACCTTGCCAAGGTTGAAGTCGCGGGTTCGAATCCCGTTTCCCGCTCCAGAAATTCGAAGAGGTCAGCCGGTCGGCTGGCCTCTTTTTTTATCCCGGCGTGAGTTCTGCCGAAACATTTATTGCCATCCCCGGGATGCAAAGTTTGCGCATTTGTTTCCACCTGTCCCCGGCCGTTTTCGGCTCCCCATGCCAACTTGTTGAAATTCCCAGACAAACCATGAATGTGCGGGGTGGCATATTTCATGCTCCTTCGTATATATCAGATAAACCGGCTGTCAATCCAACGGTGCAGACAGGATCCGTCGTGACCTCGAAGAAAAAAATCCTGATCGTCGAGGATGAGGAGAAACTGAGAGAACTTGTGACGCTCCTGCTGTCTTCGCGGGGGTACGAAATCGAATGCGTCTCCGACGGCCTTGCCGCCCTCGGTGCGATCAGGCGCAAGGCGCCGGACCTGGTTCTGCTCGACATCATGATTCCCGAGATCGATGGCTTCGAGGTCTGCCGTCAGATCAAGAACAATGAACTGACGAGGCAGATTCCCGTTGTCATGCTGACGGCCAAGAGACACCAGACGGACTTCGCCCGGGCCGAAGAGGTCGGCGCCGACTGGTACCTGGTTAAACCGTTCAAGTCGGCAATGCTGGTGGAAACGATCATGAGATTTCTCCCCGGCGAGAGTGCGCTCCCCGCGTCTTGACGAAACCCGCCCCTCCTGCTATGGTAGTCAAATGAATACCATGGCGAAATCGCAACAGCATCTGACGGCCCGCCAGCGGCAGGTTCTGGATTTTGTCACCGACTACCAGGCCCGCCACGGCTATTCTCCGACCCTGCGGGAGATCGCTGCCCATCTGCGGGTCAGCGGCCCATTGCCGGTCAGCAAGCACCTCGACGCCCTGGAGAAGAAGGGCTGGCTCAAGCGCGACCCCGTCAGCCGGGGGATCGCCCTGGCCACACCTTCCGGCCGTTCCGTTTCCCTGCCGATTGCCGGGACCGTTCGGGCCGGACATCTGGCTCCGGCGATCGAGGACGTTCAAGGCGACTTCTCGATCGACCAGTCGGCGGCCAGGGGCAACGACTGTTTTTTCCTGCGCGTTGCCGGGGACTCGATGATCGACGCCGGCATTTTCGAAGGCGACCTGGCCCTGGTCCGGCCGCAGCCCGTTGCCGAAAACGGGGCGGTCGTGGTTGCCATGGTGGGGGGCGAGGCAACCCTGAAAAGGTTCTTTCGCGAGCCCGATCACATCCGTCTGCAACCGGCCAATGCCGCCATGTCGCCAATCCTCGTTTATCCCGGAGACGGCGAGGTGACCGTTGTCGGGACGGTTGCCGGCATCTACCGGCGGTTGGAGTGACCGATGCCGAAAAGGGAACCGGTTCGCGTCGCCGTGATCTTTGAGCCGGGGAAACGCCTGCGCCCCGTATGGTTCGACCGCCATCGCTGCCGGCACATGGTCAGGGAGACGACCTACAGCTGGCAGGGGCGGGCCGGAGACAAGCCGCTGCTGCATTTTACGGTAACCGATGGGGAGGCTCTGTTCGAACTGGTCTACAACCCGCTCGACGGAACCTGGCTGCTGTCGGACCAGCAGGCCCTGTCATGAAAGCGTGGGGGAGGGTGGTCATGCATGTCGACATGAACGCCTTCTTCGCTTCGGTCGAGCAACAGGCCAATCCCGCGCTGCGCGGCAGGCCGATTGCAGTGATCGGCACCGGCCGCACGGTTGTGACGACGGCCTCCTACGAGGCGCGCGCTTTCGGGGTCAGGACCGGAATGAACACCTGGCAGGCCAGGCAGGCCTGTCCGCACATCACTTTTGTGGTCGGCGACAACCGGAAGTACGCCCACACTTCGGCCCGGATTGTCGCCATGATGCGTGACTACACGCCCCTGGTCGAGGTTTTCTCCATCGACGAGGCGTTCCTCGATGTTACCGGTTCCCTGAACCTGTTCGGCGGGGCCGAAAGCATCGCCTATCTTCTCAAGGCCCGCATTCGCCATGAATTCGGGCTGACCTGTTCGGTCGGCATCGCCCCCAACAAGCTGCTGGCCAAGCTGGCCAGCGAGATGCAGAAACCCGACGGGCTGACGATCATCGCGCCGGAGAGGGTGCCGGAAGTTCTCGAAGGGCTGCCGGTGCGGGAGTTGTGCGGCATCGGCGGAAAGGTCGAGAGGCAGCTGGCCGATCTCGGCATCCAGACCTGCGGCCAACTCGGGCGTTATCCCGTGGCGGCGCTCAAGCGCCGGTTCGGGGTGGTCGGTGAGAAGCTCAGCCGGATGGGGCGAGGTCAAGACGAGGCCCCGGTGATTCCGCCGGAGAAGGAAGATCCGGTCAAATCGATAGGGCACAGCATGACGCTGGAGCAGGATGTCACCGGGCGGGACACCCTGGCCAGGTATCTGCTGCAACTCGCCGAAATGGTCGGCCGCCGGGCGCGGCGCCATGCCGTCAGCGGCAGAACCGTGCACCTGACCGTCCGCTATGCCGACTTTGTCACCGTCGGCCGGCAGCAGACCCGCGTGTCGCCGACCAGCCGCAGCCAGGAAATCTACCGCGATGCCGTAACCCTTCTCGATTCACTGGATTTGACCCGACCGGTACGTCTGGTCGGTGTTTCGGTCAGCGGCCTGGTCCACCAGGCCAGCCAATTGCCGCTCTTTGACGGGGAGCGCAAGGCGACCCTGCTGGCGGCCGCCATGGACGAAGCCAACGACCGCTTCGGCGAGTTTGCCGTAACGTTCGCCAGCATCACGGAAACCGGGGAGAAGGGCGCCCGCGTCATTTCTCCATCCTGGCGTCCGGACGGCGTCCGGAAAGTTGACGTCCGGTGATCCGCCGGACCGGCGGCAGGCACCCATCGGTTCGTCGAATAGCGAGCCCATACCCGTGACGGGGAAAAGACCCGCCACGGGTATTTTCCTGTTGACACCTTCCATGACGGAAAGTTAAAAATTTTCTGTTGTATTTTTCGTCTGACGAAATGGCCTTTCAAGAAGAGCCTGCGTATCACATTCACAGGAGGAATGATCATGTCGATGAAGAAGTTTCTGGGAATCCTGGCGGCTGCGGCCCTGATGGCCGGTGCAGCCAGCGTCGCGTTGGGGCAGCCCGCGGCACTTGTCGTCGCCGACTGTGTCAAATGTCACGAGGAGCAGCCGGCGCAGATCGAAGCCAACGGCAGCAAGCACAAGACCGAGATCGATTGCCAGGCCTGCCACGAAGGGCACCGTCCGAAATCCGCCAACAACATCCCCCAGTGCAGCAACTGCCACTCCGGCAAGCCTCACTACGGGATCAAGAACTGCACCAGCTGTCACAATCCGCACCAGCCGCTGCTGGTGAAAATCGCCGGGCAGCAGAAGGAAGTGTGCCTGACCTGTCACTCCGGTCCGGGCAAGGAGATGGCCGCCAATCCCAGCAAGCATGGGACGTTTGCCTGCAATTTCTGCCATGCTGACAAACATGGCATGATTCCCAAGTGCGTCGACTGCCACAAGCCGCATTCGGCGACGATGACGCAGGCCGACTGCGCCACCTGCCACAAGGCGCACAAGCCGAAGGAACTGCTTTACGGCGCCTCGACCGCTTCGCAGATGTGCAGCGCCTGCCACGACGACGTGTCGAAACAGCTGTCGGCAAGCAAGGCCAAGCACAGCCAGCTGGCTTGCGTGACCTGTCACGCCAACAAGCACAAGACCATCCCGAACTGCAGCGATTGCCACGGCCTGCCGCACGGCTCGATGCATGACAAGTTCCCGAAATGCGGTCAGTGCCACAACATCGCCCACGACCTCAACAACTGGCCGAAGGAAGACAAGGCCGCGAAGAAGAAGTAAACCGAACGTGTTGCGATCTTCCGGGGGCCGGCCATGTGCCGGCCCCTTGTTTTTCGCCGCCTTGTGAGTGGTCCGGCGACATGTTAGGATGGCGCCAGGAGGAGAAGCCGATGTCTTCTATAAGACTGTCCTGCCCGGTTTGCCGCGTACCGACGCCCTGGGAGGGGAATGATTTCCGGCCGTTCTGCTCCGAGCGCTGCCGGCTTGTCGATCTTGGTTCCTGGGCCGGCGAGGCTTACCGCATCCCCGCCGAGCCGCTAGTGGACCAGGACGACTCTGAAGTATAAAAAACTCTTTGAAACGGACACTTGGAGACATTACCTCATGTATCATCTTAGCATCAGGACCCACTTTGCCGCGGCGCATCGATTGATTAACTACCAGGGCGACTGTGAAAACCTTCACGGCCACAACTGGCATGTCGAGGTAACGGTTGCCGCCCGTGAACTGGATGCGGCGGGGTTGGGAATCGACTTCAAGGTGCTCAAGCGCCATACCAAGGAATTGTTGGGCGAACTCGACCACAAGTACCTGAACGATCTGGATCCCTTCGCCAGTATCAGTCCGTCTTCGGAGCAGATTGCCCGCTACCTGTTCGGGCGACTCAGCGCGCAGCTCGACAACGAGAACGTGCGGCTGGAGCGGGTTACCGTCTGGGAATCGGAATACGCCAGTGCCAGCTACACCAGGGACTGAGCTTTACCTGAAGGAAGTCTTTTCCTCGCTGCAGGGGGAAGGGGTTTTCATCGGCCGGCGCCAGCTTTTCGTCCGGCTGGCCCAGTGCAACCTGGCCTGCGCCTACTGTGACACGGATTATGCCGTTACCGCGCTCTGGCATGCCGAAGAGGAGCCGGGCGGTGCCAGGGGAGAAGACTACCCGAATCCGGCGGCACCGGCCTTCTTGACCGCCCTGGTCGCTCGTTGCCTGAAGCAACTTCCCGCCCATCATTCGCTGGCGCTGACCGGGGGCGAACCGCTGGTGCAAAGCCAGGCCCTGGCGGAGTGGCTTCCCGATCTCTCGCAATGCCTGCCGGTTTACCTGGAAACCAACGGGACCCTGCCGGACGCCATGGAACGGCTGCTCCCCTTCGTTTCGTGGGTCTCGCTGGATATCAAGCTGTCCGGAACAACCGGTGTCCCGACCCCCTGGGAGGCTCACGCCGCGTTTCTGGAGGTTTCCCGACCCAAGGCGTGCCAGGCCAAAATCGTCATCGATGCCAGCACGACCGAGGAGGAACTGGTGGCGGCTGCACGCCTGCTGCGGCAGCACGGCCCGGACCTGCCGTTGATATTGCAGCCCAGAACCGTCGCCGGCCGGCCGGCGTTCGTCGGCCGGCAACTGCTCCGCCTGCAGGCGCTCGTTGCCTCTGAACATCCCGCAACCCTGGTCATTCCGCAGATGCACCCGTTGCTCGACATCCGCTGAGTGACTTGTTTTTGACTTTCCGCCAAAATTCGGTTAGTTTCACGAAATTAAAGGTTGTTGTGCAAGGAGGGCGCGTTGCGAATCGTTCCGCTGATTTCTGCCTTGCTGCCAGCCGTCATCTGCCTGGTGGCTCCCGCCTCTGCTGAAGAGATCCTGCTGGCCAAGGTCTATCGGGATTACCCCGCCTACATCAATCCGGCGGTTTGCGAAAATCCTAACGTCAGCGGCGCCGACAGCAAGACTCAAACCACGCAACCGGCAACAGCAACACCGCCCCCTCCCACAAAGCCCCCGGTCCCAGCTCCGGTCCCAGCTCCGGTCCC
>VAUL01000051.1 GCA_005774545.1 Deltaproteobacteria bacterium | reverse complement strand
AGCTGCTGCTTAGCTGGCCCGATGCCAAGCGTTTCCTGAGCTTCATCAACGGCGCCCCGGCCTCCCTGCGGCCGGGTTTCCAGCACCGCGACTTCGGCGACTACCTGCGTGCCCGCGGCATCCTCTCCGCCGAGGAGTACGCCTACTTCGCCGGGCGCGGTGGGTTCCGCCACGAGGTGCTGGTGCAGATCGGCTGCCTGAACTACGGCGACCTGCTCGACGCCAAGTTCGCCTATCTCAACTGCGAACTGGAGCAGGCCTTCGGCGCCCCCCCGGCCCAGGCGAGCTGGCAGGCACTGCCGGTCCCCGAGGCCCTGCAGCTGGTGACGCTCAACGTGCCGCAGCTCTTCTACCGGGGCTTTCACCGCTTCCCGGGGCGGGCCGCCGACCAGCTGCTGGCCACCTGCCTCACCAAGTACCCGACGCCCGCCGGCGCCTATTACCGCCACATCAACTTCCTCGCCCTGAACGAGGACGAGCGCCGCCTGCTGCAGCAGCTCGACGGCCGCCACACCCTGGCCGACTGCCCGGGCGACCCGGCGGCCAACGCCCCCCTGCTGCTGACCCTCACCGCACTCGACATGCTGCGCTTTTCCGACCAGCCGGCCGAACCGGTCACCCCCGGCGACCTGCCGCTGCGCACCCTGTTCAACGCCGTCGTCGAGGAGCCGGCAATCGAAATCGATCTCCCTCTGGAGAGCTTCGACGACCTGGTCGAGGCCGAAACCGAGGCGGCGGAAGCCGTGGCCGCGGTCGCCGCAGCCGCACCGGCCGCAACCGCCGCGGCCGACGACCTCTCCCAGAGCGTCCGGCTGATGGCCAAAAGCCTCGAGGAGAAGAACCACTACGAGGTGTTCGGCATCAAGCCCGGCAAGTTCACCATCGACCTGCTCAAGGAGCGCTACTTCGCGGTCACCCGCCAGTACGGCCCCGACATTCTCATGCAGCTCTCCGGGGAGGACGCGGCCCTGGTCGAAGGGATCCTGGCCACCGTGGCCAACGCCTACAACACCCTCTCCGACGTGGTGAAGAAGGAACGTTACGACGAACTGCTCGGCGCCGACAAGATCGGCCTGGGGCACAAGGGGGACGACCGCTTCCAGGCTCAGGTGCAGGCCGAATCGGGGAAGGTCTTCATCGAAATGGAGGAGTGGGACAACGCCGAGAAGGCCCTGCAGGATGCGGTCAACTTCGACACCGGCAACGGCGACTACCTTGCCCACCTGGCCTGGGCGATCTACCGCAACCCGAAAAACGCCGCCAGCCGGGCGATGCAGGAAAAGGCGCGGCAGATGATGAACCGCGCCATCACCCTGGAGCGGACCCCGGCCGGGTTCGCCTTCAAGGGGTGGATGCTGCTGGAGGCCGGCCAGGATGCCCTGGCCGAGGCCGAGTTCAACAAGGCTCTCAAGCTCGACGCCCGCTCCCTTGTCGCCCGCCGCGGCCTGCGCGCCCTGCAGGAAAAGCAGGAGCAGCAGAAAAAAGGCTTGTTCGGTCGCATGTTCAAATAAATTTGACCTGCATCATCTCCACGCCGCGGCTCCTGTGCTAAGGTGACCGCACCATGAAAACCGCTCTCCCCCGCTCCCCCTGGCTGCAGCCCTCTCGCCTCCGGTTCCTGACCCAGGCGGCGCTGCTGATCGTCTGCCTGTACCTCGGTGTCCGCTTCGGGCAGTTCGTCCGCCATTTCGAAACCTTCGGCGCGACCCCCGCCGTCCCCCGCCCGCCGGGGGTCGAGGGATTCCTGCCGATCGGCGCCCTGGTGAGCCTCAAGCACTGGCTGGTCAACGGCGTCATCGATCCGGTGCACCCCGCCGCGCTGGTTTTGTTCGTGACGTTTCTGGCCCTGGCGCTGCTGGCCAAAAATGCCTTCTGCTCCTGGCTCTGCCCGGTGGGGACGCTGTCGGAATGGTTGTGGAAGGGGGTCCACCGCCTGACCGGCCGCACCTTCCGGGTCTGGAACTGGCTCGACCTGCCGCTGCGCGGCCTGAAGTATCTGCTGCTGGCCTTCTTCCTCAAGCTGATCGCGATCGACATGCCGGCCTTCGCCCTGGCGGAGTTTCTCGCCTCCCCCTACTGGGCGATCGCCGACGTGCGCATGCTGCACTTCTTCACCGCGCCATCGCCGCTAAGCCTGGCCATCATCGGCCTGCTGATCGGGCTGTCGGCCGTCTACCGCAACGCCTGGTGCCGCTACCTCTGCCCCTACGGGGCCCTGCTCGGCCTGCTCAGCCTGTTCAGCCCGCTGAAGGTACAGCGCCGCCGGGAGCACTGCACCGACTGCCGGCGCTGCACCGCAGTCTGCCCGGCGCGGATCGAGGTGCACCGCAAGCAGACCGTCCGGTCGCTCGATTGCACCGGCTGCCTGACCTGCGTGGGCAACTGCCCGGCCGCCGGAGCCCTCGAACTCGCCCCGGAGTTCGGACGGACGGGGCTCCCCGGCTGGGGGTTTGCCCTGCTGGTCGTGCTGCTGCTGGCCGGCGGCATCGCCACCGGCATGCTGACCGGCCACTGGGGCTCGGCGCTCACCTACGCCGACTACCAGCAGCTGATCCCCATCGCCGACCGCATCGGCCATTAGCCGCCGGTTCCGACCGCCGAAACGCACAGGGCCGCCGGGGATCTCCCCGGCGGCCCTGTGCATCATGGCTGGACGGGTGCTTAAGCGAGCGTCTCGGCGAGCAGGGTGATGGTATGGGCAACGCGCACCGGCGGCCCCTGCTTGTCGAGCCCGCCGCGAATCTGCATCAGGCACCCCGGGCAGTCCATGGCCACGCAGGCCGCGCCGGTGGCGGCGATGTCCGCCACCTTGTCGCCCAGGATGCGGCGGGCGATGTCGGGATGGCTGGTGAACGAGTAGGACCCGCCGAAGCCACAGCAGCGATCGGCGTGCCCCATTTCCACCAGTTCGCGCCCGGAGTCGGCCAGCAGCCGGCGCGGCTCGCGCCAGACGCCGGCCCCGCGCTTGAGATGGCAGGAGTCGTGGTAGGTCACCTTCTCCGGTGCCGCCAGTCCGGCCAGGGCCTGGCCGCCGTCGCACTTTTCGACGATGAAGCGCGACACGTCGAGGGTGATGGCGGCCAACCGCTCCGCCTTTGCCGCCCAGCGCGGATGGTCGCGGAGCAGGTCTTTGATGTCGCGCTGCAGCGCCATGGTGCAGGTCGGGCAGGTGGTCACCACGAAATCGGGATCGTCGGCCAGCAGGGCGGCCACGTTCTGCCCGGCCAGCGCCGTGGCGGTGTCGCGGTCGCCGGAGTACAGGGCCGGCACGCCGCAGCAGTTCTGCTCCTTCGGGAAGCTCACGGTCACGCCGAGGCGGTTGAGCACCCGGACCAGGTCGTGCCCCAGTTCGGGGTAGACGAAATCGTTCAGGCAGCCGGCGAAGAACGCCACCCGGTAGCGCGGCCGGTCAACCTGTTGCGGCAGGCTCGGCCACTGGTCGCGCAGCGGCTTGTCGGCGATCGCCGGCAGGGAGCGCCACTCGGTCAGCCCGGCGAAGAACAGCGGCAGGTGGCGGATGGTGCGCTCGCCGCGGGTCACCGGCTTCTGCAGCAGGCTGGCGGCGCGGATCATGGTGTGGAACAGCGTGCGGTTGCGCATGATCCGCTTGAAGACCAGGGCCTTGCCGGCACCGATCCCCTCTTCCTCGCCGAGCACTTCGCGCAGGTGGAGGATGATGCTCTCCAGGTCGATCTTGCTCGGGCACACGGCCACGCAGGCACGGCAGCCGATGCAGGTGCGCACCAGCTCGGCGGCGTTCTCCAGACCATGGCAGAACGCGGTGAGGATGATGCCGATGGCGCTGATGTAGATGTGGCCGAACACATGGCCGCCGACGGTCTGATAGACCGGACAGACGTTGGCGCAGGCGCCGCACTTGATGCAGCGCAGGGCATCCCGGCAGTGCGGTGATTCGGCCAGGGCGCTGCGGCCGTTGTCGAGCAGGACGATGTGCAGTTCCTTCGGCGCATCCCCGCACGGCACCGCCCCGCGGATCCAGCTGACGTAGGAGGTGCTCAGTTGGCCGGTCGCGTTCTTGGGGAGGACATCGATGACCTTGTGGGCGTCTTCCAGGGTCGGCACCAGCTTCTCGATCCCCACCAGAGCCACGTGAATCTTCGGCAGGGTGGTCACCAGCCGGGCATTCCCTTCGTTGGTCACCAGGGCGATGCCGCCGGTTTCGGCCACGGCCAGATTGGCGCCCGAGATCCCCATGTCGGCATCGAGATACCCCTGGCGCAGCTGCTCGCGGGCCAGCTGTACCAGGTGCGGGATCTCGGCCGGCTCGACCTTCCCCGTCACCTTGCCGAACAGTTCGGCGACCTCCTCCTTGCTCATGTGGATCGCCGGCATGACCATGTGGCTGGGCCGCTGCCCGGCCAGCTGGATGATCCACTCGCCGAGATCGGTCTCCAGCACCCTGACCCCCGCCTCCTCCAGAGCCTGGTTGAGATGGGTCTCCTCGCTGGCCATGCTCTTGCTTTTGGTCACCAGCTTCACGCGCCGCTGGCGCGCCAGGCTGACGATGTAGGCGTTGGCCTCCTGTGCGGTGCGCGCCAGGTAGACCGTGGCCCCGGCGGCTTTGGCATTGCGGGTGAACCGGGCGATGTACTCCTCGCGCCGTTCACGCACCTCGTCCTTCATCGCCGCGATGCCGGTACGCAGCGCTTCGAAATCGTGCCCGGCGAAGGCCGCCTCGCGCGCGAGCAGGTAGGCATCGGCGAAACGGTGCAGGGTGTCCTGCAGGCGCGGGGTGGCGAGGGCCTGATCAATGCGGGCTTTGTAGGCTCGGGTGCGTTGTTTGCTCATGACCCTAACTCCCCATAGGGCCTATAAGTCCCATGAGACCCATAAGACCTATCAAATTCTTCAAGATTCCAGGAAATCGTCCGACAGCCCTTCGCACAACAGGATGTGCAGCTCTTTCGGGCCGTGCACGCCGATGGTCAGCACCCGCTCAATGTCGGCGGTGCGGCTCGGGCCGGTGATATAGGCGAGAAACGCCTGCGGCAGCCGCTCGTGCAGCTGGCGCAGGCAGGGGACCGCGGCGGTGCTGTCCGCCACGATCTTGCGCGGGTCGAGCAGGACGAAGTGCCGGATCGGCAGGGTGGAGGCCAGCCGCAGCGCTTCGGCGGTGCTTTCCAGCACCACCGTGCCGGTGGCTGCGATCGCGAAGTTGGCGCCGGTCAGCCCGGCGCCGGCCCGGGGCGCGTGGGTGCGGAAATCGCCGTCGATCACCTCGCTCCCCGCCGCCCGCAGCCGGTCGGCAAGCCCCCACCGCACGCCGCTCGGGAATTCCGGGCAAACGATCGCCCCCCCTGCCCGCGCGGCGACGTGGCGGATCGCCGCGTCGACCCCGTCCACCACGACCACCTCGGCCCCGACCTTGCCGGCTGCGGCCCGGAACCCTTCCACGATCGACGCACCACTCATGGCACCACCCCAGACAAGATTGGCATGACCAACGAGAACGAACACAGCGGCAGGAAGATAACAACGGCGGGAAGACGTCCCGCGAGAATGACCGGGCCTACCCGGCCGCCAGCCGGGCCGCGGCCTTGCCGGCCAGCTTGGCCTGGTACATGGCGGCATCGGCCGCGGCGAACAGCGTCTGGTAATCCTCGCCGTGAACCGGGTAGATGCTGATGCCGACACTGGCACTGACCTGCACCTGGTGACCGGCGATCGCAACCGGCTCGGAAACCGTCGCAAGGATTTTCTGGGCGACGGTTTCCGCATCACCCGGCACATCGATTTCCGGCAGCAGGGCGGTGAACTCGTCGCCGCCGAAACGGGCCACCGTGTCCTCGGCCCGCAGCACGCCCTGCAGGCGTCGGGCGATTTCAACCAGCAACTGGTCTCCCGCGGCATGGCCGTAGGTGTCGTTGACCGCCTTGAACCCGTCCAGGTCCAGAACGATCAGCGCCAGCTGCCGGCTTTCACGCTTCCCCCGCTGGATGCTGGTCATGATGCGGTCGGCGAAGAGCACCCGGTTGGCAAGCCCGGTCAGCGGGTCGTGAAAGGCCAGATGACGGATGCGCTCTTCGTTGAGCTTGTTGAGGCTGATATCCTCCTGAGTGCCGATATAGTGGGTGATCTCCCCTTCCGCATTGCGGACCGACACGATCGTCAGCATCGCCGGGTAGATCTCACCGTCCTTGCGGCGGTTCCAGATCTCCCCGCGCCAGGACCCGACCGTGGTCAACTGCTGCCACATCTGCTGGTAGAATTCCGGCGGATGGCGGTCCGACTTGAGCAGGTTGGCCCTGCGCCCCAAAGCCTCGTCGACACGGAACCCCGTCACCGTCTCGAATGCCGGGTTGGCCTGCAGGATGACCCCCTCGCGGTCGGTGATGACGATCGCTTCCAGAACGTTGTCGAACACCTGCGCGGCCAGGAGCAGCGCCTCGTTGGCCCGGAAGAGTTCCCTGCTTTTCAAATCAACCAGCTCTTCGAGCCCGCGGGTCATCTGCCGGTTTCTGACCAGGAGTTGGTTGAAGGTCGAGGCCAGGGCGCCGATCTCGTCGTCGCACAGGACCGGCACCAGGGTGCTGCCGTCGTCGCCGGCGGCCAGCCGGGTCACGATGCGAGCCATGCGGCTGATCCGGCGGGTCACGTAGCGGTGGATGAACCAGACGAACAGGGCAAGCCCGGCGAGGAGGCTGCCGGCCAGCAGGAACACCCCGAACGAGGATTTCTGCAGCCCGCCCATGTGCAGGAGCTGGGTCAGCAGCGCAAACAGCAGCGCAAACAGCACCCCCAGCAGGAACACCTTGCCATCCAGCGAGAATCTCGGCATCACCCGTCCGTGAACTAATCGATTCATTCCGCGCGGCCCTGCATCGGGCCACACCCTCGGAAATATTTACCACAGCGGTTAGCTATGGCAAGCGCCCCCGGCCGGGGCAGCCTTGCTAGAGGCCGGTCACCCCTGCCAGCGCCAGCTTGTCGGTGACGTTGTTCCTGATCCAGTTCGGATCCCACCACTCGATCGGATTGACCTGCTGCCCGGAAACCAGCACGTCGTAGTGGAGGTGGTCGCCGCCGGCCATCCCGCTGGTGCCGGTACGGCCGATGATCTGCCCCTTGGTTACGGGATCGCCGTTCCTGACGTCAATCTGGCTGAGATGCCCGTAGAGCGTCTGCAGGCCGAGGCCGTGATCGATGATCACGCAATTGCCGTAGATGCCGAGATCCGCGGCGAACACCACTTTGCCGGCATTGGTCGCCGGCACCGGCGCCCGGGCGGTCGACGCCAGGTCGATACCGAGATGGGTCTGGTGGTCGATGATCAGACCGTTGTGCAGGTAAACCCTTGGCTGGGCGAAGTAACCGGGCACCGCGGCGTTGGGCTGCCGCAGGAAGGTACCGGACCACAACGGCGCCGCGGCGCTCTGCTGGCCTACTTCGAAGACCTTGGCGATGTTCTCCTTGCGCAGGTCGCGGTTCACCTTGAGGAACAGCTCGAGGGGGTCGTCGATCTCGGGGAAAAACTGCTGGAAATCGGGGACGATCTTGCTCTCCAGAAACTGCGGCGTGATGTTGAGCCGGTCGCTCGGGAAGGTCTTGGCGCTGATATGGTAGAAGAGGCCGGCGCTGCGCTGGTTGCCGGCCCGGTCGGTGGCCACGACCTTCGGCACGAAGGCGGACGGCGGCATGTTCCACGGCAGGGCGAAGAAACACACCCAGGCGCCGGAGGGTTGCCGATAGGCGGGGAAAAGCCGGTCGCCGACCTTGACGCCGGTCTCGGCGGCCTCCTCGGAGAGCGTGTAGACCGCCACCGCGGCGCCGCCCTGGTTGACGTTGTGATGGGTCGACAGCACCGAAATCTGCGGGGCCTGGTTGTCGATGGTGAAGGTGGCCGCCAGTTCGGCGGGATTGCCGCTGCCGAAACGGATGCGGGCATGGTCGACCGCGCGGACCTGCAGTTCGACGGGCCCTTCCTGCAGCCCCTTGAGACTGATCGGCTCGGTGATCTGCGCGGTTCCGGCCGGGTAGTCGCGATTGAGCAGTTCCACGCTCTGCCCCCCCTGCACGGCCGTCACCTGCAGATGCTTGAGCCCGGTGCCGTGATCGGCGACGGTGAGGGTCGGCGACCGCTTCGCCGAAACGGTGCCGTCGGCCGGGGCCAAGGTCAGGGTCGGGGCGGAGAGGTCGCGCAGCAGCAAATAGCCGCCCCAGATCAGGGCGGCCGCGATCAGCAGCAGGGACAGCAACTTCAGTTTTCTCACGGTCGTTTCATCCTCGGTGACAATGGGATTTTTTCGCCGCCGGCCGGGAGCCGGCGGCGGATCAGTGGCGGTGATTGCGGAAACGCTTCAGCCAGAGCTGCAGATCCTCTTCCTCGTGCTCCAGTTCGAAGGCGTTGACCAAGCCGCGGCGCACGGCCACCGCCACCGCCCGGTTGCGCAGGTTGAAGGCGTCCCCCACCTTGTCGGCCTGGAACTGCTCGTGATCGAGGCCGAGCTTGCCGTACAGGGAGTTGAGGCGACTCTGCACGCCGCGCCGGGACAGGTAACGGCGCTGGGCGATCAGGTTGTCGGTCAGGCCGAGGGAGATGTCGATCAGCGCCTCGTACTCGATGTCCGACAGGGCCGACTGGCTCGACCCGGCGCGCCCCTGGACCTTGCGCACCTCGGGATCGATCCAGCACTGGTCGTCGAACAGCACGGTGCGGATCGCCCCCTCGATCCGTTCGCGGGGGTTCGACTTGAGCACGTAGCCGTAGACCGTCTCCGCCGGGACGATGCGGGCCAGGGCGCGGACGTACATTTCGTCCTTGTGCTGGCTCCAGAAAACGATGCGCGACTGCGGCTTGCGCTCCCACAGGGCCTTGGCGAAATCGATGCCGTTCATCTGCGGCATCTGGATATCGCTGATGACCAGCGGCGTCTCCTGGGCCAGGGCCAGTTCCAGGGCCACCTGACCGTTGACGGCCCGCTCGACGCGGCAGCTTTGGCACCACTCGGTGATGATCCGCTGCAGGAATTCGAAATCCTTGGGGTTGTCTTCGGCAATGACCAGCGTCGTTTCGTTGCTCATCCTTTCGCGCCTTTCACTTGATCGGCTTCGAGCGGCAGCCGCAGCTCGAAGCGGGTTCCGCTGGAAAACCGCGCCGGACCCCAATCGACCTGGGCACTGATCGCCCGCGCCCGTTCGCGGATGTTGTACAGCCCGCGGCCGCCGCCCAGTCCGGGTCGGCGGGGGGCGAAATCGAAACCGCGGCCGTTGTCCTCGATCCCCAGCACCAGCAGACCGGCACGGCGCTCCAGGCCGACCTCGAGGATCGTTGCCCCGGCATGCCGCTGGACGTTGTGGACCACCTCGACGGCAATCCGGTAGAGGGTCACCTGCGTCAGCCGCGGCAGCCGCAAATCCGCAACGCCGTCGCCGGTCAGGAAATGGAATTCCGGAAAATCCCCACGCTCGGCCATGCGCTCCAGGTGAGCTTCGATGGCGGCCGGCAGGCCGAGGATGTCGAGGGTCTGGGGATGCAGGTCGTCCATGACCGTGCGCAGGTTGGCGATGGCCCGCCGCAGATCGGCCTCGATGGCGTGTACCGTCGGACCGCAGGAACCGTTGCACGCCGGGTTGCCGCCCATCCGCTCGAGCCCGCGCAGCACCGCGGCGAGATCGGCCAGCGTCTGGTCGTGGATGTCCATGGCGATGCGCCGGCGTTCTTCCTCGGCCCCTTCCAGCAGCTTCTCCGCCGCCACCACTCGGATCAACTGCTCGGTCATGCGGTTGATCGACAAGGCCAGGCCGTCCAGTTCGTCGCGCACCACCGCCGGTGCCGGCGGCGGCACGAAATCGCCGCGGGTGATCCGCTCGGCGCTGTCCGAGAGCATCTGGATGCGGCGCAGGCTGCGGCGCGCGAAGAAAAGCGACAGCAGAACGCCGATCATGATGGCCGAGGCCAGCACGATGATGCCGACGAAGGTGGTGCGCTCCACCAGGTCGTCCATATCTTCGCCCTGCAGGTTCTGGGCCTGCTGGCGCTGGAGATTGAGCTCCTCGGCAATCACCTTGATGCGCGGCCGCAACCGCTCCAGAAGCTCGTCGAACAGCTCCGGCTTCATCCCGTGCCGCGGGTCGAGTTCCCGGACGACCTCCTGGAACCCGGCGAGCCGCTCGCTGCTGACCAGGGCGCTGCTGTCGAGACGCAGCGCGGCGTTGTCGAGATAGCGATACAGCTCGCTCAGTTGCTTGATGTGCTCGGCATCGAATTCCGGCGCCCAGATCATCAACTGGGCCAGAGCGTGCATGCGCTGGGAGGCCATGTCGGCCTCGGCCACGACGATAAAGGCATCCCGCAACTGCTTGGCCTGCTCGCGCTGGAGCGACAGCTGCCAGTAGTTGTACTGCAGAAAGCCGAGCAGCAGGGTCATGATGAGCAGGACCGCGGCCGGGGCGAGGAGAATCTGGTGCTTGAGAGTCAGACGCATGGGTTGAACGATAGCATACCCCGGCGGAACGGTCACCGTGCAAGCGCACAGTCCGCCGAAAAATTCCCGAAAAACAAACAGGGGCGCCCCCCGCGGGAAGGCGCCCCTGACCGCACGCGCGGACCGGCCGGCTAGCCGGCGCGCAAGACCGTGTAGAAGAGCGTATCGCGGCGCTGGATCAGCAGGCGCAGCACTTTCCCCTTGGTCGCCCGGCCGACCGCCGCCTCGAAGCTTTTCACCGAATCGACCTCGCGGCCGTCGACCTCGACGACCAGGTCCCCCGGGCGCAGATTGGCCCCGGCGGCGGAGCTGTCCGGCGCGACGGCCGTCACCAGGACGCCGCGGCTGTCCGGGTCGAAATCGTAGCGCCGCGCCAGCTCCGGGGTGAGGGCGGCAACCGTGAGGCCAAGGGTTTCGCCTTTGCCCGCCGGCTCCGCAACCTCGTCCCCCTCCTCGCTGAGCCTGCCGACCTCGACCTTGAGCTCGAGTTCGCGCCCGTCGCGGAAAACCGCCACGCGCGCCGTTTTGCCGACCCGCGCCGCCGCCACCACCTTGGGCAAGTCGTTGCGCTCGTCGATCGACTGCCCGTCGAAGCTCAGGATCACGTCGCCGCGCCGGAGCCCCGCCCGCTCGGCCGGGGAATTCTTGACCACCTCGCTGACCAGGGCGCCGTGCGGCCGGTCGAGACCGAACGACTGCGCCAGCTCCTCGGTGAGCGGCTGCACGACCACGCCCAGGTAGCCGCGGGTCACCTTGCCGTTATCGCGCAACTGGTCGACCACCTGCCGGGCCATGTTGACCGGGATGGCGAAGCCGATCCCCTGGCCGCCGGGGACGATGGCGGTATTGATGCCGATCACCTCGCCGCGCATGTTGAAGAGCGGTCCGCCGGAGTTGCCCGGGTTGATCGAGGCGTCGGTCTGGATGAAATCGTCGTAGGGCCCGGCGCCGATCACCCGCCCCTTGGCCGAGACGATGCCGACCGTCACCGTCTGCTCCAGCCCGAACGGGTTGCCGATCGCCATGACCCATTCGCCGATGCGCAGCTTGTCGCTGTCGCCAAGCCGGGCCACCGGCAGCTGCTTGCCGGCCTCGATCTTGATCAGCGCCAGGTCGAGCTTCTGATCGAGCCCGCGGATCGTTCCGGAAAAGACCCGGCCGTCGGACAGCTTGACCTTGATCTCGTCGGCGCCGTCGACCACATGATCGTTGGTCAGGATGTAGCCGTCCTCGGAGATGATGAAGCCGGTGCCGAGCGACCGCTCCTTGCGGGACGCCTGGGGGATGTCGCGGAAGAAGCGCTCGAAGAATTCGTCGAAGAGATCCTGGCCGGGGCGTTGCGGGCCGCGGTAGAGCGGGGAGCGCGGCTTGACGGTCTTGGCGGTGCTGATGTTGACCACGGCCGGCTTGAGCTGGTCGACGAGGGCGGTGAAGTCGGGGACCGGGGCGGCGAAGGCCGGGATGGCGGTCAGGACGGTCGCCAGCAGGGCCAGCAGGAGAGGGAGACGACGGTACATGGGGAACCTCCCGAGTGGAATGCGCCTCAATGTAATCACCGCTCTCCGGTGTGTCAATCGCCACCCCCACAGCCGCCGGCTGTGGGAATGCGCAGCCGCCGGCTCAGCCGAGAATCGCCGGCCTGGGGGCGACTTCGCTCGGGCCGTTGATCGGCAGCAGCACGGTGAAGGTGCTCCCCTGCCCCGGCGACGAGTGGACGCTGATGCGGCCGCCGTGGGCCACCGCGATCGACTTGACGATCGACAGGCCGAGTCCCGAGCCGCCGTCCATCCGGTTGCGGGCCTTGTCGACCCGGTAGAAGCGGTCGAAGATGTAGGGCTGCGCTTCGACGGGGATACCGATGCCGTTGTCGGCCACGTCGATGCGGGCCATCTCCCCGTCCCGCGACATGGCGATCTCCAAAGCACCCCCTTCCGGCGTGTACTTGATGCCGTTGGCGATCAGGTTCAGGAACATCTGGCGCAGGCGCAGCTCGTCGCCGCGGATGCGCATCTCCTCGTCGACATCGACCCGCAGGTTGACGCTGATCCGCTTGGCCTCGCCCAGCGTCCGCCCCTGCATGTACAGCGCCTGGACCAGGTCGCTGAGGTTGAACTCCCTGAGCTCCAGCGTCAGCTCGCCGGACTCGCTCTTGGCCAGCAGCAGCAGGTTCTCGATGATCCGCTCCATGCGATCGATCTCCTCCATGTTGGAGCGCAGCATGTCGCGGAATTCCTCGGGGGTCTTGGCCCAGCGCAGGGTGACCTCGGTTTCGCCGCGCAGGATGGTCAGCGGCGTGCGCAGTTCGTGGGAGGCGTCGCCCGAGAACTGGCGGATGCGCCGGAAGGCGCTCTCCAGGCGTTCGAGCATCTGGTTGAAGGAGAGCACCATCTGCCCGAGTTCGTCGCGGTGTCCGGGATGGGGGAGGCGCCGGGCCAGGTTTTCCGAGTTGATCTCGCGGGCCGCCGCGGTGATCTCCACCACCGGCGACACCAGCTGGTCGGCAAGGAACCAGCAGCCGAGACAGAGCCAGAAGATGGCGAACGGGCCGACCAGCGAGTAGACCAGGCGCAGTTCGCCGAGAATCTGCTGCACCTGCCCGAGATTGCGGGCCACCTGCACCACGCCGATCAGATGGCCGTTGTGGGTGAGCGGCGACGAGAGCAGGCGCAGGTGCATGCCGCTCGCGATCTCGACGGTTTCGAAATGGGGGTTGAGCCAGCGTACCTGCTGCATGGCCACCGGCCCGAACTCGAGGTCGCCGACCAGCAGGTTTTCCGAGGCGCACACCGCCTGCAGGTTGGGGCCGCGCAGCAGGATGTAGGCATCCCAGTTCCCCTGGTGGATGTGATCCTGCAGCCGGTTGCAGTCGAAAGGCTGGTCGGCGTGGCTAGCGTGGGCCGTGGCGATTTCGCTGGAAATCGCCAGCAGCTGGTCGTCCACCTGCTGGCGCAAGGTCTTCGAGAAGTACTGGAACGAGAAGAGGGCGCTGGCCGCCAGGATGACGGCCAGCGTCAGCGCATACCAGAACGTCAGTCGGAACCGGATCGAGCGCAGCAGGAAGAAGTCCAAGCGCCTACTCCGCCTTCAGCATGTAGCCGACCCCGCGCACCGTGTGCACCAGCTTGGTGCTGAAGTCGCGGTCGATCTTCTTGCGCAGGTAGTTGACGTATACGTCGATGATGTTGGTGAACGAGTCGAAGGTGTAGTCCCAGACATGCTCGGCGATCATGTTGCGGGTCAGGGTCTTCTCCGGATTGCGGATGAAGTATTCGAGCAGGGCATACTCCTTGGCGGTCAACTCGATCTCCTTGCCGCCGCGCCAGACCTTGTGCGCCACCGGGTCGAGCCGCAGGTCGGCGTAGGTGATGTCGGCGCCGCGCTCCTGGGAGCCGCGCCGCACCAGGGCCCGCACCCGGGCCAGCAGCTCGGCGAAAGCGAACGGCTTGGTCAGGTAGTCGTCGCTCCCCGAATCGAGGCCGGCCACGATGTCCTCGACCGTGTCCTTGGCGGTCAGGCACAGCACCGGCACCTGGACATGGGCCGCGCGCAGCTCGCGGATGGCGGCAAGGCCGTCCATCTTCGGCAGCATCACGTCCATCAGGATGAGATCGTAGGGATTCTCCTTGGCCAGGGCCACCCCCTCTTCACCGTCGGCGGCGATGTCAACCTGGAATCCCTCCCCCTCGAGGCCGCGCTGGATGAAACTGGCGACCTTCTTCTCGTCTTCCACGACCAGAATACGCATTACTATCGCTCCTTTCCGTTGAAATACCTCTCGATTTGCGCGGACAGTGCCGTTCGCTCATTTCAGGCGCAGCTTGACCAGAACCTCGTTGGCGGTCTCTTCGACCGACTTGCCGGTGACGTCGACGACCACCCAGGCATGCCGCCGGAACATCTCCCGGGTATACCTGATCTCGTCCTCGATCTCCTCCAGGTCGGCATAGGCCGTCCGCGGATCCTGACCGAGGTTGCGCAGCCGCGCCGCGCGGACTTCGGCCAGCCGGTGCGGATCGATGACCAGGCCGGCCACCCGCTTCGGGTCGACCTCGAGCAGCTGCGGCGGCGGGTCGACCCCTTTGACCAGCGGTACGTTGGCCACCTTCCAGCCGCGATGGGCCAGGTAAATCGAGAGCGGCGTCTTGCTGGTGCGCGACACGCCGACCAGGACGATCTCGGCCTGGTGCAGGTTGCGCGGCTCCTGGCCGTCGTCGTGCTTGACAGTGAACTCGATCGCCTCGACCCGCCGGAAGTAGGCTTCGTCGACCCCGTGCAGCAGCCCCGGCGTCTCCCCCGGCGAGCGCCCGACGTGCTGGGCCACCTTCATCAGCAGCGGAGTCAGCAGATCGAGGCTGGTCAGGCCGAGTCCGTCGCATTCGTTGTGCACCAGCTGCGCCAGCTCGCGGTTGACGATGGTGTAGACCACCAGCGCCCCCTGGGCCAGCGCCTCGTCGAGCGCTTCGTAGACCTGGGTCTTGGTGCGCACGTTGCTGATCCGCTTGAGGCGGATCGGCTTGTCGCGAAACTGGGTGAGGGCGGCCATGACCATCTTCTCGGCCGTTTCGCCGGTCGCGTCGGAAAGCAGGTAGATCGGCTGAAGGGCGGCCATGTCCAGTCCTCATGAAAAATCACTGCGATTGTAACAGATTCTAATGAAGATGCAAGCAGAGAAATTCGTCGGGGCGCCGCCCGGGGCCGGCGCCCCGATTCCCGTTGATTTTTGCCGGCGTCTCACGCTAAACAGGCGACATGAGCGAAGACTGGCTGGAAATCCGACTGACCTTGCCGGCGACCGCCCTCGATGCGGTCGGCCAGGCGTTGATGGACTTGGGCTGCACCGGCATCACCGTCGCCGAGCGTGCCCTGGACACCTTCGAACCGCCCGACCCCGACGACGGCGAGGAACGGCCGACGATCCGCGCCTATTTTCCTCCCGGCGACCTCGAAGCCCTGTGCCGGCAGGTGCAGGCCACCCTCGAGCAGCTCGCGACCGGCACCCCGGAACTGGCGGACGTCCGCCCCGACGGCCGCCTGCTCGCCGCCGAGGACTGGGCCAGCGGCTGGCAGCAGCACTTTCCGCCGCTGCGGGTCGGCACGCGCCTGCTGATCCGGCCGTCGTGGAGCGAGGAAGCGGCCGACGGCGCCGACGTGGTGCTGACCCTCGATCCCGGCCGGGCCTTCGGCACCGGCACGCACGCCACCACGGCGCTCTGCCTGGACGTGGTTGCCCGCCTGGCCGACGGCCCGGCGCCGCCGCGCCGGGTGCTCGACGTCGGCGCCGGGTCGGGAATCCTGGCGATGGCGGCGGCAGCCCTCGGCGCCGTCGAGGTGGTCGCCTGCGAGATCGATGCCGAGGCCTGCCAGGTGGCGGTCGAAAACATAGCCGCCAACGGCCTGCAGCACCTGATCGCGGCGACCACCACCCCCCTCGAAACGCTCCCCGGCACCTTCGACCTGGTGCTGGCCAACATCCTGGCCGGCGAGAACATCCGGCTCGCCCCGCACTTCCTGGCCCATCTCGCCCCGGGCGGGCATCTGGCCCTGTCGGGGATCCTCATCGAGCAGGAGGCGGCCGTTGCCGCCGCCTTCGCGCCGCTGCCGCTGACGCTGGTGACCATCGATCGCCGCGACGAGTGGTCCTGCCTGCTCTACCGGCGCCATGGCTGAGCGGCACCGGTTTTTCCTCCCCCCCGGCAGCCTCGCCGCCGACCGGATCACGATCGACGGCGAACCCCTGCACCACCTCCGCACCGTGCTGCGCCTCGGCTCGGGCAGCGAGGTCCTGCTGCTCGACGGCACCGGCCTCTGCTGCCGGGCGCGGCTCGATTCGGTGGGGCGGGATCAGGCCGTGGCAACCACCCTCGAACGCCGGCTCGAGCGGGAGCACCCCTGCCCGCTGCGCCTTGTGCAGGCCCTGCCGAAAGGCGACAAGTTCGACCTCGTCCTGCAAAAGGGGACCGAGCTCGGCGTCACCCGCTTCCAGCCGGTCCTGAGCGGCCGCGCGGTCGCGCGCCCGGAAGCGGGGCGCGCCCGCCGCTGGGAGCGCATCATCGTCGAGGCGGCACGGCAGAGCCGGCGGCCGTGCCTGCCGCAGCTGGCGCCGCTCCGGCCGCTGGCCGAGGCCCTCGCCGATGTCGACGAACCCCTCAGGCTGGTTCTCTGGGAGCAGGGCGCCCGCCCCCTGGCC
>VAUL01000101.1 GCA_005774545.1 Deltaproteobacteria bacterium | reverse complement strand
GGCCTTGTCGGCGGGGGGACGGGGGGCGGTGCCGGCTGCGACCGGCGCAACCGCCGGCTCCGGCCGCGCGGCCGGTCGCGTCTTGAGGGCGGTTTCCAGTTCGGCAACCCGCTGTTCGGCCTGGGCGCGCGCCGCCGCCTGCTCCAGCGCCTCGCGCTGGAGCAGCACAGCCCGCTCTTCGGCAGCCTTCAGCTGCTCGGCCAGACTCCGCAGTTCCGCTGCAGGGGCCTCGGCGGCCGGCCGGCTTTTCAGCGTTTTCTCCAGGGCCGCGATGAGCTTGTGCGCTTCGGCCAGCTCTTCTTCTGCCCCTTCCCGCGCCCGGCGCTCGGCGACCACCGCGGCAAAGGTCTCTTCCAACTCGCCGCGCAGCCGCGCCACCTCCCTGCCGTCGCCGCCGGCGGCGGACTCCGCCGCGCGCAGCTCGTCGGCCGCGCCGCGCTTTTCCAGTTGTTTCCTGAGGGTGCGTTCCGTCTCGAGTTCGGCCCGGGCCTCGTCGCACTCCTGCTGGAGCGCCTCGAGCTGGCGCCGCAGGGCTCGCTGGGCCTCCTCGCCGGCTTCGGCCGCCGCCTGCCGCGCGTCCTTGAGCTTGTGCACCAGGGTGTCGATACGACTTTGGGCAACCTCGAGTTCGTGTTCGAGTGCCTGCCGGGCCGCCTGCTCCTCGTCGTGCTGTGCCCGCACCCTGGCGCATTCGCCGGCCAGTTCCTCAATGCGCGCCTGCGTCTCCGCCCCCCCCGCGGCGCGCTCGTCTTCCACCACCCGGCCGAGCTCCTCGGTCAGGATCCTGATCTGCCTGAGTATCTCCGCGCTGTCCGCCATTCCCCGCCCCCACTGCCCGACCGGTACCGCAAAACCGGCTCATGCAGTCATCAATATACCACGGAATCAAACAAGGGGCCGGCGGCGCGCACGCCGCCGGCCCCGGAAAAGCCCGCCGCTGTCAGGCCGCGCCCCTTTTAAACCTGCGCCTGCACCGCGGTGATGGCGGCAACCGCGACGATGTCCTCGACCGAGCAGCCGCGCGACAGGTCGTTGACCGGCTTGGCCAACCCCTGGATGATCGGCCCGACCGCTTCCGCTCCGGCGACGCGCTCGACCAGCTTGTAGGCGATGTTGCCGGCGTCGAGGTCGGGGAAGATCAGGACGTTGGCCTTGCCGGCCACCGCCGAGCCGGGAGCCTTCTTGGCGCCGACCTTCGGAATCAGCGCGGCGTCGGCCTGCAGTTCGCCGTCGATCTGCAGGTCGGGCTTGATCTCCCTGGCGATCGCCAGCGCCTTGAGCACCTTGTCGGCGTCCTCGTGGCTGGCACTCCCCTTGGTGGAGAAGGAGAGCATGGCAACGCGCGCCTCGACGCCGAGGAAGCTGCGGCAACTCGAAGCGGTGGCCACGGCGATCTCGGCCAGCTGCTGGGCGTTGGGGTTGGGGTTGACCGCGCAGTCGGCGAAGCAGAGGATGCCATTCTCGCCGAACTCCGGGCTCTTGGTAATCATCAGGAAGACCGAGGAGACGGTCTTGATACCGGGGGCGGTGCCGATGCACTGGAAGGCGGCGCGCAGCACGTCGCCGGTGGTGTTGAAGGCCCCGGCCACGGCGCCGCCGGCATCGCCGACCTTGACCATCATGGCGCCGTAGAAGAGGTTGTCGTCCTGGGTCAGCAGGGCGCGCGCGTCGTCGCGGGTCAACCCCTTGCTCTTGCGGATTTCACACAGCTGATCGACGTAGGCTTCCAGCTTCGGGGAACTCTTCGGGTCGAGCAGTTCGACGCCGTCCAGGGAGCAGAGCAGCTCCTTGGCCTTGGCCTTGAGCGTCTCGGGGTTGCCGAGCAGCACCACCCGGGCCAGGCCGTCGCGAACGATCTGCCCGGCGGCATGGATCATCCGGTCGTCGTACCCTTCGGGGAGCACCACGGTCTGCAGGTTCTGGCGGGCCTTGGCCTTGATCTGGTCAACCAAATGCATCGGGAAGCCTCCTTCAAACAAGGTTTTATAAAGATTCATATATACCCGAGGCGCGCCATCCGGTCAATTCCCTTTCCGTTTCGCCCCCCGGCGATTTCCCTGTCCGCGGCGGACCGGGATTGGCTATAATGGGATAATTCATGCTTGTCGGGGAGTCCCCCTTGTCCGCCGGATGGAACTGAACCGCAGCCAGAACCTCCTGCTGGCCGGCTTTCTGCTCCTCTCCCTGCTGCTGCACCTGCTCCTGCTGCTGCTTCCGGAGCGCGGGCTGCTGCCGCAGGCGCAAAAGGCGCA
>VAUL01000050.1 GCA_005774545.1 Deltaproteobacteria bacterium | reverse complement strand
GCGGCGGTGGCTTTGGCGGCTTCGGCGGCGGCGGTTTTGGCGGCGGGGGCGCGTCGGGACGCTGGTAAACATCAGCGATGAGCGATGAGTAGAATCGAAAGTCAAAAACGAGGGCGAAAGACGACCAGGGGATGACAAAGGCGGCGGAATTTTTCACGGCGGAGGAGAAGGCGCGCATCGAGGCGGCGGTCCGCGCGGCGGAAGCGCGCACCCGCGGCGAGATCGTGCCGCTGGTGGTCGATGCCGCCCACACCTACCCGCGCGCCGAGATCCAGGGGGGCGGCCTGCTTGCCCTGGCCCTGGCAGCCAATCTCAGTTGGTGGCTGGTCGACGGTTCGCTCTGGGTCTGCCTGGCGATCTTCCTCGCCGGCTACTGGCCGTGCCGCCTGCTGCTGCGCGCCACTCCGCCCCTGCTGCGCCTGCTGATCCACCCGGCCGAAATCGACCTGGAAGTGGCGGAGTGCGCCAAGGTGACGTTCCTCGACCACAACCTGCACCGCACCGTGGACGGCACCGGCATCCTCATCCTCATCTGCCTCTTCGAGCACCGCGTGCAGGTGCTCGCCGACCACGGCATCCACCACGCCGTCACCCCGGAAACCTGGCAGCGGGTGGCCGACACGGTCACCGCCGGGATCCGCGCCAACCGCACCGCCGACGCCCTGTGCGAGGCGATCGCCCACTGCGGCGAGCTGCTCGCCGACAAGTTCCCGCCCAGGGCGGGCGACACCGACGAACTCCCCAACCTGATTACCCGCGGCTGATGAAAACCGCCCGCCGGCGGCGCTCCCCTAAAGAATCAGGGCCAGCTCCCGGTCGATCGTCACCTCGGCCGGCGTGACCAGCGTCCGGCAGGCCAGCGCCTCGACCCCGCCGGCCACCGCCGCGCGCAGCAGCCGGCCGTACTCCGGATCGATGGCGTCGGCCGGGGTAAACGCCTCCGCCTCGCCGCGCTGCACCAGGAAGAGCACCGCCGTCCGCCACCCCTCCCCCTTGGCCTGCAGCAGCTCGCGCAGGTGCTTCTGGCCGCGCTCGGTGACCGCGTCGGGGAAGCAGGCCACCGCATCAGCACAGCACAGGGTGACGTTCTTGACCTCCAGCAGGGTGCGCTCCGCCTGACGCTCGACGAGAAAGTCGAAGCGGCTCGCCCCCCAGGGGAACTCGGGGCGCACCGTGCCGCCGGCGAACGTCCCGATCTGCCCCGTCCGCAGCGCCTCCTCCACCACCCGGTTGGCGCGCTGGGTGTTGACGTCAACCCAGTGGCCGTTGACCTCGACCAGCTCCCAGGTGTACGCCAGCTTGCGCGCCGGGTTGCGGCTCGGCGACAGGAGCACGCGGTGCCCCGCCACGGCGCACTGCTGCATGCTGCCGGTATTCGGCGTGTGCGCCGTCACCACCCGGCCATCCTCCAGCTCGACCTCGGCGAAAAAGCGCTGATAGCGGCGCAGCAGGCGCCCGGCCAGCAGCGGCTGCGGCAGTTTCATGACCAACCTCCCAATGTTTCCAATAGCTTACCAGCAATGTCACACTTGAACAATGGTGCGTTTTGCGCTAAGGTGGCGCTGTTGTCCGGCCCAAGGGGGAGGAGCCATGCGACACGCTGCCAAAACCATTGATACCGCCCGACCGCATCACTGCGGCAGGGCGGTTTTTTTATGCGATGACCAAGGAGGGCTTATGGGAACCGATGCGGAAGTCCGCGCCACGCTCCTGCCGGGGCAAAAGGGAACGAAGCAGCTGCACAAGACCTACGGCGACCAGCTGGTCTGCGTGCGCTATCGCTACGACAAGCTGCGCGGCCGGCGGCTGAAGACCATTGAACTGATCGTCGACGAACAGCCGTGGGTGCCGGGAGTCACGATCCGGGCCGAGCGCCAGGTCGCCGTCCGCATCGGCTACAACGAACACGACCTGCGCGAACGGGTCAAGCAGGCCGGCGGCTACTGGGACGCGGAGAAAAAGGCCTGGCGGCTGGGGTTCGGCAAGGTCCTGGCCCTCGGCCTGGAACGCCGCCTGCTCGATGAAGAACTGGGCTTCTAACTCCTACATTTGGAAACCAGATACCCAGATTTATAAACAAGAAACCTAAACCAAGAAACCGCTTCTACACCAAGAAGCTCCGTCTAATTACTTGTTAGAGCAAAAAAGGAGAATCCTAATGGTATTTCCTGCACGCGTGTTTCGCATCTTGATCGCATCTCCTTCAGACGTTATCGACGAAAGAGAAATCGCTGTAAAAATTATACAAGAGTGGAATGATTTGAATTCAGCCGAGCGGCAGCTGGTGTTGCTGCCTTTACGTTGGGAAACTCATTCGGCCCCGGAATATGGCCAGCGTCCTCAAGCAATAATAAACAGGCAAGTCGTTGATAATTGTGACATCTTGGTTGGAATTTTTTGGACGAGAATCGGCACACCTACTGGTCTCGCAGATAGTGGGACCTTGGAAGAAATAGAAAGGGTAGCGAGCGATGGCAAGACAGTAATGCTATATTTTTCTCAAATGAAACAAGATCCAGAAAAAATAGACATAGAGCAGCTTGCAAAGTTACGCGATTTCAAAAAGAAAACTTTTCCGAATGCACTTGTTGAGGGCTACTCCTCCCACATAGAATTTCGTGACAAGCTCGCAAAACAAATTGAAATACAAATAAGAACACTTATAGCAGGACAATCAGATGGCGAAGAGGAGTTCGCCGAGATCACGCCAAAAACAGATATAGTCATTCATTTTGCAGATGAACTTGGAACGAATATGGGTTCGCAATTGGAAATTGAGACCGCCTATTGTGAGGTCATGGATTTCGAAAACATACCTGATTACGTACAAACAGGCAACGTAAATGCTTTAGCCAGGCCAGAAGGTGTATCTAGTTGGTTATCGTATGTGTCATCGAATGTTAACAAAGATTACTATAGACAAATGGCGACTCACATTATTCAGCAAAGTTTTTATAAGCCTCTAAGATTTTGGTTGAAGAATCGAGGTGGTGTTGGAGCAAGAGATGTTTATATCGACATTACTCTCCAGTCGGAAAAAGGTAATGTAATACTTATACCAAGAAGCCAGTGTTCAAGTTCAACACCAACACAGGTTTCTTCAAGCACATTACTTGGCGGAGGTTATTCTCCGAACAATCCAGATGAAGTAATAAGAGATGGGCGCGATGTTTGGAACACAAATATCGAAATAAGAGCCTTGCAACCACAGCGAGAACTTAGTCCATCTTCTGAAGTCTCAATCGGAGCAAAAGAGTCGTGTGAAATACTTATCAGAAGTCGTATTTTTGCAGACACTCTACCAGAGCCAGTAATACAAGAGTTGAAGCTTAAAATTAAGGTTAACAAGTTTATCATTACTGCTGCAGATATGATGCATATGATTACAGACCTAGGCAATAAGGACGATTCTACTAGACCTTCTTCGTCAACTTCTTCAGCGCGTGCAAAGAAACATCGGCGATCTTCATAAATTTATTTACAATGATATTGAACGGTTTTGCTCTAACAAATCGCAAGAGCGGACGGGTTATACGGTCTTGCTTCTCGAAAAATACGGTACCGCTCGGAGTTTCGGTGGCCCGCCGCTCAGCTCACAGGCGTTATGTGCTCAATGAAAGGAGAAGAACATTATGGCCTTAACAAAGTGTAAAGAATGTGGCGAACAGATCAGCACAAAAGCTGATGCCTGCCCCAAATGCGGGATTAAACTACAAAAGAGGACGTCCAAATTCACATGGATTATCTTGATATTAATCATCTTCGGGGTGTACGCCGCGAACACGAGTCCCACCCCTTCAAGTTCAAGCAGCAGCGCAAACTCTGGAGGCGGGAGTAAAACCAAGCCAGCGGCGGTTAAAGCTCCGGAACCAACATGGGAAACATTCAGTTCAAAGGATGAGATGACCGGCAAACGGTCTTCCTATGCAACATCTCCAACTATCACACCCAAAAATCCCATGGCTTTTCCATATCAGGACACAACCGCTTGGCTCGCCGTAGGGTGCAATAAAGGCAGTGAATGGGCGTACATCGGTTTCTCGAAAGCACCGAATTTAAACGACACTGAGACTGGAGATGGATACAACGTCATAAAAACCAGATTCAAATGGAATAACACAGTTGAAACTGCAGAATTTATACAAAAATGGGGTGGTGAATCCATTCATTTCGAGAACGCCAAGTACGCAATCACACATATTGCTTCGTCATCTGTAGCAGTTCTTGAACTAGATTGGCATGGGCAGCGGCCCGTGCATTTTGAATTTCCGTTACATGGGGCATCTGCAGCTTTGTTAAAGATACGTAGTGAATGCAAAAGTTATTAACGGGCACATAACAAATCGCAAGAGCGGACGGAATGATACAGTCTTGCTTCTCGAAAAATACGGTGCCGCTCGATCTTCCGGTGGTCCGCCGCTCAGCTCAAAGGCGTTAGGGAGCAAATCAGGTGAAGCAACGATTAAAACCAGATGAACTCCGGAACATCTTTCGTATTGATACGCAAAAACCATCCGGTACAGGCGCTACACACGGATGGCAAGTAAGAATTAGTCGGGCATTGAAAAATTATAGTCAATTTTTCAGTGATTTTAAATATGGATCAAGAGATAACGCATTGGCGGCCGCGCTTGAATATCGTGAGAGCGTATACGATGTTGTTGGCGTAGCTACTAGTCAATATTATATACGAACGGAATTAATGGCGCACAACACATCTGGGATAATTGGGGTTAATCGTGCGGAAACTTTTAACAGAAATGGTTCAATTCGTGAATATTGGCAAGCAGCCTTCCCTACCCCAGATCACAAAGCGAAGAACAAGAGCTTTGGCATCATTCGTTACGGTGAAATAGGAGCACTTTGTAAAGCTATTGAAGCACGCATGGAGGGAATTTCTGATTTGATTGATGCCAGTGATTTTAGAAATGCACGGCAAGACATCAAGTCTCTAATAGACAAATACTTGAATATACTAGTATACCTAGAAGACATATCCGCCAAAGAAGAAGAGTTTTTAATAAAAACCATAAAAAGTAAGTCCATACAGTGTACGGTCAAAGAAGAAATCATAAATGGGCGAATTGGACAGCAGAAATTTAAAGACAAATTGCTAAAGCTATGGAGTGGCCGTTGTTCGGTCACAGGTGCGCATGTGTTATTGAATGCCGCCCATATAAAACCCTGGGCAGCATCAACGAACGAGGAACGACTCGATCCTTTCAACGGTTTATTGCTTTCTCCTACTTACGACAGAGCGTTCGATATCGGGTTGATATCATTTGCTGACGATGGACATATAATTATTTCGAGTTTATTGAAAGAAGATATGGCTTTATTAGGCATATCAGAGTTTGCATCAATAAAAAATGTTAGCCCATTTTCTGCGCAGTACTTGAAATATCATAGAGAAAAGGTATTTAAGGGTAGGCTCCCTAACAAATCCCAAGAGCGGACGGATTAGACGGTCTTGCTTCTCGAAAAATACGTAGCAGCTCCACGTACGGTGGTCCGCCGCTCAGGTCAAATACGTTATACCTAAATTCGATTAAGGCGATTAAGGAGACCAAGATGAGTAAATTTATGTTTGTCATATTTTTCCTCATTTTTATCGCTACAAGCAATTCTTCCGCAGGCATGTTTTCTTCGAGCTACGATGCTTCAAATTCAGTTGTCGCGGCGGTCCAAATTGACAATAAAGTTTACAACCTTGTATCGTCGATTAAATTCCTTAGCAAGCCTCAAGATAACAAACCATTTAATACAGACGAATATCAAAATATGATTAAACAAGTTTCGACTGAAGCACAGGGTTTAATTGTGCAAAAGGCGTTGGAGGCCAAGTCTATGAAAGTATCAGATTTGGCCGCGTTAAAAAGTAATATAGAAGTCGAAATCCGCAAGTTAATCGAGAGAACAAAAATGAAGCATGGTGTCGCACAAAACACGGAAGTGGTTTTTACTATAGGCAGTTTTTTCCTGCTCGAACCAACAAAAGACTGAAGGTATAACAAATCGCAAGAGCTGACGGGATATACGGTCTTGCTTCTCGAAAAATACGCAGCCGCTCCATGTACGGTGATCCGCAGCTCAGCTCACAGGCGTTAAGCCTCAAGAGAGATACCCATGGAATGGATCGCTTCATTATCGACGACAGGCCTCTTCGCATTTGCACTGTGGTTGCTGCGTGGAGTCATCAAAACAAGACTAATTAATGCAGTTCGGCACGAGTACGAAAAAGATATAGAGCAGTTGAAGACGACACTAAGGATGAGTGAAGAAGTTTTCAAGACTGATCTCAAAGAAAAAGAAAAACAGATAGAAGCATTAAGAAGTGGCGCTTTGTCTGCAATTATGACAAGGCGCAATACGCTGTATGCTCGCCAGCTTCAGGCAATCGAAGATATCTGGGGGGCAGTTGTCAGTCTCTCCTATGGAAAAAGCATTTCTGCGACAATGGCAATTTTAAAATATGAAGAAGCGGTCAAAGAAGCTGCCAATAGCGAGAGATTTAGAAAAACGTTTGAGTGGTTAAGCGTAAATTACGATGCAAATCAGGTTTACAATCAGGCAAACAGAGCTAGACCATTCGTGAGCGAACTTGCATGGGCATATTTTTCCGCATATCAAACTATAATTGCACACGGCGTCTTGAGGCTGAAAACTTTGCAGATAGGTGTTGGTAAAGAATTTTCTGATCACGATTCTATTTTGAAGATTGTCAAGACAGCTCTGCCAGAATACTCAGAATTCATAGCTGAACATGGCGTGAATAGTTTGCATTATCTACTTGATGCAATAGAAACGAAATTGCTCAAAGAGATTCAGACCATGCTCAAAGACACGGGTTCTGATGCAGAGGATATAAAACGGGCTGCTCAAATTTTGGAAGAAACCGAAAAGCTTATGTCTGTGAATGAGCAGATGCTGGAGGCTTAACAAATCGCAAGAGCTGACGGAATATACGGTCTTGCTTCTCGAAAAATACACAGACGCTCCACGTACGGTGGTCCGCAGCTCAGCTCACAAACGTTAGAGTGCAATTCAGATATAGGCAAATTGAGGCATCTTTCAGCTCATGATCAACCGGCTACACGGGATGATTAAAACCGATAAAAGCATGATGACAATCAAGAGAACCGATAAAGGCATAATGAAAACCGAGGAAAACCGATTAAAGGCATTGGCGCTGCCAAATCCGGCGCACGATCCCCGCACAACCGGTGGCACTCTAACAAATCGCCGAGCTGACTGGATGATACGGTCTTGCTTCTCGAAAAATACGTAGCCGCTCCACGTTCGGTGGCCAGCAGCTCAGCTCACGGGCGTTATGCCTATGAATATTAGTGCCAGACACAAAAATATAGTCCGCGCCATATTGTTTACGGCTGCCGCGGGACTTTATGCGCTCGAAGGCATTTTACTCAACCCGCTCATATTATGGACCGCATTGCCTATATACATCGGCTATTCAACTCTAGCAAAATCTTGGAGAATTGGGTCGATAAGGAAAGCATGTCAGGGTTATGGTTTTTTAACAGTAAGTCTCGGCTTTAGCTACTTCTACCATTTCGCGTGGTTCTTCGATTGGGGCGGCACAAAAACAGGGTGTTCTACATCTGCGATCATCTTTATCTGGTTCCCAATCTATGCAGTTATTTTGGGAGGCATCGGCTATCTCGTTGGTTCAGTGGTAACAGACGAATGAAATGAAAGCAAAAGGGCATAACAAATCCCAAGAGCGGACGGAGGACCTTGCCCCGAAAAAGTAGACACCTCACCCTAACGGCGGAGGTGTGTGATGCCAAGGATCAAAGGACCGAGGAAAATCCACCGCTACCCTGACGAGTTCAAGGTGCGGGCGGTGCGGATGAGTGCTTTGCCGGGCGTGCAGGTGCAGGACGTGGCACACGCTCTGGACATTCACCCGTTCATGCTGTCGAGGTGGCGAAAACTGGTCCGGGAGGGTGTGCTCGTGGCCGATGACGATGTGATCCTCGATCCGGAAACGACCGCTGAACTCCAGCGTCTGCGCCAGATCGAGCGTGACTATGCCCTGCTCAAGGAGGAGCATGCCCTCCTAAAAAAGGCCATCCGGTTCTGCTCCGAACGAAAGCGGAAATCTTTGCGTTCATCGAGCAGAACCGGAAAGCCCACGACGTCGCGCTGATGTGCCGGCTGGACGGGGTGTCCCGTGCCGGCTTCTACGCCTGGCGGCAACGCCGGGCGGCTGTTCTGTTGCCGTAACGGTTTCGGGCCGGCCAGGTTGCCCGGGGAGCCCAGCCCCGGCCGCCGGGCCCAATCCAGGGAGGACAAATGACGGAACAACTGTACCGGCTGGTATTTCGCGGCGACCTTGTCCCAGGGATCACTCCCGAACAGGCCAGGGCGAACCTGCAGGAGAACTTCCGGATACAGCCGATGAGCATCGAGCGGCTGTTCGCAGGGAAGCTTGTGGTCCTCAAGACCAATCTCGACCGGAGCAGCGCCGAGCGCTACCTGGCGATCTTCGAACGCTCCGGTTTCTGCTGCCGCATCGAGCCGCTGCCGGCGCCGGATCTCCGAAGCGCCCCGGCCGAGCCACCGGCCGCACCGGCCCGGGCCGCGACCACCCCGCACCAGGACTGGCTGTTCCTCGAGCTGCCGAAACTGGTGGCCGCCGGCGTCCTCAACGCCCCGACGGCGGAACGCATCCGAGCGCACTACGGGGCGCAGGAACCGGTCCGGAAAGCCCCCCTAGCGCTCATCATCTGCGCGACCCTCGGCTCCCTGCTGGTCGGCATGGGGATCATCCTGCTGTTCGCCCATAACTGGCACGAGCTCTCGCGCCCGGTCCGCACCGCGCTCTCCTTCGCCCCCCTGCTGCTCGGCCAGGCGCTGGCCGGCTGGGCCATCGCCAGACGCCCCGATTCCCGCGCCTGGCAGGAAGGGAGCGCGGCCTTTCTGTTGGTTGCCGTCGGCGCGTCCATCGCCCTCGTCGGTCAGACCTACCATATCTCCGGCGACCTGCCGCGCTTCGTCCTCACCTGGATGCTGCTCGGCCTGCCGCTCGTCTACCTGATGCGCGCCGCCTCGGTCACCGGCCTCTTCTGGATTGGTATCACCGCCTGGGCCGTCATCAACCGCTTCGAGAACGCGCCGGCCAACCTCTACTGGCTACTGGTCCTGCTCCCCGCCCCCTTCTTCGCCCAGCTCTGGCGGCAGGGGACCCGTCGCCTCGCCCGCGCCTGGCTCCTCTGGCTACTGTCGCTCTGCCTGGCCTGCGCCCTCGGCTTTACCATGCCGCGCTCCAGCACCGCCCTGGTGACGAGTGTCTACGCCCTGCTCTTCAGCCTCTACTACCTGGCCGACCGGCTCTGGATGGGGTCCGCCCGATCGATCTGGGGGCGCCCCCAGCGGCTGCTCGGCTGCGGTGGCATCGTCGTCCTTGGCCTCGCCTTCTCCTTTCGCCAGCTCTGGGGCGAGCTCGCCCTGCGCGTCGGGCTCGAGCGCTTTCACCTGCTGCTCGGCCTCAACCCGCTGACCGTCCTGCTGCTTGGCAACCTCGCCCTGGTCGGCACCCTGCTCTGGAAACGCCGCAGTCTGTGCGGCCTCGGCTTCGGTCTCGCCGGCTGCGTCATCCTGGTCTGTCAGCTAGCCGCCCCGTTGCTCCCCCCGTCGGCCCCGGCCTGGCTGTTTAGCCTCTACCTGCTGCTGCTCGCCATCGCCAGCCTGCGGGCCGGCTTCCGGGAGGGGCTACTCTCCAAGGTCAACGGCGGCCTCGGTATCCTCAGCCTGCTCATCGTCGCCCGGTTCTTCGACAGCCGGCTCCCTTTCACCCTCAAGGGCGCGGCCTTCATTGGCATCGGTATCGGCTTTTTGCTCACCAACCTGCTGATCAAGCGCAAGGAGGCGGTCGCATGCAGATGACCATCAAGGCTATCTGGGCCTTTCTCCTGGTCGCGGCCGTGCAGTTGGCGGTTCCCGGCTACATGATCTATGAGCAGGAGACGACGCTGCGAATGGGGAGTCCCTATCGGTTCAAGACGGCCCCGATCGATCCGTACGACCCGTTCCGCGGCCGCTATGTGCAGCTCCGTATCGAGGCGAGTTCGACCCGGGCGGCAGAGGGCGAGCAGATCCGGCCGGGCGACTGGGTCTACGTCCCGCTGGCGACCGACGAGGATGGCTTTGCCCAGTTGCTCCCGGCCAGCCTGACCCCGCCGGCGCAGGGAGACTACCTGCTTCTCAAAGCGCGCTACGCATCGGGCTCGGCGGTGCACCTGGTTCTCCCCTTCGACCGCTATTACGCCGAGGAGACCGTGGCCCCGGAGATCGAAGCGGCCTATAATCGCAACAGCCGCCGGGAGCAGCGCAACGCGTTCATTGCGGTCCGGGTCCGCGCGGGGAAGGGCGTGATCGAGGAGCTGTTCATCGACAACCTGCCGGTCAGAGAGTACCTGCAACGCCAGGCCGCCGCGGCAGGCTAGTGCTTTCGCTCGCGTACGGTGGCGTTCAGGCAACGGGGACACTTCCATGTAAGTGTCCCGCGGATGTTGGCGAAGCGGCAAGATGCCAGCCGGATCTCACACTGAAAAAGTAGACACCTTCCCCTAACGGCGGCGGGCTGTGATGCCGGGGATCAAAGGAGGAACCACGAATGGCAGAACTAGACATCCAGAATCTTTCCGGGAAATTTTCCAAGAAGTGGATTTACCGAGGGGCGGCGGCGGCCTTTCTCCTCCTCCTGCTGCTTGTCGCCACCCCCTTTGCAGTGGTGCCGGCCGGCAACCGGGGCGTTCTGACCACCTTCGGCAAGGTTGATGACACCGTCTACACCGAGGGCATTCATTGGCGTTGGCCGATTGCGCAGAAAATGCACCTGGTTGACGTGCGCATCCAGAAGGGCGAAGGCGAAGGCGAGGCGGCCTCCAAGGACATGCAGGTCGTGCACACCAAAGTGGCGGTGAACTTTCACCTCAAGCCCGAAAGAGTCACCGAAACTTTTCGCAACGTCGGCAACCTGGATGCCGTCGAGTCACGCTTGATCCTCCCGGCCGTGCAAGAGGCGGTCAAAGCCGCGACCGCTCGCTACACGGCCGAAGAGTTGATCACCAAGCGGCCCGAAGTGCGCGATGCCATCCGCATGGCTCTCAATGAGCGCCTCATAAAGCACGACATCATCATCGACGAGTTTTCCATCGTCAACTTCCAGTTCTCCAAATCGTTCAACGAAGCGATCGAGGCCAAGACCACGGCCGAACAGCTAAAGCTCAAGGCCGAGCGCGACTTGCAGCGGATCAAGGTTGAAGCCGAGCAGAAGATCGCTTCAGCTGAAGCCGAAGCCAAGTCACTGGCGATGCAGAAGCAGGAAGTCACCGCAGAGCTGCTTCGTCTGCGCGAAGTTGAAAACCAGAGCAAAGCCATCGAAAAGTGGGACGGCAAACTGCCCACCTACATCGCCGGGGGAGCCATCCCCTTCATACAGGTTCCAGGCACGGCGAAGTAGCCCCGGCAAATCGGCGGGCGGACGGGTTGCCAGGCCCTGGGTCTCGCGGACGCGACCAGACCGCACTGCGACACTCTCGCCCCAGCCGGGCTATCGGCAGGCCATCAATCGACGGAAGGATAATTCAGTGAGATTACTAGTGGTCGTACCCATGCTCTGGTTGATTTTCGCCGCCACGGCCATCGCCGGCCCCGGCATGAGTTTTAGCAGCGGGTCCCGCATCATTCCGGTCAACAACGATCAAGTCCAACTCGTGCGCGAAAACGTGAAGATCCGGCTTTCCGTCGACAGCAATAGCGAGGGGTTCGGGTTTCCGTTTATTCCATGGGCCAATGTAACTGCGGTGTATCATCTGAAAAATACGCAGAATAACGACGTCAAGCTTCTGGCAGGCTTACCCTTCAACGGCCCGATGGGGCATGAATACAGGAAATTTGTAATAGACAATCTTGGGCTAACCGTCAGCAGTGAGGGAAAGAGTTTCGAGACAACCCTCAGGACTGATATTGCCAACGACAAAAATCAATACATGAGATTTACCGGGGCATTTGTCTGGGAGGACACGTTCGCACCAAATCAGGAAAAATCAGTAACCGTTTCCTATAAATCGCCGATCTATGTCGGCATTGCCCCGCTTGCGCTTAGAATGTTTAAAGAAAACAGCGATATGTCCAAGCTTTTTAAATACGGTGAAATAGACAGCTTGTTTCCAAGCATAATGTATTCGTATTCCTACAACATGCGAGCTTCACAGGCATGGAATGGGCAACTGGAAGAGGCCTCTTTTTCGCTTGATGCAGATGAGTTATTAACAAGGCTTGGCGACAAAAGCTTCGTCGAATACTTTGATCTGACAGGATACAAATTAACGCGACCGCTTGTTCTAGAGAGGCATTATCAGGAAAATTATGTCAGGAATGGCTCGACATACACCTGGACATTATCGGGGAAGCAACCGGGCGACGAATTTTATTTCAGTTTTTTCGGTGCATTCATTCCGGCAACAACCGGAGACGTTGACAATTATATTAAGTATTGCTCGACAAAGTTGAAGAATACCAGCAAGAATGATTTCCTGGCAATTACGACGCAGTATTATAAGGCATTTGCGTACGACGGAGAAATCGACTCCATTTCCATGAAAGAGTACTTCGACAATTCCTGGCTCGTTGAAAAGCGCAACAAATTAGTCTTCAAAAAAGATCGCGAAAACATCAAGGAAGTAATCGACGAAATAAACGACTTAGCGTCGGCAAAGTAATACAGACAAGTCCGACGCGTCTTTTGCGACAAATACGCACATTTTTTCTTGTTATATTTCTTTTACAAGGGTTCGGCACAATGAAAAAATATTCTTTCCTTGTCGGGATAGCGCTGGCCATTTTCTGCTTCCTGGTGTTCTGCCCAAACGCTATGGCTGAACCATTCTATGCGCTGACCGACCAGTTCGAACTGACTATCGACACTGAACCCCAGCCTGATAATGCAGGGATGCCGGGCAGCGTATCGCTTCCGACGGGCAGGGCCAGACCGAAGGTCACCGCAACCCTCTACGGAAGAGAGCTTGAAGATTCTCTGGTCCCAAGCGACTGGGCGGTGGCGGTTCTCGATGACAAGGTTTTTCAGCTGAAAAGGTGGATTTGGGGGGGAGAATTTTTTCTGCAGGCTGACTTTTCCAGGAAATCGCTGGAAATCGTCAGGGGCGGCACCTTTGGCAAGGACGGCGGGGACAAGGTTCCCCTCGACGTGGCAATGAAACCGGCTTCCGGCAAGGGGCGCTGGGCCATCCGGTTCGAGCCTGCGCTCATTACCAGCATGCCTGACGAGAACAGTTTCACCCTGAGCTGCCGGGGGATCACCCTGGCGGCCCCCCATGAGGTTACCGTCTCTGCCAAGTCCAACACGATCACCCTTGGCAAAGCCCGCTGGTTTGGGCGCATTGAAATCGACAATTCGTACAAAATGGCCTGGTTTATTCCTTCGAAGGGACGGGGCACCTCCGACGGAGAGTACGAATTCCTGCCGGGAATATATCCCGTCCGCAGCGATGAGCTTCCCTCCCAGGCCTTGCCGGCAGCAATTGAGGCCGCTGCCCCGGCGGCGACCTCCCCCTGGCCGGTCGACAGGGCGATGACCCTCGACCGGTTTCGCCGGTATCCGGACTCCGCCTGGCAGGCGGAACAGGCCGAGTTCTTCAGGAAGATCGTTGGCGCAGGGACCTTCGACACCCTGCTGGTTCCGCTCCAGGTCGACGGCTATGCCTTTGATCGCATTGAACGGTCGCTGATGACCAAGTTCATTCATGAACGCATGCGCCACAACGGCTATTCGCTCCCCAACCCGACCCTGGTGGCAAGGGCGCTTGGCGACAAAAAGCGGATTTTCGACCGGCAGAGAATTTATGAGCTTGCGGAACAGCTCAAGGCCAAGCGGATCGTCATGCCCATGGCCGGCCACGATGGTCGGGGGAAGATGACGATCCGGGTGGTCCACATGCTCGCCGACAATCGCGGCAAATTCAGTGACAATGGTCGATATTCCCAATGGGAGCGGGGCGAACTGCCGTTCTCCGACGAGCAATTGCCCTTCCAGGCTCTCCTGGCGTGTCTCGACGACCTGCTCGACGGCATCGGCCTGAAAGGCGACAAGCTTCCCTTGGTTGAGGTCGCGGGACAGCCCTTGAATCTGCCGGCATCGCCTGCCGAGTTGTTCGGCGCAAAAGCACTGTCGCCGCTGGAAGAGGTGTATTCGCTGCAACTCCTCGGCATCCTGTTCCCTTATCCGGCCCCGGCCAGGGAAAACCTTATCGAGCGGTCTTTCGTCGCTGCGTGGGGAATGAAGACGTCCGTTGCCGACCGAAAGCTGCTTCTCGCCCGGGCGCTCATGCATCTGAGCAGACGCCCGGCCGCACTCAAGGTTCTCGGAAAGCCGTCAACACCTGAAGAAAAAGCGCTGCTTGCCTACCTCAACGGCAACCTGGCGGAACTGGAACAGGCCAGCAAGGGGATCGACAACCCGTTTAAAAGACTGCTGGCCCAGATTGAATACCAGGAGCTTTGCTGGGAATACACCAAGAAACCCATTGAGGAGAAAGCCCTTCAGGAAATCACCGCGGAAACGCCCGAATGGCTCCCGCTCGTTGCCAGGAGGGCGTTGAACCGTTGGCGTTGGCAGACGCAGCCGAACATTCTGGTGAAGGCGTTGATGGACGAGGTTTTCCCCATCGAGGGGTTCACCGCCGACAGTCTGGCGCTTGGCCTGGCCGCCCTCGGCGAATCTCCGGAGGATGGGAAGCGTGCGCAGCTGAGCCCCTATGAGCACTACAAGCAGACGCTCGACAAGGACGGTGCGCGGCTATACGGCGATGCCGATATCAGGCGGCTGCAGAAAGGCGATTACCTCGACCTGCTTTTCGTCACCAGCGAGGCAAACCTCTGCGATTCCGTCTACAGGTCCGTTTCCCTGCGCGCCCTTGCCGATGAAGCCCTGGAAAAGATCGGGGAGTATGAGCCGGCATACATGGACCACCCCTATTTGACCAAGCTGAAGGCCAATGCCTTTTCGTTGAAAGCTAAAGACAGTCAGGGGGCGGAAAAAGTCTTGCGGAAAAAGGCCGCGGACAGACTCATCCTTGTCTCGGAGTTCTGGGACCAGGGGCAGGATGGCGCCGACCTGGCCATTTACGACATGGATTTCCCGAAACGTTACTATCGGAGTCGGCTGCGGGGCGAAGTCACCGCGGAATCCCTGGAAAACTCCCTGGCCTATACAAATTCTAGCTTTTGGGTTGTGGAGCGGCTCCACAAGTATTACAGCCGTCCCGGTCGTGAAAAGGACCTGGAAGGACTGTTTGAGAGAATCGGGGGCCGGTTTGTCGGCAGCCCGGACCGGAGCGCCCTGCTCGCCGAAAGGCGCAAAAAAGACAACGATCCCGAGGGCGTCAAGTCGCATTATAAGGACGCTATGGCGGCGAACAAAATGGACTGGAATGCCTATCTGGAACTCGGAAAGATGGCCGTCAAGGACGACAAGGTGCAGGAGGCCTTTGACATCCTTTCCGGTTACCCACCCTTTGCAAGCAAGGAGTCCCCGGATGGCGTGGCGCTTTCGCATAAAGCCTTTGACGCCGCGCTGATTTTTTTCAAACTGGGCGAAATTGATAAGGCCCAAAAGCTCTTTACTGTAGCCCAACAATATCAGACTGGCTCGGAGAGTGAAATGAAGGCCGCCGCGCTCTCTGCTTTGACAAAGGGAGCGCTGGCCGAGGCGGCCGTGAGTTATTTATATGCAATCAAACGGTACCAATCCTCTAGCAGCATAGAAGATTACATCGTCCTGCTTCATGCCATGGGCTATCACGAGATAGCCGATGCGGTCTTCAAGCGCACCCCCCCGGACAAGGTCGTTTCTGGGGTGTTGTACTCTGTCCTTTACGGGATGCGCGTTCAGGGGAAGTCGGATGAAGAGATCGCCGGGTGGATTAAAGAGGAGCCGTCCGATGCGAATTTTTTGTACCTGCATGATTTAAACATGGTCAACAGGGTGCCGGAAACAACACCCTCGCTGATGACGAGAGCGTCCGAGCAGACGCGGAAGCCAGGCAAGCGGATTGGCGAGACGTCGTTTGCAATCCTGCCGGCGGATTCGATGAATGAGCGCCGGCTACGCACCTACAACAACTTTCAAAAGGGCGAATATGAAAAAATGCTGTTGACGGACACCGGCAGGCTCGATTTGATTGACAGCCGTTTTCTTCCCTATTTGGCGGCAGGCTACCATTATGCCAACCAGCGGGAAGTGTTTCGCAAGGTATTCGATGAGTTCACAGTCAAAAACGGCAAAGGGCAAGGCTATTATCTAGCGGAGGGGGTTCTCGCCGGGCTGGGGGACAAGGCTGATCACGCTTTGCAACAAATACGTCAGGCCTACCTCTTGCTGCCCGTCGAATCAAGTTTCTCTTTGTACAATCTTGCTGAGTTGTGCGAATGGCTTTATGAAAAAACCCATGATAAAAAATATCTAGGGGCATGCCTTGAATATGCCAAGAGAGCTAACATGAGGAGCCCGTCAGCGCCTTGGCCATATTCTTTCCTCGCCAAACATGGCGAAACGGAGATGGATAAGCTGGTGAACCTCGGCGTGGCGTTGTATCTCGACCGGAATTCTGTCAGGATCAAGCACTTCACCGAGGCGGAGAAGGCCAAGGCGCAGCAACTGTTCGAGAAGAACAACATTTTCAAGGCGGCAAGCTCTTCGGGAGAAAAGACCCGGCTTTAACAGAGCCGTGACCCGTATTGGCGAACTTCCCATTGAAACACCTCCTCCTCCGATCTCTCGTCAGCGTCGGCGTGGCCATTGCCACGGCGTTCGTCGTCGCGCTGGCCGTCACGATCGTCGATCTCTACCTGGTCGGGCACGGCTACCCGTCCATCAACCGCGAGGTGCTCCTCTGGCCGGGCGGCGGGGTCAGCCTGAGCCCGGCCGGGATCCTGCTGCTCCTGTGCAGCTTCGGCGCGGGGGGCGCCACCTGGTTCTTTATGCGCCGCCCCTCCGGCAGCGCGGCAGCGCCCCCGCGTTCCGCCCCGGACAGACAACCCGCCGGGCGCAAGCGCGCCCGCCCGCCCGAAGGAGGTTCCCAGTGAAGACCGTCATCCGGCTCCTCGCCCTGCTGCTC
>VAUL01000049.1 GCA_005774545.1 Deltaproteobacteria bacterium | reverse complement strand
CCCTCCATGTTCTCCCCCGCCCCGTCCGTGCGCGCGGCGAGGAGGTTGCCGGCCGCCGTCGTTCCGGAGCAGGCCGAGACGGTGACCAGCGGTCCGCAGACCAGGCGCTGCCCGGCGCCCAGGGCTTTGCCGATCAGGCGCTGCCCGTGGGCCAGCAGCTCGGGGTCGGCCGGAAAGCGGTTGAACCACTGCTCGCTGCCGCGTTCGGCCAGCGGCAGGCCGAGAGCCTGCATGTCGAGAAAGCCGTCGGCCACCGCCGCCCCTTCGTCGCCGTAAACCTCTTCCGTTGCCAGGATCAGGTCACCCACCCGCAGCCCGCTGCTCTGGTAGGCGCCGGCACAGCCGAAGCAGAGCACCGCCTCCGGCTGCAGCCTGTCGAGGAGCAGCGCCGCGGCCGCCGCGGCGTTGGCCTTCCCGACGCCGCTGTGCTGCAGGGCGACCTGCTCCCCGGCCAGCACCCCCTGATAGAGGGGCTGTCCGCCGCAGCGCTGCACCGCGCACGGCGCCAGCTCCCGGCGCAGCAGTTCGGTTTCCAGGGGGACGGCGGCGATCAGCAGGATCATTGAGTCGGGTTCCGGGTTTTGGAGGTGAATAAACGGCAAGATGCGACCGGTTGTTCAAAAGTGCCCAGATGCAAGGCGCCCGCAGGCCGAGAAGCGAGGCGTACCCCAAGGTACGCCGCAGCGACGAGGCCAAGGGCAACGCCGCAGGTGGGTGCTTTTCAACAACCGGCTAAGGCTTGTACCAGCCGTGGCGGATCAGGTCTCTCCTCAGGTCCACGCCGGCATGGCGAATCACCCCGTTGTACCAGAAATGATCCTCGGCCGACGGGGCCGGCTGCGGGGCGTCGAGCCGCTTGCGGCGGTCGGTGAGGTTCTGGCGGAACCGTTCGTCGGGCTCCAGAAGCGCCTGGCCGATCCGGGTGCACAGCGGTTCCGGGGTCGAGGCGATCACGTACTGGATCATGTCGCGCAGGCGCAGGCCCTGGCGGTATTCCCAGAGATCCCCCTCGAAGCGGGTGCCGCACTCGGTGACGAAATCATTCCAGTCGAGCAGCAGCGCGCCGAAGTCCTCCTCGGCATAGTCGGCAAATTCCGGATGGGCGCGGAGCAACTCGTCGATCAGGGCCTGTTCGCGCCGGGAAAAGAAGAACGACAGGCTCTCCTCGACCGGGTACATGCCGAACAGTTCGAGCAGCTCCCGGCAGAAGGTGGCGTAGTCCAGATCGCGGTCGCTGTAGCCCCGCAGGCTGGCCGGCAGGTTGGCGCGCTCGAGGCAGAGGAGCGAGAGGTGGTCGTGGCCGAGGTCGGTGTGCAGCAGCAGCTCCGGTCGGTGCGGCACGCCGGCGCGGGCCAGCTGGTCCATGAAGCGGATATGGTGGTCGGTGAAGCAGGTGAGCAGCTTCTCCTCGGAGTAGAACAGCTCCTGGCTGGCCCAGTTGCTGGCGATGCCGAAACCGACGAAGCCGTCGTTCAGCAGCCGGTCCCAGTAGGGTTCAAGAGTCTCAAGGATTTCGCCGACCGGCAGGTAAGGCGAATAGTGGACGACCGGGACCGGGGCCTCCCCGTCGCTGTCGGTCGGTTCGCTGGTGTAGAACTCGAGGATGAAGAACGCCTCGTCGGGGAGCGCCCGGGCGAAATCGGTAAAGACCCGGCGGGTTCGCTGCATGCCGGCGAGAACCGAAAAATGGTAGGTATCGGTGGAATTTTCCAGGAGGGAGAAGGTGTAGCCCTCGCGCAGCACGCGCGGGCGGCGCCGTGCCTGGGGCCAAAGCTGCACGCCGACGGGAAAATCCGGAAACAACTGGGGCAAAATGGAACCTCGCGGACGCCGCCCTGCGGCGTGGGAATGATGGTTCATCATGCGGCAAACCCTCTCCGAAAGTCAACGGCGGCCCGGCAGCCGGCGCTCTGCCGCGAAGTGGTCCAAAAAAGGTTTGGAGGCGGGCGGCTGGCTTTAATCTCAGTAAAGCGCGGTTTAACAGCAGTGAATTTCCCATTGACACATGAAGGAGTCCTGGGCTATATCGGGCGGGGATAAAACCCCATTTTATCAGGCTTCGCGACACCACACGGACCACCGTCGATCAACAACCGGAAGCACCGGCCCGCTCCGGCGGGCACGGCAGCCGGCACTTTATTCCATTCATCGAAAAGGATGGCGCAGATGTCCAAGACCACGATCAAGCCTTCACTGAAGAATCCGTTCAATACCCAGGAGAAGGTCGAATTCACCATCCCCGGCGAAATCCGCGGCAAGACCGGCGGCTACGAAGAGGTGATGAAGGAAGGCTATGACCTGATCCAGCGGCCGGTCAAGTCGGTCAAGATCGACCAGATCGAGAAGCAGCACTTCAAGAAGCGCATGACGGTCTGGGAGCGCCTCAACGTCCTCTCCAGCAAGGCGCCGAACGTCCTTTATCAGAACTGGGGGAAGAACCTCGACGGCGCCTCGCTGGTCACGGCCATCCTCAACATCAACGGTCGCGACGTCGCGGTCTACGGTCACGACTTCACGGTGCGCGCCGGTTCGATCGATGCCACCAACGGGCGCAAACTGGCCAACCTCTTCCGTCTGGCGGGTGAAAAGGGGATCCCGCTGATCGGCATGAACGACTCCGCCGGCGCCTTCGTCCCGGCCGGCGTCGGCGGCTTGGACGGCTACGCCGAGGCGTTCACCGCGCTGCGCAAGATCAGCGGCGTGGTCCCCTCGATCATGTGCATGTTCGGCTTCAACGCCGGCGGCGGCTCCTACCTGCCGCGCCAGGGGAGCTTCGTCATCCAGCCGGCCGATACCTTCTTCGGCCTGACCGGCCCCGGCGTGGTCAAGTCGGTGCTCGGCGAAGACATCACCCCCGAGGAGCTCGGCGGCCCCAAGGTCCACGGCCGTTCCGGCGTCGCCGACCTGACCGTGGCCGACGAGGTGGCCGCCCTGCGGACCGCGGCGCGCCTGCTCTCCTACATCCCCGACAACAACTTCACCCTGGCGCCTTTCCAGGAAACCAGCGATCCGCTCGAGCGCAAGACCTGGGAGATCAACACCCTGCTGAAGAAGGCGTTCAACTCGCCGACCGGCTTTAATACCCCCTTCGACATCTCCATCATCATTCAGCAGATCTGCGACCACGGCGACTACTTCGAACTGCAGCCGGATCGCGCCAAGGAAGCGGTGACCGCGCTGGGCCGTCTCGGTGGCCACGTCGTCGGCTTCGTCGCCAACAACTCGGCGGTGGCCTCCGGTCAGATCGACTGCGATTCGGCGCTGAAGATCGCGCGCTTCAACCGGTTCTGCAACATCTACAACATCCCGATGATCTTCATGGAGGACACCACCGGCTTCCTCCCGGGCCGCGAGCAGGAAGCCCGCGGCATCGTCCAGGCCGGCCGCTCGATGCTCGACTCGATCGTCGACATCCGGACGCCGCGCATCCTGCTGATCATCCGCAACGCCTTCGGCGGCGCCTACGCCTCCTACAACAACTACCCGACCGGCGCCGACCTGGTGCTGGCGCTGCCGACCACCCGCCTGGCCGTCATGGGGCCGGCCGGCAAGGAGTTCGTCTACAAGGACGAACTGCGCAAGATCCGCAGCGCCGTGGCCGGCATGATCAAGCAGGGGATCGAAGAGCGCACCGCCGCCGGCATGGAAGGCAGCGCCGCCAAGAAGGATGCCGAGAAAGAGGCGGCCGAGTGGCTCAAGGCCCAGGAAGCCGCGCTCAACCAGCGCTACGAGAAGGAACTGATGAATCCCAAGGAAGGCCTGGCCCTCGGCTCGATCTCCTCGATCGTCATGCCCACCGACCTGCGCCAGGTGCTGGGCGAGAACCTGAACTTCCTGATGCGGCACTACAAGCCCGAGCCGATGGGCGGGCCGCAGCGCGAATTCCATTAATTCGATCCCGGACGAGACCAGGAGATAGAGAACAATGACCGACCTTTACAAAAACAATCCGCTGATCCACCGGGATCGCCGCTTGGGCCAGTCGACCTCCGAGTGGGTGCGTTCCTTCGCCTGCGAGGACCTCAAGCCGCTGATCGTCTGCCGCGGCCCGATCCGCAAGGAGACGATGGACGTCTTCGCCGAGATGGGGATGACCCACGTTGGCATCCTCCTCTCCGAGAAGGACTCGATCGTCTACCCGAACGCGCTCTCCCCGGAATTGCGCCAGATCACCGATCCCAACCGGGTTCACCGCGTCCCCGACTACACCGGCGCCTCCAAGGAGGAGCGCGTCGAGCGCATCGGCCAGATCATCCAGATCGCCAAGGACAACGGCTACGATTCGATCTTTGCCGGCTACGGCTTCATGGCCGAGGACGACGAGTTCGTCGCCGCCATCGAGAACGCCGGCCTGACCTTCATCGGCCCCTGCTCGGCGACCCAACGCGGCGCCGGCAAGAAGGACGAGGCCAAGCGGACCGCCCTCAACGTCGGCGTCTCGGTCACCCCCGGGGTCAACAACGTCACCGCCCGCACCCTGGTGGCCAAGCATCCGAGCCGCGAGGCCCTGCTGGCGCTGGTCAAGGCCGAAGGGCTGACGTGCGACAAGAAGGTGCTTGACGACAAGAAGCTCGGCCTCGAGGACCTGGCCGATCACATCCTGTTCGCCTCCTACGACAAGGGGATCGACCTCTTTTCCATGGACGAACTCGGCGCCCAGGTCGAGAAGGAATGCGCCGCGATGTTCAAGAGCTTCCCCGGCGCGCGCATCCGCCTCAAGGCGATCGGTGGCGGCGGCGGCAAGGGGCAGCGCATTCTCGGCGCCTCGCTGCTGACCAAGAAGAATCCGGGCGACGCCGACATCAAGAAAGCCGCGGCCGAGGCTCCCGGTCTGGTGCGCGAAGTCCTGATGGAGGTCAAGGCCAACGGCGTCGGCGACAACAAGAACGTGCTGATCGAGCTGAACATCGAGCAGACCCGGCACAACGAGATCCAGTTGCTCGGCAACGGTGACTGGTGCATCGCCCTTGGCGGCCGCGACTGTTCGCTGCAGATGCACGAACAGAAGCTCCTGGAGATTTCGGTGACCCAGGAAGGGCTGGCCAGCGAAATTGCCAAGGCCAAGAAGGCCGGCCGCAAGGCCCAGGTCAAGGCGCTGGAAACCGATCTCAAGACCCTCGAGCGCATGGAAGTCGACGCCGCCAACTTCGGCAAGGCCGTCGGCCTCGATTCGGCCTCGACCTTCGAGTGCATTGTCGACCGTGACCGCTACTATTTCATGGAGGTCAACACCCGCATCCAGGTCGAGCACCGGGTCACCGAACTGGTCTACGCGCTGAAGTTCACCAACCCCAAGAACAAGAACGACTTCTTCGTCGTCGAGTCGCTGATCGAGGCCATGGCGCTCTGCGCCCGCCACAAGAAGCGCCTGCCCAAGCCCGAGCGCATCCCGCGCTTCGGCGCCGGTGCCGAAGCGCGCCTGAATGCCACCGACTGCTCGCTGAGCCCGAGCGCCGGCGGCTACATCCGCTACTGGTCGGCGCCGATCGAAGGGGAGATTCGCGATGACCAGGGGATCTGCATCAAAAACCCCGATACCGGCCTGTTCATGCGCTATCACCTGGCCGGCGCCTACGATTCCAACATCGCCCTGCTCCTGACCAAGGGGGAGGACCGCCTCGACAGCTACGAGCAGCTGGCCAAGGTTCTGCGCAGCACGGTGCTGCGCGGCACCAACCTGGCGACCAACCTCGAGTTCCACTACGGCCTGGTCAACTGGTTCCTCGGCCAGAACGTCATGGCCAAGCCGACGACCCGCTTCGTCGTCCCCTACCTGACCCTGGTCGGGCGGCTCAAGGAAGAGGCCAACAAGATCGACTACGTCTACGCCTTCCTGGCGATGAAGAAACACTATGTGACGCTGTACGGCAGCGATCCGGAAACCAAGAAGCTGGTCTCCGAAACGCTCGACCGCAAGGGGACCCTGATCACCCGGCCGATGGAGCGGCTGCTGGGCGATCCGCACCTCCTCGCCGGCTGGCTGAGCATCAACCGCAGGAATTTCAAGCTGGACGGGGAAAAGCTGGTCTGGCTGCGCAACCCGCTGGTGGTGCTGGAGGAGACCTACGAATACCTCAACATGACCTGGCGCGAGGACGCCCCGGCCGCCGAGGTCATCTGGACTCACGACCGCGACCTGCTCGAGAGTGCCCTGGCCTTCTATGCCGAACTGCGGGCCAAGTTCAACCTGGGCAAGGACGAATTCGTCAAGCTCAACGACATCCTGGCCAAGGAGAAGCCGCAGGGCGGCTACGATGCCGCCACCTGGGAGAAGATTCGGGCCGCCCACTTCGGCTTCGAGATCGGCAACGAACTGCTCGGCCTGTTGTTGCTGATCGCTGAGAAGACCGACTTCTACGCCTTCAAGGTCGAGGATGACCTCGAGGTCACGATTCCTGCCTACCTCAACGACCCGGATCTGCAGGCGGCGATGAAGAAGGTGCTGGTGCCGCCGCCGGCCACCAAGGCCGACGAGATCGTCACCCCCGGCGGCGGCATGTACTACGCCCAGGAAGCGCCGGGGATGCCGCCCTTCGTCAAGGAGGGGGACCACTTCGAAAAAGGGCAGCCGCTCTTCATCCTCGAAGTCATGAAGATGTTCAACAAGATTCCGGCGCCATTCGCCGGGACGGTCGACAAGATCCTGATCGACGGCACCGAGGGGATCATCGTCCAGAAGGGGCAGCCGATCTTCAAGGTTACCCCGGACGAGAAGTTCGTCGAGGTCGATCCGGCCGAAGTCGAGAAGGAGCGGCGCGACCGTACCTCCCTCTATCTGAAGGCCATTCTGTAAGCTCTCTGCGGATGTGCCCCGGCACGAAAGCAACAGAAAGCCCCGCCGGCAAGGCGGGGCTTTCTGTTGGCGGCCGATTGCGGTTCGGTGTGCCTGGCGTATTCAGACCGCCAGATAGTAGTCGTCGGCTTCGACGCACTCGGTGGTGGCGGCGAGGAACGAATGTTTCTGCGTGTCGCTGACCACTTCGCTGAGGCCGTGGTTGATCATCCAGCTGCTGCCGCAGACGGCGCAGGTGAACAGCGCCTCGTCGAAGCCGTCGGCATGAAGGTCGATTTCCTTGTTGTAGCGATGCTTGCAGACCGGGCATTGCATGGGGTCGCTCCTTTCGTTGATCCCTTCCGGATCACGCAAAATCAAACTCTTATGTGATCAAACTATACCCCCGGAAAAGCGCGATGCAAGCGAAAAATATGGAAAATCCTTGTTAAAACGGCATGTTAGGCTGGTTCTGCGTTTTGCAGGGCAGACCGATTTTTTATAATTGCCGCAGACGTGTTGCAGAGAGCGTCGGCGCTTTTGCTAACACTTGAAAATATCAGAGTTTTTTCGCGGCTTCCGTTTAGATTGGCATTTCCGCTTTTGCTCTTCAGTCGCGCTAAACGACTTTTACCCTGAATAAACAGACTGGTTGACTTTTCAAGGGGTTTCCTATAAATTCACCACTTTGTAAAACCATTTTCTATTCTGTCCGGGATGTGGGTGATGGATTTCAACATCGGCAGTAAAATCAAGAGATTGCGCAAGGCGCGCAAGCTGACCCTGCAGGATGTCGCCCGCGAAACCGGTTTTTCCCCGGCGCTTATTTCGCAGATTGAAAACAATAACGTCTCCCCCCCGATCGCAACGCTGTCCAAGCTGGCCCGGTTTTTCGATGTCAAGATCGGCATGTTCTTCGAGGAGGAGGAGGCCGAGCGCAAGTACGAGGTGGTGCGCAAGGTCGACCGGCGGGTGGTCAGCCGGGTCATTTCCAAGGCCGGCACCGGCCACGGCTATACCTACGAGGCACTCTCCTTCCGCAAGCGCAACAAGCGGATGGAGCCGTTCGTGCTGACCGTTACCGAGCGGGCCAAGGAGGAGGAGCTCTACAACCATGACGGCGAGGAGTTTCTGCTGATCCTCAAGGGGCGCGCCGAAGTGCTGCTCGAAGACGAGCGGATCGTCCTCGAGGAGGGGGATGCCGTCTACTTCGACGCCTCTCTCAAGCACCGGCTGCTGGCCTGCGAAGGCGAGGTCGTGCAGGTGCTCGCGGTGGTCACCCGGTAACAACCGATTTTCCCGCCCCCCAACCCCTTCCTGTCAAGGCGAGGGGGATTTTATGACGAAAAGGATTTACCCCATGTCCGACTTCAAGAAACCGACCCTGGCCGAGTGGGAAGCCGCGGCGAAGAAGGAATGCAAGAGCGACTCCCTCGATCGCTTCACCTGGGAAACCCCCGAGGGGATTACGGTCAAGCCGCTCTATACCGCCGCCGACCTGGAAGGCCTCGAATCCCTCGGCACCCTGCCGGGGCTGCCGCCCTTCACCCGCGGGCCGATGGCCACCATGTACGCCGGCAAGCCGTGGACCGTGCGCCAGTACGCCGGCTTCTCCACCGCCGAGGAGTCCAACGCCTTCTATCGCCGCAACCTGGCCGCCGGCCAGCAGGGGCTGTCGGTGGCCTTCGACCTGGCCACCCACCGCGGCTACGACTCCGACCATCCGCGGGTGGTCGGCGACGTCGGCAAGGCCGGCGTCGCCATCGATTCGGTCGAGGACATGAAGATCCTCTTCGACAGCATCCCGCTGCAGGACGTGTCGGTCTCCATGACGATGAACGGCGCGGTCCTGCCGATCATGGCCATGTACATCGTCGCCGCCGAGGAGCAGGGGGTGAAGCAGGAGCAGCTGGCCGGGACGATCCAGAACGACATCCTCAAGGAGTTCATGGTCCGCAACACCTACATCTACCCGCCGGCCCCCTCGATGCGGATCATCGCCGACATCATCGAGTACACCAGCAAGTACATGCCGCGCTTCAACTCGATCTCGATCTCCGGCTACCACATCCAGGAGGCCGGGGCCAACAACGCCCTGGAACTGGCCTTCACTCTGGCCGACGGCCTCGAGTACGTCAAGACCGCCACCGCCCGCGGCCTGGACGTCGACGCCTTCGCCCCGCGGTTGTCGTTCTTCTTCGCCATCGGCATGAACTTCTTCATGGAGGCCGCCAAGCTGCGCGCCGCCCGTACCCTGTGGGCCGAGCTGATGCAGCGCTTCGAGCCGAAGAGCGCCAAGTCGCTGGCGTTGCGCACCCACTGCCAGACCTCCGGCTGGTCGCTGACCGAGCAGGATCCCTACAACAACGTGATCCGCACCACCATCGAGGCGCTGGCCGCAGTGCTGGGCGGCACCCAGTCGCTGCACACCAACGCCCTTGACGAGGCGATCGCCCTCCCCACCGACCACTCGGCGCGGATCGCCCGCAACACCCAGCTGGTGATCCAGGAAGAGACCGGAATCTGCAAGGTGGTCGACCCGCTGGCCGGTTCCTACTACGTCGAGTCGCTGACCGCCGCTCTGGTCGCCGAGGCGCGCAAGATCATTGCCGAGATCGAGGAGCTCGGCGGCATGACCAAGGCGATCGAGTCGGGGATGCCGAAGCTGCGCATCGAGGAGTCGGCGGCCCGCAAGCAGGCCGCCATCGACTCCGGGCGCGACGTCATCGTCGGCGTCAACAAGTACCGGCTCAAGGAAGAGGCGCCGATCGAGGTGCTGGAAGTCGATAACACCGCGGTGCGCGAAGCCCAGATCGCCCGCCTCAAGAAGATGCGCGCGACCCGCGACGAGGCGGCCTGCCAGCGGGCTCTTGCCGCCATCACCGCCGCGTGCCAGAATGAGGAGCAAAACCTTCTCGGCCTGTGCGTCGAAGCCGCCCGCCTGCGCGCCAGTGTCGGCGAGATCTCCGACGCCATGGAGAAGGTTTTCGGCCGCCACAAGGCGGACATCAAGCTGGTGTCGGGAGCGTACGGGGCCGTGGTCGAACGCGACAAGGAATTCGGTGAACTGAAGCAGCGGATTGCCGCCTTCGCCGCCCGCGAAGGGCGCCGGCCGCGCATCCTCATCGCCAAGATGGGGCAGGACGGCCATGACCGCGGCGCCAAGGTAGTGGCGACCGCCTACGCCGACGCCGGCTTCGACGTCGATGTCGGTCCGCTCTTCCAGACCCCCGAGGAAGCCGCGAAGATGGCGGTGGAGAACGACGTCCACGTGGTCGGCGTGTCCAGTCTTGCGGCCGGCCACAAGACGCTGGTGCCGCAACTGGTCGATGAGCTCAAACGCCTCGGCGCCGCGGATATCGCCGTGGTCTGCGGCGGGGTCATCCCGCGCCAGGACTACGACGATCTGTATCGGGCCGGCGCCGCCCGCATCTTCGGCCCCGGAACCCCGATCGTCACCTCGGCCACCCAGACGCTCGATGCCATCGAGGAAAAGCGGAAGTAAACGGCCCTAGCTGATCAATGATGCAGGGGCGGGTGGAAACCCGCCCCTGCGATTTGTCTGCCGACCCAATGACCATCCTCCACGATCTCGCCGCCGGCGTCCGTTCCGGCAATATCCGCGCTCTGGCCAAGGCGATCACTCTGGTCGAGAGCCGTAACTTCGATCATTCCCTTGCTGCAACCACCCTGCTCGACGACCTCCTCCCCGATACCGGCAACGCCATTCGCATCGGCATCTCCGGGGTGCCGGGCGCGGGGAAAAGCACCTTCATCGAGGCTTTCGGCCTGCACCTGACGGCCCGGGGGCACAAGGTGGCGGTGCTGGCCGTCGATCCGTCGTCGCAGCGCTCGGGAGGGAGCATCCTCGGGGACAAGACCCGCATGGAGGAGTTGTCCCGCGATCCGAATGCGTTCATCCGCCCCTCGCCGGCGGGCGAAACCCTGGGCGGGGTGGCGCGCAAGACCCGCGAGACGATGCTGATCTGCGAGGCGGCCGGCTTCGATGTCGTCATCGTCGAGACCGTCGGTGTCGGCCAGTCGGAGATAACGGTCGCGTCGATGGTCGACTTCTTCCTGCTGCTGCAGTTGCCCAACGCCGGCGACGAGCTGCAGGGGATCAAGCGCGGCGTGATGGAGATCGCCGACGCCATCCTGGTCAACAAGGCCGAAGGAGACAACCGCCCGCGGGCGGAACTGGCCCGCCAGCAGTGCGTCAACGCCCTGCACATGCTCGCCCCGAAGAGCCCCTGCTGGCAGGTGCCGGTCCTGCTGTGCAGCGCCCTGCACGGCGAGGGGATCGGTGCGGTGTGGGAAACGGTCGAAGCGTTCAGGGCGGCGATGCGGCAAAGTGGCGAGTTTGCTGCCAAGCGCGCGCTGCAGAACAGCGACTGGATGTGGACGCTGCTGATGGATGACCTCAAGGAGACGTTCCTGCGCCACCCCAAGGTGGAGGCGCTGCTGCCGCAACTGCAGGAGAGCGTGGCCGGAGGCGTCACCACCCCCGGTGCCGCGGCCCGGCGCCTGCTGGACGTATTCCGGAGGGGGTAGCCCGGCTCCCTTGTCCGGCGGGGGGAAATTTAACCCCGGTGTCACATAACCTTAACGAAAAGGTGCTATGATCATGCCTAAGAAGATCAGTCATATCGGTATCGCGGTCGCCAGCATTGACGAGGCGCTCCCCTTCTACACCGCGACTCTCGGTCTGGAGTTCGAGGGAACCGAGGTGGTCGAGGAGCAGAAGGTCAAGGTCGCTTTCCTGGTCATCGGCGAGAGCCGCATCGAGTTGCTCGAGCCGACGGCTCCGGATTCACCGGTAGCGAAGTTCCTGGAAAAGAACGGCCCGGGCATTCATCATCTCGCCTACCAGGTCGATGGCTTGGAGCAACGGCTTGCCGGTCTCAAGGAACAGGGGGTGCGGCTGATCGATGAAACGCCGCGAGTCGGCGCCCACCACACGCGCATCGCCTTTCTCCACCCCAAGGCGAGCGGCGGGGTTCTGACGGAACTCTGCGAGCCGGGAAAATAGCGGTCTACGACGTCTCGGCGGGAGTGTTTTCTGTTGACACACCACCGGTACCCGAATATATTTAACACAGTGTTTTAAAACTATAAGACAGCATGAAAAAACAGATCCCGCTCTTTTTCATCCTTTTGGCCCTGGTCCTTGCCCCGGCTCTAGCCGGGGCCGTGGAAGTCGGCCGGCCGGCTCCGGGGTTCACACTCAAGGCCCTGGACGGGAAAAGCGTCAGCCTTGCCGACTTCAAGGGGAGGGTCGTGCTCCTCAAGCTGGCGACGACCTGGTGCCCGAGTTGCGGACAGATGTCCAGGGAGATCGCCAGCCTCGGCGATTTCCTCAAGGAGCGAGACGTCGTTTTTGTCGAGGTGTTCCTGCAGGACAGTCCGGAGATGATCGCCCGCTATCTGGAGGGGAAGAGTTTCCCGATGACCCATGTCGTGCTGCTGGACGACATGCAGGTGTACAAGGGGTACAACATCTACATCATTCCGCGACTGCTGGTGGTCGATCGCGAGCAGAAGGTTCGATACGACAACGGTGCGGCGGCAACGTTCCTGCCGGCGGCGGAGATCAGGAAGATGCTCGAGGCGGCCGGCGCCTGACTGTGGTTTTGCACAGTGGCCGTTGCCGATATGCCACACCGTTTGTGGTTTTGCGGCAACACGAAAGGGCTGCTCCCGGGTCGTCTGCCGGCCTTGAGGTTGGCTCTTGCAAAAAAAACGTGCAATTTCCGAGGGGTTTCGGTAATATTTCACCGCCTGAAGATTTGGCACTGATGTTGTAATAAATTGCTGTGGATGGTTGCGGTTGCTACTGTTTTCCGCCCGGCCCGGTGGCCGCGGATCGCGTGTAACAGCGAATCTGACGAAAGGAGGTGACCGGATGAAGAAGCTGGTTTCCTTGCTGACGATGAGCCTGTTGGCTCTCTCGCTGGTGGCCTGCGCGGCGACCGGGGGCAAGGATAAGGTTCGGGTGCAGTGCCCGGCCTGCGGCTACGAGTTCAATGCACCAACCCCGTAACGGATGGTTGCGCCAAGTTGACCGGGTGTCCGGATATCCGGCACCTAACCCTCAACCCATGAAATTCAGGAGGCAAGAGTGAAGAAGACGAACCGCATTCTCCTGGCAAGCGGCCTGATGCTGGCCCTTGCCACCCCGGCCCTGGCCGAGATCAAGTTCAGCGGTTTCTACCGGTTGATGGCCTATTCCGGTGAAATCAAGGACGTTGACTCCCAGGACAACGACTCCCGCCAGATCATCGACCAGCGCTTCCGCGCCCAGGTCACCAACACCCTCAACGACAACGTCTCGATCACCTACCAGGCCGAGATCGACACCGTCTGGGGTGGCTCGGTGCCGGGCGGCGGCGGCAACGGCGGCGCCTTCGACACCGACGGCGTCAACGTCGAGACCAAGCACATCTACCTTGACCTGAAGGAAGGCGACACCAGCGCCCGCATCGGTCTGCAGACCTACGGCGACGAGTTCCAGGGCCTGGTCGGCTTCGCCGACATGGCTGGTATCACCGTCAAGCACAAGATCGGCAACACCTCGATCGGCCTGCTCTACTCCAAGTGGGACGAGAATGATGCCGACGGCGACAACGCCAACACCACCGCACTGGCCGCGTCGGGCGTCAACAATGCCGGCAGCGACTGGGACGACACCGACTTCTACGGCGTGACCATCAGCCAGAAGATCAGCGACAGCTTCAAGGCCGGCGCCGCGGTGTACTACCTCGACTCCAACGACGTGACCGACACCCGCGCGAACATCGTCACCGGTCTGCCGGGGATGGACCGCACCGCGTTTGCCGACCATGGCGACGGCGAAGTCTGGTTCTACGGCGTGACCGCCGACGCCAAGTTCGGCGACATCGGTGTCGACGGTTTCGTCCTCTACCAGCGCGGCTCGGTGGACTTCGACAACCGCTGGGACGGCGGCGTGGCCGCTGCCGGCATCAACAAGAAGGACCAGAGCAGCCAGGCCTGGGCGGCGTCGGCCAAGGCGACGATGAAGCTGGCCAACGGCAACATCGGCGTGCGCGGCATCTTCATCACCGACGACGAGTCGAACAACGACAACGAGTACTGGCTCGGCAGCTTTGGCGAGTATGACTTCGTCAACGAAAACCAGATGATCTTCCTCACCGACAAGTTCGTCTGCAACTGGGGCAAGGAGCGCTACGCGATGGACGACGCCGCCCGCGCCGGCTACGGCCTGTGGGCCATCGTGCTGAGCGGCAACCACACCCTGCCGAACAACATGTACGCCAACTGGGGTCTCGGCTACTACAGCACCCAGGACAACGAGCGTGACGACCAGATGGTCGTCAACGCCAAGGGTGACTTGGAGGAAGTCCGCACCAACGGCAAGGTTCTCGGCTGGGAAGCCGACGTGCGCGTCGGCAAGAAGTTCTTCGAGAAGGTCGACGTCAGCCTGAACGCCGCCTACGCCGACTTCGGCAGCTTCTACGCCGACACCACCGAGCAGAATAACGATATCCCGGCCAACGGCGTGACCCGCGGCAGCTCGGCCCCGGACAGCATTTACAAGGCCTACCTGATGGTCAACGTGCCGTTCTAAGGCACAGCAACTGGCAGTTGAAACACTGGAAGGCCGGGCCGCAAGGCCCGGCCTTCCCTTTAAAAAACTTCTCGGTTTCTCCGTGTCGTTACGCTAATATACGCCTTTACCAATTTACCCGCGAGGTTCCCGCATGCTTTGTAATCGTACCGGATGGCTGAAGGTGCCGCTGCTGCTCTGGGTGGTCTTGGTGCTCTCCGCCCTGCCGGCCGTGGCCGGCTTCGAGGCGGAGGTCGCCCGCGATCTCGGGCCGAAGGTGGCCACCCTGGTGGCCCCGGCGCCGACGGCAGGGGAATGGCTGATCGATGCCGATGCCGCCCAGGGGGTGCAGACCGGCGATCTGTTCGCCGTGGTCCTCAAGGGGGCGCCGATCGTCCACCCGGTGACCAAGCAGACCCTCGGCAACCTGGAGACGGTCAAGGCCGTGCTGCGGGTGACCAAGGTCAAGAGCGGCTACTCCTACGCGCTGCCGGTCGGCTCCGCGGACGACCTCAAAGCGGGTGAGGTCGCCCGCCGCTTCAGCGGCCTGCCGGCGACCTTCTGGGACTATACCGGCAAAGGAGAGGGGGTGCTGGCGACCTTGCAGGGGGCGCTCCCCGATCTGCACTGGCAGTCGTACAGTGCCGCCCAGGCCGGCCGCCCCGACCAGGGGGCGAAGCCGGCCGCGGTGCTGGAACCGGGGCTGGTTTTCGTCCTCAACGCCCAGGGGCTGGCGGTCAAGGACCACACCCTGCAGCCGCTGCGCTTCTACCGCCCCGAGCAGTTCGGCATGGCCCCAACAGTGGCGACCGCAGCCGCCCCCGCGCCGGGACCGGGAGGCCTTGGCTTCATCGTCCCCCAGCAGCCGGTCGCGGCACAACCCCAACCGGCGCCGACGGCGCCGGCGATCATCGCCCCGGCCAGCCAGGCGACGGCGATGCCTGGGCGCGCCAGCGGCGGGCCGCAATCGGTGCGCGGCGGGCTGATCTACAACACCCAGTTCGAAAACCGCGACGGCGTGTGGTACGGGCCGCGCCAGGAGGGGCACCCGATCGGGCTGGAAGTCGGCGACATGGACGGCGACGGCAAGAAGGAAGTCGCCGTGGCTTTCAAGGACCGTCTCGAGGTCAGCCGTATCGACGCCGGCAACCTGCGCCCCGTCGCCCGGTACGATTTCCCGGTGTCGCGCAAGGCGCTCTCCCTCGATGGCCTCGATCTCAACGGTGACGGACGGATGGAGCTGTATCTCTCGTCGGTGCAGATGCTGGAAGTCCGCTCCCTGCTGGTCGAATTGCGCGACGGCCAGCTGCTGGCGGTCAATCAGGACATCCCCTGGTTCACGCGCAGCGTGATCCTCCCCGGCGAGGGGCGGGTGCTGCTCGGCCAGGAGCTCGACCCGCAGTCGAACGGCAAGTTCGGTGAATTCGCCGGGCCGCTGTTCCGCCTGTCGCGGGCCGGCGACACCGTGCAGAAGGGGGCGACGATTGCGATTCCCAAGGGGGTCGAGCTGTTCGGTTTCTCGTTCCTCGAGAACAACGGCCAGTCCCTCCTTGCCAGCCTGACGATCGACGACAAGCTCAAGCTGGTCGACCCGACCGGGCGGACGCTGTGGGAGAGCAGCGAGAACTTCGGCGGTTCGGAGACCGCTTTCGAACGACAGCTGCAGGACGCCGGGGCGATGAACCGTTTTGCCTTCCTCAAGGCCCGCCTCGAACCGCTGCCGGATGGCACGGTGCTGGTGCCGGTCAACGAGGGGATCCGCGCGACCAGTCTCTTCCGGCAGTTTCGCAACAGCCACCTGCGGGCGGTCGGCTTCGACGGCTACTCCATGGTCGAGAAATGGCGGACCCGGCCCCAGGGCGGCTACCTGGCCGATTTCCGCGTAGCGGACGCCGACAACGACGGTGCGGACGAGATCGTCATGGTGGTCATGTTCTCGCACGGCGGCATGTTCGACGGCGGTTACGGCAACAGCGCCGTGCTGGTCTACGAACTGCAGTAGCCGCGCGACGGCAGGGGGAAAATGACGGCGGGGCGCCCGGGCGGGCGTCCCGCCGTTTCGTTAGGGGGAGGCGGCAAACAGGCCGGACGCGATGCCGGCGGCGAGGGCGACCAGCAGGAACCCGGAGAGGAGCAGGCCGACCAGGAGGGCCGGGAGCGCACGCCCGGCCGGCAGCGCGAAAGCGAGGGCCCCGGGCGCGGGACAGCCGTCGACGCAGCGGTAGCAGCTGAAGCATTCCGGAGAACGTACGGTGGTGCGCAGCATGACCGGCAGGCTCGCTGGGCAGCGGTTGCTGCAGCGGTGGCAGCGTACGCAGCGGGGGGGAGTGCGGCGGATCTTGGCCAGCGAGAGCGTTGCGGCCAGCCCGAACAGCGCGCCGGCCGGGCAGAGGTAGCGGCACCACGGCATCTGCAGAGCAAGACTGAGAACCGGCACCGCCACGAGTAACGGCAGGAGCAGCGGCTGCAGGACCGGCGGCAGGGTGACGGCCCCCTCCCTAGCAAGGGTGAAGAGGAGCCAGCCTGCAAAGAGATACTTCCCCGGGCGCAGCAGCAGGTCAAGCCAGAACGGCAGGGACAGGTTGCGGCCGAAAAGACGCCGGCCGCTACGCCAGAGCAGTTCGCCGGCCGGGAACAGCGGGCAGGCGAACGCACAGGCGGCGCGCTTGAGCAGGAGAGCCGACGCCAGCGCGGCCAACAGCAGTACGACGGTAGCCGCCAGCCCATGACCGCTCAGCCACAGCGCGCCGACCAGTGCCGCCCAGACGGCTTGGAACAAAGAGCGCCAGCGCTGGTGCCGGGGAGAGGGGGGG
>VAUL01000048.1 GCA_005774545.1 Deltaproteobacteria bacterium | reverse complement strand
GGGGGGTGGCAGCCATGGGGTCAGTATGTCGGGGAGCGGGCGGCGGGTCAAGGGCGGGCGCTGCACACCCGGCGGGACAGCGGCTTGCAGGTCGCGCAACGGCCGGAAGCCTCCGCAACCGTCAGTCGTCGGCAGCCATCAACGGCAACTCGATGATGACTTCCGTAAACGCCCCTTCGCGGCTGCTGATCCGCAGTTCGCCGCCGTGGCGTCTGACGATGTCCTGGCTGATGCTCAGACCAAGCCCTGTCCCGACCCCGGCCGGCTTGGTGGTGACGAACGGCTGACCGAGCTTTTCCAGCAGTGCGGCAGGGATCCCCGTGCCGTTGTCTTCGACCCTGATCCGGCACAGGTCGCCGCTATCTCCGGGCACATGCTCGACGGCGATCTTCAGGACCTTCTCCCCGGCCACAGTCTGGCAGCGCTCCTGAAGGGCATACTGGGCATTGCTGATCAGGTTGAGCAGCACCTGGTCGAACTGTTGGGGGTTGACATTGATCGGGATGGCCGCCTTCGGCACATCGAGCTGCAGATCAACCCCCTCCTTGGCGAGCTGATTGCTGCAGATCTGCAGAACGTCGACCAGTAAATCCTGTACCGGGAACACGCCACGCCCCTCCCCGCTGTCGCGAGAGAAGAAGAGCAGGCTCTGCACAATCGCCGCGATCCGGTCCCCTTCGCGGATGATTCGATGCAGGATCGGCTGGTGCTCTTCGCTGACGGCATTGCGGTTGATCAGCAACTGGGCACAGTTGACCAATCCGGTGACCGGATTGTTGATCTCATGGGCCACGCCACTGGCCAGACGTCCGACCAGTTCCATTTTCTGGTTCTGGTACAGCATGGCCTGGTATCTCTTTCTCTCCTCTTCCTCCTGAGCCTGCTCGGTCACATCGGTCACGGCACCGAACAAAACCAGCTCTCCGGCAGCGGCCCCGGCCTCACAACGATTCTTCTCCGAAACCCAGCGAACCTCCTGCTGCCTGTTGACTATCCGGAACTTGATCGTCTTGCGGTCGCCCGGAAGCATGTCAAGGAGATGAGCGGCCACTGTGGGCCGGTCATCAGGGTGGATCAGCGGCATCCAGCCGCCAAGTTTCAGTATCTCGTCGGCACTATAGCCGGAAATAGGCGCCACCGCCCCCGCAACCCATTCCAGCCGGAACGACTCCGCCCCGCTGCGAACCCCCTTGTAGACATATCCAGCGGTGAATTCAGCAAAAACATCGTACTGTTCAAACCGTTCCGGCATGACCGCAGGCTCCGTCGCTTCAGCCCGGGAAGACCGGGCAGCAGCACTGCTCGTCCAACTTCATGACCGCTCCCTGCGCCGGCACAGGCAAAAGATCAGGGACTTTGCCGGCGGCGGATGAATTCCTCGCATATCACATGTGGGATTTTAACACGGCCATCTCACAAACATCTCATCGTTCCGCACCGGCAGCAGCGGGAAAACCCTCGCAGGCTTACAGACTTGCCAGTGTTCACTCGGCCGGCGAACGGGCGATGACCGCGCTTGGGAATGAAGAGCCCGGCAGGAGGGGGTCCGAAGAGGTCCCAGCGAATCCGGATTACCGGGAAAAGAGTCTTGCCACCACGACGATGACCGCGACCCCGGCCGCAACCCCCGGCCAGAACCAGGGGGAGGCGAGGACCGCCGCGATCAGATACTCGACATTTCCCAACCACCCCGCCAGGTCATTGCCCAGCACTGCAGAGTATTCGAGCATGGTTCATCTCCCGCCCGGAACCGCGCCAGGCCCCCCGCTTGCCGATCTTTCCGATCATAGCACGGAATTTTCCGGTCAACAGGGGCGCCGAATCCGGCGTGGCATTTCCTGTTGAAAAAAAGGCGGGGCCGCTGCCGGCCCCGCCTTATTCGTCCCGATCGCACCTGTTCCGTCAGCTCAGCACGTCCATCGCCCAGATGCCGCACGGGCAGATTCCGGAGCAGACCCCGCAGCCGATGCAGACGTGGTCGTCGGAAACGTACTCGAAGCTGCCGTCGGCCTTCTCGATACGGCGGATCGCCCCTTCGGGGCAGGCCTCCAGGCACATGGAGCAGTCGCGGCAGGTCCCGCAGGAGAGGCAGCGGCCGGTCTCGGCCAGAGCGTCCGTGGAGCAGAAGCGCCCGCGGTTCTGCGGCCGGTACAACTCCTTCGACAGGCAGCTGGCCGGGATGACCTCCGGGTGTTTGATCGGCTCCGGCACCTGCCCCTGAAGGAAGGCGTCGATCTGCAGGGCGACGTCGGCGCCCTGGCCGATGGCGTGAGTCAGAAGACCCGGCTGGATGGTGTCGCCGATGGCGAACACCCCCGGGGCATGCGGCGATTGCAGGCAGCCGTCCACGTCCATCATGCCGCGCTCGGTCAGCCACTGGCGCGGCACGAAGGAGAGGTCCGGGCGCTCGCCGACGGCGATGATCACCGTATCGGCTTCGAGCAGCTCGCCGTTTTTGCCGTGCACCCCTTTTTCATCGATCTTCGCGGTGAAGAACGGCCAGACGATCCGGCCGCCGAGCTTCTCGACGTGGGCGATTTCGTTCTGGTAGGCGGCCGGGCGCTGGATGTCGATGGCCGTCACCTGCTTCGCCCCCATGGCGTAGGCGCCGAGGCACACGTCCATGCCGGCATTGCCGGCGCCGAGCACCACCACCCGCTCACCCACGCTCGGGCGTTCGCCGCGGTTGATTGCTTTAAGGAACTCCAGCCCCTTGACCAGCCGCTCGTGCCCCGGGAAGGGGATGATCACCGGGTTGTGGGCGCCGCTGGCGATGGCCACGGCATGGTACTCGCCACGGATCTTGTCGAACAGCGGCGCGTCGACCCGGGTGTTGGCGCGGATTTCGATGCCGAGCCCCTTGATCCGGTCGATCTCGCTCTGCAGCGCATCGGCCGGCAGGCGCTCGGAGGGGATCACCTGGCGCAGCTTGCCGCCGACCTCCGCGTCGGCCTCGAAGACCGTGACCGCATGCCCTTTCAGGCGCAGCTGCCAGGCGGCGGAGAGGCCGCCGGGCCCGCCGCCGATGACCGCCACCTGCTTGCCGGTCGCCGCCGCCGGCTGCGGCGAGGCGGTGTTGACCGAGAGCCGGCCGAGCTCCTTCATGCGCACCGGGTGATCGAGGAAGCGGCGGGTGCAGGAGTCCATGCACAGGTTGGGGCAGACCTCGCCGCAGACGCTCCCCGGGAACGGCGAGTAGCGCAGCACCAGTTCCAGCGCCTCCTCGACCTTCCCCTGGCGCAGCAGCTTGATGCGCTCCTGGGTGGGGATGTGGCTCGGGCAGGAGACCTGGCACGGCGCGCCGAAGCGTTTGTCCTGCCAGCGCGGAATCTTCAGGCGGTCGTCGCCGGTGTTGACCAGCCCGGCGACCCTGGCGTAGTCGTCCTTGACCAGGTCGCCGAAGATGCCGCCGTCGCCGACCCACTTCTGCAGGCGGAACTCGCGCATGGTGATGTGCGACTGGACGTGGCGCTCCGCGTAGCTCTTGGCCACGATCTTGCGCCAGCCCCGCATTTCGCCGAGTTCATCCAGCAACTGCGGCCGGCCGATCTTGCCGAGGAAGACGGGGAGGTTCCCGGCGAGGAACGCCCGGTCGGCCTCGTCGAGTTCCAGCAGCCAGACTTCGTCGGAGAGCCCGGCCACCGGCCCGCGCACGTAGACGGTGCCGCCGACCATGCCGGCGCAGGCGCGGTCGCCGAGGATCGACTCCTGCTCCTCGCACCCCCAGCCGCAGACCACGGCGATGCCGCCGCCCATGAATTCGAAGGAGAACGAACCGGTGCTCTTGAGCACCCAGAACTGCGGCGGCTCGAAGGCCGGGTCGTGCTTCATCAGCGAGCCGGAGCGGGTGCCGACCCGCCCGCCGACGAAGATCTTGCCGCTCGCCGCGCAGTGTGCGGTGGTGTCGCCGCCGTCGCCGAGGATGGTGACCTCGCCGCCGGCGCAGAGCCAGCCGGCATCGGCCGGGGCCGACCCCTCGACCACGATCTCGGTACCGTCGAGGGCGAAGGAGCCGACCCGCTGCCCGGGGTTTTTCACCCGGAACTTGAGGGGGGTGCCGTCCTGGGTCCACAGCGGGCCGCCGATGTCATGGTGTCCCGAGGAGAGGATCTCGAACTCGGTCTGGCCGTTCTCCAGCTCCGCGTAGATCTGCTGGAGCAGCTGCTGGGTGGAGATGCGCTGGTTGTTCTGGTCGAAACCTTTGATTTTCGCGGTCATATCAAGCCTCTGTAACCTAGCAGACGTACTGGATCTGGAGTTTTTCCGCGACGCCGCGGTCGATGGCCGCCAGGGCGTCGGCGCGGCCGACCGGCAGCGACGAGTTGCCGATCGGCGCCATCAGCTTCTTCAGCTCCTGGTCCATGGCCAGGAAGTAGTTGACGATGTTCTGCGCCACCCGCTCGACGTCGAGGCGATGCACCAGCGCCGGCTCCTGGGTGGTGATCCCCACCGGGCACATGCCGGTGTTGCAGGCGTTGCAGCGCCCCATCTCGTTGCCGACGCAGCCGGCCATCTGCAGGATCAGCTTGCCGGTGAAGACGCCGTTGGCGCCGAGGCAGATCATCTTGAAGGCGTCCGCGGCGAGGTCGCCGGTCTTGCCCAACCCCCCGGCCGCCCACAGCGGGATCTGCCCCTGGCGCCCCTGGGCCACCGCCGCCAGATAGCAATCGCGCAGCTTGGAGACGATCGGATGGCCGGTGTGGTCGAGGGAGACCTCGTGGGCCGCGCCGGTGCCGCCGTCGATGCCGTCGAGGAAGAAGCCGCCGACGATGTTGTACGGATCGCGCACCAGGTTGTTGAAGACCGACACCGAGGTCGAAGAAGCCGCCACCTTGATCGCCACCGGCACGCGGAACTTGAAGGCGGCGTTGAAGGAGAGGAACATCTTCTGCACGCTCTCCTCGATGGAATAGAGCCCCTGGTGGTTGGGCGGGCTGAGCAGGTCGGCCTTGGGGACGCCGCGGATCGCCTGGATGTGCTCGGCGACCTTGGCCGCCATCAGCAGGCCGCCGTCGCCCGGCTTGGCCCCCTGGCCGATCTTGATCAGCACCCCGGCGGGATCCTCGACCATGTGCGGCATCGCCTTGGCGATGCGGTTCCAGCCGAAGTGGCCGGAGGCGATCTGCAGGATCATGTACTTGAGGTACCGGCTCTTGAGCAGGCGCACCGGCACCCCGCCCTCCCCCGAGCACATGCGCACCGGCAGGCCGCACTCCTCGTTGAGGTAGGCGGTGGCCATGGCCACGGCCTCCCACATCCGCCAGGAGAGGGCGCCGATCGACATGTCGCCGATGATCACCGGGTAAACCCACTGCACCGGCGGCGCCTGGCGGTTCATCTCCAGCAGCCCGTCCGGGGAGACACCCAGCGGGAGCTTCTTCGGCGGCAGGATACGGCCGAAGGGGGCGAGCAGGTCGAAGGTGTGGCGCTGGGCATCCAGCGACGGGTCGGTCATCTGCGAAATGCGCGCCACGCGGATCTTGTCGAGGGTGCGCATCACCGCCTCGAGGTTCTTGCGCCCGCCGCGCTTGATCGCCTCGCCGTGCAGGCAGCGGATCAGGATCGGGTGGCGGGTGTCGATGTTGCGCTCGGGGCGGATCGCCTCGTTGGGGCAGACCTTCTCGCAGATGCCGCAGCCGCGGCAGTAGTGCTTGATACTGTTGACCTGGCGGATCACCGGCACCGCCGAGAAGCGCTGCTTCGGCTCGGGGAGTTCGGTCTCGGAAAAGACCATGCGCCGCCGTTCGACCTTGCACTCGATGGCCCGGAACGAGCAGGCCGCCACGCACGAACCGCACAGCGTGCAGCGGCTGGCGTCGTAGCGGATCTTCCAGGGCATGTCGTTGGGGGTGACGCTCTGGACTTTCATTGTTTCCACCGCTGCACCTCCAGTTCGTTGTCGACGGCGACGATCTCGCGTTCGTTCGGGTAGATGTCGGTCTCCCAGTCGCGGTCGGGGAGCACCTCATTGATCCCGCACACCTCCGAGGAGAAGACCACGGTGTCCTCGGTGCGGCCGATGACGATGGGGCGCAGTTTCTTGGCGTCGCAGCAGGTGAAGAGGGTCGAGTCGGGGAGCACCCCGATGATCGTGTTCGGCCCGTTGATCTCCAGGTGCGCCAGCGACTGGCGGATCGCCAGCAGCGTCTCGCGGTCGTCGCGCCGCGCGAGTTCCTCGAAGGGGAGCGGGGTGATGACGTGCTTGTAGTAGGAGAGCGGCCAGCCGAGTTCGCGATGGACGTAGTGCAGGGTGTAGAGGAAGCACTGCGAGTCGGACTCGAAGCCGATGTAGCCGGGATGCAACTTGCGCTGGAACTCGACGTTCTTCAGGTAGAAGGTGTTCTCGCCGTTGGCCAGCGCGGTGTACCCCTGCAGGAAGAACGGATGGGCGGCGTAGCGGACGATGTCGTAGTTGGTGTTCTGCCGGCACTGGGCGGTGATCACCTTGGCGGTGAACTTGCCGTCCGGCTCCCAGAGGTTGAAGTAGGTGCCGATGTCGCGCGGGTCGCCGATCTCCTTGAGGGTCACCACGTCCGGCCAGAAGGAGTAGACGAATCCCTGCTCGTTCGTCTCCAGCGCGGCGCGCAGCTTCAGACGCATGTCGAGGAGCAGATCCTCCTTCTCCTTCTGGGTCCCGCTGGCCTTGATGTACTTCGGGTAGTCGAAGGTCTCGAACACGTAGTTGGGCATGGCGTTGATATCCAGCCCGGGGCGCGGATTGGTCTCCGGCACCCACTGCAGGACGCGCTGGAAGCCGGCCTGGTGGAGCATGTCCTCGGCGAGCTTCAGCCCCTCGTCGGTGCAGGCCATCGACAGGGTCGGCAGATGCTTGTGGTGGGCGAAGATTCCGCCGAGGTCGTGCATGACCATGGCGAAACCGGAGTTGTCATGACCTTTCTGCTGCGACTGCATGAGCAGCAGGGCCTGACTCGGGTGCACAAAATTGCGGCTCTTGATGGCGCCGATCCGGCACATGGCGATCTCCTTGGTGCAGACTCGTGCAGCACCGCCGGGAGACTTTCCGGCGCTGCGCGAAAGAGTCATTCAGCAACGAGCATGCCAGAGTGGCGCCCGATGCCGCGACCGCCCCCGCCCTTGATCAGCAAGACCTTGCAATCATTCGGCTATTTACACGAACACGGAATGACGGCAACGGCTTCAGCAAATCACCGCTACCTACCCAATGAAATGGGACAGATGCATAAAATTACTTTGTTTGTGTAGCGATAAGACTCAGATCTTCTTTGATGGCCAGGACGATTTCGACTTTTTCCGGCCCACCCCCTGCTGCGGGCACTCCCGCGCCGCCACCATGCCGCCCAAAAAAAAGTCACCGCCTGCCTAAAAAAACAGCCCCCGGAACGCCGGCGTTCCGGGGGCTGCGCGCATCGGACGAGACGCAGTCTACAGTCGCTCCACCCAGCCGTGCACATCGGGAAGCCGGCCGTACTGGATGCCGGTCAGCGTCTCGTAAAGCTTCAGGGTGAAGGCGCCGACCTCACCACTGCCGAGAGTGGCGGTCCGGTCGCGGTAGGTGAACTGCCCCACCGGCGAGACCACGGCGGCGGTGCCGGTACCGAAGGCCTCGGTCATCCGCCCGGCGGCAATGGTGTCGAAAATCTCGTCGACCGCCAGCGCCCGCTCCTCGACCTCGACGCCGAGATCGCGGACCAGGGTCAGGATCGAGCGGCGGGTGACGCCGTCGAGGATCGTGCCGCGCAGCGGCGAGGTCACCACCTTGCCGTCGATGACGAAGCACATGTTCATGCTGCCGACCTCCTCCACGTAGCGGCGCTGCTCGGCATCAAGCCAGAGCACCTGGTCGAAGCCGCGCGCGGCCGCCTCCCGGGAAGCCTTCAGGCTGGCGGCGTAGTTGCCGCCGGTCTTGGCCTCGCCGGTGCCGCCCAGCGCCGCACGCACGTACTCGTCGGAGATCCAGATCTTCACCGGGCTGAAGCCGCCCTTGTAGTAGGCGCCGACCGGGGAGAGGATCACGTAGCAGAGGTAGGTGTCCGAAGGGTGCACGCCGAGGAAGGGATCGACGGCGATCATCGTCGGGCGGATGTAAAGGCTGGTACCGGCACTGCGCGGCACCCAGTCGGCCTCCAGCCGCACCAGCTGGCGGATGGCCTCGTGGAAGAACGCCTCGTCGACCTCGGGCATGCACATCCGCGCGGCACTGCGGTTGAAGCGGCGCACGTTGTCGATGGCGCGGAACAGGGCGATGCTGCCGTCCTCGCGGCGAAAAGCCTTGAGCCCCTCGAAGATCTCCTGGGCATAGTGCAGCACGGCACAGGCCGGATCGAGGGAGAACGGGCCGTACGGCTGGATGCACGCCGAGTGCCACCCCTTGCCGGCAGCGTACTCCATGACGAACATCCGGTCGGTGAAGTGCTTGCCGAAGCCGAGCTGGCTTTCATCGGCGGGGCGGGACTTGGGACTGGTCAGCGGCAGGATCTGGATATCCATGACAGGCGCTCCCGGAGTGGATCATCGCAAGGAATTCGGCGCCTTACGATGTGCTGTTCTCTTACCACAGGGGCGCGGACGACGCAAGCCGCGAGCGGGCGCTCGCGCCTTCAGCCGGGGCGGGTCATCTTCTCCTCGCCACGCTCGAGATGAGCGTCGCCGAACAGCAGCCGGCGACGATGCCCTTCCTCCTCCTCCCGCCGGAACCCCTTGAGCAGCCGCTGGTAAGCCGCCTCTTTCGCCAGACCGTCAAACTCGTCCGCGGCATTCCGGATGCGCCGGAGATCTTCCATGGAAAGAATCCCCCTGTCAGGAATGGGTTACGCGGGAATCATACCCCGCCTTTCGTCATATACAAGGTAATTTTTAAAAAATATAGTAATCGGCGCCGGCCGCAGCCCGCCCATGACTTGCGCCGCCGGCGGATTTGCTGTTTTACTGCGGCGAGACGCCTCAACTCGCGACGGAGAGTTTCGATGACCTACAGGGAACTGCAGGAAGCGCTGGCGGTTTTCGGCCTGGGGGAACGGGCCACCCTCAAGCAGATCAGGACCCGGCACCGGGAACTGGCCAAGGCCCACCACCCCGACCGGCACGCCGCCGCCGATGCGCAGGCGATGCAGCGGATCAACGCCGCCTACCGGATCCTGGCCGATTATTGCAGCACCTACCGTTATTGCTTCAGCGAGGCGGAATTCCTCGAACAGGTCCCCGAGGAACGGCTGCGCCGCCAGTTCGGCTGGGACCCGGTATGGGGCGGAGGTCCGGAGCAGGGTTCCGCCTAGCCCCGCCTTTCCGGACGCGCGGCTTTCCTTCCGTCTTGACTAAAGGGACGGGGCTGGAAAAATTGTCATGATCAGATGTGGCAGGCGCTGTTAGTATAGGAAATTACGCTTACGGCGAATCACGCAGACCGGGCAACGAGGATCAAAGACATGGAAAGCATCTGGGGCGAACTCATCGTCGTAGTATTGCTCATTCTCGGCAACGGCTTCTTCGCCGGGGCCGAACTGGCCCTGGTGTCGGCGCGCCGGGGCCGGATCGCCCAGTTGACCGCGGCGGGGGACAAACGCGCCCGCCTGGTGGAGAAGTTACAGGCCGACCCGCACCGCTTTCTGGCGACGGTGCAGATCGGGGTCACGGTGGTCGGCACCATGGCGTCGGCGGTCGGCGGCGCCACGGCCGTGGAAGTGCTCAAGCCGGTGCTCCAGCAGGCGCCGCTGGAAATCGTGCGCGATGCCGCCGAACCGCTGGCGCTCTTCCTGGTGGTCGGCCTGATCGCGTACCTGTCGCTGATCCTCGGCGAGCTGGTCCCCAAGGCGCTGGCCCTCGAGCACACCGAGCGCATGGCTCTCGGCGTGGCGCGGCCGATCAGCTTCTTCGCCCGCGTCGGCGGACTGCCGGTCGCCTTCCTGACCTTATCGAGCAAGGTGGTGCTGGCGCTGCTCGGCGTCAAAAGCAAGGGCGAACAGGCGTTCATCACCAAGGAGGAGATCCGCCACATGGTGGTCGAGGGGCTGGAGAGCGGCGAGGTCACCTCGGCCGAGCACCAGTACATCCATAACATCTTCGACTTTACCCACACCCAGGTGCGCGAGGTGATGGTGCCCCGTCCGCGGATCGTCGGCCTTGACCTGGCCCGGCCACGGCAGGAGATTCTCCGGACCGTTCTGGCCAACCAGTTCTCCCGCTACCCGGTCTTTCACGGCGACATCGAAAACATCAGCGGATTCGTTCATGCCAAGGATCTGCTCGCCCAGATGGTGACCGACCCGGAGCAGCCCCTTGACGCCCTGGTGAGACCGACCTTTTTCGTCCCGGAGGCGAAAAAGATCGACACGCTGCTGCGCGAGATGCAGCAGCGCCGCATCCACATGGCGCTGGTGGTCGATGAATACGGCGGCCTGAGCGGGCTGGTGACCACCGAGGACCTGCTGGAGGAACTGGTCGGGGAGATCGAGGACGAACACGACGCCGGCGACCCCCGGCGGATCAAGCCGCTGAGCGACGGCAGCTACCTGGTCGATGCCCTGCTCCCCCTGAACGACCTCGAAGAGCTGCTCGCCGTCAGCTTCGAAGACGGCCTCCCCTACGACACGCTGGCCGGGCTGATCCTCGATGCGCTGGGGAGATTCCCCGACGCCGGCGAGCAGGTCGCATGGCAGGAGTATCTGTTGACCTGCGTCGAGGTCACCCCGACGGCGATCGTGCGGGTCAAGATCGAGAAACGCACCTGAACCGCGAGCCCCGCAGCAGGGGGCACCGGCTGAATGAAACAACCATGAACCTGGACCGCTTCGACCTTGCCTGATCGTTTCGTAAGTATTTGAACAAACAGTTGCTTTCTGGCATTCTAACCTGGCCGCGAAGGCCTTTATTCACGTTGTCAAAGGAGAAGCAATGTCCGCATCGCTCAAGGGAACCAAAACGGAAAAGAACCTGCTGGAGGCGTTTGCCGGGGAGTCCCAGGCACGCAACAAATACACCTATTTCGCCTCGGTCGCGAAAAAGGAAGGGTATGAAAGGATCGCCGCCTTTTTCCTGGAAACGGCCGACAACGAGAAGGAGCATGCCAAACTGCACCTGAAGGCGCTCGGCGGCATCGGCACGACCATCGACAACCTGCGCGAGGCGGCCTCCGGCGAGCATGACGAGAGTGCCGACATGTACCCGCGCATGGCCCGCGAGGCGCGAGAGGAAGGCTTTCCGGAGCTCGCCTTTGCTTTCGAGGCCATCGGCAAAATTGAACAGGCTCACAAGGAGCGGTATCTGAAACTGCTCCAAGAGCTGGAAAGCGGCAGCCACTTCGCCAGCCCGGAAAAGTCACGCTGGCGCTGCCGCAACTGCGGACATATTCACGAGGGGACCAGCGCGCTCCAGCTCTGCCCGGTCTGCAAGCATCCCCAAGCCTACTTCGAACTGGTGGAAGACCATTATTGAACTGATCGGACTGACACAAAAAGGGGCGCCGTCGGCGCCCCTTTTTCGTTGGCACAATGAGAAACCCGGGAACAGGAATCGCTTAAAACTCCACGGCCAACTGGGCGGTCAGCGTGTGCGCCGGGTCCTCCCCCTCGGCCCGCGCATGGAGATATTCGACGGCCACCAGTGCATAGTCGCAAAGCCCATAGGAAACCGTCGCGCCGTAGCGGTGGAGATCGGCCTGGTAGCTGTTGGCTTCTTCATAGCGGCCGGCCAGCTGCAGTTTTTCCGTCACCTGCCAGGAGAGCTCCAGGTTCCAGGCCTCCGGGCGCTCACCGGTCAGGTCGCCGCCGGCCTCGACCTGCTCCGCTTCGAAACGCTCCACGGCGGCCAGATACTCGCCTGTCAGCCCCAGGCTGCCGTGCTGCACCGCGACGAAAGCGCTCCACCCCGCCACCGCGTCACGATAGAGCCCTTCCTCCGCGACCAGTCCGGCATCGCTCTCGGCCAGGTCGCTGATCCACGATGCTCCGACGGTCACCCCTTCGAGGGGGGCCGCCTCGACAGCGGCCACCCAGCTGTCGACACCATCGTCGCCATCATCGACCGACCCTTCGAAGGCACCCGCCGTCGCCGACCAGCGTTCACCGGTCAGCGCCAGCAGACCGGCAGTCGTGTGCGTCTCGCCGAGCTCGAGGGTCAGCGGATCGCTGATCATGGCGCTGTCGAACCGGCCGAACGGCAGGTACTGGCGGCCGAGGTGCAGCGCCGGCGTCTGCCCGCCGACCTGCCAGGGCGAGGTCAGCGACAGGACCGCCTCGTCGATGACCATCGGCTCGGTATCGTCTTCTTCCCACAGCCCGATCACGTGCCCGCCCAGCCAGGGGGTCAACTGCGCCTCCAGCCCCAGTTGCAGCGTGCTCAGCCGCAGATCGTCCTCCTCGTCGCCCCCCTCCGGGTGATTGAGCGCGGCCTCGGCCTCGAGGAGGCCGCTCAGGGTGAAACGGGCGTCGCCGACGTTCAGGGTCAGCGGCGAAACCGGTGCCTCGACCACCTCGGCACGCCGCCCCTTGATGTTTTCAGCTTCCGCCTGGGTATCCGGGTGGGAAGCCAGCGCCGGCGCGGGCAACATGAACAGTACGACGGCGGACATGGACAAAAACAATCTTGCCTTACGCATTGACAGATCTCCTCGCGGGATTTTTATAACACGAATATCGATATCGTGCTACCACAACTTTTATCAACGGCCATTGCAACAAAAAAACGCTACGATTTTTACACTCGCGCCACCACACGCCGAACTTTCGGTAACGATATTCATTTTCAATTGCTGGCCAACAGAAAAGCCGCCCCTCCGGACTCCCGAAGACATTCGAACGGGCTGCCTCCGGCCAGCAGCCGCTGGGCCATGCGGTTGCGGCAGCCGCGGCAGGCCGCGATGACATCGAGGCTGGGCCGCGGGTCGCCGTAAATCCTCCACGGCCCCTGGCCGGTCACCGGCAGCCGGACCCACCCCATGAAGCCGGCGACATCCTTGAGCGGATAGCCGAGGATCGCACCGATTTCGTGGGGAAAGCCGGCGGCGGTGCAGCGCCCGGCCAACTCCGTCAGCAGGCCGTCGAGAGCCGCCGGCTGCCGGTAGCCGGCCCGGCGCAGGAAGTTGGCGACCTTCGGCGTCGCCAGGTGCCCCGCCAGCCCCTCCGGCCGGTAGATCAGGAGCAGCACGCCATCGTCCCGCTGCACCAGTTCCCGCGCCGCCAGCCCGGACCAAGCCAGCAGACGCTCCCCGTGACGGCGCCACAGCCTGAACAGGTTGCGCCCGCAGGGGCGCTCCCGGTCGGTCAGATTGAGCAGATTGGCCGGTTTGGCGCCGCCGATCACCTCCGCCGCCTCCAGCGCCAGGTAGGAGGCCAGACATTCCCGTTCGCCGGCGAACCGGCCGGCCAGATCGTGCCAGCTCGGACGGCGGCCCGCCGGGCTGCCGGAGGAGGAATTCGTCCCGTTCCGGCACGATCGTGATGCACGCTGCGTCAGTTTCACGAATAGAACCTCCCGGTTACCGGCAGCTGCCGTCGTCGCAGCCGGGGCAGTGCCCCTTCTTCTTGATGACCGAGCGGTAGAAGAGATACACCGCACCGGCGAGGATCAGGGCCATCCAGATGAAATCGCCGAGCCCCACGTCACCCTCCCAGCCCGAGCAGACGGCCGCCCTGGTAGATGAGCAGCGCCACCCCCCAGGCGAGCGCCGACTGATAGGCGAAGGCCACGCCGAACCACTTCCACGAGCCGAACTCCTGGCGCATGGCGATGGCCACCACCACGCACGGCATGTAGAGGAGGACGAAGGCCATGAAGGCATAGGCCGACAGCGGGGTGAAGGCGCCGCGCACCGCGCCCTTCAGCGGCGAGTCGCCTTTCTCGTCCTCGGCCGTCAGGCTCGACACGCCGAAAGTGCCGACGATGTTGGCGCCGGCGTCCCTGAAGGCGCCGCCGAAGGAGACCACCATCTCCTTCAGGTCCTCGCCCGGCGTCGGCACGGCCTCTGCCGCCGCCGCGGCGTCGGCTTCTTCCAGCGCTGCCGGAGCGTAGATCTCCCCCATGGTGCCGACCACGATCTCCTTGGCGATGATCCCGGTGATCAGCGACGAGGCCGCTTCCCAGGTGCCGAAGCCGAGCGGTTCGAAGACCGGGGCGATGGCGGCGCCGGCCTGGCCGAGATAGGAGTCGCGCTTGCTCTCCACCCCCCAGGGGAGGTTGAGGAGGAACCAGACGAACACCGAGACCGCCAGGATGTAGGTGCCGGCCTTGATCAAAAAGTGCTTCCCCTTTTCCCAGGTGTGCAGGCACAGACTGCGAAAGGAGGGCATCCGGTAGGGGGGGAGTTCCATGATGAACATCGGCGTCTCGCCGCGGAACAGGGTGCGCTTGAAGATCATCCCCATGACGATGGCCAGGGCGATCCCCAGCACGTAGAGCGACCAGATCACCGTGCCGGCGGCGGCGCCGAAGAAGACCCCGGCGAAGAGCACGTAGACCGGCAGGCGCGCGCCGCACGACATCAGCGGGATGAGCAGCGCGGTCAGCGCCTTGTCGCGGGGATTCTCCAGGGTGCGGGTGGCGTAGATCCCCGGGACGTTGCAGCCGAAGCCGAGCAGCATCGGGATGAACGACTTGCCGTGCAGGCCGATGGCATGCATCGCCCGGTCCATGACGAAGGCCGCCCGCGCCATGTAGCCGCTCCCCTCCAGGAAGGTGATGAAGAACATCATGGCGAAGATCACCGGGACGAAGACCAGCACGAAGCCGACCCCGGCGATCACCCCGTCGAGGGCCAGCGACACGGTCCAGTCGGGTGCGCCGAGGAGACCGAGTCCCGCCTCGACCCAGCGTCGGAAGGGACCGGCGATCATGCCGTCGAGCCAGTCGCCGAAGGGGGCGGAGATGTCGAAGGTCAGCTTGAACATCAGCCACATGGCCGCCAGGAAGATGGGGATGCCGAGGAAGCGGTTGAGGACGATGCGGTCGATCTTCTCGGTCAGCTCTTCCTTGCGGATCTCGGGACGCTGCAGTACTTCGCGGGTCAGGCCGTTGGCCAGACCGTAGCGGGCGTCGGCCATCAGCGCCTCAATGTCCTCGCCGTGGGCGCGGCGCAGGTGATGGAGGGCGTCGCCGATCACCTCATTGGCATCGATGTTGACCTCTTTGGCGACTTCCGCATCCCCTTCCATGAGCTTGCAGGCCAGCCAGCGCAGCGGATAGCGGCCGGCAAGGCGCGGGTGGCGCTCGTCGAGGGAGCGGCCGATCCAGTTGATGGCGGCGTCGACGTCCTCGCCGTAGGCGAGCTGGCGCGGCCGGTGTCCCTCCAGGTCGTCGGCCGCAGCCAGCACGGCGGCGAGCAGATCCTGCAGGCCGCGGTTTTTCACGGCGGCGGTGGGGATGACGGTGATGCCGAGCATCTTGGCGATGCCGGCCACGTCGATTTTGTACCCTTTGGCCTCGGCCTCGTCGAAGATGTTCAGCGCCATCACCGTCGGGATCCCCAGCTCGAGAATCTGCACCGTCAGGTAGAGGTTGCGCTCGAGGTTGGTGGCGTCGACGACGTTGACTACCAGGTCCGGCTTGCTGTGCAGCAGGTAGTCGCGGGCGATGATCTCCTCCTGGGTGTAGGGGGAGAGCGAGTAGGTGCCCGGCAGATCGATAAGGCGGATGGTGCGGCCGTTGAATTCGAACTGGGCTTCCTTCTTCTCGACCGTCACCCCCGGCCAGTTGCCGACGTGCAGGCGGCTGCCGGCGATGGCATTGATCAGCGTCGACTTGCCGGCGTTGGGGTTGCCGGCCACCGCCACGGTGATCACCCGTTTGGCGGCCGGGTGCGCCGGTGCCGCCGGCCCCAGGTCTTTGGCGGGATTGCCGCTCATTTCACCACCTCCACGGCGATCCCTTCGGCTTCCTGCTTGCGCAGGGAGAGCTGATAGCTTTTCACGGTCACTTCGATCGGATCGCCCAGGGGGGCGACCTTGACCACCTTCACCGTTTCGCCGACCAGGACGCCCATGTCCATGAGCCGGCGCCGCAAGGGGCCGATGGCGCCGATGGCCGTGATTTTGCCGGATTCGCCGGGCTTGAGCTTGGCGAGCGTCATTGAGTCCTCCTGACCTTGATCTTCATGGCCATGCCGCGGCTGATGGCGATGCGCGACTCATCGACGCGCAGCAACAGGGGACCGGCACCGTTGCTCAGCATCTCGACGATTTTGCCGGCGCGCAGCCCCATCTCCTCGATGCGGTTTTCCCCCTTGTGGCGTTCGCCGCCGCACTGACCGCAGCACGGCTTGTCTTCATGGGGCTGAACATTGACGCTGACGATTTCGCCGGATTCTCCGGGGCTCAGCAGGGCAAGAGGCATCATCGGTCTGGTCTCCTTGGCGTGGCTCATGGTTTTTAGAACTTGATATTCGTTTTCAATAGTGGGCCCGAAAAAATCCACGCGCAGGGGTGCAACCCTTCCTGCGCGTGGATCCTTCGGTAACGGGGCAGATCAATAGGCGACCTTGATCCCGGCCAGGTCGTCCTTGGTCAGGGCGTCGAATTTCTTGAGGTTCCAGCTGCCGACCCACGCCTTGAACAGGGGCAGGTTGGCCTGGCGCTCAGCTTCGCTGTCGCCGAGGTACTGGTACATGTTGCCGGGCTTTTTGTCGTCCCTGGAGGCACCGTCGTCGAGGCGGCGCATCAGGGCGCCGGTGTCGGGCCAGCCGGTGTAGTAGATCAGGTGCGAGTAAGTGTCCATGCGCGGGCCGATCCCCTTGGCCAGCCAGCCCTCCTTCGCCTTCTTGAAGGCCGGATATTCGGGGGCGTCGGCCCCGTGGCAGGACGTGCAGCGGGCATCGACGATCGGTTTGATCTGCTGGCTCCAGGTGACATCGGCAGCAGAAGCGCCGGCAACGGCGGCAAGCACGATCGCGAAGGAAAGAATCAACGGCTTCATCATAAGGCTCCTCTTGTGATATTGAAAACTTTTTTCAGTTTAATAAGGGAGGCGGCCGCCGCCTGTCAACATAAAAATGATTACCGTTTTCAAATAGTGGTGAGCCGGCACGCGTGGCCGGTGCGGCGAAGCCCTGCGGCTAGCCGAGCGCCGTGTCGGCGATCAGCTCGAACAGCTGGGTCTCGTCGTTGAAGTTGTAGATTTCGCCGGTTTCGATGATGTAGTGCCAGCCGAGGATCTTCAGTTCGCCGCGCTCGTACTTTTCGCGGATGTACGGGTAGGTCAGCAGGTTCTTCATCTGCACCAGGACGTTGACTTGCTCGGTCAGCCACTCGCGCTCCTCGGGGGTGTCGCCGGTCATCAGCCGGTCGACCCGCCCCCGGACCTCCTTCGAGACCTCCAGCCACTTGCGGACATGCGGCAGGTGGGCCAGTTCCTCGGGCGACTTGTTCAGGGCCGCGCAGCCGCCGCAGTTGGAATGGCCGCAGACCACGATGGTGTCGACGCCGAGGGAGAGCACGGCGTATTCGACGGCGCTGGTGGTGCCCACATACTCCTCGGTGCTGCGGTACGGGGGGACGATGTTGGCGACGTTGCGGACGATGAACAGCTCCCCGGGGGCGCTGCCGGTGATCAGGTTGGGGACCACCCGCGAATCGGAGCAGCCGATGAACAGGGTATGCGGTTTCTGCTGCCGCCCGAGTTCACGAAACAGCTCCCGGTGGCGTTCGAATTCCTCGCGGCGGAATTCCATGATCCCGCGAAACAGCCTCTCCATAGACCCAAACCTGATTTTTTATTTATACTGAAATTA
>VAUL01000100.1 GCA_005774545.1 Deltaproteobacteria bacterium | reverse complement strand
GTCCCCCACTCCCGCCCGCCGCGCCACGCCATCTGCAGCGGCTTGAAGATGTAGTCCAGGATCCACCGCGAAAAGCTGATGTGCCAGCGCCGCCAGAAGTCCGCCACCGACGTCGCCAGGTACGGCCGGTTGAAGTTGTCCGTCAGCCGGATGTTGAACAGCCGCGCCGTCCCCAGCGCCATGTCCGTGTACCCGGAAAAGTCGAAGTAGATCTGGAACGCATAGGCGTACGTCGCCGCCAGCAGCGGCAGCCCGTGGTACGCGGGGATGTCGGCGTAGACGGCATCGACGTACAGGCCGAGGCGGTCGGCCAGCACCACCTTCTTGAACAGCCCCCACGTAAACAGCAGCAGCCCGTAGCGCACGTTCCCGTAATCGAACACATAAGGCGCCTTCAGCTGCGGCAGCAGCTCCCCGCTCCGCTCGATCGGCCCCTGCAGCAGCTTGGGGAAGAACGCCAGCGACAGGGCAAAGTAACCGAAGTGCCGCTCCGGTTCGGCGATCTCCAGGTAGATGTCGCTCAGGTACGAGATCGCCTGGAAGACGTAGTAGGACACCCCCACCGCCACCAGCAGCTGCATGTGGGGGAGCTGCACCGGGCTGCCGAGGAAGCCGAACAGCAGGGTGAGGTTCTCCGCCAGAAACGGCACGTACTTCATCGCCGCCAGGACCGCGACGTTGACGGCGATCCCCCCCCAGAGCAGGCGCCGCTTCGCCCCCGGCGTGCCGGCGCGGTCGATCCACAGGCCGAAGCCGTAGGTCGCAACCGTCACCAGCGCCAGGACGCCGAGCAGGTAGGGAGCCTTCAGCGAGGCGTAGAACCCCAAACTCGCCGCCAGCAGGAACAGCCAGCGCAGGCGTTGGCCGAGGCAGTGATGAACCAGCCACACCGCCGGCAGGAAGAGGAAGTATGCGAGCGAGTTGAACGTCACGGGGTAGACCACCGCGTCAATTCGGTATCGGGGCCGGTCATGGGCGGAGTTGCAGCCGGGCGGCAATATCACGGGACAATATGTCTGCCCCCCGGCGATTCAAGTGCTGCGAGTTGTAGAACAGGCTCCGGTTCCGGCACATTTCACTGTCGGAATAATCGATGAACTCCACCCGGTTGCGGGCAGCAAAATCCCTCAACAGAGTGATGATTTCCCTGCGGTTGACGGTAAACGACTGCATCTCGACAAACTCGGGTGTATAGACGAAGACCAGCCTGATGCCGCGTGTCCGGCAGATATCGACAATCTCCTGGAAGACCGTCAGCAAAGCCGCATCGTAGGGCTGCACATATCCGCCGGGGTGCTGTGCCCTGAAAGTCTCGAAATCATCGGTCCAGACCTTGTCCTGCCCCTGATAACCCCGGTCCAGAGTCTGGCGCCCCTCTCTGCCCAGCCAACCGTTGACCGCCAGCGACTTGAGCTCCTGGTGAACCGCAAAAGCGTACATCGGCAGGTAACGGTACCGGTAATAGGCCTTGTCGAGTGCCGCCAGCGGTCGGAAGAGTTCCTCCTCGCGCAGATAGGGGACGAAGAGTTCCGGGTTGAAAACATCCTGCTTGTCGAAGAGCGAGATCAGGTCGAGCCCCTGAACAATGATCCCGGGCTGACGGTTGTGCTCAAGATAAGTCTTCAGCAGAGCCAGTTGCACCTTCGCCTGGGCACCGCTCAAACCGATATTGTATACGCTTGCACCGGTCGTCTCGGCAATCGGCTTCGGGTCGAAATGGTAGATCGTCCTGGAAGACCCGGAGAAGAGGATCTCCGCATTGATTCTGCCGGCAACGATGTCGTTCATCTTGCCGAACTTGTTTTTGGACGAACGACGCAGCCCCTCCAGCAGGAAACCGTCCACGGCGTAAGACGCCGTCAAGACGAGGCCGGCTACCAGCAGGATGTTGACAAGAAGTCGTTTCATCTAGAATTGCGTATAAATGAAAGAGCGCTCGGCATAACAGCCCAACAATATGATGCTGAGAAGCAGCGCACTGACCAGCAGGACCTTGACCGGGCGGCTGGACGCCGAGAACCGCCCGGTGAAGATCGTCCGGTCAAAAACCGCATAAAGAACCGTGCCGAGCAGCAGCGACCCGCCGCTGACAACGCCGAAGTCGGTCTCGTCGAGCGCCTCGGCCATGCTGAGTCCCCCGTGCCAGTCGAATGCCAGCGGCAGTTCTGCAAGCGACCCGAGTCGAAAGAAGATCCAGGCGAAGCCGACCAGGTGGAACGTGACCAGCACCTGCCAGACCTTCAGGACCGCGGTCTTCTCCACCCCCAGCGCCTTGTGCAGCCGCTTCTGGTACGGCCGCCAGAACACCGCGCACCCCATGTACGCCCCGTGCAGCAGACCCCACACGATGAACCCCCAACTCGCCCCGTGCCAGAGCCCCGACACCAGGAACGTCACCACTAGCGCCGCCGCCGTCCCCCACTCC
>VAUL01000047.1 GCA_005774545.1 Deltaproteobacteria bacterium | reverse complement strand
CGCTGGGCATGACGGACCACGCTGGCAACAGCTACAGCCCGTCCCTGGCCGGCAACGCCTTCACGCAGACCGTGCCGCTACAGGCCGGCCTGAACACCCTCACGGTGAATGCCACGGACCTGGCGGGGAACACCGGCTCGGCGGTGCGCACGGTCATCCAGGACAGCGACAAGCCGTCTCTGGCCGTGACCAACCCGGACGCCGACGCCGTGGTTCGGGCCGCCACGCTGACGATTGAAGGGGATGTGAGCGATGCGTTGACGGCTGTGACCGTGGCCATCGATGTCGATACGCAGAGCTTCGCCCCGGCTCTGGAGGGCAACGGCCACTTCAGCCAAGAGATCACCCTGCCGGAGGAAGCGCTCTACCCGGTGCTGGTGACGGCCACCGACGAGGTCGGCAACGCCACCCAGGTGCTGCGCAACGTCTACTACACCCAGGGGATCGTGACGCTCAACGCCGGGGCCGAGTTCGCCAGGGCCTCGGCGGCGACGGCCAACCTCTCCTACGCGCCGGGCTTCACCGCCTACCGGCTCTGCCTCGACGGGACGACGTGGGGAACCTGGACCGTAATGACGACCGCCGCAACGGAAGTGAACAAGGGCGTCACCCTGCCGACGGGGAACGGCCTCAAGACCGTCTACGCCCAGTTCCGCACGGCGAACGGCACGGAGAGCCTGATCTACGCCGATACCATCGTCCTCGACGCGACCGCCCCCGCCGGCGCGATCACCATCAACGACGGGGCCGTGCTGACCGGCAACCCGGCGGTGACGGTGACGCTGGTGGCCGCGGACGATTCCGGGGTCGCCGAGGTGCAGCTGAGCAGCAGTTCGACCACCTGGCCGGCGGCCTGGACGCCGTTCGCGGCGCAGCTGCCCTTCACCCTGGGCGGGGCGGACGGGACGAAGACCGTCTACGCCCGCTTCAGGGATGCCGCCGGCAACGTTTCAGCCGCGATCAGCGATACCATCGTCTACAGGCAGGGGGTGTCGCCGGCGGCCGGCAGCGGCGGGGTGGTGACGATCAACGGCGGGGCTGCCTATGCGACGGCCACCGCGGCGACGCTGACGCTGACCAAGCCGGAGGATGCGGTCACCCAGATGGCCCTGAGCACCGATGGCACGACGTGGGGGGCCTGGGCGGCATTCGCCTCGCCCAAAGCCGTCACCCTGCCGACCGGCGACGGCGTGAAGACGGTCTACGCCAAGTTCAAGACCGCGGTCGCGACGCTGCCGACGATCTACAGCGACAGCATCGTGCTGGATACGCTTGCCCCCGCCGGCAGCGTGCTGATCAACAACGGCGCCGCCGTGACCAACAGTGCCGCCGTGACCCTGACCCTGGCCGGGATCGACCTGAACGGCGTGGCGAAGATGCGCTTCAGCGAAAACGGCACCACCTGGAGCGGCTGGGAGAACTACGCGACGACCAGAAACTTCACCTTCACCGGGGCGGATGGCGCCAAGACCATCTCGGTGCAGTTCCAGGACGGGGCCGGGAAGATCTCGGCGACGCTCAAGGATGGCATCGTCCTCGACCGCGCCGCTCCCGGCGGGACGCTGAAGATCAACGCCGGGGCGGCGGCCACCAGGTCCGGGACGGTGACGCTGGCCCTCACCGCGACCGGCAGCCCGGCGCAGATGCGCTTCAGCAACGACAACGGGGCCTGGGGTGCTTGGCTGCCGTTCGCGACCAGCAAGGCCGGCTGGGTCCTGGCTGCGGGCGACGGCACCAGAACCGTCTCCGCCCAGTTCCGCGACGCCGCCGGCAACCTCTCCGGGGCGATCAGCGACACGATCCAGCTCGACACCACGGCGCCGACCCCCGGGACGGTGGTGATCAACCAAAACGCAGCCTGGACCAACAAGACCGCCGCCACCCTGACCCTTGCCGGGAGCAGCGACCTGACGGCACTGAAGGTGCAGACCAGCCTGAACAACGGCGCCACCTGGTCGGCGCCGACGGCCTACCCGGTGAGCAACACGCTGAACGTGACCCTGCCGACGGGGAGCGGGGTGAAGACCGTGCAGGTGCGTTACCAGGACGCGGTGGGGAACGTCAGCAGCGTGATCAGCGACAGCATCACGCTCGACACCGTGGCCCCGGCGCTGCCGGCCGGTGCGAAGGTCAAGATCAACAACGACGCCGCCACGGTCAGTTATGCCACCGCCAGTAACGGGGCCCTGCCGTTGACGCTGACAGTGCCTGAACCGACGGACGCCGGCGGCTCGGGGATGGTGGCAATTTTGTGGAGTGCCAGCAACACGGACTGGGCGACGCGCCAGGATGTGGCATGGGCCAGCGGAAACCCCGTGGCCAACGGCAAGGAATTCACCATCAACTACCCGATGGCTGCCCCGACGACGAACGCGATCAAAACGGTGTACATCAAGTTCAAGGACGCCGCCGGCAACCTCTCTGCGGCGGCTAGCGATACCATTACGGTGACGAAGTGATAAATTGCCAAGTCTTTTTGAGAGGCCGCGTTTGAAACGTTTCTATCCATCAACCCGCTATTGGAGGTTGTCCATGTCTTTGCCGTCGAATTTTATGCGGGGGCTATTATTGGCGGTTTTCTCTGTGTTTCTCGCTTTGGAGCCTCTCCATGCAGCAGCGGCTCCGTCTGTCACCGGCACGAATCCCTCCGGTGATTCGACATGGGTACTGGAGGGGGCAAAGATTTCCGCGACTTTTAGCGAGGCGATGGACCCTGCAACGATCACCGCGAAAAGTTTTTCTCTGGAAAGGAACGCGGGGGTGGTGGCGATTGCTGCCGGGGGCAAGCATACCGTGGTCCTCAAGGGTGATGGCACGGTGCAGGATTGGGGTTACACAAGTTGTGATTTTCTCCCGCCATTCAAGAAAAAACCCGCCGGATTGACCAGTGTAGTTTCGGTTGCGGCGGGTGGTGGGCATGCTCTGGCTCTCAAGGCCGATGGCACCGTGGTTGCCTGGGGAAATGGTCAGTATGGTCAATTGGCTATCCCGGCGGGATTGAGCAATGTCAGGGCCATTGCCGCCGGATGGGACCACTCGCTGGCCCTCAAGGCGGATGGCACCGTGGTCGCCTGGGGGGAAAATGCTGATGGGCAGTCGAGTGTCCCCCCAGGGTTGAGCAACGTCGTGGCCGTTGCTGGTGGTGGATATCATTCGCTTGCCCTCAAGGGTGACGGGACGGTGGTTGCCTGGGGCAACAACGATAATGGCCAGACGGCTGTCCCCGGTGATTTGAGCGGCGTGGTGGCGATCGCGGCCGGGGACCTTCATAGCCTGGCCCTCAAAAATGACGGCACGGTGGTTGCCTGGGGCGACGATTCCGCCGGCCAAGCGACCATTCCGGCCGAGTTCAACTTATCTAGTATTGTCGCCATTTCGGCGGGAGCTTACCATTCGGCGGCGCTTGGAGATGACGGCTCGGTCTTTACCTGGGGTTACAGTGAGCCGGGGCAGATCGAGGTCCCCGCGGATTTCCCCCCGATGGTGGCGATTGCTGCGGGAGGTTGGCATACCGTGACGCTCAAAGGCGACGGTTCACTGTTGGCGTGGGGTGCCAACGGCTATGGTCAGGCAAAAATCCCCGCCAACCTGGCCGGGGTCGCGGCGATTTCCGGGGGGACCGAGCACTCCGCGGCACTCACCGGTAGTGGCGAGGTGGTTGTTTGGGGGAATAAGGACATAGGACGTGTTCCGGAAGGGTTGAGCGGTGTGACCGCTATTGCCGCATCCGGGGCAATCCAGCAAGCTGGAGGTGATTGCACTGTTGCGTTGAAGGGGGATGGCACGGTGGTGGCATGGGGTTCCAACTATTGGGGCCAAACATCGATTCCCGAGGGGCTGGCCAACGTTTCTGCGGTTGCCGCGGGGGGGCGTCATGCCATGGCCCTCAAGGGCGATGGCACCGTTGTTGCCTGGGGAAATAATTCTGTTGGGCAGACGGCCGTTCCTGTGGGGCTGACCGGAGTGACGGCGGTTGCTGCGGGTGGTTGGCACAGCGTAGGCCTCAAAAGCAACGGCACGGTAGTCGCCTGGGGTCTCAACGAAAACGGCCAGACCGCAGTTCCCGGCGGGCTGAGCGGGGTGGTGGCGATTGCCGCGGGCGAGAGGCATACCGTGGCCCTCAAGGGGGATGGCACCGTGGTTGCCTGGGGGCTCAATGATTTTGGCCAGACCACGATCCCCCTTGGCTTGAGTGGCGTCGTGGCGATTGCCGCGGGGGGAAAGCACACCGTGGCGCTGAAAAACAACGGGACCGTGGTGGTCTGGGGGAATAACTACTGGTACCAGAAAAGCGTGCCGGCAGGTTTGACCGGTGTCGTGAAAATAACCGCGGGGGGGCGTCATGTGATGGCGCTCAAGGCCGATGGCACGGTAGTGGCCTGGGGGGATAATTCCTATGGCCAGTCGACCATACCCTCCTCCCCCTCCTTCGTGCCGGTGCCGGCCACGCTGTCCTACGATGCCGGCAGTCGGACGGCATCGCTGCAGCCGGTTACGCCGCTCGCGCCAGCAACCCTCTACCGTGCCACCGTGTTTGGCCGATCCGTCTCCGGGACACCGCTGGCAGGCAGCTCATCCTGGAACTTCTCGACGGGGGAATCGATGGCTCGGCACTTCGTGACGGCGAAGGCTGGTCCCGGTGGCCGGATCAGCCCCGTTACCGGCCGCTGGATTGTGGATGGGACGGTTGCCAGTTTCACATTGACTCCCGATGCCGCCTATGTGGTTGACAGCGCCACCGGTTGTGACGGTGAACTGGTTGGCAATATCTATACGACCGGTCCGGTCCTGCAGGGATGCACCGTCGAGGTTTACTTCCGCCCCCGCGCCCCGGCGGCGATAACGGTTCCTGTTGCGGATCCCGATGGCGCTTATACCGTCAGTTGGGGGGCGTCTCCGGCGGTCGGAGTCACTTATGTCGTTGAAGAGGCGACGCAATATGATTTCAGTGATGCGACGGAAATCTATAACGGGACGGCCTTGAGCAAAGTGTTTCCGTTGGTTGGTCATGGTCATGTTCAGGGAACAACCTACTATTACCGGGTGAAGGCGAAAAAACCCGGTTTCACTGACAGCGACTGGAAGACCGGCGTGACCGGGTGCGCAGTTCCCGGAACGGTGTTGCCGGCGCTGACGACGCTGACGGTGCCGTTGGTGGATGCGAACGGCAGCTACAACATCACCTGGGGAGCCTCCTCCGTGCTCGGCGTCACGTACGTTCTGCAGGAGGCGACCAACAGCACCTTCACGGTGGGGCTGCGCGACGCCTATGTCGGGCCGGATACGGCGGCGCCGATTGCGGGTCGTGCCACGAACGTGACGTATTTCTACCGGGTAAAGGCGATCAAGGGCGGCTACAAGGACAGCGCCTGGAAATCGTTGACGGCAGGGTGCAAGGTAATTGGTGAAGGGCAGGTAGCGGCGACGCCGGCGACGCTGACGGTGCCGGCATCCGACCTTGACGGGGTGTACGCGGTGAGTTGGGGGACCTCCCTGACCAAGGGTGTCGAGTACGTTCTCGAAGAGGCGACCGCCTACGACTTCAGCAATGCCGCCGAGGTTTACCGCGGGACGGCCTTGACCAAGGCGCTGACCGGTCGCAGCCAGGATGCGACTTACTACTATCGCGTGAAGGCTGTCCACCCGGAGTATACCGGGGCGAGTGTCTGGAAGGTCGGCGCGGCCGGGTGCGCAGTTCCCGGAACGGTGTTGCCGGCGCTGACGACGCTGACGGTGCCGTTGGTGGATGCGAACGGCAGCTACAACATCACCTGGGGAGCCTCCTCCGTGCTCGGCGTCACGTACGTTCTGCAGGAGGCGACCAACAGCACCTTCACGGTGGGGCTGCGCGACGCCTATGTCGGGCCGGATACGGCGGCGCCGATTGCGGGTCGTGCCACGAACGTGACGTATTTCTACCGGGTAAAGGCGATCAAGGGCGGCTACAAGGACAGCGCCTGGAAATCGTTGACGGCAGGGTGCAAGGTAATTGGTGAAGGGCAGGTAGCGGCGACGCCGGCGACGCTGACGGTGCCGGCATCCGACCTTGACGGGGTGTACGCGGTGAGTTGGGGGACCTCCCTGACCAAGGGTGTCGAGTACGTTCTCGAAGAGGCGACCGCCTACGACTTCAGCAATGCCGCCGAGGTTTACCGCGGGACGGCCTTGACCAAGGCGCTGACCGGCCGCAGCCAGAACACGACCTACTACTATCGCGTAAAAGCAGTTCACCCCGAGTATACCGGGGCGAGTGCCTGGAAGGTGGGCGCGGCCGGGTGCGCTTTGCCGGGAACGACGTTAGCGGCGCCAGCGACGTTGACAGTTCCTGCTGCTGATGCTGATGGTGCCTATAATGTTACCTGGAGTGCCTCGATGGTCGAGGGCGTCACCTATGTGCTTCAGGAGGCGACAAACAGCACATTTTCTCTTGACCTGCGGGAAGCCTACCAAGGGGCGGGGACGATGGTGGCAATCACAGGGCGCTCGGCAAACGTGAAATATTACTACCGGGTGAAGGTTGTCAAAGACGGTTACAAAAGCAGCCTGTGGAAATCGCAGACGATAGGGTGCCTTATAAAACCGCCAACAATTGTTGCCAACCCGCATTTTGAAGTTTATGCATCGAGAACAATCACTTCTTGGGAAGGAGTTCCCTCCCCATGGGAAGATCCGAGTGTCGATGCGGAATTAATTTTTTCAGCAAATCAGGCGGTGGATACGAATTTAAACATTGCTGGCTATACGATGGTTTTTATTAATACCACAGATCTCGTCGGTTCTTCTGCCTCGAACGCAACATTTCCATTTAAATATGACTATCTTGCGCTTAATGCCGGTGCGGTTAGGATCAATAACTGGTATTCCAGTAATATTGAGGGAGGGCCAGATTATTTTCTTGGTGCCGTAAAATCAAAAAATGATGGGCTGGCGGCTTTTGGGAAAGAAATGGTGTTTCCGACGGCAGGTGCAACGACACTTGGCATCAGAACGCAAGGCTATTGACTGGCCTAAGCAAATACTAAGTGCTGCGGATTTAGTCGTTCTTGACACGCTGTGGTGTTTTCTGCTTTACTTGGGAAACAATCTGTACAGGCTGTGAAAAGGAGTAGTAGGGCGTTCCCCCTGCCTCAGAGAGCCGGTGGCTGGTGCGAACCGGTGCAGGAAACCCTGAACTCGCCTTGGAGCCGCGGACGTGAACGGACCGCAAGGTCCCGGTAATTTCCGCCGTATGCCGGCGTCAACGGCCAAGCAAGGGTTCCCTTCCGGGAGCCGAAGCAGGGTGGTACCGCGAAGCGTCAAGCTCTCGCCCCTGTCCGGGGCGGGAGCTTTTTCATTTTTCAGCCAGACGACGCACGATCAACTTTCATACAGGGGAGGCGACAGCGATGAGCAAAGCCAAGGACCAGGCCAAGATGATCAAGATTTTCGACACCACGTTGCGCGACGGCGAGCAGTCCCCCGGCGCCAGCATGAACATCGAGGAGAAGCTGCGCATCGCCCATCAGCTTGAAAAGATGAACGTGGACGTCATCGAGGCCGGTTTCCCGATCGCCTCCGAGGGCGATTTCGAAGCGGTGAAGAAGGTGGCCCAGACCATCCGGGGGCCGGAGATCGCCGGCCTGTGCCGGGCCAACGACATGGATATCGACCGCGGCTGGGAGGCGCTCAAGTACGCCGGCGAGCGCGGGCGCATCCATACCTTCATCGCCACTTCCGACATCCACATGAAGTACAAGCTGAAGATGAGCGAGCAGCAGGTGATCGACACCGCGGTCAAGGCGGTGAAACGCGCCGCCGGCTACACCCCCAATGTCGAATTCTCGGCCGAGGACGCGGTGCGCACCCGCCTGCCGTTCCTGGCCAAGGTGGTGCAGGCGGTGATCGAGGCCGGGGCGAAGACGGTCAACATCCCCGACACGGTCGGCTACACCATCCCCTCGGAGTACTTCAACATCATCCGCTACCTCAAGGAGAACGTGCCGAACATCGAGCAGGCGGTGATCTCCGTGCACTGCCACAACGACCTCGGCCTTTCCGTGGCCAACTCCCTGGCGGCGATCCAGGCCGGCGCCGGGCAGGTCGAGTGCACCATCAACGGCATCGGCGAGCGCGCCGGCAACTGCTCGCTGGAGGAGGTGGTGATGACGCTGCGCACCCGCCGCGACATCATGCCGTTCGAGACCCGGGTCAACACCGAGCACATCTACGCGGCCAGCCGCCTGCTCTCCACCATCACCGGCATCGTGGTCCAGCCGAACAAGGCGATCGTCGGCGCCAACGCCTTCGCCCACGAGGCGGGGATCCACCAGCACGGCGTGCTGATGGAGAAGAGCACCTACGAGATCATGACCCCCGAGTCGATCGGCCTGAACACCAACAAGCTGGTGCTCGGCAAGCATTCCGGCCGGCACGCCTTCATCGCTCGCCTCAAGGAACTGGGCTACGACCTGTCCAAGGAGGACATCGAGAAGGCCTTCGTGCGCTTCAAGGCGCTGGCCGACCTGAAGAAGGAGATCTTCGACGAGGATCTCGACGCCATCGTCGCCGACGAGGTGGTCCGTATCCCGGAGATCATCAAGCTGGTGCAGATGAGCGTGACCTCCGGCTCCTTCGCCGCACCGACGGCCACCGTGGAGCTGGAGATCAACGGCAAGGTCAAAAAAGCGGCGGTTATCGGCGACGGCCCGGTGGATGCCACCTTTAAGGCGATCAAGAAGCTGACCCGGCTGGAGCCGAAGCTGCTGCACTTCGGCATCGGTTCGATCACCGGCGGCACCGACGCCCAGGGCGAGTGCACGGTGCGCCTGGAGGTCGACGGCCGCGAAGTGCTGGGGCAGGGGGCGCACTCCGACATCATCGTCGCCAGCGCCAAGGCGTTCATCAACGCGCTGAACAAGGGGCTGTCGAAGGCCAAGAAGAATCCCCACCAGCTGTAGCGGCTGACGGGAATCATCGATAAGACAGGCGGTTGTCAAGCCAATATTGAGACGTTTTCGAGGAGAGATGCATGGGCCAGACCACAGCTGAAAAGATTTTCGCCGCGCACCTGCGCGACGAGCCGTTCCCGGGGACGAAGGTTCTCAACCTCGACCGGGTCTTCTGCCACGAGATCACCACGCCGGTGGCGATCGCCGACCTGGAGTGGCGCGGCAAGGACCGGGTGTTCGACGCCGGCAAGATCAAGGCGGTCATCGACCACGTCACCCCGTCCAAGGACAGCAAGACCGCGTTGCAGGCCAAGATGCTGCGTGACTGGGCGCACCGGCACCAGATCAAGGACTTCTTCGACGTCGGCCGTAACGGCGTCTGCCATGCGATCTTTCCGGAGAAGGGCTACGTCCGCCCCGGCTTCACCGTGATCATGGGCGACTCCCATACCTGCACCCACGGGGCCTTCGGCGCGTTCGCCGCCGGGGTCGGCACCACCGACCTGGAAGTCGGCATCCTCAAGGGGGTGTGCGCCTTCCGCGAACCGACCACGATTCGCGTCAACCTGACCGGCACCCTGCAAAGCGGCGTGGTGGCCAAGGACGTGATCCTCTTCGTCATCGGCCAGCTTGGGGTCAACGGCGCCACCGACCGGGTCCTCGAGTTCCACGGCCCGATCGTCGAGGCGATGAGCATGGACGCGCGCATGACCCTGTGCAACATGGCGATCGAGGCCGGCGGCACCTGCGGCATCTGCCAGCCGGACATGACCACCGTCGATTATCTCTGGCCGTTCATCGAAGGGGAGTTCGCCAGCAGGGAGGCGGCCCTGGCCGAGTACTCGCGGTGGTGCGCCGATGCCGACGCGGTCTACGAGAAGGTGCTGACCTTCGACGTGTCGGCGCTCGAGCCGCAGGTCACCTACGGCTTCAAGCCCGACTGCGTCAAGGCCGTGAAGGAGTTGGCCGGGACGAAGGTCGACCAGGTCTACATCGGCACCTGCACCAACGGCCGCATCGAGGACCTGCGCCAGGCGGCGGAAGTCCTGAAAGGGCGTACGATCGCCGAGTCGGTGCGCGGCATCGTCTCGCCGGCGACGCCGAAGATCTTCCAGGAGGCCCTGAACGAGGGGATCATCCAGATCTTCATGGACGCCGGCTTCTGCGTGACCAACCCGACCTGCGGCGCCTGCCTCGGCATGAGCAACGGCGTCCTGGCCGAAGGGGAGGTGTGCGCCTCCACCAGCAACCGCAACTTCAACGGACGGATGGGGAAGGGCGGCATGGTCCACCTGATGAGCCCGGCGTCGGCGGCGGCCGCGGCCGTCACCGGCGTCATCACCGACGCCCGCACCCTGTAAGCGCAAGGAGAGAGATGCCATGAAGAAAACCTTTGGCGGGCCGGCGATCTTCCTCGACCGCTCCGACATCAATACCGACGAGATCATCCCGGCCAAGTACCTGACCGAGGTGACCAAGGAAGCACTCAAGCCCTACTGCCTCGAAGACCTGAAGCTGGAGGGGTTCGACCCGAAGGGGGAGGAGCTGAAGGCCGCCCGGGTCGTGGTGACCCGCGCCAACTTCGGCTGCGGCTCCTCGCGCGAGCACGCGCCGTGGGTCTTCGAGGTCAACGACATTCACACCATCATTGGCGAAAGCTATGCGCGCATCTTCCGGCAGAACATGTTCAACTGCGGGATGCTCGCCATCGAGCTGCCGCCGGCCGACATCCAGAGGCTGTTCGACCTGGAGGAGGCGGCGGCCGGCAAGATCGAGATCGAGGTGCATCTCGATCGCCAGGAGGTGGTGGCCAAAACCGGCGGCCGCAGCGAAAGCTTCCGTTTCGAGATCAGCCCCTTCGACAAGGCCCTGGTCCAGGCCGGCGGCTGGGTGGAATACGCCGACGCGCGCTATTGAGCCGCCTCATCCAGGTCGAGACCGGCAGAGCCCGGGCCGGTGCGGTCCGGGCTCTGCCTTTTCGGGGCGGTCATTCCGGGATTTACCCGTCATGAGAATCCCTTTATAATGTCCGGGCAAGCACTTGAGTCATGGGGAGGGCGCTCGTGAAGGAGCACAACCCGGTTGAACCGGAAACCATTGCCGCCGGTCTGGGCAAAGTCCGCAAAACCCGCTGGATCCTGTGGGCGACGATCGCCGCCTACCTGCCGGGACTTTTAATCGCGCTGCAACTGGCGTTGTCCGGCAGCACCATGACCGTGCTCTTCGGCACGTGGGTCTTTCTGCTCTGCGTCGCCGTCGGTCTGGCGACGATCGTCAGGTGCCCGCGCTGCCACAAGACCTTTCACACCAACGGCCCCACCTTCCTGCCGGTCCGCAGATGCGTCCACTGCGGGCTCCACGTCACCGCCGACCGGACGGCTAACGCCGCGTAGCGGAAGGCCTTTCAGCCGGGGCCCCGACGGCCCCTTTTCGCTTGTCCGGCGGCGGCTTTTGTGCTAGCACTGCACGACTTTTTGCGGAGGCGGCACATGATTCACCTGAGCAACCTGACCCGCCAGCACGGCGAGCGCATCCTCTTCCGGAACGCGTCCTTCCAGATCCTCCCCGGCAGCCGCAACGGCCTGGTCGGTCCCAACGGTGCCGGCAAGACCACCATCTTCCGCCTCATCACCGGCGAGGAGCACGCCGATGCCGGCGAGATCACCTGCGGCAAGAACACCGTCATCGGCTATTTCTCCCAGGATGTCGGCGAGATGGCCGGGCGCTCGGCGCTCGAAGAGGTGATGGCGGCTTCGGCCCGGACCGTGGCGCTGGGCGAGGAGATCCGCGCCATGGAGGCGGCCATGTGCGAGCCGATGGCGGATGACGCCATGTGCGATCTGCTGGCCCGCTACGGCGATGCCCAGGAGGAGTTCGAGCATCGCGGCGGCTACGATCTCGAAGCCCGCGCCCAAGCGGTGCTGACCGGCCTCGGCATCGGCCCCGACGCCTACCACCGCCCGGTCGAGTCGTTCAGCGGCGGCTGGAAGATGCGCATCGCCCTGGCGAAGATCCTCACCATCAACCCCGATGTGCTCCTTCTGGACGAGCCGACCAACCACCTCGACGTCGAGTCGATCGTCTGGCTGGAGGAGTGGCTGGCCACCGAATTCAAGGGGGCCTTGCTGATGACCAGCCACGACCGCGACTTCATGAACCGGCTGGTGACGCGGGTGATCGAGGTGGCCGGCGGCACCATCACCACCTACGGGGGGAATTACGACTTCTACCTGCGCGAGCGCGAAATCCGCCGCGAGCAGCTGCTGGCCAGCCACCGCCGCCAGCAGGAGATGCTGGAGAAGGAGGAGGAGTTCATCGCCCGCTTCGCCGCCCGCGCCTCCCATGCCGCCCAGGTGCAGTCGCGGGTGAAGAAGCTGGAGAAGATCGAACGCATCGAGATCCCCCCCGAACAGAAGGTGATCCGCTTCGAATTCCAGGAGCCGCCGCGCAGCGGCGACGACGTGTTCCGCATCGACAGCCTCGGCAAGGTCTGGCAGCTGCCGGGAGGGGGCGACAAGTCGGTGTTCGGCGGGGTCTCCGGCACCATCCGCCGCGGCGACAAGGTGGCGGTGGTCGGCGTCAACGGCGCCGGCAAGTCGACCTTCCTGAAGGTTCTGGCCGGGGAGACCGAACCGACCGCCGGCCGTGCGACCATCGGCGCCAACGTCAACCTCGGCTACTTCAGCCAGCACGCCATGGATGTGCTCGACCCGAAGAAGACCGTGTTCGAGACGGTGCAGGCTGCCCTGCCGACCGCGACCATCGGCGTGCTGCGCAACCTGTGCGCCGCCTTCCTCTTCCAGGGGGACGACGTCGACAAGCGCATCGACAAACTCTCCGGGGGGGAGAAGAGCCGGGTGGTGCTGGCCACCCTGCTGGCCCGGCCCCTGAACCTGCTGATCCTCGACGAGCCGACCAACCACCTCGACATCCAGTCGCGCGAGATCCTTTTGGAAGCGTTGCAGGCCTTCACCGGCACCGTGGTGCTGGTCAGCCACGACCGCCACTTCCTGCGCTCGCTGGTCACCCGCGTCTTCGCCATCGACCACGGCGAGATGATCCCGTATGAAGGGGATTACGACTACTACCTGTACAAGAGCGGGCAGAAGGGGCAGGCGGCGTGAGATGACCGGATTTCCTTGACAATTCCCCGCCGGAGTGCTAAAAGCGCGGGGCTTTCAATCACCAGCCAACATACATGGAGGATACGATGGAACGGACATTCGCGATCATCAAGCCGGACGCCTTCGCCGCCGGCAACGCCGGCAAGATCCTGGCCCGCATCTACGCCGAAGGCTTCAAGGTCGTCGGCATCAAGAAGCTGTACATGAGCAAGGTCGAAGCCGAAGGCTTCTACTACGTGCACAAGGAGCGTCCGTTCTTCGGCGAACTGACCGACTTCATGAGCAGCGGGCCGTGCATCGTCATGGTGCTCGAGGCCGAAGGGGCCATCAAGAAGTGGCGCGACCTGATGGGCGCCACCAACCCGGCCCAGGCCGAAGCGGGGACCCTGCGCAAGGAGTTCGGCACCTCGATCGGCGAGAACGCCACCCACGGTTCCGACGCTCCGGAGACGGCGGCTTTTGAAATCCCCTACTTCTTCTCGGGGCTGGAACTGCTGTAATCAGCCCTTTTCGGTTGAGTTGACGCGGCCCGGCGGTTACAATCGCCGGGCCGTTTTCATTCAGGAGCCCGGATGTTGCAGACCCCACTCGTCGATCTGAAAAACCTCTCCCCCGCCGAACTCGAAGCCTTCCTGACCGGGATGGGGAAGGAGCGCTTCCGTGCCGGGCAGCTGCTGCGCTGGCTCTACCCGCGCGGCGTCACCGACTTTGCGGCCATGACCGATCTGGCCAAGGGATTCCGCGCCGAGCTGGCCGAGCGGGCCGCCATCTCGTTCTTCACCCCGGCCGCCGAAGAGGTCAGCAGCGACGGCACCCGCAAGTTTCTCTTCCGGCTGCAGGACGGCCAGAGCGTCGAGACCGTCCTGATCCCGATGGACGAGGGGCGGGCGACGCTGTGCGTCTCGACCCAGGTCGGCTGCGCCATGCAGTGCGCCTTCTGCCTGACCGGCACCTTCGGCCTGACCCGCAACCTGACCGCCGCCGAGATCGTCAACCAGGTCTGCGCGGTGCGCACGGGATTTCCGGTCGACAACATCGTGCTGATGGGGATGGGGGAGCCGCTGCACAACCTCGACAACGTGGTGCGCGCGCTGGAGATCCTCTACAGCGAATCGGGGTTCGACTACAGCTCGCGCAAGATCACGCTCTCCACCTCCGGGCTGGTGCCGGAGATGCTCGAACTGGGGCGGCGCATCCGCGTCAACCTGGCGGTGTCGCTCAATGCCACCACCGACGCGGTGCGCAACGAGCTGATGCCGGTCAATCGCCGCTACCCGCTGAATGATCTGATGCGGGCCTGCCGGGAGTACCCGCTGCTGCCGCGCCAGCGCATCACCTTCGAGTACATCCTGATCCGGGGGGTCAACGACTCCCTCGACGATGCCCGCCGCCTGGTGAAGCTGCTGCACGGCGTCAAGGCCAAGGTCAACCTGATCCCGTTCAACGAGCACGCCGGCTCCGCCTTCCGCTCCCCGGAGGAAGCCGCCATCGAAACCTTCCAGCGCCATCTGCTCGACCGCAACATCGTCGCCATCCGCCGCGCCAGCAAGGGGCAGGATATCTCCGCGGCGTGCGGACAGCTCAAGGGCCGCCTGGAGGAGCGCCGGCTGCTGACCGAATCGACTTCCCACTCATCCTGAGGAGAATGCGTATGTCCAGAACCACCATCGGCGTCATCGGCGGCAGCGGCCTCTACGAAATGGAGGGGCTGACCGATCTGCAGGAAGTCTCCCTCACCACCCCCTTCGGTGCGCCGAGCGACAGTTACGTCACCGGCATGCTCGGTGACGTCAGGATGGTCTTTCTCCCCCGCCACGGGCGGGGGCACCGGCTGCTTCCGTCGGAGGTGCCGTACCGTGCCAACATCTTCGGCATGAAGATGCTCGGCGTGCAGCGGATCATTTCGGTCTCCGCGGTCGGCAGCATGAAGGAGGAGATCGTTCCGGGGCACATCGTGATTCCCGACCAGTTTTTCGACCGGACCCAGGGGAAGCGGGCCTCGACCTTCTTCGGCAACGGCGTGGTCGGCCACGTCCAGTTCGCCGACCCGGTCTGTCGCGACCTCTCGACGGTGCTGGCCGATGCCGCGCGCAAGGCCGGCGCCACCGTTCACCGCGGGGGGACGTACATCTGCATCGAGGGGCCGAACTTCTCGACGCGCGCCGAGTCGAACATCTATCGCAGCTGGGGTGTGGACATCATCGGCATGACCAACATCCCCGAAGCGCGCCTGGCCCGCGAGGCGGAGATCTGCTACGCCACCGTCGCCCTCGCCACCGACTATGATTGCTGGCACGAGGGGCATGACGATGTCGCGATCGATTCGATCCTGGAGATCATCCGGCAGAACGTGGCGATGGCGCGCAACATCATCAAGCAGGCGACCGGCGCCTTGACCGGCCCGCCGGGCTGCGGCTGCGGCGACGCCCTCAAGTATGCGGTGATCACCGACCCGTCCCGGATCCCGGCGCAGACCCTGGCCGACCTTGAGCCCCTGATCGGCCGGCATCTGCCGAAGCCGACCTGAACGATTGCCAAATGGCGGCGATTTTGCTTTAATGTTTAAATTGCCAATCTATTGAAGGGATTTATCTCGGGTGGACATTCTGGTTGTTGGCTCCGTGGCCTTTGATTCCGTGGAAACCCCTTTCGGTCAGGGCGACGATGTCCTGGGCGGATCGGCGACCTATTTCTCGACATCCGCCAGCTTTTTCACGGGTGTCCGGCTGGTGGCCGTGGTCGGTGAAGACTTCCCCGACGAGCATCGTGCCTTCCTTGCCTCGCGCAGCATCGATCTGACCGGCCTGCAGGTTGCCCCCGGCCAGACCTTCCGCTGGAAAGGACGCTACGGTTTCGATCTCAACGAGGCCCAGACGCTCGAAACCCATCTTAACGTTTTCGAAGGGTTCCAACCCAAGCTGCCGGAGGGTTTCCAGGATGCGGAGGTCGTGTTCCTGGCCAATATCGACCCGGAGCTGCAGATGGAAGTGGTGCGCCAGGTCAAGCGGCCGCGCCTGATCGCCTGCGACACGATGAACTTCTGGATCGGCGGCAAGCGCGACGCGCTGGTACGGACCCTCGGACAGGTCGATATCCTGGTGATCAACGAGGGGGAGACCCGCCAGTTGGCCAATGAACCGAATCTGGTCAAGGCCGCCCGCGCCATCCAGGCGATGGGACCCAGGACGCTGGTCGTCAAGCGCGGCGAATACGGGGTCCTGGTCTTCGGCGAGCACAGCATTTTCTCGATCCCCGCCTATCCACTCGAAGAAGTGTTCGACCCGACCGGTGCCGGCGATACCTTTGCCGGCGGGTTCGTCGGCTACCTGGCGGCGACCGGTAATTTTTCGGACGCCGCGATCCGCAAGGCCACGGTGTTCGGCAGCGTCATGGCGTCGTTCACCGTCGAGGATTTCAGCCTCAACCGCCTGAAGACCGTCTCCTGGCAGGAAATCGAGGACCGGTTCCGCAGATTCCAGGCATTGACAGCGTTCGAAGGGCTCGACTGAGCCGGGGAGGTTCGATGTTCCAGTGGGACAAATCGATCAAGGCTCTGGGCTTGCCGGTCGCCAGGGTTCTGCACCTGTTCCGGTCGATGCGCGATGTACAGTTGGCTTTGCCGGGGCTCCCCGCCCAGGAAGCCAGCGCCTATCTCTGTCAGTACAAAGGTGATCAGGGTGTCGGGACGGCGGCTGTCTTTCATCTGCACAAGAGCGGGCAACTGGCCTTCTACGTCGATTCCCCCTGTGAAGTTCCCGCCGGCAAGGCCGATTCCGTTCTCGACCAGACACTGATGTTCGTCGAGTCGATGGGTTTCCTGATGACCGACCTCGACATCCACCTGCTGTCGGCCGGTGACCGGGAGATGCTCTGGTCGTCCCTCCCCCTGGAGAACGGTCTTCAGGCGGTTGAGAAGGCACCTGCACCCAAGCCCGCGCCCCTTTCGGCGCCGTCCGCCGGGCCATCCGCGAAGGCACCCGCGGCCAAGCCGGCCGCGGCCGTATCGGCCCCGACCCCGGCCGAACCGGTGCGCCCTTCGCAAGCCGTCGCACTGGAGGCGAAACCGGCGCCGGCCGTTTTCGTCGCGGCGCCGGAGCCGGGCAGGGGGGTGGCCGTACCGGCCGCTGCCGGCGCGGACGATCAAGCCAATGTTGACGATCTGTTGGCGGCGGTCGAGGAATTGCGCACCCGGCGGCCCGGGGTCCGCGCCCGCAAGAAACCCCCGACACCCGAGGAATTGCGGCGCCGCCGCCAGGAACTACGTGAAAACATCGGTCGAGTTCTGGCCTCCCTCTAGCCGCGTTTTACAAGGTGCCGGTATGCTTCTGCGTCTGAGTCTCACCGGGTTTTTTCTCCCCCTGCTGCTTCTGGCCTGCACCACGACGTCGAGCAGCCCCCCGCGGCAGGACGCCAAGGCGCACTATCTGCTCGGGGTTTCGGCGTTGGCCGAGAACAACCCGACCAAGGCGCTGCAGGAGTTTCTCCTCGCCGAAAAGGCAGACTCGGGGGATGCCGACATCCAGGCGGGCCTTGCCCAGGCGTACTGGCAGAAGCAGGCCTATCCCCTCGCCGAGCGGCACTTCAAAAGAGCCATCAGCCTGAGCGACGACGGTCCTCAGCACCGTTACAACCTGGCGGCCCTTTACCTGACGATGGAGCGTTACGACGATGCCATCGTCGAGTTTCGCAAGGCCGCGGAAAATCTGTTTTTTGCCACGCCGGAGCGCGCTTGGACCGGCATCGGCGTGGCCTATTTCAAGAAGCACGACTACCCGGCCGCGGAGCGCCATTACCTGAAGGCCAGGGAGCTGAATCCCCGCTATGCCCAGGCGCATTTCCGGCTGGGCGAATTGTATTACAGCCAGGATCGCCCGGTGGAAGCCGCCGAAGCCTTCGCCCGCACGGTGGAACTGGCCCCGCGCATGGTTGACGGCCATTACTGGCTGGGGCTGACGGCCATGAAGACCCGGGACAATCCCCTGGCACGGAAGTCCTTCGAAGAGACCATCCGGCTGGCCCCCGACAGCGAACAGGCGCGTCTGGCCAGGAACTACCTGAAAATCCTGCAATAAAGAACCTATCGATATGTCAGAGATCATGCAAACGGGATTTGGCGCCGCCCTTCGCCGTCGCCGCGAAGAGCTGAGGTTGTCGCTGGACGACGTCGCGGCGAGTACGCGAATTCGCAAGACTTATCTGCAGGCCCTCGAAGAAGAGAATCTGCAGGCTCTGCCCGGTGCGGCCTACTCGATCGGCTTTCTCCGCATCTACGCCCGGCAGCTGGGGCTCCCCGTCGAGCCGCTGATCCACTCCCGGTCGGCGGCCGGAGACGAGGACGAGCACGGCGGAGCGGGGGGGCTTGGCGGCGACCAGGCAGCCTCGTCGAAAAGAGGCCGGCGCAGGGGGAAGGGCGGACGGCTGGGACTCATCCTGTCGCTGCTGGTTCTGCTGGTTGTTGCCGGGGCGGCGATTTACCTCTACCTGCGG
>VAUL01000046.1 GCA_005774545.1 Deltaproteobacteria bacterium | reverse complement strand
GGGGGGGGCATGAGCGGTCAGCGGGGCGCGCCGGGTGGCGGCAGGTCCGGGAAATAGCGCCGGTGCAGCTCCTGGCGGCGGCGCTCCCGGAGCGGTTCGGGAAGCTCGCGCAGGTCGCGCAATTCGCGCTTTAGCTCCTCGCGGCGTGCCGGCGGCAGTTCCCGATAGTGGCGCCACGTCCGCTGCAGGCGCTCCTGCTCGTCGGCAGGCAACGTCCGCCAGCGCCGGTAGTCGTCGCGCAGCATCTCCTGCTGCTCGACCGGAAGATCGCGGAACCGCTGCCAGCGGTCGCGAATCCGCTCGCGCCGGTCCGGTTCGAGCCGGCGGTAGCGTTCATAATCCTCCAGCAGCCGGCGCTGCTCGGTCTCGGGGAGTTCGCGCCACCAGCGGTCGACGGCCTCGTCAGCCGCGGCCCGCTCCTCCCCGCGGTCATGGTGCCTGTCACGGTGTCCGGGTTCACCGCCGCGGCGGCGACCAGGTTCACCGGCGTGGCGGTGCTCGTTCCGGCTCTCGCCGCCGCGGGCCGCGTACACGGTCTCCTCGTGCCGGCGGCCGGGGCCGTCGTGAACCGCGGCCACAACCGGGGCGGCCAGCAGGGTCGCGACGAGACAGCCGACTGCCAGGACGATGAGCAACGGGGCCGGCCGGGTCATGGTCAAACTCCTTCGAGCGCCCGCAGCGTCTCGAACTCCTCGAGCAGATCGAGCCGCTCCAGCAGCTCCAGATCGAGGGTGGGCGGCTGCGGCGGGCCGACGAACGGTGCTTCGCCGGCAGCGGCCGGCGGCCGGTTGACGGTGGTTGCAGGGGGGGCGCCCGGGAGCCAGACGGCGACCGCCATGGCCAGGGCGACAGCGCCGGCCGCCGCGGCGCCGACGAGCGGCCAGCGGCGAGGCCGCTGTGCGAGCCGCTCGCTCACTCGGGCGGCGATCCGGGTTGCCACGACCGGATCGGGATCGGCCATGGCCGGAATGCGGCGGAGATCGGCGGCCAGCCGGTCCCGCTTCGACCGGCAGCGGTCACAGGAGGCCAGATGGTCGGCTGCCGCCTCCGGCGTGATGCGGTCGGGGGCCTCGCCGTAGTGCAGCAGGATCAGGTCGCGTTCGCTCAGGCAGTCCGGTTTCATGGCAGATCCTCGTAAACGTCGGCAAGTTCGGCGCGCAAGGTCGTGATGGCGCGATGCAGGTGCGCCTTGACGGTGCCAGTTTCCAGGCCGAGGAGGGCGCCGATCTCCTGCAGCGGCAACCCCTCGTGATGGCGCAGGACGAAGACGGTGCGCTGCCGGACGCTGAGCTTGCGCAACGCCGCCTGCAAACGGATCATCGCCTCGCGGGCATGGAGATCGCGGCCGGGGTCGCTGCGCGGGTCGCCGACCGTCTCCAGAGGATCCGGGTCGTCATCGGTCTGGCGAAAGAAGAACAGTCTGCGCTTGAGCGCCTCCCGGCGCAGATGATCGATGGCCAGCCGCGTTGTCGTCCGGTAGAGCCAGGTGGCGACGCTGCTGTCGCCGCGAAAGCCGGGCAACGACCGGTGCAGGCGCAAGAACGCCTCCTGCGCGAGATCTTCGGCTTCGTGACGGTTGCCGACCAGGCGCGTGGCCAGGCCCACTACGCGCGGCGCATGTTGGCGCATCAGCGCTTCGAACCCGGCCTGGTCGCCGGCCCGGATCGATTCGAGCAGCACCGCTTCCTCTCTCAGATCCATTCTGCGAGAGTAGCCCCCGGCGCCCGGGGTGTCAATCAGGGCGACATCGCTTGTGGTCACGGCGATCATCCGTCGTTAGTGATTTCGACCATTAGACGGCCGGGACGTTCCGGGGTTTACCGGCAGGTCGTGTCCGTTGCGGTAAGAAACCCGCGGTTGTGCTAAGGTAAGGAACCCGTTAACGCTGCCGCCAGGAGAGCCCATGACCGAGCCGCATGCACTTCGCTGGAATCTGCCCTCCCTGTATGCCTCCGTCGACGATCCTGCCCTGCCGGCGGATCTGGCGGCGGCCATCGCCGCGGCCGCGGCATTCCGCCGCGACTGGCGCGGGCGGATCGACGCTGCCGCCGTGACGGCGCCCGAGCTGGCGGCCGCCCTGGAGCGTCATGCCGGCCTGCAGCTGCAGGCGCTGCGCCCCTATCTCTATGCCCAGCTGCTGTTTGCCGCCGACGGCGGCGAGCCCCGCCATGCGCGCCTGATGGCCGAGGTGCGCGAGGGGTGGCAGGAACTCGGCGAGGCGATCCTGTTTTTCGAGCTGGAGTTGCTGCGGCTGCCGCAGGAGCACTTCGCCCGGCTGCGGGGTGCCCCGGAACTCGCCGCCTACGGGCACTATCTCGACACCCTGCGGGCGCATGCCCCCTACACGCTGGGCGAGGATGTCGAGCAGGCCATCAAACGCAAGGATCTGACCGGCAAGGAGGCGTTCGTGCAGCTGTTCGACGAACTCGGCGCCAGTCTGCGCTACCGCTTCCGGATGCCGGGGGAGGCGGAGGAACGCGAAGTGCCCGGCGAGGAGCTGCTGGCGCTGCTCTACCACCCGGACCGGGAGACCAGAGAGCGTTCGTTTGCCACGTTCCTCGAAACGCATGGTGCCCAGGCGCTGGTGCTGACGGCGTGTTTCAACAACCTGCTCCTCGATCACAGCAAGGAAGCGGACCTGCGCGGCTATCCCGACCGCATGACGCCCACCTGCCTGTCCAGCGAGACCTCGCCGGAACTGGTCGAGCGCATGCTGGCCGTCAGCGAGGAGCATTATCCGTTGGCCCGCCGCTACTTTGCCGTCAAGCAGCGGTTGCTCGGCTACGAGCGCCTGAAGAATACCGACCTGTACGCTCCCTTGGCCGGCGGCGAGCGAACCTTCACCTTTGACCAAGCCTGGGCCCTGGTTGCGGAGGCCTACGCCGGCTTTCACCCGGAACTGGCGCAGGCCGTCGGGCAGCTGCTGCCGGCGGGGCGCCTCGACGTCGCGCCGCGTCCCGCCAAGAGCGGCGGGGCGTTCTGCATGGGGCTCTACCCCGGCGCCGACCCCTATGTCCTGCTCAACTACACCGGCACCCTGCGGGACGTGACCACCCTGGCCCATGAACTGGGCCACGCGGCGCACTACGTGCTGGCCGGCGGACAGAATTTCTACCATTACCACCCGCCCCTGCCGCTGGCGGAAACGGCGAGCGTCTTCGGCGAAATGCTGGTCACCCGCCATCTGCTCGCCCGGGAGCAGGACCGGCAGGTCCGCATCGCCCTGCTCTGTGCCAAGCTCGAGGAGATCATCGCCACCACCTTCCGCCAGGCGATGCTGACCCGTTTCGAGCAGGCCGCCCACGCCCGCCGCGATGAGGGGCTGCTCTCCGCCGACGATCTGTGCGCCCTCTGGCTGGAGCAAAACGGCCGGCTGTTCGGCGACGCGGTCGAGATGATCCCGGCCTACCGCTGGGGGTGGAGTTACATCAGCCACTTTATTCACGCCCGCTTCTACTGCTTCTCGTACGTGTTCGGCGAACTGCTCGTGCTGGCCCTCTACCGGCGCTACCTCGAAGAGGGGGCGGCCTTCGCCCCGCGCTATCTTGATTTGCTGCGCGCCGGCGGTTCGGCGCCGCCGGCGCAGCTGCTGCGGCCGTTGGGGATCGACCTCGCCGCCCCGGAATTCTGGGCGGGGGGGTATCGGCTGGTCGCGGAGATGCTGGACGAACTGGAGGGGCTGATCGGTGCCGGGTGCTGAGCGTTGCACTTGAGGCGCGCGCTGCGCGCAACCGGCAGCCCCCACAGGTGGTGGATAATTGATGCGTGATAACAACAACTTGTAGACTTGGCCAAAATTGGGGTTGGCGAGCGGGGGCGTTTTGTGAGAAAATCGCCCCTATGTCACGGCTCGTCTTTCTGTTCCTGACCGCTTTCCTGCTGATGGCTGCCCCCGCTGTTCACGCCGTCACCGACCCCTTCCCCAAATCAGCGCGCGCCTATCTGACCCAGGTCGGCGGGACCACGGTCTGGGCGCATCAGGCCGACGAGAAGCTGCCGCCGGCCAGCCTGACCAAGATCATGACGGCGCTGTTGGTGCTGGAACGGGCCAACCTCAACGCCACCGTAACGGTGACCCCGGCCGTTGCCGCCGAGACCGGCCATCGCCTGCGCCTGCGGGTCGGCGAGAAGTACCGGGTGCGGGATCTGTTGGCGGCGATGCTGATCGAGTCGGCCAACGATGCCGCCCGGGCTCTTGCCGAGCACATCGCCGGCAGCGAGGCGCGTTTCGCCGACATCATGAATGCCCGCGCCGTGCAGCTGGGGCTGAAGAACACCCGCTTCACCAATGCGGCCGGCCACCACGACCCCGGCCATTATACAACCGCCAACGATCTGGTGGTGATGACCGAGGCGGCGCTCGCCCGGCCGCTGTTCCGGGAGCTGGTCTCGACGGTGCGCTACGAGATCCGTTCCGTCAACGGCAAGCGCCGCTTCAAGCTGGAGAACAGCAACAAGCTGCTCCCCAAGTACGACGGGATGGTCGGCGTCAAGACCGGCTACACCCCGGAAGCGGGCCGCTGCCTGGTTGCCCTGGCCGAGCGCGACGGCATCGAAGTGCTGATCGTTCTGTTGCGCGCCAAAAACCGCTGGAATCTGGCGGAGAAGATGCTGGACACGGCCTTTGAGCTGTATGCCGCCGGCGGCGGCAAGAAGGCACCGGTGGAGGTGGCGCAGCGGTAACCGGTGCCGACCCGGTTGACGATCGATAAAAAAGGCGACCCGGTTTCGGGTCGCCTTTGATGTTTGGTCCTGCCTGCGCGGGCTTACTTCAGAAGATCTTTGACCTGCCGGGCAACGTTGGCAGCGGTGAAGCCGAAGTGCTCGAACAGTTTGCCGGCCGGGCCGCTGGCGCCGAAGCCGGTCATCCCCACCACCTTGCCGCACCGGCCGACGTAACGCTCCCAACCGAAGGGCGAGGCGGCTTCCACGGCCACGCGTTTGCCGCAGGCCGGCGGCAGCACCTCATCGCGGTACGCCTGGCTCTGCTGCTCGAACAGCTCCCAGCAGGGGAGCGAAACGACGCGGACGCCGATCCCCTCCTGCTGCAGCTGCTCACGGGCCTCCAGGGCCAGGGGGACTTCCGAGCCGCTGGCGATGATCAGCGCCTGAAGTTCGCCGTCTTCCTTCGCCAGGACGTAGCCGCCCCGGTGCACCCCTTCGGCCCTGCCGTACCGTTCGCGGTCGAGGGTCGGCAACGCCTGCCGGGAGAGGATCAGGGCGGTCGGTCCGCGGCGGTTGGCGATGGCCGCCTTCCACGCTTCGGCGGTTTCCGTGGCGTCGCAGGGGCGGATCACCGTGAGGTTCGGCACGGCGCGCAGGTTGGGGAGCTGCTCGATCGGCTGGTGGGTCGGGCCGTCCTCGCCGAGGCCGATGGAGTCATGGGTCAGCACGTAGATGGTGCCGAGCCCCATCATCGCCGCCAGGCGCATCGGCGGGCGCATGTAGTCGGCGAAGATCATGAAGGTGCCGCCGAAGGGGATCAGTCCGGGGGTGTGGGCGAGACCGTTCATGATCGCGCCCATGCCGTGCTCGCGCACCCCGAAGTGGATGTTGCGGCCGGCGACGCAGCCGGTGAAGGATTTCTCGTCCTTGATGGTGGTGTTGTTCGACGGGCCGAGGTCGGCCGAGCCGCCGAGGAAGAGCGGCAGCTTGTCGGCGAGGGCGTTGAGGACCTTGCCGCTGGCCTGGCGGGTCGCCAGCTTTTCGCCGGGGGCGAATTCCGGCAGGGTGTCCCAGCCGGCCGGCAGCTGGCCGCCGGCGATCAGCTGCCATTCGGCCAGCGCCTGGTTGTTCGCGACTTCGGCCGCGAAGGCGGCCTGCCAGGCCTGCTCCAGTTCGGCACCGCGGGACTTGGCTTCACCCATGTGCTTTGCCACCTCGGCGGGGATGGCGAAACTGGCTTCCGGGTCGCGGCCGAAGGCGCGCTTGGTCGCCTGCAGTTCAGCGGCGCCCAGCGGCGCGCCGTGGGCGTCGTGGCTGTCCTGCTTGGTGGGGGCGCCGAAGCCGATGTGCGAGCGGGCGATGATCAGCGAGGGGCGCGAGGCGTGCTTGGCCTTTTTGATGGCGGCATCGATCTCAGCGACGTTCTCCCCTTCGACGCGCAGCACCTGCCAGCCGTAGCTCAAGAAGCGCGTGCCGACGTCCTCGGTGAAGGCCAGGTCGGTATCCCCCTCGATGGTGATCTTGTTGTCGAGGTAGAGGCAGATCAGGTTCCCCAGGCGCAGGTGGCCGGCCAGGGAGGCGGCCTCACTGGCAACCCCTTCCATCAGGTCGCCGTCGGAGCAGAGGGCGTAGACGTTGTAGTCGAACAGCTCCTTGCTCACCCGTTTCTGCAGAAAGCGGGCGCCCATGGCCATGCCGGCGGCCACCGCGATCCCCTGCCCCAGCGGGCCGGTGGTCGTCTCGATGCCGGGGGCGTGGCCGAACTCGGGATGGCCGGCGGTGGGGCTGCCGAGCTGGCGGAAGTTCTTCAGGTCGTCGAGCGACAGGTCGTAGCCGGTCAGGTGCAGCATGCTGTACAGCAGCGCCGAGGCGTGGCCGCAGGAGAGGATGAAGCGGTCGCGGCCGGGCCAGTCGGGGTTGGCCGGGTTGTAACGCATGTGCCGGGTGTAGAGGAGGTAGGCGATCGGCGCCGCTTCCATCGGCGTGCCGGGGTGGCCGGAGTTGGCCTTTTCGACCATGTCGGCGGCGAGCAGGCGAATGGTGTCGATGCTGGCGGCGGCCAGGTTGCGATCGAAGTCAGGCTGCTGCATGGGAAAATCTCCTGCGGGTAGGGTGGCGCTACTATACGAAGGGCGGCAGGTAGGACGCAAGGGTAAATCGGCCAAAACCAAAGGGGACAGAATGGCATTCTGTCCCCTTTGGCGGTCGTGTGCGCAAGTCCCGGTTACGACTTCAGATACGCCGTGACACTGGCGGCGATCTTCTCGAAGATCCGGGCGAGTTCGTCCATGTCGCGCTCGAGCAGGGTGATGCGGAAACCGTTCTGGCTGGTGCAGAACGAGGTCAGCGGCACGGTGCAGATCCCGGTGGAGGCGAGCAGGTAGTAGACGAAGCGCTTGTCGAGGGAGCACCCCGGCGCCCCGACCAGCTTCTCCACCAGCTCGCGCACCTCGGCGTTGGCGATCGGCAGGGTCTGCCTGGCGGTCAACAGGCCGTCGTCGAAGGCGACCGCCATGTAGAAGGCGCCGTTGGTGCGGTTGACCTTGAGCCCCGGCACCCCCTTGAGGGTGTCGTAGGCGATGTTGGAGGCGAGTTCATAGCGGCGCTTGCGCTCCTCGAGATAGACCGGGTACTCGGGGTGGGTCATCATCTTCGAGATGGCCATCTGCGGCAGGGTGGTGGCGCAGACCTCGACCAGCTTGGCGTTGAGGATGCAGGCGATGTATTTGGCGAAGATCGGATCCTTGTCGGCGTTGTAGACCTCGATCCAGCCGCTGCGTCCGCCCGGCCAGGGGAACTCCTTGCTGATCCCCTTCATGGCGATCGCCGGGACGTCGCCGATCAGGTCGGAGATCGGTACCGTCGTCTCGCCGTTGTAGGTGATGTTGTGGTAGATCTCGTCGCTGACAATGAACAGGTCGTACTCCCTGGCGATGGCGACGATCTCCCGAAGGACCGCTTCCGGGTAGACCACCCCGGTCGGATTGTCCGGGTTGATCAGCAGGATGCCGGCGATCGCCGGGTTGTATCTGACCTTGTTGCGCAGTTCCTCGAGGTCGGGAAGCCAGTGGTTGTCCGGGTCGAGACGATAGGTGATCGCCGGCTGGCCGGCGTTGGCGGCCTCGGCCGAGGAGTGGGTCGAGTAGGTCGGCGAGGGGACGATCACCCGGCTCTGCGGGCGCAGCGAGCCGTAGACCTTCTGGATGGCGTCGCCGAGTCCGTTGAAGAAGAGGATGTCCTCGGGGGTGATCTGCAGCTTGCCGCGGCGGTTGGTCAGCTCGCAGATGAACTCGCGCGCCTCCAGCACCCCGCGGGTCGGGCAGTAGCCGTAGCTGGCGTTGTCCATCGCCAGGTCGGCGACGATCTGCTTCATCCAGCCGGGGATCTGCTCCCCCTTGGCGACCGGATCGCCGATGTTTTCCATGTTGGTCTTGAGCCCGAGCTTCTTGAGCTTGTCGGCGATGTCGACGATGGCGCGGATCTCGTAGGTCATTTCTCCGCCGCCGACCGGCACGATGTTGTGGCGCATGTTCACCTTCCCTTGGCTAGTTGGTAAATGAAAAAGGCCATGAGCAGTTGCCCATGGCCTTGGTTTCCCGAATGAATATGCGCCTTCAGGCGCCGGGTCCAGGGACACGGGCACGGACAGCGGCCGCCGCGGCGGCCGCGCTGTTAGCTCGGGCAGCCTTGCTGGCAGTGATGTCGGTGGTGATCCGGTCCATGGTGATTCCGTCCGTATGCGGGTGAATGGGGGAGAGTTACCATACCGCCGCAAAACTTGTCAACGCCGATTCTGCGGAAAAAAGACCGGAATACGCGCTAGCGCTCCCGGGCGAAGAACGCCTGCATGACGGCCAGCAGCTCCCCGGCGGGGCGGGTGGCCACCGGCACGTCGGGGAGGGAGGCGAGAAACATCCGCCCGTAGCCGCGCCGGACCACGCGGCTGTCGAGGATCAGCACCACCCCCCGGTCGGTGCGGTTGCGGATCAGGCGGCCGAATCCCTGGCGGAAGCGGATCACCGCCTGCGGCACGGTGTACTCGATGAACGGGTCGCCCCCGGCGCGCTCGATGGCCTCGGCGCGGGCCTCGAGCACCGGTTCGGTCGGCACCTTGAACGGCAGGCGGGCGATGATCACCTGCTCCAGCGCCCGGCCCGGGACGTCGACCCCTTCCCAGAAGGAGTCGGTGGCAAAGAGCACGCTGGTGGGGTCCTGGCTGAAGCGTTCGAGCAGCCGGTGGCGGGTCGCCTCTCCCTGGCGCAGCACGTGGTAGCCGCGTGCGGCAAGGGGCGGCGCCAGTTCCGTGTGCACCCGCCTGAGCAGGCTGTAGGCGGTGAAGAGCACGAAGCTCCGGCCGTCGGCGCAGAGGATGGCCCGTTCGGTGAGGTCGCGCACCGCCTCGGCGTAGCCGGCCTTGCCCGGTTCGGGGATGTCGGTGGGGACCGCTACCAGGGCCTGGGTGGCGTAGTCGAAGGGGGAGGCCAGGCGCAGCTCGCTGAGCCGGCCGCCTTCCGCATCAAGCAGGCCGATGCGGCTGCGCAGGTAGCGGAAGGTGCCGGCGACCGTGAGGGTAGCGCTGGTCAGGGCGACGGTGCGCATCCGCTCGAAGAGCGTTTCCTTAAGCAGCGGCGCCACATCCAGCGGGGCGGTGCAGAGCTTGACGACGAGACTGTCGCCGCGGCCGGCCCGGCTGCGCACCGCCTCGAACCAGGCGCAGGCGCCGTCCTCCTCGGCCACGAAGGCGCGCAATTGCGCGCCGAGCCCGTGCAGGCGCAGGGCGATGCCGCCCAGGTCGGTGGCGACGGAGCGCACGTTGTCGCCGGCCGGCTCGGGGAGCGTGGCCAGGGCGCGCAGCAGGGCTTCGAGCAGGTCGCCGAGCCGCTCGCTGTCGGCGGCCAGGGCGCGCACCCGGCCGGCCAGAGCGGGCCAGTCGGGGGCCGTGGTGAAGGCCGGGGTGATGCGCAGGCGCAACTCTTCCTGGCCGGGGAACCCCTTGCCGGCCAGGGCGGCCAGCGCGGCCCCGATCTCCTCCAGTTCGCCGGCGGAGCGGTCCAGCAGCCGCTGGGCGCTGCCGAGCAGTTCCTCGATGCGGCCATGCAGGTCGCGGTAGAGCCGGTCGGCGTCGTCCGGCAGATCCCGGCCGAGAACGGTCAGCAGGCGCGGCAGCAGGCCGTGCTGGGGTTTGCGCGGGTAGCGCAGGCGGTTGAGGGCCCGGGCGAAGCCGTAGCGGGTCACCTGGGTGCTGAAGTAGCGGGTGGCGACCTCTTCCAGGTGATGGGCTTCGTCGAGCACCAGGCGCTCGAAGGGGGGGAGGACCGCCGCGGTCGTGTAGTTGTCGGTCTGCCGGCGCAGGGCGAGGTCGGCCAGCAGCAGGGCGTGGTTGACCACCAGCACGTCGGCCTGGGCGGCCCGGCGGCGCGCCTGGTGGAAGAAGCAGCTGTTGAAGTGCCGGCACTGGGCGCGGGCGCACTGGTCGGCTTCGCAGCAGACTTCGTCCCAGAGCGGGTCGCTGGGCGGGACCGGCAGCTCCTCGCGGGAGCCGTCGGCCGTACGCTCCGCCCAGGCGCGCAGGTCGGCCAGTTCGGTGGCCTGGCCGGCATCGAACAGGCCCGGTTCCGCCGCCGCCGTCTCCAGCCGGCGCCGGCACAGGTAGTTGCCGCGCCCCTTGACCAGTTCGACCCGGAACTCCAGGCCGCTGGCGCGCTGCAGGAAGGGGAGATCCTTGCGGATCAGCTGCTCCTGCAGGTTGATGGTGTTGGTCGAGACCACCACCCGTTCCTCGTTGGCCAGCGACCAGAGGAGTGCCGGCACCAGGTAGGCCAGGCTCTTGCCGGTGCCGGTGCCGGCCTCGATCAGGGCGATGCGGTCGCGATTGAACGCCTCGAGGACGGCGAAGGCCATGCGCAGCTGCTCGGGGCGGTCTTCGAAGCCGGTCAATGCCGAACTGATCCGGCCGCCGGGGGCGAGCAGCTCGGCCACCTGCGGCGGAGCGACCGCCTGGCGCGGAGCCGGCTTCAGGACATCGACCACCCGGTAGAGATCGCTGACCGGGTTGTCGACGATGTAGCAGCCGACCCCCATGCTGCCGAGGCGCGAGGCGATCGCCAGGTCGGCGTCGGAAGGGGTGAGATCCGCGGAGGGGTGGTTGTGAATGACCACGTCGCCCGGCCGGCAGAACTGGAGGATCGCCGGCACGGCCCCCTGGTGCCCGCGGGCCAGCACCTCGACGGTGACGACCTTCCGGTCGGCATCGGTGCGGCCGAGAAAGAAGACCTCGTTGCCGCGGGCTTCGGCGATGGCCGCGCGCAGCTGGTCCTGGACGTCTGGGGAGAGAAAGCGGTTCATGGAGGAGAAGATTATATGGCGGCCGGCCGCAGAAATGCCAGCGCCATCAGGATGCGGATTATGTTGCTGCGTCAGGAACTGCCGGAAGGGTGAACGTGACGGAGGTTCCCGCACCTTTTCTGCTCTCCACGTGAATCCTGCCGCCATGGGCCTCGACAATGCCCTTCGCGATGGACATGCCGAGCCCCAGTCCGGGAACTGCCGTGTGCGAGCTGTCCGCCCGGTAAAACTTGTCGAATATCTGGGCGACTTCCTTGGAATTCATGCCGATCCCCTTGTCCCGCACGGTAATGGCGACTTCACCAGAGGCTGATGACCCGCTGACGACAATCGGCCCCCCCGCCGGGGAAAACTTGACGGCATTGCTGAGCAGATTTTCCATGACCTGGGAAATTCGCCGCGGATCGAGCGGGATCGTTCCCGGGCCCGGCTCCGGCCAGTCGAACTCGAACCGGGGGGAGTGAAACTCCTGCCGGTAGGCCGCGACCGTGGAGGCAATCAGGGCGCGGATGTCGGCAGGTCTCTTGTCCAGGTGGATCAGCCGCCCTGATTCCACACGACCGAGATCGAGCAGGTCATTGACGATTGTTTCCAACGCCTCGGATTTTTTCATGATGATGCCAAGCAGCTCCTCACGGCGGTCCTGGTCTGCATCCCTGCTGATAAGCAGCAGGTCGGTAAAGCCCATGATCGACGTGAGCGGGGTGCGCAGCTCATGGGCGGCGGTGGCGATGAATTCGCTCTTCATCCGGTCGAGTTCGCGCTCGCGGGTCACGTCGTTGAGGATGACGATATCCTTCTCGCCGATGGAGGAAAAGTGCCCCACCACCTCGCGGGTCGAGCCATCCTTGCAAGTGACCCGCGCCGTCTGCGGCTCGATCTCCGACTGCGCGGCAATCGCCCGGGTCGCGGCCTCGTTCCAGCGCCGCTTGAGTTCCTCGCGATACGCAGTGTCAGGGTAAGCCAGATGCCACCATTCCTCGATGGTGGGGATGTCGTCCAGCGTGTAGCCGAACAGTTCTGTGAACTTGGTGTTGACGAAGACGATGTCCCGGTTCCCCCTGGTAATGACCAGGGGGACGGGAGAGGCCTCCACCAACTGCTGCAACTGCCGTTCGCTGTTTTCCCGCTCCCGCCGGTCGTTGAATTGCTGTTCTTGCCCGGCCAGCAGGCTGGCAAGAAGAACCGTTCCTATCGGGTAGATCAGCATGACCGGGAAGAACATCCTTTGCACCGCGAGCCAGAAGGTTGATTCCGGCAAAGCCACCATCCACAGCATCATGAATAGGTGAATCACCAGGCCGAAAAGATAGAACTCGCCTTTGCTGAACTGCCAGACCGGTTTGGGGCGCAATTTGCTCCAGACCAGCCCAAGTATGCCGGAAGTGATCAGTACGCCAACGCCCATCGTCGCCCCGCCGCCGCCTATGTAGATCCGGTAACTGCAGGCTATGACCAGGGCGATCAAGGTAGAGACCGTGCCCAGGAACAGGCCGCCGACCCCGAGGAGAATGGAACGGGTATCGAAAATGATCCCTGGCGAGAAGTGCCAGGGATTCAGCATCACGCCGATGCCGATCAGCCCGAAGAGCACGCCGCGGAGCATCTGCCAGGGCAGATCGGCGGAGCGTTGTTGCAGCAGTCCGTACAATACCCCGAGCGCCAGAAGCAGGGCGACGTTGTTGATCAGACCGACGAAGGGGAGGTCAGACATATCGTTCTCTTCAGCCCGTGTTCCTCAGGCCGTTGGCGATGCCGTTGATGGTCGCCGCCAGCGCGTAGTCGAGTTCCGGGCTGCTTTCGCCCTGCCGCCGCCGGCGCAGCAGTTCGATCTGGACCAGATTGAGCGGGTCGATATACGGATTGCGCAGGCGCAGGGAGCGGGCCAGGTCCGGATCGGTCTCCAAAAGAACCTGCTGCCCGGTGACCGTCAGAATCATCGTGCGGGTGAGTTCGAACTCGGCGGCGAGCAGGGACCAGACGCGCTCGCGCAGAGCGGCATCCTCGACCAGCCCGGCGTAGAGCCGGGCCAGGGGGAGATCGACCTTGGCCAGCGCCATCTCGACGTTGCGCAGCAGATCGAAGAAAAACGGGAAACGCTTCATCATCTGCCGCAGCAGGGCCAGGCCGTCGGCGCGGCTGTCGATAAAGCCCGCCAGGGCGTGGCCGACGCCGAACCAGGCCGGCATCAGCAGGCGGCTCTGGATCCAGCCGAACATCCACGGGATGGCGCGCAGATCGTCGAGGCTGCGGGTGCTGCCGCGGCGCGTCGGGCGCGAACCGATGCGCGCCAGTTCCAGCTCGTTGACCGGGGTGGAGAGGCCGAAATAGCTTAACACCTCGGGGTTCTCCGCGATGTCCGTGCGGTAGCGGGCGTAGGCCGCGGCTGACAGCTCCTCGAGGGCGGCTTCCCACTCGGCCGCGACCCCGGTTTCCACCAGCCCCGGCCGGGTGAGGGCTTCGAGCGCGGAGGCGACCATCAGCTCGAGGGTGGTCATCGCCAGGGCCGGGTCGGCGTATTTGAAGCTGATCACCTCGCCCTGCTCGGTCAGCCGCAGGCGCCCGGTGAAGGCCGGTTGGGCGATGATGGCCCGGTGCGTCGGGCCGCCGCCCCGGCCGACGGTGCCGCCGCGCCCGTGAAACAGGCGCAGGTCGACCCGGCAGTCGGCGGCGACCCGGTACAGGTCGCGGTGCGCCTTGAACAGCTCCCAGGAACTGGTCAGCATGCCGCCGTCCTTGTTCGAGTCGGAGTAGCCCAGCATCACCTCCTGCCGGCGTTCCCAGCTGTCGAGATAGGGCTGCCAGGCCGGGTCGGACCAGAGCGCCCGGCAGGTGGCCGGCGCGCTGCGCAGGTCGGTGATCGATTCGAACAGCGGGACCGGCATGAGCCCGGGATCCGCCGGGGCCGGCCGCCCCTTGACCTCGATGCCGGCCAGCTCCATCAGCCAGACCAGCCGGTGAATGTCGCCCACCGTGGCGGCCCCGCTGATGATGTAGCTGCTGAGGGCTTCAGGCGGGAACTGCCGTTTCAGCTCGGCGACCGCCCTGAGGGTATCGAGCAGTTCGCGGGTGACGGGCGTGGGGGTGGCGCCGGCCCGCCCGCCGGTGCCCAACTCGTCGACGGCCTGCCGGTGAACTTTGGCATGCTGGCGGATGTCGAGGGTGTGCAGGTGGAAGCCGAAGGTGCGCACCTGCCGCAGCAGCGGGGTCAGCCACTGATCGGCCAGCTCTTCGCCGCGGTTCTCGCGCAGGCTGGTGCGCATGATTTCGAGATCGTCCAGGAACGTCGCGGCCTCGGCATATCCCTCCATGGCGGGATGCTCGCCGCGCATCGCCGCGAGCCGGTGCAGGATGAAACCGCAGAGGCGCCGGTATGGCTCGCAGGCCGGCAGGGTGTGCAGCCTTGCGGCCGCCTCGGGGAACTGTGCGCTGTAGCTGTGCAGGCGCGTTTCCAGCGCGGCCGAGGCGGAGACGCGGCAGGTGGATACGGTCAGGATCCGGCGCAGCGTGTCGAGGCGCTGGTGGTAATGATCGACGATGACGGCGCGGGCCTCGGCCAGGGCCGTACGGGTGCAGGCCGCGGTGACAAACGGGTGGCCGTCGCGGTCGCCGCCGATCCAGGAGCCGAAGTTGACCACGGTCGGCAGTTCGGCCGGGTCGACGGCCACGCCGAACACCTCCCGCCAGGTTTCGGCAAGATTCCGGTAGAAGCCGTCCAGGGGCTCGATCAGCGATCCCGGGTAATGGTCGAGCCCGCTGACGATTTCGTCCCGCACCGACGGCTGGTTGCGGCGGACTTCGTCGCTCTGCCAGATGTTGGTGATTTCGGCCTGGATAGACTGTTCGAGGCGTGCCGCCGCCGGCCCGCTGAGAGGCAGCCGGTCGAAGTCGTCCAGCCAGCCGGCGATGCGCTGGCGCTTGAAGCGCATGACGCGGCGGGCCACTTCGGTGGGGTGGGCCGTAAACACCGGCACCACCTCGATCCTGCGCAAGGCCTGCAAGGCCGAGTCGCTGTCATGGCCGGCGCGGCGCATCCGCTCAAGGGTCGCCTTGAGCAGCCCGGCCTTTTCGGCGGGTTCGGTCGCGAATTGCCGGGCTTTCTGCCGGCGCTTGCGGTGGTTGGCTTCGGCGAGGTTGGTCAGTTCGAAGAAGGTGGCGAAGGCCTTGGCGATCAGGGCGCTGTCGGGGAGCGGCAGCTGCGCGATCAGCCGGCGGGCTTCGTCGAGGACGGCTGCGGCCCCGGCGGTTTCGCCGCCGGCCAGCAGCTCGCGATGGCGGATGGCCAGCTGCCGGACGGCCTCCTCGCCGGCATAGAGCCCTTCGCCTTCCTGGGCGCGCAGGACCCGGCCGAGCAGCAGCCCGAGGTTGCGGACATCACGGCGCAGGGGGAGGTCGCGGGCCGCTGCGTCCGCGCCGACCAGTTCGCCGAGCCGGATGGCCTGGTCCTCGGGAAGCCAGAGGGGCCGTTCGCCCGGTCCCCCGCTCACGTCACATCTCCACGAAGTAGTTTTCGCAGGCCCGGTCGAGGGCTTCGCGGGTCAGTTCCGCGGGCTGGCCGGAATAGTGGGCCCGGTCGAGGAGATGGCCGACCAGGTCGCGGGGGTGGCAGGCGTTGAACGGCATGCCGAGCCGGCGGTACCAGCGTTCGATCAGGTCGTCGCAGGCCCGGCTGTTGAAGTCGAGCCCGTTCATCGTGCAGACCTGCTGGAAGATGCGGCGGAACTCGTCTTCGCTCGGATGGTCGATCTTGATCTTGTAGCGCATGCGGCGCAGGAAGGCTTCGTCCACCAGGGTGCGCGGTTCGAGGTTGGTGGCGAAGATCACCAGCTGGTCGAAGGGGATCTCGAACTTCATCCCGGTATGCAGGGAGAGGAAGTCGATCTGCCGGTCGAGGTTGACGATCCAGCGGTTGAGCAGCTGCTGCGGACTGATCTGCTGGCGGCCGAAGTCGTCGACGATGAACAGGCCGTTATTGGCCTTCATCTGCAGCGGCGCCTCGTAGAACCTGGCGATCGGGTTGAACTCCAGGTCGAGCATGCGCATGGTCAGCTCGCCGCCGGTGATGACCACCGGCCGGTGCACCTTGACCCAGCGCCGGTCGTAGTCCTCTTCGCCGCCCGCGGCGTCCGGGGCCGGTGCCTCGACCGGCGTATGGTTGACCGGATCGAAGACGCCGACGATCTGGCCGCCGACCAGGATGGCGTGCGGCACGTACACGGTCTCCGGCAGGGCGTTGCCGATCGCTTCGGCAATGGTGGTTTTGCCGTTGCCGGCCGGGCCGTAGATGAAGATCGGCGCTCCGGAGCTGACCGCCGGACCGAGCCGTTGGATCAGCTGCTCGCTGAGGACGATTTTGGAGAAGGCCTGGCGCACCGCCGCTTCATCGATCTGGATGTTGCGGATCGACTGGCATTCGACCATCTCCCGGTAGGCGTCGAGCGTCACCGGCGCCGGGCCGGTGTACTGGCAGAGGTCGAGGAGTTCGCCGGCGCGCACCTTGCCGGTTTCGGTGATGATGAAGCGGAAGGACGATTTGACGAACTGGCTGGCGCTGCGCACCTCGACCAGTTTTTCGCGGCGCAGGAGTTCGATGACCTCGTCGAGCAGCGTCGCCGGCAGGCCGAGCCGGGCGGCCAGGTCGGCCAGCCGGAATTCGCCGATGTGCAGGCTGTGCTTGAGGGCCAGGTCGGCGACGAATTCGAGGTTGAGGCCGGTGTCGGCCAGGCTGGCCGGTGCCGGCGGCGTGCGGTGGAAGAAGCTGCCGAGCTGATCCCGGGACAGGTAGCCAAGCGCCACCAGGTTTTCGCCGAGGCGGCCGCCGTGCAGGCGCTGCCGGGTAAGGGCTTCGCGCAGCTGCTGCCGGCTGACGGCCTGCTCCGCCACCATCTTTTCGCCGAGGAGTTTGCTCATCATGATGCGGCGGCTCCTATTCCTCTGCCAGTCCGAGTTCGGGAAGCATGCGCTTGACGAAATTCTTGGCCCGCCCGGCCGGTGCGATCATGCCGTAGGCCATGGCCTCGCGCAGCTCATCGTCGGTTGCCCCTGCCTGCCTCGCGACCGCGAGGTGCTTGTGCAGTCAGTCCGGGCAGCCGACCGCCACGGCGCAGCCGACCCGGATCAGTTCGCGGGTCTTGACGTCGAGCACTTCGCTGTAGGTGTAGTCGAGGAATTTGCTGCGGGTTTTCATCGAAGCCTCCTGGGAGAGCGCATGTCAATGACGATTTGCCTGAAATTATAACAGAGAATCGGGAGTCTGCATGCTGGACGCAGGCGGCAGGATGTGGGCCGTCACTCCGCCCAGGTGCTGAACGGGTGGCGGGCCAGCCAGGCGTTGTAGTAGCGCGGGTCGCCGGTCACTTCCCGACCGATCCAGGGTGGCAGGGGCACCGGCTGGTCGGCGCGTTCCAGTTCGACCTCGGCGAGGAGCAGGCCGGCGTTGGCGCCGAGGAATTCGTCGATCTCCCAGGTCAGGCCGGCGAAGGAGACAAGGTAACGGAGCTTTTCCACCAGCGGCTGCAGGCAGAGGGTGTCGAGCAGGGTCGCAGCCTCGGCCGGCGGGATCGGATACTCGAACTCGGGGCGGGCCAGGCCGTCGCCCGCCCCCTTGATGGCGAGGATCGCCGTATCCCCCCCGATGCGGATGCGCACCGTGCGCTCGGGATCGGTGCACAGGTACCCCTGGCGATAGAGGGTGCCTGTTGCCCCTTGGCGCCAGGCGTCGTTGCGGAGCAGGAACTTGCGTTCGATTTCGAGGTTCATCCGGCAATCTTCGCGCGTTGCGCCGCGAAAGGCAAGCCTTCATGGGGGTTGCGCTTCCGCTCCTGGACCATTACATTTGTTCCATGAGCCGAGAGCCGGTCAACCACCTCCCCGCCCTCATCCCCGCCGAGCGGCTGCCGGCCGTGACCGATCAGGCGACCGAACGCTTCGGGCTGGTCGGCGCCAGCGCGGCGATGCGCGAAGTCTACCGCAAGATCGAGCTGTACGCGCCCAGCGATGCCGCGGTGATCGTCACCGGCGAGACCGGCACCGGCAAGGAGCTGGTGGCGCGCGCCCTGCACGCCCAGGGGCCGCGCCACAGCGGGCCGTTCGTGGCGGTCAACTGCTCGGCGATCGCCGCCGAGCTGCTCGAGTCGGAGTTGTTCGGCCACGAAAAGGGGGCCTTCACCGGCGCGCACCAGACCCACCGCGGCCGTTTCGAGCGGGCCCACGGCGGGACCATCTTCCTCGACGAGGTCGGCGACATGCCGCTGCCGGCCCAGGCCAAGCTGCTGCGCGTTCTCGAGGAAGGGCGGGTCGAACGGGTCGGCGCCGAGCGGGCGGTGCCGGTCGACGTGCGCGTGGTCGGCGCCACCAACGTCCCCCTCGAGCGGGCGGTCCACGAAGGGCGGTTCCGCGCCGATCTCTACCACCGCCTCGCCGTGCTGCGCATCGCCCTGCCGCCGCTGCGCCAGCGCCCCGAGGACATCCCGCTGCTGGTCGAGCACTTCCTGCGGCTCTTCCGCCGCAAGTACGCCCGGCCGGTGGAGCGTCTCACCCCCGAAGCGATGGCCCTGCTCGACGCCTACCTGTGGCCCGGCAACGTCCGCGAACTGCGCAATGTCCTGGAGCGGGTCTTTGTCGAGACCCACGCCGAGGTGATCGGTGCCCGGGCCTTTCGCGAATGGGTGCGCGAGCGCCAGGACTTCACCCCCGGCGAGTGGGGCCCGGAGCCGGCGCCGTCCGCCGCCGCCGTGGCCCCGCCGTGGCCGCTCCCCGGTGCGCCTCCGGAACCGCCGCCGTTC
>VAUL01000045.1 GCA_005774545.1 Deltaproteobacteria bacterium | reverse complement strand
ATTCTGTTGTCTTCAGGGTATGCTCTCCCTTATTACGGTTTTCATACTATTCTAGACGCTTTGCGTTCTGATTTTTTTCGAGGCAAGAAAATAGTTTTGATGCTTGCTCTATATAATCAGTATGATGAAGATTACGTTGATAGTTTCGATAAATTTTCTGCGGATAGCGTAACAACTGTCATTTATAGAGATTTAAGCCCAGAAGATTTTGCGCTTCTTATGTCTCAAGTTGACCTATATGTGCGCGCAACAGATAGAGACGGTGACGCTGTTGCTGTGAGAGAAGCACTTTATTTCAAAAAAATTGTAGTGGCTTCCGATTGCGTCGTGCGGCCAACTGGTGTTTATTTGTTCGAGACAATGAATGCAAGTTCGCTTTCTAAGGTTATCGAGAGGGTTCTTGTCGATTTTAACGGTCGTAAATATAGCGAAGAGAAGTCTGAATATTTGCATGATATAGAAAAAATATATGGGACAAGTTAGTGCTGTGCGAATTTGATGCGATACAGTTTCGGCAATTTTTCGATTAGCTTATTTAACAAATTAGGATCTTATGAAGCAAATTTTGCAAAACATTAAGATGGGAATGACTTCTGTGGTTGAAATTCCCACTCCGACAGTTCCAGGTGGTTATCTCCTTCTTCGTACCTCTGCCTCGCTCATCTCTGCCGGCACCGAGCGCATGCTGGTTGATTTTGGCAAGGCCGGTTTCATCGAGAAGGCCCGCCAGCAGCCCGACAAAGTCAAACAGGTTCTCGACAAGGTCAAAACCGATGGCCTGCTTCCGACTATTGATGCTGTACGCAGCAAGCTCGATGAGCCCTTGGCTATGGGCTATTGCAATGTCGGGATTGTCGAAGAACTCGGTGCTGGAACTCAGTCCGACGGGTTTAAAGTTGGCGACCGCATTGCCTCAAATGGCAAGCATGCCGAGGTTGTGTCCGTCCCGGTCAATCTGTGCGCCAAAATCCCCGACAACGTCAGCGATGAGGCCGCCAGTTTCACCGTGCTCGGGGCGATTGCCCTGCAGGGGATTCGCCTGGCGCAGCCAACCTTGGGGGAAACCGTCGTCGTTACCGGTTTGGGGCTCATTGGCCTGATGACAGTTCAGCTTCTCAAGGCTCAGGGATGCCGCGTTCTGGGGATTGATTACGATATTTCCAAGTGTGCCTTGGCCCGCCAGTTTGGTGCGGAAGTCGTCGATCTCTCCAAAGGAGAAGACCCCTTGGCCGTTGCCGAGTCGTTCTCGCGCGGGCGCGGTGTCGATGCGGTGCTGATCACGGCGTCCACCAAGAGCAATGAACCGGTTCATCAGGCCGCGACCATGTGCCGCAAGCGTGGCCGCATCGTGCTGGTCGGCGTGACTGGGCTGGAATTGTCCCGTGCTGATTTTTATCAGAAGGAACTGTCTTTCCAGGTTTCGTGCTCATACGGGCCAGGTCGCTACGATCCTGAATATGAGGAAAAAGGTCACGACTATCCCATAGGGTTTGTTCGTTGGACCGAACAGCGAAATTTCGAAGCTGTTCTCGATATGCTTGCCGATGGTCGTCTCGATATCGGGCCTCTGATCAGTCATCGATTCAAACTGGAGCAGGCCAGTGAAGCCTATCGGGTACTGACCGAGGACCGTGGCGCCCTTGGTATCCTCCTGCAATACCCCAAATCATCTGAACGCCCGAAGGATGCCCTGCTTGCCCGTACCATCTCGCTGGACCAGCAGCCAGCGGCCAGCGGCCAGCAGCCGACTCTCGGTTTCATCGGCGCGGGTAACTACGGCAGTCGCGTACTGATCCCTGCGTTCAAGGCGGCAGGTGCAACGCTCAAGTCAGTGGCTTCCAGCGGCGGAGTCAGTGCAGTGCATGCCGGTAAAAAGTTCGGTTTTGCCGAAGCGACAACCGATGTTGCCGGATTGATTGCCTCGCCCGAAATCAATGCGGTCGCCATCACCACGCGGCACAACACCCACGCCCGTCTGGTTTGCGATGCACTTAAAGCCGGCAAGCATGTCTTCGTCGAAAAGCCGCTCTGCCTCACCATCGAAGAACTCAGGGAAATCGAAACTCTCTACTCATCGCTCATTGCTCAGCACTCAGCACCGCCTTTGTTGATGGTTGGTTTCAATCGGCGCTTTTCGCCGCACGTGCGGAAAATCAAAGCCCTGCTCGAGAGTGTGCGCCAGCCCAAGTCTTTCGTCATGACGGTCAATGCTGGCGCAATTCCGGCCGACCACTGGACTCAAGACCCGATGATCGGCGGGGGGCGCATTATCGGTGAAGGATGCCACTTTATCGATCTGTTGCGTTTCCTGGCGGGAAATGCGATCACCGGCAGCAAGGTCATCACGTTACAGGAAGGGCAGGGCGATACGGTCAGCATGCAGCTAGCCTTTGCCGATGGCTCCATCGGTACGGTTCATTACTTTGCCAACGGCAGCAAGTCCTTCCCCAAAGAGCGACTGGAAGTATTCGCCGCCGGCCGTATCCTGCAACTCGACAACTTCCGGAAACTGACCGGCTTCGGCTGGCCCGGCTTCACTAAGATGAATCTCTGGCGACAGGACAAGGGGCAGACCGCCTGCGCAGCGGCCTTCACTGCGGCCATCCGGGAGGGGCGGCCGTCACCGATCCCTTGGGAGGAGATCATCGAAGTGGCCGAAGTCACCATCCGCCTGGCCGAAACCGCCCGGAAAACGTGACTCGCGGATGCTTCCTCGTCCGGCGGCGAGGCACTGAGATGCTGTAAATATCATTCTCCACCGCATTCATTTATGCTACTTTGAAAGTTGGGAATTAGGTTAATTCTATGACTCAGCGCGATATGGAAAAAATTTTGGTTGAGGTCTTGTCTCAACACAACGCGTCTCGCATTGCCATCTTTGGTTCGCGGGCTCGCGGTGAAGAACATGCGGGGAGCGACCTGGACGTGCTGGTCAGCTTTAGCCAGGCGAAAAGCCTGCTGAAGATGGTCGCCATCGAACGTGAACTATCACAACGGCTAGGCATCAAGGTCGACCTGCTGACGGAAGCCGCGATCAGCCCCCACTTGCGTGAGCGCATCCAATCCCAGCTCAAGATTCTTCTCCAATGACGCACAAGGACGACCAGCTCTATCTACGGCACATACTCGAAGCCATCGGGCAGATCGAGGAGTATGTCGTCGGTTGTGACGAGGCGCAATTCCTTGCCACGCGATTGATTCAGGACGCAGTCATCCGCCAGTGCGAAATTATTGGCGAGGCCACCAAGAATCTGCTGCCGGAGACGCGCAATAAGGCCGCCGACATTCCCTGGAGAGACATCGCCGGCATGCGCGACAAACTGATCCACCAGTATTTTGGTGTCGATCTGGCGTCAGTCTGGCTGACCGTCAAGGAAGACCTCCCCGTTTTGAAATCCACAATTGCACAACTTCTGGAATAATCGAGGGATTATTCCGAAATTTCAGATGACATCCTGATGGATATCCAGCGGTTATTCCATACCGTCCGCTATCTCCGCCTGCAACAGTTAACCGGGCGCATCGTCCATCGGTTGCACCAGCCTCGTCCCGATCTGCGCCCCGCCCCGGCCCACCGCCGCGTCGCGGCCCCCTGGACCCCGGCGGTCTCACGGGCCGTCTCCATGCTCGCCCCGGACCGGTTCCGCTTTCTCAACAGCGAGCACACCCTATGCTTTCCCGCCGCCTGGAACGACCCGGCCCTGCCGAAGCTCTGGCTCTACAACCTCCACTACTTCGACGACCTCAACGCCGAAGGCGCTGACGCCCACCGCGACCGGCACGCGGCGCTGATCGCACGCTGGATCGCGGAGAACCCGCCGGGGGCCGGCAACGGCTGGGAGCCGTACCCGCTCTCGCTGCGCATCGTCAACTGGATCAAGTGGGTGCTGGCCGGCAACGAACTGCCGCCGGACGCGCTGCACAGTCTGGCTATCCAGGCGCGCTTTCTGCGAAAGCGTCTGGAGTATCATCTGCTCGGCAACCACCTGTGGGCGAACGCCAAGGCGCTGGTTTTCGCCGGCCTCTTTTGCGACGGCCCCGAGGCTGACGGCTGGCTGGACAAGGGGCTGGAAATCCTCGCGCGCGAAATCCCCGAGCAGATACTTCCTGATGGCGGGCACTTTGAGCGCAGCCCCATGTACCACGCCATCATCCTCGACGATCTGCTCGATCTGGTGAACCTCTCGCGCACGTTCGGCCGCGAGGTGCCGGCCGTCTGGCTCGACGCCATCGCCCGCATGCGCCGCTGGCTGGTGGCGCTGACCCACCCCGACGGGCGAATTGCCCTGTTCAACGACGCCGCCTTCGGGGTCGCCCCGGAACCGGCCGCCCTCGAAGCATATGCGGAGCGCCTCGGCCTGCCGGACATGGGGCCGATATCCGGGGGAGCGGTACGGCTTGGCGATACCGGCTACCTGCGCGTGAAAGCCGGCCACGCCGTCGCTTTCCTCGATGTCGCTCCCGTCGGTCCCGACTATATCCCCGGCCACGCCCATGCCGATACGCTCGGTTTCGAACTGTCCCTGTCCGGCCGGCGGGTGATCGTCGATTCCGGCACCTCGACGTATGAGAAAAACGTCGAGCGCCAGCGCCAGCGCGGCACGGCAGCACACAATACGGTCACGATCGACGGCGCGGATTCCTCGGAAGTCTGGGGCGGGTTTCGGGTCGCCCGCCGCGCCCGCCCCTTCGATTTGCGGGTTGAGGACAACTCCGGGGACGTTTTCGTTTCCTGCGCGCACGACGGTTACCGCCGCCTGCCCGGCCGGCCGGTGCACCGGCGCGACTGGCGATTGACTGCCGATGCGCTGCAAGTGTGCGACCGCATCGAGGGGGCTTTTCAGCACGCCGTCGCCCGCTATCACTTCCACCCCGATGTGACCGTGGAGCTGGACGATCCGACGTGCGGTCGCGGAACGCTTGCCGACGGCCGGCATTTTTACTTCCGCGTCGGCAAGGGCGTTGCCACACTGGCCAATACGACTTACCATCCGGAATTCAACGTGAGCATTGCCAATCAATGCCTTGAATTGACGTTTGCCGGGCCTGAAGCTTGTGTGGTTTTTGAATTTCAGCCGCTAGCCGCTAGCCGCTAGCCGCCGCCCTTACCATGCACATCCTCTTCCTCACCGACAACTTCCCCCCCGAAGTCAACGCGCCGGCCAGCCGGACGTTCGAGCATTGCCGCGAGTGGGTGAAAGCCGGTCACCGGGTGACGGTCATCACCTGCGCGCCGAATTTCCCGCAGGGGCAGGTCTATCCCGGCTATCGAAACCGGCTCTGGCAGGCGGAGAACATGGACGGCATCCGTGTCATCCGGGTGTGGAGCTACATCACCGCCAACGAGGGTTTTGCCCGTCGGGTCCTCGACTACGCCAGTTTCATGGTGTCGGCGATTGCGGCCGCCCCGTTCGTGCGCAAGCCGGACCTGGTCATCGGCACGTCGCCGCAGTTCTTCACCGCCTGCGCGGCCTGGGCGGTCAGCCGCCTGAAGGGGATCCCGTTCGTTTTCGAACTGCGCGACCTCTGGCCGGAATCGATCAAGGCGGTGGGGGCGATGCGGGAGTCCGCGGCCATCCGTTTCCTGGAAAAGGTGGAGATGTTTCTCTACCGCAAGGCGGCGCGGATCGTCTCGGTGACCGAATCGTTCCGGCAGACCCTTGTCCGGCGCGGCATCGACGGCGGCAAGATCGCGGTGGTCACCAACGGTGTTGACATCGCGCGCTTCCAGCCGATGGCCAAGGATGCCGAACTGGTCGCCCGTCACGGGCTGCAGGGGAAATTCGTTGCCGGCTACATCGGCACCCACGGCATGGCCCACGCCCTGGAGACGATCCTGGCGGCGGCCGAGCGTCTGCAGCGCGAGGGCGACGATACCTTCCGCTTCATTCTCCTCGGCGACGGGGCGCGCAAGCCGGTGCTGAAGGAGCTGGCACAGGCGAGGGGGCTTGCCAACGTGCTGTTCGTCGATTCGGTGGCAAAGGGCGACGTGCCCCGCTACTGGTCGCTGCTCGATGTCTCGATCATCCACCTGAAGAAGACCGAACTGTTCACCACGGTCATTCCGTCCAAGCTGTTCGAGGGGATGGGGATGGGGATCCCGGTCCTGCACGGCGTCGCCGGGGAATCGGCAGAGATCGTCGCGAGGGAAGGGGCGGGGCTGGTGTTTGAGCCGGAGAATGTCGATGCCCTGCTCGACGGGTTGCACCGGTTCCGGGACGATGCACAGTTCTACCGCGCCTGCCGGGACAGCGCCCTGGCCGGCGCCAAGAACTACGACCGCGCCGAACTGGCGGCCCGCATGCTGAAGATTCTGGAAGGGACCTCCAGGGAAAGGTCGCACGCTTGAAAACGATTCTCACCATCTTCGGCACCCGCCCCGAAGCCATCAAGCTGGCCCCGGTGATCAAGGGACTGGAACGCCATCCCGACACGTTCCGGAGCGTGGTCTGCGTCACCGCCCAGCACCGCGAGATGCTCGACCAGGTGCTCGAGTTGTTCGCCATCCGGCCGGACCACGACCTGAACATCATGCGGCCGGGGCAGGACCTGTTCGACGTCACCTGCAACGTCCTGCAGGGGCTCAAGCCGGTCTTGCAGGCGGAGCGGCCCGACCTGGTGCTGGTCCACGGCGACACCACCACCACCATGGCCGGGGCGCTGGCTGCCTACTACTGCCGGATTCCGGTGGGGCACGTGGAGGCGGGGCTGCGGACCTTCGACAAGTACGCTCCGTTCCCCGAAGAGATCAACCGCAAGGTCGCCGGCTGCGTCACCGACCTGCACTTCGCCCCGACCAACCGCTCACGTGACAACCTGCTGCGCGAAGGGGTGCCCGCGGAGTCGGTCGTCGTTACCGGCAACACGGTGATCGACGCCCTGCTGGCCATGGTGGAGAAGGTGAGAGAGCCGTCGCTCAACGAACGTTTGTGCGCCGATCTCATTCAACGTTATCCGACACTTCAACCGCTGCTAGCCGCCAGCCGCCAGCCGCCAGCCACTAGTAGTCAGCCGCTGGCCGCCAGCGGCCGCCTCATCCTCGTCACCGGCCACCGCCGCGAGAATTTCGGGGCGGGGTTCGAGAATATCTGCCGTGCCCTGCGCGAGATCGCCGAGCGGTTCCCCGATGTCGAGATCGTCTATCCGGTACACCTCAACCCCAACGTGCGCGAGCCGGTCCGCAGGATTCTCGGCAACTGCCGGGGCGTCCACCTCGTCGAGCCGCTCGAATACCTGCCGTTCCTGCTCCTCATGGACCGCTGCCACCTGGTCATCACCGATTCCGGCGGGGTTCAGGAAGAGGCGCCGTCGCTCGGCAAGCCGGTGCTGGTGATGCGCGACACCACCGAGCGCCCGGAAGCGGTCGAGGCCGGCACGGTCAGGCTGGTCGGCACCGATGCCGCCCGCATCGTGGACGAAACCGCCCGCCTGCTCACCGACCCCGACGCCTACCGCACCATGAGCCAGGCACACAATCCTTATGGGGATGGGAGAGCGACAGAAAGAATCCTTGAAACGCTAAATCAATGGAACGCAGATCAAATCTGAAAAATCTGATTTATTGATTAATTGAATTTATTGCAAGTCTGGGGAGGGGGTATGAATGATTTTAGGCACACGGCACTGACTGACGCGATACTCTGTTGTTTTTATACAGTTTATAACACTCTTGGATGCGGGTTTCTCGAAAAAGTGTATGAAAATTCTCTACGTGAAGAACTGAACTCAAGAGGATATACGGCGACATCACAGCATTCCGTCGAAGTTGTCTACAAAGATAAAGTTGTTGGGCAATATTATGCAGACCTTCTGGTCGATGACAAAGTTATCGTTGAAATTAAAGCTGTAAGCACTTTGCTTCCTGAACATGAGGCTCAGTTGTTGAATTACCTCAAAGGAACAGGGAAAAATGTCGGGTTGTTATTGAACTTTGGCCCGCAACCGCAGGTCCGCAGGAAAGTCTATTCCGAAAGCAATAAACATAACGCGGATCAAATCTGAAAAATCTGATTTCAAAAAAAAATAGTCAGATTTTATCGGAATTTATCAGATGTTTCAGCGTTCCATGTTTTAATGGCAATCAGAGCGCAGATCAAATCTAAAAAATCTGACTTTGAGTAACAAAAACAATCAAAATATATCAGAAGTTATCAGATGTTTCCGCGTTCAATGCTTTTAAAGGGGTCATCATGAAACAGCCACAAAAGATTGTCGTTGTCGGCCTGGGCTACATCGGGCTGCCCACCGCGTCCATGCTCGCTACCAAGGGGCACCAGGTACTCGGGGTCGATGTCAACGCCAAAGCCGTCGAAACGATCAACCAGGGACGCATCCACATCGTCGAGCCGGACCTCGACATCCTGGTCAAATCGGCCGTCCACAGCGGCAACCTGCGGGCCGCCTTGGTGCCCGAGCCCGCCGACGTGTTCATCCTTGCCGTGCCGACCCCCTTCAGGCATGACGACGACGAGATGAAGACCCCGGACATCAGCTACGTCGAGGCCGCGACCGAAACGATCTGCCCGGTATTGGGCGAAGAGAATCTGGTGATCCTCGAATCAACCTCGCCGGTCGGGACCACCGAGCGGGTTCGCGAGATCATTGCCGAAAAACGTCCGGATTTGCAGAAGATTCATGTCGCCCACTGCCCGGAGCGGGTGCTCCCCGGCAACATCCTGCGCGAACTGGTCGTCAATGATCGGATCGTCGGCGGCGTCGACCGCCCTTCCGCCGAAAGAGCCCGGGAACTCTACAAGTCGTTTTGCAGCGGGGAGATCGTTCTCACCGACAGTCGTACGGCGGAACTGGCCAAGCTGGTCGAGAACTCCTTCCGCGACGTCAACATCGCCTTCGCCAACGAATTGTCGCTGGTCTGCGACCATCTCGGCATCAACGTCTGGGAGTTGATCAGCCTGGCCAACCGTCATCCCCGCGTCAACATCCTCAACCCCGGCCCTGGGGTCGGGGGGCACTGCATTGCCGTCGATCCCTGGTTCGTCGTCGCCTCGGCGCCACAGGTGACGCCGCTGATCCGCACGGCCCGCCAGGTGAACGACGGCAAGCCGGAGTGGGTCATCCGCAAGGTGGCCGCCAAGGCGGAGCGCTTCAAGAAGCCGGTCATCGGCTGCTTGGGGCTGGCCTTCAAGGCGAACATCGACGACCTGCGTGAATCGCCGGCTCTTGACATCACCCGCAGGCTGCTTGCCGGCGGCCTCGGCGAAGTGCTGGCCTGCGAGCCGCATGCCGACGAAACGTTCGCCGAGTTTCCGCTGCACGATCTGGGAACGGTCCTCAAACGTGCCGATATCCTGGTGCTGCTGGTCGATCACGACGAATTCAAGGGGGTCGACCGCGATCTGCTCAAGGAAAAAGTGGTGATCGACACCCGCGGCATCTGGCGGTAATGCCCGGTCTTCGCCAGTTCCTTGCCGGGCTGCTCGCCGGACTGCTCTTCGCCGGGGTGGCGCTGGCGTTGACCGCCCGCTTCCTCCCCCATCTATTGGTGGTGGACGACCCGCCGGCAGCCGTCGACGCGATCGTCGTCCTCGGCGGGGACAGCGACGGCAGCCGGCTGCGCACCGGCCTGCGCCTGCTCGACGACAAGTTCGCTCCGCAGCTCGTCCTGGTTGCCAACTCCGGCCGGGAGGGGTGGGAGCGGATTCTCAAGGCCTTCTGCCCCGACTGCTCGTTCGCCGGTCGCCCGGCCATGTTCCTGACCGGCTCCACCGACACCCGCACCGACGCGCAGCTGACTCTTGAACACTGCCGCAGCGCCGGCCTGCGCAGCATCCTCGTCGTCACCTCCCCCTACCACACCCGTCGCACGGCCCTGGTCTTCGCCGACATCTTTGCGGGGAGCGGCATCGTGCCGCAGGTCGTCTCCTCCGGCAGTTACGGGCGGCTTCTCCCCCCGGACGGCCGCTGGTGGAGCGACCGCCGGACCGTCGAGACCGTCTGGCTCGAATTCGGCAAGGTTCTCTTCTGGGAGCTGACCCCGTTCCTGGAGTTCCAGGGCGACGGCGCGCGGCTCAAGGAGGGCGAGCGGGGGAGATAGGGGCAGTGCTGAGCGATGAGCGATGAGTTGAGTGCTGAGTGCTGAGTGCTGAGTGTGTTATCGGATTGCCGGGGGGGGGACGATCTGTTATAAACGACAACAGGCGGATCCCTACTGTATGCAATTACTTAGCTGTTTTTATGCCTTCGTGACCGCCCTGAGCGCGGCGCTGATCATGGTGCCGGTCCTGCGCCGCTGGGCGCTCGACCGGGGGACCGTCGATCTCCCCGACGAGCGCAAGGTCCACGCGATCCCCACCCCCCGCCTCGGCGGCATCGCCATCTTCCTGTCGTTCCTCTTCGCCGCCCTGATCTTCGCGCCGGATTCGCGGGTCATGCGCGGCATCCTGGCCGGTGCCCTGGTGGTCTTCACCATCGGCATCGCCGACGACCTGGAGGGGCTGACCTCCCGGCAGAAGTTCGCCGGGCAGATCCTCGCCACCCTGGTGGCCGTCGCCGTCAGCGGCATGTGGCTGGCGCGGCTCGGCGATCCGCTGGGACTCGGCGAGATCGTCCTCCCGCCGTGGGCCGCCATTCCGTTCACGGTCTTCGCCGTGGTCGGGGTGACCAACGCCATCAACCTGATCGACGGCCTCGACGGGCTGGCCGGCGGCATCTCGGTGCTGGCCCTGGGGGCCTACGGGCTGATCGGCCTGCTCGACGGCGACCTGCTCGCGCCGGTGCTGGCCGCCGCGCTGGCCGGGGCGATCCTCGGTTTCCTCAAGTACAACTTCTTCCCGGCGCGGATCTTCATGGGCGACACCGGCAGCCTCACCGTCGGCTTCGTCCTCGCCTTCCTCGCTGTCAACCTGACCCAGCGCCCCGACACCCACTTCAACGTGGTGGTGCCGGTCGTGGTCCTCGGCCTGCCGGTCTTCGACGCCCTGTGGGTGATGGGGCGGCGCCTGCGCTACGGCACCAGCCCCTTCGCCGCCGACCGCTCGCACCTGCACCACAAGCTGCTCAATCTCGGCTTCGGCCACCGCTTCACCGTCCTGGCGATCTACGCGGTCTCCCTCTTCTGGGCCTGCAGCGCGCTGCTCCTGCACGATCTCCCCGAGTACGCCCTGCTGGCCTACCTGGTCGGCACCGCCGTCGGCTTCTACCTGCTGCTGCGCTACCTGCTTCGCCACCGCGCGCGCTACGCCTTCCTCGGCACCGAGGGGGAGGGGGGGCTGCGCGAGTCGGTGCTGTACAACCGCTGCTGCGACGTCGTCGAACGCTTCATGCTGCTCGTCCCCGTGATCCTGGCGCTCTATGCCCTGATGGGGGGGCACGGCGCCTTCACCCTCCCCGTGAAAGTCTGGCCGGTGGCGCTGCTGCTCTGCCTGGTCGGGCTGGGGATGCGCCGCTGGGGGGGCGGCGGCGACTTCCAGTTGCTGGTGGTTTACGCCGCGACGTGCCTGCTGGCCTTCCTCGTCTGGAAGCAGACGGACCCGCTGCTGGCCGGCTTTTCCCCGAAGCGCCTCGGCGATGCGCTGCTCGCCGTGGTCGCGCTGCTGGTCGTTTTCAAGATCGTTTTCCGGCGGATCGGCGAATTCTTCCTCGGCACCGTCGATTTCCTCGCCCTGGCGCTGATGATCTTTCTCTCTATCGCGGCGCAGCAGCCGCAGTTGATCGGCATGCAAATCGGCGGTCCGCTGGTCCGCGCCATCCTCCTCATGCTCGCCGCCCGCACCGTCGCCTCGCGCGGCCCCGCCTACCGCCGCCGCCTGGTCGCCGGCACCCTGGTGCTGCTGGCGGTGTTCGCGGTTTCGGGACTCAGATAGACAAGTGCTGAGCGATGAGTGCTGAGCGATGAGTAACAGGCTCAACGTTCTGATCTTTCTGGATTCCTCCCCGTAAAAATGCTATAAATTCCATTTGGCCAGCCTGCCGCCGGGGAACTCCTATGTCCGAGAACAGCACTCATCGCTCATCGCCCAGCACTCAGCACTCGCCCCTGCGCATCCTGGTGACCGGGGCTGCCGGCTTCATCGGTTTCCACCTGAGCCGACGCCTGCTCGAACGCGGCGATGCGGTCATCGGTCTTGACAACCTCAACGACTACTACGAGGTGTCGCTGAAAGAGGCGCGCCTCAAGCAGCTGACCGGGCGGGAGAATTTCACCTTTCACCGCCTCGACCTCGCCGACCGGGCGGGGATGGCGGAGCTGTTCGCCGGCGAGCGCTTCGACGTGGTGGTCAACCTCGCCGCGCAGGCCGGGGTCCGCTACTCGCTGCTCAACCCGCACGCCTACGTCGAGGCCAACCTCGCCGGCTTCATGAACATCCTCGAGGGGTGCCGGCACCACGGCGTGGGGCACCTGGTCTACGCCTCGTCGTCGTCGGTCTACGGCGCCAACACCACGATGCCGTTCTCGGTCCATCACAACGTCGACCACCCGGTGTCGCTCTACGCGGCGAGCAAGAAGGCCAACGAGCTGATGGCCCACACCTACAGCCACCTCTACGGCCTGCCGACCACGGGGCTGCGCTTCTTCACCGTCTACGGGCCGTGGGGCCGCCCGGACATGGCGCTCTTCCTCTTCACCAGGGCGATCCTCGCCGGCAAGCCGATCGACGTCTTCAACCACGGCAAGATGCGCCGCGACTTCACCTACGTCGACGACATCGTCGAAGGGGTGATCCGGGTCGCCGACCGCCCGGCCCGGCCGAACCCGCAGTGGAGCGGCGCCGATCCCGATCCCGGGACCAGCGCCGCCCCGTACCGGGTCTACAACATCGGCAACAACAGCCCGGTGGAACTGCTGCACCTGATCGAGGTGCTGGAAGACGCCCTCGGCAGGAAGGCCGAGAAGAACTTCCTCCCCATCCAGCCCGGCGACGTCCCCGCAACCTTCGCCGACGTCGACGACCTGATCAGGGATGTCGGCTTCAAGCCCGACACCTCGATCGAGGAAGGGGTAGGGAGGTTCGTGGAGTGGTATAGGGGGTATTATCAGTGCTGAGTACTGAACACTCGCCCTCAAGGGTTTTCATCACCGGCGGGGCGGGCTACATCGGCTCGCACGTCGTGCTGGCGCTGGGCGAGGCCGGCCATGAGGTGCTGACCTATGACAACCTCTCGACCGGCAACCGCGAGGCGGTGCTGCACGGCGAGCTGGTGGTCGGCGACCTGGCGGACCGGATGCTCCTGCAGCAGACGCTGGAGCGCTTCCGCCCCGACGCGGTGGTGCATTTCGCCGCGTCGATCGAAGTCGGCGAGAGCGTGCGCGACCCGCTCAAGTACTACCGCAACAACAGCGCCAACGCCCTCAACCTCCTCGAGGCGGTGCGCGCCGCCGGCATCGGCCGCTTCATCTTCTCCTCGACGGCGGCGGTCTACGGCAACCCGCCGACGGTGCCGGTCGACGAGGAGGCGCCGCTGGCGCCGATCAACCCCTACGGGGCCTCGAAGCTGGTGACCGAGCGGATGCTCGCCGACCTGGCGGCCGCCGATCCGCACTTTTGCTACGTGGCGCTGCGCTACTTCAACGTCGCCGGGGCCGATCCGCAGGTGCGGCTGGGGCAGGACTACGCCAACCCGACCCACTTGGTCACCCGCGCCCTGAAAACCGCCCTGGGGATCTTCCCCGGGCTGCAGGTCTTCGGCACCGACTACCCGACCCCGGACGGCACCTGCGTCCGCGACTACATCCACGTCAGCGACCTGGCCCGCGCCCACCTGGACGCCCTGGGCTACCTGCTCGGCGGGGGGGAGAGCCGGGTCTGCAACTGCGGTTACGGGCACGGCTTCTCGGTGCGCGAGGTGGTGGCGGCGGCGAAGCGGGTCACCGGCATCGATTTCCCCGTCGCGGAGACCGCCCGGCGCGACGGCGACCCGGCGGAGCTGGTCGCCGCCAGCGGCCGCGCCCGCACCCTGCTCGGCTGGCAGCCGCAGCACGACGACCTGGACTTCATCATCCGGACGGCGTGGGAGTGGGAGTTGAAGCTTAAGAAGCAGCGATGAGTGCGAAGGCAAGACACAGCGATGAGCGATGAGTGCTGAGCGATGAGTAACAATCATAAACACGTTCCGAAGGCCACTCATCGCTCATCGCTCAGCACTCAGCACGAGGTTTTCACTCATCGCGCATCGCTCATCGCACAGCACGAGGTTTTCACTCATCGCTCATCGCTCAGCACTGGAATTTAATCCATCGTTCAGCACTAATACAAAAATTTTCAACAGGAGTTTGACTCATGAATATTGCCGTTGTCGGAACCGGTTACGTCGGTCTGGTGACCGGGGCCTGTTTTGCCGAGATGGGGAATCACGTGACCTGCGTCGACATCGATGCCGGCAAGGTCGAGCGCCTGCGCCAGGGGGAAATCCCCATCTACGAGCCGGGGCTCAAGCCGATCGTGCTGCGCAACGCCGAGGAAGGGCGGCTGGCCTTCACCACCAGCCTGGCCGAGGCGATGCGCGACGCGCAGGTGGTGTTCATCGCCGTCGGGACGCCGCCCGGCGAGGACGGCTCGGCCGATCTCTCCCACGTGCTGGCGGTGGCCCGCACGGTGGGCGCGCACCTGGAGGACTACAAGGTGGTCGTCACCAAGTCGACGGTGCCGGTCGGTACGGCCGACAAGGTCAAGGCGGCCATCGACGGGGAGCTGCGCCGGCGCGGGGTGGCGGGGGAGTTCGACGTGGTCAGCAACCCGGAATTCCTCAAGGAAGGGGCCGCCGTCGACGACTTCATGAAGCCGGACCGCATCGTCGTCGGCACCGACAGCGAGCGCGCCCGCGAACTGATGCGCGAACTCTACCAGGATTTCTGCCGCAATCACGACCGCATCATCTTCATGGGGATCCGCGATGCCGAGATGACCAAGTACGCCAGCAACTCGATGCTGGCTACCAAGATCTCCTTCATGAACGAGATCGCCAACCTCTGCGACCTGGTCGGCGTCGATGTCGAAAAGGTGCGCCTGGGGATCGGTTCCGACAGCCGCATCGGCTATTCGTTCATCTACCCGGGGTGCGGCTACGGCGGCTCGTGCTTCCCCAAGGACGTGCGCGCCCTGATCCACACCGCCATGGAGAACGACTACCAGCCGCTGGTCCTGCAGGCGGTGCACCAGCGCAACGAGGAGCAGAAGCACGTGCTCTTCGCCAAGATCACCGAGCGCTTCGGCCACGACCTGTCGGGGCTCACCTTCGGGGTCTGGGGGCTCTCCTTCAAGCCGGGAACCGACGACATGCGCGAAGCGCCGGCGGTGGTGCTGCTGCACGAGCTGATCGGCGCCGGCGCCAGGGTCCGCGCCTACGATCCGGAGGCCATGGAGGCGGCCCGCGGTGAACTGCCGCAGGCCTGGTTCGAGCGCGACCTGCTGACCCTGACCCGCCACCAGTACGATGCCCTGGAAGGGGTCGACGCCCTGGTGCTGGTCACCGAGTGGAAACCGTTCCGCCACCCGGATTTCCGGGCGATGAAGGCGATGATGAAGCAGGCGGTGATCTTCGACGGCCGCAACCAGTACGACCCGAAGGCGGTCAAGCGCGAAGGGTTCAGCTACACCGGCATCGGCCGGCGGGCCTCGTGAGAGGGGATCGGGGGGAGTTTTGTCGCAGAAGAACCTGAAGCTCGGCGAGATCCTCAAGCAGGCGGGGATCATCGACGATTTCCAGCTGAACTCGGCGCTCTCCTACCAGCGGCACTGGGGCGGACGCCTCGGTGAGTCGCTGATCCGGCTCGGCTACATCAGCGAGGAGAAGCTGCAGGGCTTCCTGGCCCGGCAGTTCGAGCTGCCGCGCATCGAGCTGGCCGGCCGCCGCATCTCCGAGGACGTGCTGCAATACATTCCGGTGGAGAAGGCCCGCGAGTTCAACGTCATCCCCGTGGAGCGCCGCGAGATGAGCGGCACCATCCACCTGGTGGTGGCGATGACCGACCCGACCAACCTGCTGGCCATCGACACGCTGCAGTTTTTGACCGGCTGCCGCATCCGCCCGGCGCTGGCCGCCGCGGAGTCGATCGTCCAGGCGATCGACCGCAACTACGGCAAGGCGCCGGAGATCGTCCAGGAGTCGCTCGACATCTCCATCGAGGAGATGCTCGCCCCGCCCCGCCCGGCGGCGGCTCCCGCTGCGCCCGGGCGCAGCGAGCCGACCGTGCCGCTGCAGGCCTTCCGCCAGCTCCAGGAACGCCACGAAAACCTGGTGCGGATCCTCTTTGAGCGCGGCCTGCTGCAGGCGAAGGATCTGGACGACTTGGTTTAACAGCAGCGATGAGCGATGAGTAAAGGCAGAGACACAGCGATGAGCGATGAGTGCTGAGCGATGAGTGACAATCATAAACATTTCCCGAAGGCCACTCATCGCTCATCGCTCAGCACTCAGCACTAGGTTCTTTTATGTTGTTGTTTTTCCGCGATATTCTCTGGCGCCGGCTGCGCCGCAACCGGATGGCCATGGTCGGGGCGGCGATCGTCCTGGTCATGTTCGTGCTGGCCATGGCGGCGCCGCTGCTGGGGCGCGATCCCGGCGCCATCGACATCGCCCGCCGGCTGCAGGGGCCGGGGTGGAGCTGTCTGCTCGGCACCGACGACCTCGGCCGCGACGTCCTGTCGCGCATCCTCTACGGCGCGCGCATCTCGCTGCTGGTGGGGTTCGTGGCCGTCGGCATTGCCACGGTGATCGGCGTCATCCTCGGCGCGCTGGCCGGCTATTACGGCGGCTGGATCGACGCCCTGCTGATGCGCTTCGTCGACATCATGCTCTGCTTTCCGACCTTCTTCCTGATCCTGGCGGTGATCGCCTTCCTCGACCCGTCGATCTGGAACATCATGATCATCATCGGCCTGACCGGCTGGATGGGGGTGGCGCGGCTGGTCCGCGCCGAGTTCCTGTCGCTGCGCGAGCGCGATTTCGTGCAGGCCGCCCGGGCGATCGGCGCCTCGGACGGCCGGATCATCTTCCGCCACATCCTCCCCAACGCCCTGTCGCCGGTTCTGGTGTCGGCCACCCTCGGCGTGGCCGGGGCGATCCTCACCGAGAGCGCCCTGTCGTTTCTCGGCATCGGCGTGCAGCCGCCGACGCCGTCGTGGGGGAACATGCTGATCACCGGCAAGCAGACCCTCGGCACCGCCTGGTGGATGTCGGTCTTCCCCGGTCTCGCCATCCTGATCACGGTCCTCGGCTACAACCTGCTCGGCGAGGGGATCCGGGACGCACTCGACCCGAGGATTGAGGATTAAGACAGTGATGAGCGATGAGTAAAGGCAGACAAACAGCGATGAGCGATGAGTAAAGGCAGACAAACAGCGATGAGCGATGAGTGCTGAGCGATGAGTAACAATCATAAACACGTTCCGAAGGCCACTCATCGCTCATCGCTCAGCACTCAGCACTTGATTTTCACTCATCGCTCATCGCTCAGCACTCAGCACTCGATAAACCATGCCTGACTCCTCCCCGTCCGCGCTCATCCTCGCCCGCGTCGAGGCCTTTCGCCGCTGCGATTTCGGCTTCATCTTCGATTCCTGCCATCCGGAATCGAACTTCCGCCGCCAGTTCCCCGACCGCGACGAGTACGTCCGCTACGGCTGGGCCACCCTCGGCCGGGAGTTCCGCATCCTGGCCTGCGCGATCATCCGCGAGGAGACGGCAGCCGGCAGCGCGCGGGTGATCTTCACCCTCGAATTCGAACTGCACGGCGCCCGCCAGAGCTACGCCGAACTGGCCTGGCTCGAAGAGGCCGGGGGGGGATGGCGCTACCGCTGCGGGCAGAAACTGGCGTCCGAAGATTTCCCCGTGGCCGCCGACCGGCTCGACTTCCGGCACTTCGACGAGGTTCCGGAGAAAGTGATCTACTGACCATGACCCTGCGCATCATTGCCCCGTCCGATCTCGACGGGCTGAGCCGGGCGGCCCAGGCCGGCCCGCGCCGCCGCCTCAATCTCAACCTGCACGGCGACTACCTCGATCCGTGCCAGCGGCTGTTCAACGCGGTGGAGCCGGACAGCTACCTGCGCCCCCACCGGCACACCGACCCGGCCAAGCCGGAATGCTTCGTCGCCGTGCGCGGCCGCTTCCACCTGCTGCTCTTCGACGATGCCGGGGCGATCGTCGAGCGGATCGAACTCTCGCCCGCCGGCCCGGCCGTGGCCGTCGACGTCCCGGCGGGGGCCTGGCACGCCATCGTCGCTCTGGAGCCGGGGAGCATCTTCTTCGAAACCAAGCCCGGCCCCTACGTGCCGCTCAGCGACAAGGACTTCGCCCCCTGGGCGCCTCCGGAGGGGGCGCCGCAGGCGCAGGAGTATCTGCGGACGGTGATGTGTGATGAGTCCGATGCAAGTTCTGAGTGCTGAGCGATGAGCGATGAGTGAAAACCTCATCGCTCAGCACTAGGATTCTATGCCTGAACTTCCCGAAGTCGAAACCACGCGCCGCGCCCTGGCGCCGCTGCTGGCCGCCCGGACGCTGACCGGGGCGCGGGTGCACAACCGCGCCCTGCGCTGGCCGGTGCCGGCCGGCCTGGGGCGGACCGTGGCCGGCCGCGCGGTGCAGGTGGTGGAGCGGCGTTCCAAGTACCTGCTGCTGCGCTGTGCCGGCGGCACGCTGATCGTCCACCTCGGCATGACCGGCTTTTTGCGCGTGGTCCCGGCCGACGAGCCGCGCAGGAAGCACGATCACGTGGAACTGCTGCTCGACGACGGCCGGGCGCTGCGGTTCAACGATTCGCGCCGCTTCGGGGCGATCCTCTGGACGGCGGACGACCCGCTGGCCCATCCGCTGCTGGCCGGCCTCGGCCCGGAGCCGTTCGATGCGGCCTTTGACGCCGGCTACCTGGCAGGACGGGCAGCGGGGCGGGTGGTGGCGGTCAAGCCGTTCCTGATGGATGCGAAGACGGTGGTCGGCGTCGGCAACATCTACGCCAGCGAGGCGCTGCACCGCGCCGGGATCGATCCGCGCCGCGCCGCCGGCAGGGTGAGCCGGGCGGCGTTCGAGCGCCTGGTGACGGCGGTGCGCGACGTGCTGAGCGAGGCGATCGCGGCCGGCGGCACCACCATCCGCGATTTCGTCAGCAGCGACGGCGAGCCCGGCTACTTCCGCATCAGCCTGCGGGTTTACGGGCGGGGCGGGGAGGCGTGTGCCGGCTGCGGTGCCCCGATCAAGCAGATCAGGCTGGGGCAGCGGTCGACCTATTTTTGCGCGAAGTGCCAGAAGTGAAGGAAAAAGCAGCAATGAGCGAAAACCAGAAACTATTACCGAAGGCCACTCATCGCTCATCGCTCAGTACTCAGCACTGACCAACAGGAGCCTGCCCATGGAAAACTTCCCCTTCACCATCCCCTACATCGTGCGGGTCGCCGATGTGAATTACGGCGGGCACGTGGCCAACTCGGCGGTGCTCAACTTCTTCCAGGATGCGCGCCTGGCCTATCTGAAGCGGCTGGGGGGCTACTCGGAGATGAACGTCGGCGGCGCCTGCGGGCTGATCCTCCCCGAGGCCCACGTGAAGTACCTGGCCGAGATGTTCATGGGCGACGAACTGGTGATCGGGGCGAAGATCGTCGAGATCGGCCGCTCCTCGTTCCGCATGGCCTACCGCATCGAGCGCGGCGGCACGGCGACGGCGGAAGGGGAGACGGCGCTGGTCTGCTTCGACTACGCGGTCCGCAAGCCGCGGCGGCTGGATGAGGAATTCGTCAGGAAAGTCAGGGAATTCGAGGGGCTCGCTTAAGGTGCTCAGTAAACGTCTTTTGGGCGCGCTGCTCTGCGGCGCCGTCCTGTTGACCTCCTGCACGACGGCCCGCGGTCCGGTGGCGGGCGAGGGGGGGCTCCCCCGGCCG
>VAUL01000044.1 GCA_005774545.1 Deltaproteobacteria bacterium | reverse complement strand
CGCCACCCCTACACCGAGGCGCTGCTCAACGCCGTGCCGGTCCCCGACCCGCAGCGCGGCCACACCCGCCGCATCCTCCACGGCGAGATCCCCTCGGCCGCCAACCCACCCGCCGGCTGCCACTTCCACCCGCGCTGCCCCTACGCCCGCGAGATCTGCAAAAGCCACTATCCGGCGCTGCAGGCGCAAGGGGCGGGACGCCTGGCGGCGTGTCATTTCAGTAGTGAGGTGGGAAAATACCGGGCGGGGTAGCCGCCCTACCCTGCCCGATCCAGCGGACTGCGCACCCCCTGCCCGCCCTTGTTCAGCACGTGCGTGTAGATCATCGTCGTCTTCACGTCGGCGTGTCCCAGCAGCTCCTGCACCGTGCGGATGTCGTAGCCGTCCTCGAGCAGATGGGTGGCGAAGCAGTGGCGCAGGGTGTGCGGGCCGATCTTCTTGACGAGGCCGGCCTGCCGCGCCGCCGCCTTCACCGCCTTCTGCACCACCGACTCGTCCAGGTGATGGCGGCGCCACACCCCGTCCTGCACATCAAGACTGCGCGTCGCCGCCGGGAAGACGTACTGCCAGCGCCAGTCGCGCCCGGCCCCCGGAGACTTGCGCGCCAGCGCGTGCGGCAGCCAGACGCTGCCGAATCCCGCCGCCAGGTCGTTGACGTGCTGCTGGCGCACGTGCGCCAGATGGCGCTGCAGGTGCGGCACCAGCGTCTGCGGCAGCATGGTGCGCCGGTCCTTCCCCCCCTTGCCGTCGCGGATCAGCAGCTCGCACGCGGCGAAATCGACGTCCTGCACCCGCAGCCGCAGCCCGTCGAGCAGACGCAGCCCCGCCCCGTAGAGGAGACTCGCCACCAACTGCGGCGTCCCCGCCATGCTGTCGAGCAGGCTGCGCACCTCGCCGCGGGTCAGCACCACCGGCAGGCGCTTGGGCTTCTTCGCCCGGGTCACCCCTTCCAGCCAGCCGATATCCATCTGCAGCACGTCGCGATAGAGGAAGAGAATGGCGCTCAGCGCCTGGTTCTGGGTGGACGCCGCCACGTTGCGCGCCTCGGCCTGCCAGCTCAGGAAGCTCTCGACCTCGGCCTTCCCCATCTCGAGCGGGTGGCGCTTGTTGTGGAAGAGGATGAACTGCCTGATCCAGTAGACGTAGGCGTCTTCGGTGCGGCGGCTGTAGTGACGGACGCGGATGACGGACCGGACCCGGTCCAGCAGACGGGGCTTTTCCATGTTCCCTCCAAAGCTGATGACATGACAAGGACTGCAATAAATTCAAGCTTTTAAAGTAAACGTTAAAATGATATAAAAATCAAGCGTCACGACAAAGCGCCGGCAGCCTAATATCCCGCGCTAACCGCTCAACAACCCAGCAGTTCCAGCATCAGCCATACATTGTGAGGGGGGCCCTGCAATTGGTTGATTTCCCAGTCAATAAAACCACGATCCCCAGTATTCTGACGCGGAATTTTATCCCGCAATTTTTCCATCTAATTAGTTGTTAGGCGACATGGAGGCTTCGATATCTTCCCTGACTCGACGTGTTCTGCTTGGAGCTGGAGCGATTGCGCTTCCCGTCCTTGTATTGTCGGCGTGGCTCATTGTTTCGAGGTTGCCGAATTCTAAGCTCACTACAGGCGGCGATTTTCCCGCCCTGTTTTTCGCAACTGCGTGCGGGGCCATCTGCATCTGGAAGCTTTCTGCCCGCACTGACTTCCGCGCCGTGGCGCTAATCGTTTATGTTCTGTCCTGCAGTGTTTTTCTGTTCTTCTTTGCATTCTACTTTGTGTGCGCGGCATTTGGAGATTGTCCTTGAGGTCCGCTAATGTCGCCTAACAAATCGCAAGAGCGCGGACGGGTTATACGGTCTTGCTTCTCGAAAAATACGGTGCCGCTCGGAGTTTCGGTGGCCGCCGCTCAGCTCAAGGGCGTTAGCGGTTAAATCCATGAAATCGGCATGGTGCATAATTATCAACTTGCTCGCATTAGCCGTATTTGCACTCGGGCTTATCGCTCCTCTCACACCATCAGAGGGCATGCCTCAGCCAATGCACATCATTGTTTTTGCAGGGCTACCGTTTCTCCTGCTTGTAGTTTGTGCTTATCGAGCCACGAGTTTGTCAGGTCGCTGCATGTTTGGGCTTCAGGCAGTTTTGGTCGCTGCCGTTGTACTTTGGCTGTTGTCGCTCCAATCCGGTGCAACGATCAACTCGTAACAACGGGGCACCGCTAACAAATCCCAAGAGCGGACGGAGTGATACGGTCTTGCTTCTCGAAAAATACACAGCCGCTCCACATACGGTGGTCCGCCGCTCAGGTCAAAGGCGTTATGGCCTAAGATGAATAGAACAATTCCACTAACAGCATGGGTTGCTGCATTGCTTCTCGCAGTTGTATCGTTTGCCCATGCCTACCTCGTCGTTGAACGAGTCATCGCGGCAACATGGCAATGGCTTAAATTCAAAGATTATGGCGGGGGTGGCCATATCATGCTGAGCCGAGAAACCGCCGTGTGGTTCCTCGGGTTTTCGCTAGTATTGATAATTGGCGGCATCTGTCTCGATCAACTTGCCAAGAACGCCCCGCCATCCAGGCGAAACATTATAAGGGCATCTTGGTTTACTGTAGCGTTCAGTGTTGTGCTCTATTTCCTTTTGGCCTTTAGCCCACTCAATGTGTGGAGGCCATAACAAATCGCAAGAGCGCGGACGGGTTATACGGTCTTGCTTCTCGAAAAATACGGTGCCGCTCGAATTTTCGGCGGTCCGCCGCTCAGCTCAAAGGCGTTAGCAGGCAATAAGATCAGATGAAGCGATCTCGGCTCATACTCGAAGGACGCAACTTCATCATCGACACAGGTGAAGGAGCAAAGAAAGTCGGCTTCTATACGACTCGTTTTGTGAAAGCACGCGATCTTGAGACGGCAGAGAAAATGGCTGTCGAGTTGGTAAAGAACGATCCGTCTCTTAAAGGAAACGTGCTCAATGAAAAAACCGATCCACCAATTATCTGCCTAGATGAGCACTGTGAAATTGGCTGGTTTGAATATATCAGGCGGCAACCAGGCGTTGGCTTCACCTTCTACCCAGAAGTCTGCACGGAGGAAGAGGCTGCCTGCTAACAAATCGCCGAGCGGACGGGTTATACGGTCTTGCTTCTCGAAAAATACGGTGCCGCTCGGTCTTTCGGTGGTCCGCCGCTCAGCTCACAGGCGTTGGGAGGCAAGGAGGTAATTGTGGCTGATGGTCGAGAGATACGAGCCGTTATAGATACTGAAACGGTACGTGGTCTTTTGCTTATTAACGGTGGAGGGGCAGTTGCGCTACTTGCATTTCTACCATGGGTTCTCCAAAAACCAGAGTTGACAGGTCTTGCGCGCGCCATTATTTGGTCGGTATTTACCTTCCAGGCAGGACTTGTTTTTGCCGTTGTTCACAATCGATTTAGACGCCTGTGCTCCATGGAATATGCACGTAAGCCAGAAAACCGCAAAAAATGCACTTTATTCGGCCGAGAACTTAAAGAGCCGTGCGTATGTCATTGGAGCACCGGTTTCATGTGGGCTTCTATCGTTGCCTTTTTATTGGCTGGAATAATCGTATTAGTCGCAGGGCTTTCAATAGTTGGCACTGAAACGAAAGTATCCACCGGGGCTTCATCGCAACCCACGACTCAGGGCTACATTATGCCTCCCAACAACTCGCAAAAGCGGACGGAGTGATACGGTCTTGCTTCTCGAAAAATACGCAGCAGCTCCACATACGGTGGTCCGCCGCTTAGCTTAAGGCGTTAGCCAGGAAGAATGACTAGAATGAATACATATAGAATTACATTAATTGCATGGGTGGTTCTTATTATTTTCGCGGGCGTTGCAAATGCTCACGATATGTTTCATCCCAATATAGGTGTTTTTGGAAATTATTCACTATCCGATAGAGGTTTCGATGGCGACAATGATGGAAATGATGCGTGGGGCGCGAAGGTGGGGATATATGCGGCAATTGCAGGGGTAGATTTAGGATATGCTAAGTCAAAGTTTGATTTGGGTGCTGACGGAAAACCAAAAGAAGTAGATCACATAGATTTATCAATTTATGCTACATATCCAGATTTAGCAAATTATCTATTACACAACATAAACATGGCACCTTATATTTGCCTTGGCACAGGATATTATGATCCAGAAGATGGTAAAGGCAAAATCGGGGCAAACATAGGCTTTAAAGTAATTAGCTTAATATATGAGCCAAGTCCTGGGGAAGGTGGCTTTCCAGTTTCGTTTGATTTTGGAGGGACGTATAATTATTTCCCAATGGACGGCAATTCTATTACATTTACTGAAATTAAAGCTGGCATAACAATATACAAATAACAAATTTCTGTCTCTGGCTAACAAATCGCAAGAGCGCGGACGGGTTATACGGTCTTGCTTCTCGAAAAATACGGTGCCGCTCGTAGTTCCGGTGGTCCGCCGCTCAGCTCACAGGCGTTAGGCTTCAAAACATACAACTACGGGAGGACACCATGATGTTGGGCGAGTTGGCCTTGTTTAGACAATTGCACAGGAAGATTTCCGTCGCTGTGATATTCGCGCTTCTTTTCGTTGGTTATAACAGCATTCCATCGTCGGCGGATTCAATCCCAGAACCAACCACCTGGGAATTTCCAGGTGTAATTGAGTCCGCTCGAGCACTCTCTCCACGAAATATTGAGGGTCGTGAGTTCAATCGATTTGGCTTAGCATATTCAACGCGGGAACTTGATTCATTGCCAGTAGCTACGATGTCGGCGCAAGATCTCCAGAAGTACGCCGACATTGTGACTCATGCATATCCAGATGCTGTTTTTCGCCAAGTTGGCGATTCATGTAAAGAGCTTCCCGTTGAATCGCTAAACGAGACAACAATAGCAGGCATTGCCTACATATCATTTCACGCCATCGAACCCATAACTCGGCAGAAAGCTGCAAAGTGCCTCGCAGACATTCAACATAATCTTAAACAAGCGCGAACCACGAAATGAAGCCTAACAAATCGCAAGAGCGCGGACGGGTTATACGGTCTTGCTTCTCGAAAAATACGGTGCCGCTCGGAGTTTCGGTGGTCCGCCGCTCAGCTCACAGGCGTTATGTGGGCCGGGAAACGGGCTACTCAAAGGCAAAGATGAACGGGTAAAGGCAAAAGCATCATGGGGTTGGCTTTCTGCACAAATCGGAGGGAACAGCCAGGTGGGTTTCGTTGCCGCCCCACCGTTGGTGCTCGTAGCGATGCGGCCCACATAACAAATCACAAGAGCTGACGGGATGATACGGTCTTGCTTCTCGAAAAACACGGTGCCGCTCGAAGTTCCGGTGGCCCGCAGCTCAGTTCACAGGCGTTATGCTGGCCGGGAAACGGGCTACTCAAAGGCAAAGATCCACGGGTAAAGGCAAAGGCATTATGGGGGCGGCATTCTGCACAAATCGGAGGGAACAGCCTGGCGGGTTTCGGTGCCGCCCCACCGTTGGTGCTCGTAGCGATGCGGCCAGCATAACAAATCACAAGAGCTGACGGGATGATGCGGTCTTGCTTCTCGAAAAATACGGTGCCGCTCGAAATTTCGGTGGCCCGCAGCTCAGTTCACGGGCGTTAGAGGAGTCCGTCATGGAAGTAACTAAAGTGCGCTGCATTGTGGAACGAGCGGGACTAAACGTGGGTCATTTCGATGCAGACATGATCTTCATTTCAGATATTCCTCATGTTGTCTTTGAGTGGGAGCCTCAATCAGACGGCACGGAAAAACCGGTTCATCTAGTTGCCCTCGATCCCCAAAAACTGCACCCGCTCCCAGGGTGGGGGGAGGTAACACATTTGTATGAGTTGCCAGTGAAAGATCCTCGCAACTTCGCATAATGTTTGTGGCGTCGCTACCAATATGCGCCACTCCTCTAACAAATCCCAAGAGCGGACGGAGTGATACGGTCTTGCTTCTCGTAAAATACACAGCAGCTCCACGCTCGGTGGTCCGCCGCTCAGGTCACAGGCGTTAAGCAGCAAGGAGATCCAGCTCCATGATTACAAAGAAGTACCGGCTACTCAGCCCAGATGGAAATACCTACGAAAGCTCAACACCGGGCGAACTCGGCGGCAATAGCAAGGATAAAATCTACGGGATGCTGACCTGCTCGGCGGCAAATGCCGCGCTGTCAAAAGGCTACGCAACACATCGCGTGTTCTTTGCGAATGAAGCAGCAGCAATTGCCGCCGCTTATCGCCCATGTGGCCGCTGCATGAGGGATCAATATTCAAAATGGAAAGTTGGCGGCGCGCCTGGCACGAAGGAATACCCCTGGATTCGGCTTCCCAGGTAGGGCTGCTTAACAAATCGCAAAAGCGGACGGAGTGATACGGTCTTGCTTCTCGAAAAATTCACAGCCGCTCCACGTACGGTGGTCCGCCGCTTAGCTCAAGGGCGTTATGCTGGCCGGGAAACGGGCTACTCAAAGGCAAAGATCCACGGGTAAAGGCAAAGGCATTATGGGGGCGGCATTCTGCACAAATCGGAGGGAACAGCCTGGCGGGTTTCGGTGCCGCCCCACCGTTGGTGCTCGTAGCGATGCGGCCAGCATAACAAATCACAAGAGCTGACGGGATGATGCGGTCTTGCTTCTCGAAAAATACGGTGCCGCTCGAAATTTCGGTGGCCCGCAGCTCAGTTCACGGGCGTTAGGCTTCAATAATGGCGACATATTGCGGTACATGCCGAGGCGATATCTGCGATTATTGCATTTGGTATGATTTCAACGGCGACGAAGAAGGCTGTTATTTAGGTAAAGGTTATTGTCGCCTCCATCAAATGCCTTACGATCCAGACAACGGTTGCAGTCAATTCCATTGCAAAAATGCTACAGAGGGCAACAGCTTCTCAACTCTACCAGGCGAACACGATGAAGCCTAACAAATCGCAAGAGCTGACGGAATATACGGTCTTGCTTCTCGAAAAATACGCAGCCGCTCCACGCTCAGCGGCCCGCAGCTCAGCTCAAGGGCGTTATGTGCAAACAAACGGTTAAATTCGAAGACGGCAGCACCGTCGAGTGGGTCGATCGCGAAACGCTCCGATACTCAGATGGAATGCGTAGTGCTTTGATTTGGGTCGATTTTGAACCGAGATGGTTTTTAACTAGAAGAATTGTGAAGGGGACAGACTTAAATGAATGGGAAGCCTGCCCCCCAGAAGAAAATAAGGATATTTCAGATGAAGCCCGAGAGAAAATTCTGAGCAGGGTTGCCGATTACTATAAAAGCCTCGGCATAAAATTTAGCGTCGAGCAAGGTCGCACATAACAAATCGCAAGAGCGCGGACGGGTTATACGGTCTTGCTTCTCGAAAAATACACAGCCGCTCCACGTACGGTGGTCCGCCGCTCAGCTCAAAGGCGTTAGGGGGCGGAGCTACCCATGAAAAGTAGACACCCTAATCAATGAGGTTACTCTAGATTGAGAGGTGTCATCATGAGCAAGAACAAGACCAGGTCGTATCCGGAAGCGTTCCGTCGGCAAGCTGTAAAACTGGCTGATCAGCCGGGCAGAACCGCCGCCGATGTCGCCAAGGAACTGGGGATCCACCCCGGCCAGATCTACAACTGGCGGACCCAGTTCAACAAGCTCTCCAAGAAGCAGTTTGCCGTGATCGACGGCACGAACTACTCCAAGGAAGAGCTTGATGAGATCCGCCGGCTGAAAAAGGAGGTCGCCGACCTCAAAGAGGAGCGCGACTTCCTAAAAAAAGCAGCGGCATACTTTGCGAAGGCCGACAAATAAAGTATGCCCTGATCGAATCCTGTCGGTTCGAGTTCAAAATCACGATGATGTGCCGTGTCCTGTCGGTGTCGCGGGCCGGGTTCTATGACTGGCTGAAGCGTCCCGCCAGTCCACGCGACCAGCGACGATCGCAGGTGGGCGTGGCCGTCGAGTCGACGTTCCGGCAGTTCAAGCAACGCTACGGTGCGCCGCGCCTAACTGTCGAATTGAACGCCAACGGCGTGCCGTGCAGCAAGAACCATGTGGCGAGCCTACTCAAGGAGCGGGGCTTGCGGGCCCGTAACGGCAAGCGCTTCCGCACCTTTCCCCATGTGGAAGCCAGGACCAACGTCACCGCCAACGTGTTGCGGCAGGAGTTCGCCGCTCCCGCACCGAACATGAAGTGGGTCTCCGACATCACTTACATCAAAGCCGGCCGCACCTGGATGTACCTGGCGGCGGTGATGGACCTGTTTTCAAGAAAGATTGTCGGCTGGGCGTTGGACAGCCATATGCGGGAAAGCCTGGTCCTTGAGGCTCTCGATACGGCCGTTGCCCGGCGCGAGGTTGCTCCCGGGCTGTTGGTCCATTCCGACCGGGGTGTGCAGTACCGGGGGAACGAGTATCGCGAGGCACTCAAAAGCTACGGCATCGGCTGCAGCATGAGCCGCAAGGGGAATTGCTGGGACAACGCGGCGATGGAGTCGTTCTTCAGTCGCTTCAAAGTGGAATTGATCTACGCCGAGAGTTACCGGACCGCCGAAGACGCTCGCACGGGCATCTTCGAGTACATCGAGATGTTCTACAACCGCAAGCGGCGGCACTCATCGCTGGGATATATCAGCCCGCATGAGTATGAGCAGCAATTTGAACCCTTAACCGTGTCCACTTTTCGTGGGTAAGATCAACCGAAACAACTTGAATCATGAAAGTTATACTCCTCGGAAATGCTGGTGCGGGCAAAAGCACTCTAGCGAGAAGGCTACTTCAAAGACAGCCAGCAGCGCGACTGTCCCTCGATGAAGTGGCCTTTGGAGTTGGCGCGGAAAGACGGCCCCTTGATGAAAGCATCGCTGAAGTTCATGCATTCATCGAGAAAAATGAAAGTTGGATCATAGAGGGCTGTTACGCAGACATCCTTGAGCCTTTTTTAGGGGATTGCGAAGAACTTTACTTCCTCAACCCGGGGATAGAAACCTGTGTAGCCCACTGTATGGCCAGACCGTGGGAACCTGAGAAATTTATTTCAGCCAAAGAACAAAATGATAACCTACAAAACCTGATCGAGTGGGTAAGTACCTATGAAAGCCGCGATGACGAGTACGGTCTCAAGCGACATCGCGCTCTCTTTGACTCTTTTGCCGGCAAGAAGCGTGAGTTCAACGATCCGAGCGAGTACAACACGGTATAACAAGCCGCCCAAGCGGACGGGTTATACGGCCTTGCTTCTCGAAAAATACGCAGCTGCTCCACGTTTCGGTGGTCCGCCGCTCAGGTCAAAAACGTTGGGCGAGACTAGCAGCAAAAGCATATTGAAAGGATCACGCTATGCACAAAACAATCTTCATGATTATTCTCTGCCTATTAACTTCCTGTGCAGTTCCAGCTCATAAACTTGATAATGGCCAAGCATACATGGCTCAAGGAGAGTTGATATCATTAAGCGATGGTAGCGAGATAGAATTAGAAGTGGAAAATTATGGGAGCGGCTCAAATTCTACCGAGAAGGTGCTTTTAGGAAAAAATGAAAAAACAGGGGAAACATATAAAGGAAACTATCTTATAACAGAGAGCAGGAATGACTCAGTAGGCCAAATTTATGATAATTTTGGATTTTCTGCTGGGACAGTAAGATCGTCTTCAACGGCAACATATACGTTAAAAGGGTTAATGCGCGGCGACAAAGGGTCTGTGATCCCAATTGTCATCAATTTAGGATCAACGGTTTATTGGATAGCAGATGGCCCGGGATACTATGATAAATTGAAGTTTTATGGTGAAGCTACAGACAATAAAGACAATAAGTATTATATACGCATGAATGGTAATGTTATTGTCAGGCAGATAGACAGGAAGAATTGACAACATTTATTTTTAATTTTTATCCGTTTTTTCGGTACGCGGCGCCCAACAACTCTCAAGAGCGGACGGAATGATACGGTCTTGCTTCTCGAAAAATCCAAAGTCGCTCCACGTTTCGGTAGCCCGCAGCTCAACTCAAGGCGTTATGCTTCTTGAGTAAAGCATGACCAGCACTCAATCGAAAACGGCCCGATTAAAGCAGGGCCGGATACTCCGAGCCAAAACGCTTGCCGGGATCGACGCGACCGACCCAAGCGTTACGCCGCCGCCCGGGGCCGTACTCGCCGACCACAAGGAGCTGGCCCACAACAATACCTACGGGCGCCTGCCACGCTTCTACCTTGACAAGGTTGTTGTCTGCCGGCAGTGCGGGACAGAAGAGGTTTGGCCTGCCGAGCGGCAAAAATGGTGGTACGAGGTGGCAAAAGGCCATATCAACACGACTGCAGTGTTATGCCGCGCCTGCCGTGAAAAAGAGAAGCAAAAGAAGGACGCGGCACGACGCGTCCACCTGGAAGGGCTCAAAAAGAAGTCTTCAGACCGCGAAACGTAAATGCATCGCATGAGGCGGCGGAGTGCTCAAGGCTCCCCACAGGCAGCGCCTCCGGCAACGTCCATCACCCTTCATCAGCGGAGAGAACATGCTCAAGGGCTATACACTTCCACGCACCCCCCGCGGGACATCGAGCCTCGCCCCCACGCCGCCCTGGCACTACGTCGGCAATGCCGTCGCGGTCGAGTTCGAGGCCGATCCCGCTTCCGCGGCAGCCTTTCTTCCCGACGGGCTGGCCCTGGATTCGGGGCGTTGCGCTGCATACTTTGTCGAATGGCAGTACGTCAGCGACAGCGGCATGGAGTACCTGGACCCCATCACGAGTCAATACCGGGAAACGATCATCCTGCTGTCGGCCAGCTTCGACGGGCAGCCGGTCGCCTACTGTCCGTTCATCTGGGTCGACCAGGACGTGTCGCTGATGCGCGGCCTGGTGCAAGGGTGGCCGAAGCAGATCGGGTCGACATGGATCACGAGAGCATACGACCTGCCGTCCAAAGCCGCGCCGGTCATCGGCTTCGGCGGACGGTTCGGCGCAACGCTTGCCGTGAAAGACCGTCGCTTGATCGAGGCGCAAGTAACCCTGCGCGAACGCTCCGAAACCCTTCCTTCGCCAAGCTTCGCGCGGGCCGTCAATGTGCGCTACTTCCCGGAGCTGGTCGCCGGCAGGCACGACCTCCCTGCGGTCCACGAACTGGTTCAGCTGAAATCGCGCGACGTCCAGATCTCCCCCATCTGGAAAGGCGATGCCTCCATGCAGGTGTTCGACCACCCCTGCCTGGAACTGCCCGACCTGCGGCCGACGGCGATCGTTGCCGGCTACCGGTTTTCCTTCGCCCTCACGGTGGACGACCTGCTTCCGCTTCGCGACCTGCGAAGATAAGCGCGGCCCTCTTCCCGCCTCCGCTACCTGAAGACCTCCGCCAGGAAGCGCTGCAGCTCCGCCCACGACTCCTTGTCCGCCGCCGCGTGGTAGGCGACCGGCATGTTGAACTTCTTGGCATAGGTGTCGGCGTCCGGGTTGGTGAAGCTGTGCAGGGCCCCGGGATAGTTGATGAACGCGTAGTTCACCCCCGCGGCCTCCATCTCCTTCCTGAAGGCCGCGATCTGCTCCGCCGTGACGAACTTGTCGTCGGCGCCGTTGAGCACCAGCACCCGCGCCTTCACCTGCCCCGGCTGTGCCGTGCCGCCCCCGCCGAGACTGCCGTGGAAGCTCGCCACCCCCTTGAGGTCGATGCCGGCCCGCGCCATCTCCAGCACCACCGACCCGCCGAAGCAGTAGCCGATCGCCGCGATCCGCCCCGGATCGACGCCGGGCTGCGCGCGCAGCAGCTCGAACGCGGCGAGGAAGCGCTCCTTCATGACCGGCAGGTTCTTGCGCACCGCCCCGGCGAACTTGCCGGCATCCTCGGGATGGTCGGCCTGCCGGCCGTCGCCGTACATGTCGACCGCCAGCGCGGCGTAGCCGAGGCCGGCCAGCATGTCGGCGCGCTGGCGGGCGTAGGCGTTGTGCCCCCACCACTCGTGAACCACCAGCACCCCCGGGCGCCGCGCCGCCACGCCCTCGCCGCCCGCTAGGTAGCCCTTGAGCAGTGTGCCATCGGCGGCACGATACTCGACCTCGCGCCCCGCCCCCGCCGCCGGTCCCGACAACACCGCCAGCAGCGCCAGCGCCATCAGCCAGAAGGTTCGTGTTTTCATGGCCTTCTCCTTGTTGGTGTGCGTCCGTCCAGGCTTCCATTATACCCCGCCCGGCCCGGCATGCCAGCAGCTCCTGTCCGGGATTGACAGGGATGCGCCAGAAATGGCACAGTTGCGCGACCATCCCAAGGAGCCGCGCCCATGCCCGCGATCGCCCCGATCACCACCATCCGCGAGAACTGCCGCAAGTGCTACGCCTGTGTGCGCAACTGCCCGGTCAAGGCGATCCGCGTCTGCCGCGACCACGCCGAGGTGATCGTCGAACGCTGCATCGGCTGCGGCAAGTGCGTGCAGGTCTGCTCGCAAAAGGCCCGGATCATGACCGACGGCATCGGCGAATGCCGCCGCCTCCTCGCCGGGGCGGTCAAGCCGGTGGCCGTACTCGGCTGCTCCTACCCGGCCTTCTTCCACGACATCCGCTCCGGGCAGATGGTCAACGCCCTCAAGCATCTCGGCTTTGCCGAAGTCCACGAAGGGACCGCCGGCGTCGACCTGCTCTACGACAGCTACCGGCGCGTCCTCGAAGCCGGCAGCCGCCGGCCGCTGATCCACAGCCACTGCCCGACCGTGGTCGCCCTGATCGAGCGCCACTACCCGCAGCTGATCAAGAATCTCGCCGACGTCGTCTCGCCGATGGTGGCCATCGGCCGTTTCATCAAGCAGCGCTCCACCCCCGGCACGCCGGTGGTCTACATCAGCGCCTGCTTCGCCAGCCGCTTCGAGATGGCCACCGACGAGGTGGCCGGGGCCATCGACTGCATCGTCACCTACCGCGAACTGTCGCAGATGCTGACCGCGGCGGGGATCGACCCGCGCCGCCTGGCCGAGACCCCCTTCGACGGCCGCCGCCCCGAGGCCGGGCGGCTCTTCGCCATCCCCGGCGGGCCGTTCCGGGCGTTCGGCATCCGCGACAGCCTGCTCGACCCGGAATACCTGACCACCGACGGCGAACAGAACGTCCTGGAGGTCATCCACGACCTGGCGGCCCGCCACATCACGCCGCGCGTGGTCGACATCCGCTTCTGCAACGGCGCCTGCCTTGGCGGGCCGGGACGCAACAACCGCCTGACCACCTTCACCAAGCGGCGGATGATCATCGACCGCCAGCAGAACCAGTCGGTCCTCTACCTGACCAACCCGGCCTATCGCGACAACTTCCCGCTCCCCGACTTCTCGCGGAACTTCCGCAACAAGCACCGCACCCCCGAGATCCCCAGCGGCGAGCGGATCCGCCAGATCCTGCAGGCCACCGACAAGGTCGAATCGCGCGACGAACTGAACTGCGGCGCCTGCGGCTACACCACCTGCCGCGAACACGCCGTCGCCGTCTACCGGGGGCTGGCCGACGCCGACATGTGCCTGCCGCACAACCTCAAGCGCCTCGAGGAGGACCGCGTCAGCCTCGCCCAGAAGTACGAACTGGCCCAGCGCGCCCTGGCCGAACAGTACGGCGACACCGACATCGTCGGCCAGGATCCGCGCACCCTCGAGGTCCTGCGCCTGATCCGCCAGGTCGGCCCGACCCCGACCACGGTGCTGATCCGCGGCGAGAGCGGCACCGGCAAGGAGCTGACCGCGCGCGCCATCCACGCCCAGAGCCAGCGCGCCGACAAGCCGCTGGTCACGGTGAACTGCACGACCATCACCGACAGCCTCCTGGAAAGCGAGCTGTTCGGCCACAAGAAGGGCTCCTTCACCGGGGCGGTGGCCGACAAGCGCGGCCTGTTCGAGGCCGCCAACGGCGGCACCATCTTCCTCGACGAAATCGGCGACATCACCCCCAAGCTGCAGGCCGAGCTGCTGCGCGTGCTCGACTCCGGCGAGATCCGCCCGGTCGGCGGCAACAGCAACGTGAGCGTCGACGTGCGCCTGATCGCCGCCACCAACAAAAACCTCGAGCGCGGCATCCAGGAGGGGTGGTTCCGCGAAGACCTCTTCTACCGCCTCAACGTCTTCACCATCACCATGCCGCCGCTGCGCAGCCGGCTCGAATCGCTGGAGGACCTGCTGCAGGTCTTCCTGGCCCGGGCCAGCAAGCGCGTCAACAAGACGCTGGTCGGCATCGAGGAACGCGCCATCCACGCCATGCGCCAGTACCACTGGCCGGGGAACATCCGCGAACTGCAGAACATCATCGAGCGGGCGGCCGTCCTCACCCACAACGAAGTGATCCATCTCGAAAACCTCCCGGTGATCTTTGCCGACCTGGCCCTGCAGGCCCCGGACGGCAGCACCCCCGGCGGACTGCGCGGCCAGCGCCAGAAGCATCTCACCCAGGTCGAGAAGAGCCTGCTCACCCGCTACCTGCGCGAAGCCGGCGGCAACGTCACCGCCGCCGCACGGCGGGCCGGCATTCCGCGCCGCACCTTCTACCGTATGCTGGAACGCTACCAGCTCCAGGGCGCCGATTTCCGGCCCTGACCCATATTGTCCCGCGTGTGCCACTGGCGACACATACCTTTTCCATTTGATTTCAACTAGTTTTCGTCATCGACCCGGATGATTGTGTCAAAAGAGGCACACTACCCCCGTCGGCACAGTCCGCCGGCCACCAGGCAAAAATCTAGCAAAAACGAGTATTTGCAGATAAAAATTCGGGCCGGCACAAGATGGCACAGCCATTGCTAAGCATGTGGTTAATCTATCAAGGGAACAGCCCAACAGAGCTCCTTCAGAGCCACTGCTCCCACTTTACGCCGCACGGGATCTCTCTCCCCCGCGCGGCGATTTTTTTTGCAGACCTCTTGTTGGCTTGACGGACAACAGGGCAAGCGGCATTATTGGACGCCACCTCCATTGATCGGATAACACGCCCGTGGACTATCTCGCCTACCTGATCGACTTCATCCTGCACATCGACCGCCACCTGCTGGAGATCGTCAGGGAATACGGCACCTGGACCTACATCATCCTGTTCGGCGTGGTCTTCATCGAGACCGGCCTGGTGGTCATGCCGTTTCTCCCCGGCGATTCGCTCCTCTTCGCCGCCGGCGCCCTCGCTGCGGCAGGGGCGTTCGACTTCACCCTGATGCTTGGGCTGCTCACGGTGGCAGCGATCCTCGGCGACACCGTGAACTACTGGATCGGCCGGGAGGTGGGCACCCGGGTCTTTACCGAGGGGAGCCGCTTCTTCAAGCAGGAGCACCTGCTGAGAACCCAGCGCTTCTACGAACGCCACGGCGGCAAGACCATCATCCTCGCCCGCTTCGTACCGATCATCCGCACCTTCGCCCCCTTCGTCGCCGGCATCGGGCACATGCACTACGGCCGCTTCCTGGCCTACAACGTCGTCGGCGGCATCGTCTGGGTCTGGGGCTTCGGCCTGCTCGGCTACCTGTTCGGCAACCTGCCGCTGGTCAAGAAGAACTTCACCCTGGTGATCATCGCCATCATCGCCATTTCGGTGCTGCCGATCCTGCGCGAGGTCTGGTGCGCCCGCCGCGCCCGCTGCACCGACCCGGGGCCGACCTCATGAGCCACGGCGCAGCATCCGAACCACCTCCCTGGCACACCCTCTCCCCCGCCGAAACCCTCGACCGCCTGCACGCCGCCCCGCACGGGCTGACCTCCGCAGAAGCCGCCCGCCGCCTCGAACAGTACGGCCCCAACGAACTGCAGGCGGCCTGCCGCGTCTCGCCGTGGGCGCTCCTCCTCTCCCAGCTGCGAAACACCATGATCGTCATCCTGCTCGCCGCAGCGGCGGCCTCGGCGCTGCTCGGCCACGGCCTCGAGGCGGCGGCGATCGCGGTGATCGTCCTGTTTGCCGTCCTGCTCGGCTTCCTCCAGGAGTTCCGCGCCGAACGGGCCCTGGAGGCCCTGCGGCAGCTGACCGCCCCCCAGGCGACGGTGCTGCGCGACGGCACCGAGCAGTTGGTCCCGGCCCGCGACGTGGTCCCCGGCGACATCGTCCTGCTCCAGGCCGGCGACCGCATCCCCGCCGACCTGCGGCTGCTCGAGGCGGTCAACCTGCAGGCCGAGGAAGCCGCCCTGACCGGCGAATCGCAGCCCGTCGCCAAGCAGACCGCCCCCCTGGCCGACGCCGCGCTGACGACGGGCGACCGCACCAACCAGGCTTTTGCCGGGACGACCGTCAGCTACGGGCGCGGCCGCGGCGTGGTCGTGGCCACCGCCATGGCCACCGAATTCGGCCGGATCGCCCGGCTGCTGGAGGCGGTCGCCCCCCGCCCGACGCCGCTGCAGCAGAACCTCGACCGCGTCGGCCGCCTGCTGGCCCGCGCGGCGCTCGCGGTGGTGGCGGCGATCGTGCTGCTCGGCCTGTGGCGCGGGCAGCCGTTCATCGACATGCTGATCTTCGGCATCGCCCTCGCCGTCGCCGTGGTCCCCGAGGCGCTGCCGGCGGTGGTGACGATCTCGCTGGCCATCGGCGTCCAGCGCATGGTCCGCAGGCACGCCCTGATGCGGCGGCTGCCGGCGGTGGAGACGCTGGGGAGCACGTCGGTGATCTGCTCCGACAAGACCGGCACCCTGACCCGCGACGAGATGACCGCCAGGGTCGTGCTGGCCGGCGGCCGGGAACTGGCCGTCGACGGCGCCGGCTACGAGCCGGTCGGGACGTTCCGCCGCGACGGCGCGCCCGTCGAACCCGACGGCACGTTCCTGCGGCTGCTGCGCGCCGCCGCGCTGGCCAGCGATGCGCGCCTCGCCCTAGACGCGGCGACGCAGCGCTGGCAGGTCAAGGGCGATCCGACCGAAGGCGCCCTGGTGGTGGCCGCCGCCAAGGCCGGCCTCGACAAGGTGCAACTCGACCGCGAGTTCCCGCGCGTCGCGGAAATCCCGTTCAGCGCCGAGAGCAAGCGGATGACCACGGTCCACCAAAGCACCGCCGGCCTGCTGGCGTGCAGCAAGGGGGCGCCGGAGGTGCTGCTGGCGGCCTGCACGCGGATCGTGACGCCGGACGGCGAGGAAGAGCTTGATGCGGCGGGCGCCCGGGCCGTGCTCGACCGGGCCCGCGAGATGGCCGGGCGGGCGCTGCGGGTGCTGGCGGTGGCCGAACGGCGCTGCGACAGCCCCGACCAGGCCGAGCAGGGACTGACCCTCCTCGGGCTGGTCGGGATGAGCGACCCGCCCCGGCCCGAGGCCTATCAGGCCGTCGCCCGCTGCCGTGCCGCCGGCATCCGGCCGGTCATGATCACCGGCGACCATCCGCTGACCGCCCGGGCCATCGCCCTGGAACTGGGGCTGCTCGGCGGCGGCCGGGTGGTCAGCGGCGCCGAACTGGAGGCGATGAGCGACGAGGAGCTGCAGCGCGAGGCGGGCGGCATCGAGGTCTACGCGCGGGTCGCCCCCGCTCACAAGCTGCGCGTGGTCCATGCCCTGCAGCAGCGCGGCGAGGTCGTGGCCATGACCGGCGACGGCATCAACGACGCGCCGGCGCTGAAGCAGGCCGACATCGGCATCGCCATGGGGATCACCGGCACCGACGTCAGCCGCGAGGCGGCGGCCATGACGCTGACCGACGACAACTTCGCCTCGATCGTCGCAGCCGTCGAGGAAGGGCGCGGCATCTACGGCAACATCAAGAAGTACCTGATGTACCTGCTCTCCTCCAACATCGGCGAAATCGGCCTGATGGCCGGAGCGGCCCTGTTCGGCCTGCCGCTGCCGCTGACGGCGGTGCAGATCCTCTATGTGAACCTGGCCACCGACGGCCTGCCGGCCCTCGCCCTGGCGGTCGATCCGCCCGAGCCGGACCTGATGAGCCGCCCGCCGCGCAACCCGCAGCGCGGCATCTTCACCCCCCCGGTCCTGGCGCTGATGGTCACCGGCGGCCTGTGGTCGACGGCGGTCAACCTCGGCCTGTTCGTCTGGGCGCTGCAGTCGGGACGCAGCCCCGCCGAGGCGATGACCATGACGTTCGTGTCACTGGTGCTGATCCAGTTCTGCAAGGCCTACAGCTTCCGCTCCGACCACCGCTCGCTGCTCGACCGACCCTTCGCCAACCGCTGGCTGAACCTGGCGATCCTCTGGGAAGTGGCGCTGCTGCTGGTGATCGTCTACGCCCCCGTCCTGCAGGCCCCGTTCGCCACCTTCGCCCTGACCGCCGCGGACTGGGTCATCGTCGTCCTGCTGGCCGGCACCGTGGTCCCGGCGCTGGAACTGGCCAAGTGGCTGGTGCGGCGCGGCGTCTTCGGCCGGACGGCCTAGGGGTTCCCCGCCGCGCACATTTTCACGTCGCCAAACCCGGGGTTTTCCGTTATGCTTGCGGGGGCCGACCCCTTCCGGACCGGCCCCCCCTTACCCCGAACGGACCGCCCATGCCGCGCGCCAAAGAGACCCCGATCGGCATCACCACGCTGGAGGACATCAATGCCCTGATCCTCCAGTCGCACGATCTGGACGAGACCCTGCGCAACATCGTCGCGCTGGTCGCCCGTCGCATGAAGGCCGATGTCTGTTCGATCTACCTGCTCGACGGCGACCAGCAGACGTTGCGCCTGCGGGCGACCAAGGGGCTGTCGCGCCGGGCCGTCGGCAAGGTCACCATGCGCATCGGCGAGGGGCTCACCGGCTGGTCCGCCCAGGAGCGCCACCCGGTCGCCGTCAAGGATCCGGAGACGCACCCGCGCTTCCGCTACTTCAAGGAAACCGGGGAGGAGAAGTTCCACTCGTTCCTCGGCATCCCCCTCTTCGACCGCAGCGCCCCGCTCGGCGTCATCGTCCTGCAGACCAGGGCCACGCGCGAGTTCAGCAAGGATGAGATCAGCGCGCTTACGGCGATCGCCTTCCAGGTCTCCTCGATCGTGCTCAACGCCCGCCTGCTCGACTCGATCCGGGCCAAGGACGAGGAGGCGCGCCGGGTCGCCGAGCAGCTGGCCGCCGCCCGCCAGTCGCTGGCGGCGCAGGAGCCGCAGGGGAAGGCCGCCGTCGTCTCGACCCTGAGCGGGACCGTGGCCTATCCGGGCGTCGCGGCGGGCCCGGCGGTCATCCTCCAGGAGCGCCTCGGCTTCGCCGACATCCTCCACGAGCAGGAGGTCGATGCCGCCGTCGAACTGCAGCGCCTCGAGGGGGCCATCGAGAAGACCCGCATCCAGACGCTGTATCTCGAGAAGCAGGTGGCCGAGCGCCTCTCGGAAAGCGACGCCGCCATCTTCCATACCCACCTGATGATCCTCGAGGACCGCAGCTTCCTCGAAAAGCTGCGCAGCGAAATCCGCCTCGGCTACGGCGCCCCCTATGCCCTCGAGAAGGTGACCTCCGAGTACATCGACGCCTTCAACCGCATGGAGGATGCCTATCTGCGCGAGCGCGCCGCCGACATGGAGGACATCGGCCGGCGCGTCCTCTCCAACCTGATGGGGAACGGCGCGGAGAGCCCGCTGCAGATCAGGCACCCGGGGATCCTGGTGGCCCGCCAGCTGCTGCCGTCGGACATGGCGATGCTCGACCCCGAGCGCATCCTCGGCATCGTCACCGAAGTCGGCGAGCAGAACGCGCATGCGGTGATCATGGCCAAGTCGATGGGGATCCCCGCCATGGTCGCGGTGCGCGGGCTGCTCAAGGCGGTCGGCCCGGACCAGGAGCTGATCCTCGACGCCAACTCCGGCAAGCTCTACGTCGATCCGCCGGCGGCGGTCCGCAAGGAGTACCGGCGGCTGATGGCCGACCAGAGCCGCGAACAGAGCCGCCTCGAGGAATTCCGTCACCGCCCGGCGCAGACCGCCGGCGGGCTGCGCATCAACCTGCGGGCCAACATCGGCCTGATCAGCGACATCGATGTCGCCCGCCGGTTCGGCGCCGAAGGGGTCGGCCTCTACCGCACCGAGTTCCCCTACATGACCCGCAGCCACTTCCCCGACCGCGACGAGCAGTACCAGCTCTACCGGCGCGTGGTCGAGGGGTTCGACGGACAGACGGTGACCATCCGCACCCTGGACATCGGCGGCGACAAGGCCCTCCCCTACTTCGCACCGCCCCACGAGGAC
>VAUL01000099.1 GCA_005774545.1 Deltaproteobacteria bacterium | reverse complement strand
GTATAATGTCACCGCTTTTAAATTTAAAATATTTCCTAGATGGCGTCGTGTATACCGTTTTACCATTTATGGTTTTAGTTTGTATAAATTGAATCGACCTATCATCGTGAGCCCCAACAAAAATAGACGTACCTTGACCGAAATATATAGACAGATTTGCTGGATTATTAATCAGCTTTACATCAAATGTAATTTCTACATTATCATCGTAACGCCTACGAAATCCTAACGACTTAACCTTTCTATCATTATTTGTCAATTTAACAAAATCACCATCAATAGTTACCCATTCAACAGGCTTTTGAAACCAATAATCCCTATCGCTGACATCATTATTAGTAGAATATACAAACGCTATATTATAATCGTAAGCTATACCATTAAAAACAAAAGTAATTTTGTTTTTAGACGGTTTCAACTTAAAATTAGATTTTACCGCATAACCACCACCTTCAAACACAAGTGAGAACTGAGAATCCACCGTATTATTAAGAATAACATCGTTTATGCCAACAGACTCCAACTGATAATCATCAGCAAATATTTTACTTACATATAATACATCTCCGGTTCCTAGTATTTTGCAAGTTATATCATTTCCTTCCACCCGTATATTTCTGCTTTTTACCAATTCTTTTGCAAATTCATCCTCATCAAAATGCAATTCTTTATTTTTCGACGCCAGAAAAACACAAATAGACACGAATGTAATCGTCGCCAAAACAACGAAAACATTTACATACAACAAATGTTTTTTACTTATTTTAAGCATATGTAGCCATCACATCGTGCTATAGCAATAGACGTTACTAGCGATACCGACAAAACTCTAGGCTAAAACCTAGAACTCAACAGTTTCAACTAACATTTCTGGCACTAACGCAGCATAGTGTCTACGACAAATCTCAGGTGAGTTCCCCATCAATTTCGATATTTTATACAAGCTTTCCCCTTTCACCGCAAGATGACTTCCAAACGTATGGCGATAATCGAGACAAGACCACGCTAGCTTCGCCTCCTTGTTCGCCTTCGCCAACGCCTGCGAGAAGTGATCAACATCCCACCTGGTTCCTTGCGGGCTTGGGAAAAACCATCCGCACTTCGTGTGTGGCACCAGCCAGGCGTCCAGATATTTTCGTAGCGTCGAACTGATCGGCACCACTCGGTTCACCCTGGTCTTCGGCTCCCAGAACTTCCCGTCAATCGTCTTCGCCCGAATCCGCAGCATCCCGTAAGGGCCAGAATCAAAATCCACATCCTTCGCCGTCAGCCATAAAACTTCCTCGCGCCGCAAGCCGGCATAGATCAGCACCGCCACCATCGTCTGCAATTGCAGATTGTCCTTGAGCGCCCGCAATTGTTGGTCGATCTGCTCCAGGGTGAGAAAGGAAATCTCCGGGGCCTTCTCCCGGTAGCGTTCGACCTTGGCCGCCGGATTGCTATTCCCCGGCATGCGAATACCGTGCATCTGCATTGCCCAATTGTAGAGACGAGTCAGGATCGTGCGAAAGTGATTGGCGGTCTTGGGGGCCAGGGCACGAGTGCGCACCTGGGCGGCAATGAACTGCGAGATTTCGGCGGTGGTGATCTGCTCAAAATAGTTGGCAGGGATCGGCGGCACCGGATTACGGGCCGGGCGCTTCTTCCCCTTTTCGCTCACCTTCCGGTTTTTAACTGAGATTGCGGGACAGATCGGGCCGAACGTTTCGCGGAGATAGTAGATATCCCGCTGCACGCTCCCCTCCCGCTTGACGGCTCGGAGATGATCGACATAGGCGGTCAACACCTTGTCAATCGGCGTGCGGGTCGGCAAGGGGTTATCTTCTCCCTTGAACTGCGCCGATTCGATCTGGCGCACCTTTTCCCTGGCAATCTGCAAGGACTCGGTGTGCAGACAAACCCGCTTCTGTTTCCCGCCTGAGTAATAGAGTGCGTAATAAGTTTTGTTTCGACGAATGAGCCCGGCCATGCGCGCACCTCCATGCGTGGTTGCGGCAAGCCCCGGATTGTCTGGTGTACAAAATGGTGTACAAGAGGACAAACAAAAAGGGACTTGCCTAGCGCAAGTCCCTGATTTTGTTTGGTAGCGGGGGCAGGATTTGAACCTGCGGCCTTCGGGTTATGAGCCCGACGAGCTACCTGGCTGCTCCACCCCGCATCAAGACTCTGGAATGTAATCGCATCCCGGCGTTGCTGTCAAGAAGAAAAATTACTTTTTGCGCACGATCGCCGAAAAATTCTGCTGCTTGAGCTGCGCCGCGGCCGTATCGGCCGCCGCCTTGTCGCCGTAGGGACCGGCCGTCACCCGGTACCAGATCCCCTTGGAACCGAGGTCGGCCCGCTCCGAAGAGACCGCGAACCCCTTCCCCCGCAGCTTGTCGGCCAGCCGCTTGGCCTCCCCCTGGTCCTTGGTCGCCGCGACCTGCACCACGTAGGCGCCGCCGGCCACGGCCTTCGGCGCCGCCTTCTCCGGAGCCGGGGGCGGCGGTGCGACCACGGGGGCCGGGGCCGCGACCGGCGCAGCCGCCGGAGCGACCGCGGCCGCAGCAGCCGGCACTGCGGCCGGGGGGGGCG
>VAUL01000004.1 GCA_005774545.1 Deltaproteobacteria bacterium | reverse complement strand
CTCAATCTAGAGTAACCTCATTGATGAGGGTGTCCACTTTTCGTGGGTAGCTCCGAGCTCTAACGGGTTAAGCTGAAGTGAAGACGGGCGAGTAACTTGCGCGCTCTCTTCGGCAACCCGGCCGACCTCGCGTGGAGGCCCCGTCGGCTTTGCGACACCGGCTCGCACCGGCTGTGCTCTTATCGGAGAGTCATTTTAACTTTGAAATTTAGCACACATTACCTCAAAAATCTCTCACCACAACCTATGGGAATCCACCGGTTCACACCCCGCCCCGTTTCTGCTATGATGCCGGCATTGTCATGTCATTGCATACGAATGGAGGGCATCATGGAACAAAACTACATGGAAATCCTGCTCGAAGAAATGCGCGGCAAGTTCAATCTGGTGTTGGAGGGGCACGCGGCGCTGAACGCCAGAATCGACGGACTGGACCGCAAGCTGGATGAGAAGCACGACCTTACGACCTTGCAGATTCAGGCCCTGAAGGATCGAATCGACAACGTCGAGCAGACGCTCGCCACGAGAATAGACTCCACTGAACAAACGCTTACGGAAAGAATCGACGCCGTCGAAAGCAGACTGACCACGCGGATTGACAGCTTCGAGCAGAACCTCACCGCCCACATCGACGCCGTCGCCACCGACCTTGCCGCCCACCGCGCCGACACCGAGGCCCATTCCCGCTACCTGGCACGCGAATAACCACTGCCCCATGAAACCCGACCAGAGCTGGCTGTACCACGCCGACCGCTACGACTCTCCCGCCCGCCGTCCCGGCTGGCTCGCACGGTGCGCCCCCTCCCTGCCGTTCTATTGGAAGATCATCGGCATCGTCCTGCGCTGCAGCCGCCTGGCCCGCCAGGGGCGTTACGACCAATTTGCGTGGGCGCGCTCCAGCGAGGAGGTCACCGGCTTCCTGGAAGAGTGCGGTTGCCGCATCCACGCCAGCGGGCTGGACCATCTCGAACGAGTCGACCGCCCCTGCATCTTCATCGGCAACCACATGAGCACCCTCGAGACTTTCGTCCTGCCGGGGATGATCGTTCCCCGCTGCGGCCAGCTGACTTACGTCATCAAACGCTCCCTGACGGAATATCCGTTCTTCAAGCACGTCATGCTCAGCCGCAATCCGGTGGTCGTCGACCGCGTCAACCCTCGCGACGACCTCAAGGCCGTCATGGAGCAGGGCGCCGAGCGGCTCGCCGCCGGCTACTCGATCGTCATCTTCCCCCAGCACACCCGCGCCATTGAGTTCGATCCCGACCAGTTCAACAGCATCGGCATCAAGCTGGCCGCCCGCACCGGCGCCCCGGTGGTGCCGATGGCCCTGCAGACCTCCGCCTGGTCACCGGGAAAACATCTCAAGGATTACGGCCCCATCATCCCCTCGCGGCCGGTCCGCTTCGCCTTCGGCGAACCGTTTACGGTGACCGGCAAGGGGAGCGAGGAGCACCAGCACGTGGTGCGCTTCATCCAGGGGCATCTCGCGCAGTGGCGTTGCGCCCCGGAACCGCCGCCGGCCGCTTGATTCCCGCCCTCGCCGTCATTACATTGACATTGCCCGAACACGCAGACGAGGAGCCGCCATGGCCAAGGATTACTATGCCGTCCTCGGCGTCGACAAAGGCGCCGGCATGGACGCCATCAAGAAGGCCTACCGCAAGCTGGCCGTCAAGTATCATCCCGACAAGAACCCCGGCGACCGGGAGGCGGAGGAACGCTTCAAGGAGATCACCGAGGCCTACGCCGTCCTGTCCGATCCCGACAAGCGCCGCCAGTACGACCAGTTCGGCGAAGCCGGCTTCCACCAGCGCTTCAGCCAGGAGGACATCTTCCGCAACGTCGACCTCAACGACATCTTCAGGGAATTCGGCTTCGGCGGCAACGACCTCTTCGGCCAGCTGTTCGGCGGCCGCGGCGGGGCGTTCCGCAGCGGCGGCTTTCACGGCGGCCGCCCCGGGCCGATCAAGGGCCAGGACCTGCTGCTGCGCCTGCCGCTCCCGTTCCGCCAGGCGATCCTCGGCGGCGAGCGGCAGATCGACCTGACGCGGCACGGCCATGCCGAGCCGATCAAGGTGAGAATCCCGCCGGGGGTGGAGAACGGCCAGAAACTGCGGGTGGCCGGCAAGGGGGCGCCATCGCCGGCCGGCGGGCCGCCCGGCGACCTGCTGCTGGAGATCGAGGTCGGCAGCGACCCGGTTTTCACCCGCGACGGCCGCGACCTGACGGTGACGGTCAGCGTCCCGTTCAGCGGCGCCTGCTTGGGGACCAGCGTCGAGGTACCGACCCTGGACGGGGAGAAGCGGGTCAAGGTCAAGGCCGGCACGCGCAGCGGCAGCCGGATCCGCCTCAAGGGGTTCGGCGTCCCGGGGAATCCATCGGGGGATCTCTATGCGATCATCGAAGTGGCAGTTCCGGAGGGATTGACCGCGGAACAGGGAAAACTGCTCGAGAAGTTGCGTGATTGCGGATTATAGGCTTCTTCCCGCAGGGAGTCGGCTATCGGCCTGCTCAGAATATGGAGGCCAGTCGGGCGTAGGCCTTGCGCAGCCGGGTGGCCTCGGCGAGCAGCAGCGCCTTGAGCACCTTGATCGCAAGGTGCGGATGATCGGCGGCAAGGGCATCGAAGCGCTCCCGGTCCAGCAGGAGCAGCGTGGTCGGGACCAGGGCCTTGGCCGCGGTCGCCCGCGGCTGACACTCGAGAACGCCACTCGCCCCGATGACCGATCCGGCGGCGAAGACGCCGACGACGATCTGCTTGCCGGGGAACTCGGTATCGACCTTGAGTTCCACCTGGCCGTCCTCGATCCACGCCAATCCGTCAGTGGCCGCTCCGACCGCCCAGATTTCGCCGCCGGCCGGGACCAGCCGCTCACGGCCATAGCCGGCGACCACCGCGCGCTCGGCGGGCGTTAGCGCGGCCAGGAGCCCCGAAGACGACACGGTGCCGGGAACCGCAATCCCGGCCTGCTCACCAGAAGTCGGATGCATGACCGGCGTCAGCCCCCGCCGGCCGGCTTGGCCTTGCCGTTGCGCAGATCCCGGATCTTCTCGGCCATCCGCTCCAGCAGCCTGGGGAACCCTTCCTTGCGGATGATTTCGCCGTAGCTGCTGCGGTAGTTCTTGATCAGGCTGACCTCTTCCACGATCACGTCGTAAACGTACCAGCCGTCACCGGTGCGGATCAGCCGGTAGTTGATCGGCACCTCGACATTGCCGGTGTGCACGCTGGTCGCCACCTCGGCCCGCTCCCCCTCGATCCGCTCCGCACCATAGTGGACGGTCTCGTCGGAGTAGGCTTCGATCCGGCCGATGTAGCTTTCCTCGAGGAGATCGGAGAAGAGCTTGATGAACTGCTTCTGCTCCTCGGCGGAAGCGCTTTTCCAGTACTTGCCGAGGGTATACTGCGACATGGTGGCAAAATCGAAACGCGCGCGGATCACCGTGCTCAGCTTTTCGCGGCGGGGCGTCCCCTTCAGCTGCGGATCGCGCAGGATGACCAGCAACTGGTCGACAGTCTTGCGGATATCGTCCTTGGGCGACGGCGCCGCCACGGCCGGGGAAAGCAGCAGCAGGGCCAGCACCAGGGTCAGAACGGAAATCAGCACTCTACGCATGACGGCATCCTCGACAGGAGAAATCGCTACTTGGCAACCTTGGCGGCCCGGTTCTGCATGTAGGCGTCACGGATGGTGACGTAGGGGTCGAGCGAGTCCCGCAGCACCGCTTCATAGCTGTCCTTGTCCAGCGACAGATGGTTGATCTGCTCGCCGGTGGTGATCGCCGCAATCTCGAGCTGGCTCATCTTCAGATAATACGGCGACGGGATCGGATCGACAAGCCTGTCGACCGCCTGGCCGGCGCCGTCGCGCAGGTTGCGCGACCCGATGATCGGCAGCACCAGGTAGGGGCCGGCCGGCACACCGTAGTAGCCGAGTGTTTGACCGAAATCCTCGGGAGAAGGTTTACCGCTGTCGGCATGCAAATCGATAATGCCGCCGAGGCCGAAGATGCTGTTCGACAGGAAGATCGCCAGTTCGTCGAGCGTGCCGACAACCTTCCCCTGCAAGGCGTTGTTGACGATCCTGACCGGGGCGTCGAGATTTCTGAAGACGTTGCGGACCGCGACGCGCCCCGGCTCCGGCACCGCCGCCCGGTAGCCCCGGGCGACCGGCTTGAGAAAATAGAAGTAGAGCTTGTCGTTGACCCAGAAGAATCCGCGGTTGACCGGCTCGATCGGATCCCAGACGGAGTCGCCGTTGACTTCATAGCCTTCATCCAGCGGCGGCGCCGACGGTTCATCCGCCGCCGCCGCAGGGCCGGCCGCCACCGCGACCACGCCCCACAACCCCAGAACCGCCCCCATCAGCAGCATGCGCAGCGATAACATGACTTACTCCTTCTTGCCATCCTTTTCAAAGACGTACTTGCTGACCAGTTCCTCGAGATTGATCGCCGACTCGGTCTCCACAATCCGCCCGCCCGGACCGATCAGTTCGTCGGAGCCGCCCGGAGAGATATCGATATACCGGTCGCCGATGATGCCGGCGGTGCGGATCGAAGCGATGCTGTCGGCCTGCAGGACCACCCCTTTTTGCAGGCTGATCTCCACCCGGGCCTCGTACTTTTCGGTATTGAGCTCGATGCGCGTCACCTTGCCGACCTGAACGCCGGCGATCTCGACGATGGCGCCGGGCTTGAGGCCGGAAACCGACCCGAATTCGGCGCTGACCGTGTAGGTCGGCGGGTCGAACAGGCCGACGTCGCCGAGCCGGACCGAGAGCCAGGCAAAGCAGAGAAAACCGGCCACCACGAAAAGGCCGACCGCGATCTCGACGTTAAACCTTTTCATACAGACCTTCCTCCTCGGCGTCACTCCGGTAGAGGCGCCCCATCGTCTCCTCGACAAACGCCCGCACCACCGGCTGATCGGACAGCTGGAAGGCTTCCGGCGTCAGGCACTCCTGGATGACGCCGTCCGCCAGCAGGGCGACTTGATCCGCCAGCTTGAAAATCTTCGGCACATCGTGGCTGACGATCACCGCCGTGTAGCCGAGTTGCTGCTGGGTGCGGTGAAACAGCCGGTAGATTTCGTTGCTCTTGCTGACGTCGAGCCCGGTCGTCGGCTCGTCGAAGAAAACGATCTTCGGCTTCAGCACCAGGGCGCGCGCCAGCCCGACGCGCTTGCGCATCCCGCCGCTGAGCTGCGCTGGGAACTTCTCCTCGGATCCGAGCAGGTCCATCAGCGCCAGCTTCTCCTCGACGTTGCTGCGAATCTCGGCCTCGCTGCAGCGGGTTCGCTCGCGCAGCGGCAGCGCCACGTTGTCGAAGACATTCATCGAATCGAACAGGGCGGCGTTCTGGAAGAGCACGCCGAAGTGCCGGCGCACGTCGTCGAGCCCGCGGCGGCCGACCCGGTTGAGATCCTGGCCGAACACCCTGACGGTGCCGCGGTCGGGCCGGACCAGGCCGAGCATGTGCTTGATGATGACGCTCTTCCCCTGGCCGCTCGCCCCGACGATGACCAGGGTCCGCCCCTCAAAGACCGTGAGGTTGACGCCGCGCAGCACTTCCTGGCGGCCGAAGCGCTTGCAGACGTCGCGCAGTTCGATCGCCGGCTCCTGGCCGGTCGGCACGTTCGGTTCGCTGGTTGCGGCAAAATCGCTCACGACAGGGCTCTCACAGCATGATCGAGGTGATCAGGTAGTCCCAGACCAGGACCGCCACCGAGGAGAGCACCACCGCATCGGTGGTGGTGCGGCTCACCCCCTCGGCACCGAAGCCGCCGGAACGCTCCAGATGCAGGTAGTAGCCCTTGGCGGCGGCGATCCAGACCAGCAGCAGCCCGAAGACCAGCGACTTGACCAGCCCCATCTCGACGTCGGCCCAGACGACGCTGGAGTACATCCCCTGGAAATAGGCCCCGGGACTCACCCCGAACAGGCCGACACCGACCAGATACCCCCCGGCGATGCCGACGACATCGAAGATCGCCGTCAACAGCGGCAGGGCAACGATCCCCGCCAGCAGCTTGGGGGCCATCAGGTAGCGGTAGGGGTCGATGGCCATGCATTCCAGGGCGTCGATCTGCTCGGAATTGCGCATGATGCCGATTTCGGCGCAGATGGCCGAACCGGCCCGGCCGATCACCATCAGCGCGGTCAGCACCGGGCCGAGTTCGCGGACCAGGCTGAGCGCCACCGCCGAGCCGAGGAACCCCTCGGAGCCGAACTTGCGGAGGGTGTAATAGCCCTGCAGACCGAGAACCATGCCGGTGAAGGCCCCGGTGAAGAGGATCACGAAGGTCGACCGGGCCCCGATGAAATGAACCTGGCGGATGACGGGGAACAGCTTGAACGGCGGCGTGAAGATTCCCCTGAGCATGCGCAGCAGGAACAACCCCATCCGGCCGGCGGTTTCCAGATACCAGAGCGTTTCTGTCCCGATTTTTTCCAGGAAGGCCAACATCTCCTGAAAATACTATCGAGCCGGCCGTCCGGGCAAGCTAAAAAGTCCTTTTCAACAGGAGCTTACCGTGCAGATGCACAGCCGTCAGTATTGCAGGTCGGGATCGTACATCATCGCCAGGCGTCCGCGGCTGGCCAGACACGGCGCGCAGACCGTACCGGCATCGCCATACTTTTCCACGGCCAGGATATGACCGACCTCCACGGCGGGATCGGCGAGAGAGAGGGCGGCGGGGTCGAAGCTGCCGTTGCAGATGGTGCAGATCATGCCTGCGTCTCCAGGTGGGTAGCGACCAGCCCCGCCAGCGCCTTGATGAAATCCGGGCCGTCGTTCAGCGACGGCGACCGCTCGAAGCGCGGCAGGCCGACTTTCTCGGCGTGCAGCCGGTACTCGAAATCGATCTCCTGCAGCGTCTCGATGTGATCGGAGACGAAGGAGACCGGCACGATCAGCACCCCCGGCGCTCCGGCCGCCGCCAGGCGGTCGATCTCGTCGACCGTGTCCGGCTCCATCCACTGCACCGGCCCGCTGCGGCTCTGGAATGCCAGCGCCCACGGCTGCGCTTCGCCGACCCGGGCCATCACGCCCCGCACCGTCGCCTGCACGTGTGCCAGGTAGGGATCGCCGCGGTCGATGAACTTCTGCGGCAGGGCATGGGCCGAGAAGAGGACGGTCACCTCGTCGCGCACCATCTCGTGGAACCTGCCCAGCCCCTCGCGCACCCGGTTGGCGAGGGCGTCGAGATAGCCGGGCCAGTCGTACCACTCGCGGATGATCGTGTACTGCAAGCCGGGGTGATGCTTCTGCACCGCGCGGGCGAAGTCGTTGAGGCTGCTGCCGGTGGTGGCGCCGGTGTAGTGGGGGTAGAGGGAGAGCACCACCGCCCGGTCGATGCCGTCGGCCTTCATGCGCTTGACCGCCTCGTCGGCGCGCGGCGCCCAGTAGCGCATGGCCACGAAAGGCCGGACCCGGGGCCCGAGTTCGCGGGCCACCCCTTCGACCTGGCGGGTGGTCCACATCAGCTGCGGCGACGCCCCCCCGATCTGGGCGTAGTTGAGCCGCACCTTCGGCGCGCGCAGCACGCTGATCAGGGCGGCGAAGGGCTTCTGCAGCAGGGCGCCGGCCGGCAGCTGGATCAGGTCGCGGTCGGAAAAGAGCTGGTAAAGGAACGGGCGGACCGCACTCAGCGAGTCCGGTCCGCCCATGTTCAGGACGACGAGGCCTGTCGGCTTGTCAGGGTTCATTTCCGCGACAGGCGATGAACACAATCAACCATGAATTTCGCATTCTCCGGCGGCACGTTGGGGAGAATGCCGTGGCCGAGGTTGAAGATGTGCCCCGGGCGGCCGCCGTTCTCGTCGAGGATGCGCCGGACCTCGCGCTCGATGTGCGCATGCGGGGCGTAGAGCACGGTGGGGTCGAGGTTCCCCTGCACGGCGATCTTCGCGCCGAGGGTGTCGCGCGCCGCACCGAGGTTGACGTGCCAGTCGAGGCCGACCACGTCGGAGCCGGCGCGCTTGACCAGCTCGAGCATCGTCCCGGCGCCCTTGACGAAGTGGATCACCGGCACGCTGCGGTCGAGGCCGTCGATCAGCTTTTTCGTATAGGGGAGGACGAACTTCTCGTAGTCGGTCGGCGAGACGATGCCGCCCCAGGTGTCGAAGATCTGGATCGCTTGGGCGCCGGCCTTCACCTGCGCGTTGAGGTAGAGGCGGTCCATCTCGGTGATCTTGTCCATCAGCGCCGCATAGATTTCGGGAGCGGCGTACATCATCTTCTTGATGTGGGCGAAGTCCTTGCTCCCCTTCCCTTCGACCATGTAGCAGGCCAGGGTGAACGGCGCCCCGCCGAAGCCGATCAGCGGCACCCGCCCTTCGAAGGCGCGGCGCAGGATGCGGATCGTCTCCATCACGTACGGCACCCCTTCCTCCGGGTCGGGGATGATCAGGCGCTGGACGTCGGCCATGGTGCGCACCGGCGTCTCGAAAACCGGCCCCGGCACGAAGTCGAGCTTGAGCCCCATCGGCTCCACCGGGGTGAGGATGTCGGAGAAGAGGATCGCCGCGTCGGCGCCGAGGTAATCGATCGGCTGGATGGTGACTTCGGCCGCCAGTTCCGGGGTCTTGCACAGTTCGAGGAAGGTGCACTTGCTGCGCACCGCCATGTACTGCGGCAGGTAGCGGCCGGCCTGGCGCATCAGCCATACCGGGGTGAACTCGGTCGCCTCGCCGCGGCAGGCTTTCAGAAAGGTGTAGTCGGACATCGGGGTTGCCTCCTGTATGATCAGTGCTGAGTGCTGAGCGATGCGCTATGAGCGAGATTCAAGTGCTGAGTGCTGGGCGATGAGCGATGCGTGGCCTTCGGCAGAGGTTTATGATTGTTACTCATCGCTCAGCACTCATCGCTCAGCACTGCTTTATCGCTGGCTTTCTGCTTCCATCCTTTTCAGCGTCCGCCGCGGGATGTAGCTGCAGAACGGCTCCTCTTCCATGTAGTCGCCGTAGACCGCGTCGGCCCGCGCCCGGCAGCCGCCGCACACGTTGATGAACTCGCACTCGCCGCACTTCCCCTTGTACTTCTTGAAGTCGCGCAGGTCGTTGAAGGTCTTGGAATTGAACCACAGCTCCTTGAACGGCACCTGCTTGACGTTGCCGACCGAGGAGTGGAAGTAGGAGCACGGCTTGAGGTTGCCGAAGCAGTCGATCAGGCAGATGGTCTGGGCGGCGATGCACCCCTTGCCGCCGCCGGTGGAGAAGGTCAGGCTCCGGCGCTGGAAGTCGACCCCTTCCGCCTTGGCCATCTGCGGCACGATCCGGTAGTAGTGCGGCGCGCAGGTCGGGCGCATGAGGATGTCGTCCTCCATCCGCTCCTGCTGGTAGTGCCACTTGAGGATCTCCTCGTAGTCCTCCTTGGAGATCAGCTCGTTCATGATCTCCTCGCCGCGCCCGGTGGGGACGATCATGAACATGTACCAGGCCGTGGCCCCGAGTTCCTTGGCGACCTTGAAGGTGGCGCCGATGTCGTGCTGGTTGCGCTTGGTGAAGGAGGAGTTGATCAGGAACTTGATGCCGTTGCGCTTGAGGGCCTCGGCGCCGCGCACCACCCCGTCGAAGGCGCCGGGGCAGGAGCGGAAATCGTCGTGGACGGCGGCGGTGGAGCCGTCGAGCGAGAGGGAGACCATCTTGATGTCGGCCTCCTTCATCTTCGCGCAGACCTCGTCGGTGATCAGCGTCCCGTTGGTGGCCATGCACATGCGCAGCCCCTTCGAGGTTCCGTATCTGGCAATCTCGAAGATGTCGGCGCGCAGCAGCGGCTCGCCGCCGGAGAGCACCATCACCGGCGTGCTGACCTCGCAGATATCGTCGATCAGCTTGAACGCTTCCTGCGTGTCGAAATCGCCGACGGCGGCGTTCATGTCCGAGGAACAGCGGCAGTGGACGCAGTTGAGGTTGCAGCGCTGGGTGGTCTCCCAGGCAATCCACTTGGGGATGAATTCAGGGTTGACAGCCGTCATGACCTCTCCTTGTCCGACGAAAAGAAAGGGCCCGGCGGCCTGCCCGGACCCATCTCTCTATATACACCACGCCGCATGCGCCTGACAAGGCACATCGGCTGAAGCCGCGCGTCAGACGCTGCCGGCCCGGGGCTGGTCGCCGAACAGTTCCGTGAAGATTTCCGCGACGGTCTCGATCCGGGTGGCCCGCCAGGCATTGGTGCCGCAGAAGATCAGCCCGGTCTCCACGTCGCCGCGCTGGGCGCGATCGAGGGCGTGGACGATGCAGAAACGCTCCTGCTCCGACTTGTAGGTGCACTTCTTCAGACAGCCGGTCGGGCACCCCGGCGTCATCTGCAGGTCGCGGGCGCGGATCGCCTCGATATTGGCCACCAGGGCGCGGCCGGGGAGGCCGGCCGGGCTCATCATCAGGCCGATATCCTCTTTGCGACAGTCGAGATAGGCCTGCTTGAAGGCCGGTTCGGCATCGCACTCTTCGGTGCAGACGAAGCGACTGGCCATCTGCACGCCGTCGGCACCCTGCGCCAGGGCGTTCTCCACGTCGGCGCGGTCCCAGATGCCGCCGGCGGCGACGACCGGGATGTCGACGCCGAATTCCTCGCGGAAGTACGCCTTGACGCCGCGCACCGTGGCATACTGGTCGTATTGGCCGCTGCCGATGTTTTCGAGCTTCTCGCCGAGGTGGCCGCCGGCCGTGTCGGGATCCTCGACCACCACCGCGTCGGGGAGGCGGTCGTAACTCTTCTTCCACTTGCGGGCGATCAGTTCGGCGGCCTTCACCGACGAGACGATCGGCACCAGGGCGACCTCGGGCCAGTCGGCGGTCAGCTCCGGAAGATTGAGCGGCAGCCCCGCGCCGCTGACGATCAGCTTCGCCCCCCCTTCGCAGGAAGCCCGCACCAGTTCGGCATAGTCGGTCAGCGCCACCATGCAGTTGGTGCCGATCACGCCGTCCGGGGCGATGGCATAGGCCTTGCGCAACTCGTCCTTGAGCGCCAGCGGCCCGGCGCCGAAGTAGTTGTTGCCGTCATAACGTTCGGAATTGAGGGCGACCCCCGGGGTGGCGACCAGGCCGACGCCGCCGCATTTGGCCACATGGCCGGCGAGACGGCCGCCGGAGATGCGCACCCCCATGCCGCCCTGGATGAGGGGATAACGAACTTCGTGCCTGCCGATTTTCATCTTTGTCTGCTCCTGTCGTCGTTGACCGGCGTCGGGCTTAAATGCCACACGCTGAAACCGATCTTAGCAGAAGCCGGCGGAACGAAATGTAATAGTTATGTAAAAACCGCGCCCATTCCCCCTTGCCGACACCCCGGCGAGGTGCTAAACAAAAGGGCTATGCGCTGGTTTCGCTCCCTGATCAACCCCCTGTTCGCCTTCATCGGCATCCAGCTCGCCTGGATCATCGTGGTGGCCGGCTGGCTCTACTGGTTCCTCGGCAGCCACCGCAAGCTGCGCAACCTGGCGGAGAAGTACAGTCCCGAACTGCTGACCGGCGGGCCGGACTGGGTGATCCTGGCCGAAGGGCTGCTCCTGCTGCTGGCCATCCTGGCCGGGGTCTACGTCATCTTCCTCTTCTGGTCGCGGCAGGCGGCGCTCCTGCGCGAGCAGAAGCTGTTCATCTCCCAGGTGACCCATGAACTGAAGTCGCCGCTGGCCTCCCTGCAGCTGCACATCGAGACGATCCGCCGCCACCAGCCGCCGCCGGAGCGGATGGCCGCGTTCCTCGAAACGATGATGGGGGACACGGCCCGCCTCAACGGCCTGATCGACAATCTCCTGTCGGCCAGCCGGGTGGAGCAGCAGAACTGGCAGCTCAACCTGCAGGCGACGGACTTTTCCGCCTTTGTCGAGCGCTACTTCCGCCCCCGCCAGTTCAACCTGCCGCGCGCCGGCAAACTGACTCTGGAGATCGAATCCGGCCTGCACGCCATGATCGACCGGGACGCCATGGAGACGGTCTTCCGCAACCTGCTCGAAAACGCCGTCCTCTATTCCGACGGCCCGCCGGACATCACCATCCGCCTGTCCGGCGACCAGAGCCACTGCCGGCTCGACATCGCCGACCGCGGGCGCGGCATCGAACCGGGCGACCAGCGCAAGATCTTCAAAATGTTCTACCGCGTCCGGCGCAAGAACGAGAACATTCGCGGCTCCGGCCTGGGGCTGTTCATCGTCCGCGCCAACATCGAACAGCACGGCGGCCAGATCAGCGTCGAGAGCGCCGGCACCGGCAAGGGGACGACCTTCCACCTCGTCCTGCCGCGCTGCCGCCCCGGGCAGTCCGGAGGCCGCGCATGAACCGCCCGCACCTCCTCCTCGTCGAGGACGAAAGCAACATCGCCCAGGCCCTGCTGTTCAATCTGGAACTGGAAGGCTACCGGGTCACGCACGTCACCACCGGGGCCGCCGCCCTGGAGCGTTTTGCCGGCGAGCGCTGCGACCTGGTGATCCTCGACCTGATGCTGCCGGACAGTCACGGCATCGACATCTGCCGGCAGATCCGCCGCCAGGACAAGCGCCTGCCGATCCTGATCCTGACCGCCCTCAGCGAGGAGCAGCACCGGGTCGACGGGCTCGACGCCGGTGCCGACGACTACCTGACCAAACCGTTCAGCCTCGGCGAGTTCCTTCTCAGGATCAAGGGGATGCTGCGCCGTTCGCAGTGGTACCGGCCGGAGAGCCGGGCCGAAATCATCAGCTTCGGGGCGAACCGCGTCAACCTCGCGGAGCTGTCCGCCGACACCGCGCACGGCCCGATCACCCTCACGGAACTCGAGGGGCGCATGCTGGCCGCCTTTTTCGCCGCGGAAGGCGAAGTGCTGTCGCGGTCGCACCTGCTCGAACAGGTATGGGGGCTGACCGCCGACACCGAAACGCGCACCCTCGACAACTTCGTGGTCCGGCTGCGCAAGCATTTCGAAGCCGACCCGGCCACCCCCCGGCATTTCCAGACCGTGCGGGGGCGCGGCTACCGCTTCGTCAGAGAGCCGGATTCCGGGGGCAAAGCGGACTGATTGCATTGCGCTGCGGCACGGGCTATAAAGGTTTTTTCCCATGGCAACCGACACTGCTCACCTTTCCCAGATAGGAGACGAACGATGAAAGCTGTACTGCTCGAAGGATTCGGCGGACTCGAGGTACTGAAGGTCGGCGAAGCCGAGGTGCCGAAGCCGGCCGAAGGACAGGTCCTGGTCAAAGTGGCGGCCACCTCCATCAACCGCCCCGACCTGGTCCAGCGCCAGGGGAACTACCCCCCGCCGCCGGGCGATTCGGAGATTCTCGGCCTGGAAGTGGCCGGGGTCATCAGCGAGCTCGGCCCGGGCGTGACCGGCTGGCAGGTCGGCGACCGGGTGATCTCCCTGGTCGGCGGCGGCGCCTACGCCGAGTATGCCGTCGCCTACGCCAGCCATCTGATGCGCATCCCCGACAGCATGAGCTTCGCGGAAGCCGCCTGCGTCTGCGAGTCGTACATCACCGCCTTCCTCAACGTCTTCATGATCGGCGGCCTCAAGGACGGCAACACGGTGATCCTCCACGGCGGCGGCGGCGGGGTGAACACCGCGGCTATCCAGCTGTGCAAGGCGCTCACCCCCAACGTCAAGATCATCGTCACCGCCCACCCGTCGAAGCTCGAGCGCGTGAAGCAGCTCGGCGCCGACCTGGTCATCGACTTCACCGCCACCCCGGACTTTTCCGAGGCGGTCAAGGAGTTTACCGGCAAGAAGGGGGCCGACGTCATCCTCGACCACGTCGGCGCCAAGTATCTCGCCCCGAACATGAACTCCCTCGGTTATGCCGGGCGGCTGGTCATCATCGGCGTGATCAGCGGCATCAAGGCCGAACTGAACCTGGCGCTGATGATGGTCAAGCGTCAGCAGATCATCGGCTCGGTGCTGCGGTCGCGGCCGGTCAAGGACAAGGCGGCGATCGTCGCCGAATTCACCGCCACCGCCCTGCCGAAGTTCGCCGACCGCACCATCGTGCCGCTCATCGAGACGACGTTCCCGCTCGACCGGGTCGTGGACGCGCACCGGATGATGGAAGAAGACAAGCATTTCGGCAAGATCGTGCTGCAGATCGCCGACATCTAGCGGGCACCAGTGTTTCGCTGCCACGCCACAACGCCCGGGGGCAAACATCACGGCGCACCCGGGCGGGTTTCCGCGGCCGCCTGATGCGCCGGGGCTGTCCGGACAACATCATCCTGATCGGCATGCCCGGCGCAGGGAAGAGCAGCATCGGCGTGCTGCTCGCCAAGCGGCTCGGCTACCAGTTCGTCGACACCGACCTGCTCATGCAGGGGGAGGCCCACTGCCGCCTGCAGCAGATCATCGCCCACCACGGGCTCGCGGCCTTCAAGGAGCTGGAGGAGCGGGTGGTGTGCCGGCTGGCGCCGCATCGCACCGTGGTGGCGACCGGCGGTTCGGTCGTTTACAGCGAACCGGCCATGGCCCACCTCAAGGCAGTGGGCCGCGTCGTCTACCTGGAACTGCCGCTTGACGAACTGCAGCGGCGGGTGCGCAACATGGACAGCCGCGGACTGGTCATCGATCCGGGCGAGAGCTTCGCCGACCTGTACGCCCGCCGGACCCCCCTGTACCGCAGCCATGCCGGGCTGACCATCGCCTGCGGCGGGCACCGCCCGGAGGAGATTGCCGCCGCCATCGAAAAATCGCTTTGTGATGCTCCGGGCCAGGCGCCGGTCCGGCCCGGCGACGCCGGGATCTCCTGCAATCGAGGATAGCTGCCGGACATGTCCTACGGACGTTATTTCCCCACGGGTCAAAAGACCTTTCTCAAGCGCGTCTTCGCCGCCGGCGAGAAGACCATGCTGGACACCCTTACCGGCTACGTGACCGGCAGCGGCGCCAATCACGTGGACTTCTCCCTCCCCTACGGCTCCGATGCCGCCGAACACTACCCCTTCGAACCGGGGATGCGCTTCGAGCTGCTCTGCGACAACAAGGGGATGGGGCTGCGCCTGCAGGCCAGTTTCCTCGAACGCTTGAGCAGCCGCGACATCCGCCTGCAGTTCGAGGGGAATCTCGAGTTCATCTCGCGCCGGCAGTACCGGCGGGTCGATGTCACCGCCTGGGTCGGCATCAAGCGCGGCGCCGGCAACCTCGCCGAGATGCGCAAGTGCTGGGAGGAGAGCCTGCAGCAGCTGCAGGCCGGGGTCTCGGCCGCCAAGTTGACCGAATTCCAGAAATTTCCGATCAACCTTGCCGGCGGGGGGCTGCGCCTGCCGGTGAAGGCCCCGGTCAAAACGGCGGAACTGTTCCTGGTCTACCTTTCGATCGGCGACAAGGGGGGGATCATCTGCGCACTGGCCGAGGTCATCTGGGCCGGAGAGGCGGCACAGGACGGCAGCCAGCCGGCGGGGCTGCGCTTCCTCAACATTCTCGAACGCGACCAGGGGCGCATCGACAAGGTGGTCAGCGAACTGCTCAAGCGCCTGGAGCAGGCCGGGGACTGACACCATGACCCGGGTTGTCCTGGTTCTGTGCCTGTTTCTTGCCGGCTGCTCGGCTCCCCGCTACGGCCTGGAGGCCTGCCTTTCCGATCCCTCTCCGGCAGCGGCCGGGGAGGAAACCGTCCACTCCCTGCGCTACCGCGTCCGCACCGATGCCGGCAGACCGGCCGCCACGGAAGTCAGTCGTTTCATGGAGCGGGCCGCAACCCTGTGGACGCCGCTGCTCGGGGTGCCCGGGCCTGCCGCCCTGCCGCTTGAAATCCGCCTGCATCGCCACCGCGCCGAACTGGTCAAGGTCCTGGCCGGCCAGAAGCTGAACGTCAAGGCGACCGGCCTCTATCTGCCGGCGCCCGCCCCGGCCGTTCACGTCGCCTGCCGGGGCGACGAGCCGGGACATCCCTACCGCACCCTGCTGCACGAAGGGACCCATCAGTTCATCCAACTCGGCGCCGGTTATCGCGAACCCGGCCGGGGGCCGGCGACGGCGCCACGCCTCGCGCTCCCCTTATGGCTCAACGAAGGGCTGGCCAGCCACTACGAGGCCGCCTTCGTCACCCCCGATCTGCTGCAACCCGGACGCCCCGACCCCGATCGCCTGTCTGAACTGCAGGCGGCGCTGCGCGCCGGCAAGGTGCCGCCCCTCGGAGAACTGCTGACGCGCCGCTACGGCGAACGGTTTTCCTCGCTGGACTATGCCATCGCCTGGGGACTGGTCTATGCGCTCATGCAGGAGTCGCCGCCGCCATGGGCGGCCGGCGGGCGGGAGTGGCTGAAAGCGGTCGTTGACGAGGGGCGGCGCGGCTGGGCGGGAGCGAAGGTCGCCGTGAAGCCGGCGGCGGACTACGATCCGTGGTGGGGGCTGGTCACTTCGGCCACGCAGACGGCCTTCGAACGCTTCGTCGACGAACGCGGCCTGACGGTTCCCGAATGGGAGACGGCATGGCGCAAGTGGATGCTGGCCCACCCCTAGGACACCGGCCCGGCCGGGGGAGGCACAGTCAGAGCGCCTGTTCGCCGGAAGGGAGCAGCAACCACATCTTCAGCGGTTGTTTCATCCGTCCGGCCTGAACCCCGGCCGTATCCCCCATCCCCCAGAAAAAATCGATCCGCACCGGCCCCTTGATGGCTCCGCCGGTATCTTGGGCCATCATCAGGCGGGCCAGCGGCCGGCTGTCGTCGGGCCAGGTCGTGGCGACGAAAACCGGTGCGCCGAGCGGCGTGTAGCGCGGGTCGACCGCGACGCTGCGCCCCGAGGTGAGCGACACCCCCAGGGCGCCGGGCGGGTTGCCGTCATCCGCGGGCAATTCGCGGAAAAAGACGTAGCTCGGGTTGGTGTTCAGCAGTTCGCCCACCTGCTCGGGATTCTGGCGGGCCCAGGCCTTGATGTTCTGCATCGACATCTTCTCGCGCGGCATGACCCCCCGGTCGAGCAGCCACTTGCTGACCGACCGGTAAGGGTGGCCGTTCTGCTCGGCGTAGTTGACCATCACCCGGCTGCCGTCCTCGAAAAGGATGCGCCCCGACCCCTGAATCTGCAGGAAGAACAGTTCGACCGGATCGTCGACCCACAGCAGTTCCTGGCCGGCCAGGGGGCGGACGTCACCCTCGATGGCGGCCCGGTCCCAGTACGGGCGGATGCGGTTGTCGACCAGCCGGCCGCGCAGGCGGTAATTGCCGAGCTCCGGATAGACTTCGCGCAGATCGACGACCAGCAGGTCATCCGGACGGCGGTAGAGCGGCCAGGGGTAGGATGGCGACGGCATACGGCTGCCGCGCAGATCGGGGACGTAGTAGCCGGTGGCCAGGCCGACCGGATCACCATCGGGCTTCTGCAGCCGGTGCGGGGTGAACCGGCGCTCGAAAAAAGCCCGCACCGCCGGTTCGGAGAGGCGATCGAGGGCGGCCGCCTCCGCGCAGACCACCTGCCATTGAGGGCGCCGGCCGAGGGCCCCGCAGCTCTTCAGGAAGGCGCCGAGGGCCAGGCTGGGATCATCGTCCAGCCACCCCTCCACCTCGTTCCAGGTCGCCGGCACCAGCGCCGGCGGAGGCGGCGGCTCCGGCTTGGCCGGGGCAGGGATCAGTCTTTCCACCACTTCCGGAAGTGGTATGTCGGCCACCGGCCGCGGCGGCTGCGGGCATTGCGGGCAGAGGGGCCAGAACGGGCCGGCACAGGCGACAAGCTGCGACAGGACCAGGCCGGCTACAAGGTATTTCAGCGGATGCAGGGACATGACGGGTACTTTAGCGTTTGTGCGGGAGGGCGGTCAATCGGCAAGGCAGGGAACCAGCGATGAGCACTGTCACATCATATCCAGCGGATCGACATCCACCGTCATGCCGACCCCGGCCGGCAGGCGACAGGTGGCGACGCTGCCGTCGAGCAGGCGCCGCAGCGGCTGGCGCCGGCCGGCTTTGAGCAAGATCTGCATCCGGCTCCGGCCGCGCAGCTTCTGCAGCAGGCAGGGCGCCGGGCCAAGCACCTCGACCTCGCCGGCCTGCCGGGCGAGCTCCGCGGCCAGGCGGTCGGCCGCCGCGGCAACCTGTTCCCGGTCGTTGCCCGACAGGACCAGATTGACCAGGTAGCCGAACGGCGGATACCCCAGCACCCGGCGCTGCGGCAGTTCCACGTCGACGAAGCCGCGGTAGTCGTGACGGGCCACGAATTCGAGGGCGTAGTGCTCGGGGGCGAAGGACTGGATCAGCACCCGTCCCGGCCGGTCGCCGCGGCCGGCCCGGCCGGCGGCCTGGCTGAGCAGGGCGAACACCCGCTCGGCGCTGCGGAAATCCGGGAGGTTGAGCGCGCTGTCCGCGTTCAGTACGCCGACCAGGGTGACGGCACCGAAATCGTGCCCTTTGGCGATCATCTGCGTCCCGATGAGGATATCGACGGCGCCGGCCGCCATGCCGCTGACCAGGCGCCCGTGGGCCCCCTTGCGGCTGGTGGTGTCGCGGTCCATGCGGGCGATGCGGGCCTCCGGAAACAACTCGCGCAGCGCTTCCTCGAGACGCTCCGTGCCCGCGCCTTCGGGGACGAACCGGCTGCCGCCGCAGCGCGGACAGACGTCCGGCGGCGTCTCGCGATAGTCGCAGTAATGGCAGCGCACGGCCCGCTCGACGCGGGAGTAGGTCAGGGTGATCTCGCAGTTCGGACAGCGGCAGGTCGCCCCGCACTCACGGCAAAGGAGGAACGGCGCATAGCCGCGCCGGTTGAGGAGCAGCAGCGCCTGGTCACCGGCCGCCAGCGTCTCCGCAAGGGCCGCCCTGAGCGGCAGGCTGAGGGGCTCGCCGGCAGGGTCGCCGGGGGTGACGACCTCGACCGCCGGCAGCGGCCGGCCGGCGACCCGCGCCGGCAGCTCCAGGCAGGTCAGCTGCCCCTCGCAGCTGCGCTGCCAGGTGGTCAGCGCCGGAGTGGCGCTGCCGAGGATCACCGTGGCGCCCTCCATCTGCCCGCGCAGCAGGGCCAGGTCGCGCGCATGGTAGCGGAACCCCTCCCCCTGCTTGTAGCTGGCGTCATGCTCCTCGTCGACGATGATCAGGCCGAGCCGGCCAAGCGGCGCAAAGACCGCCGAGCGCACGCCGATGATGACGTCGACCTCGCCGCGCGCCGCCGCCCGCCAGGCGTCGTAGCGCTCCCCGTCGTTCAGCCCGGAATGCAGCAGGCCGAGCCGCACCGGCAGCCCCTGGAACCAGCTGCGGAAACGCCCCACCAGCTGCGGGGTCAGGCCGATCTCCGGCACCAGCACCAGGGCCTGCCGGCCAAGCTTCAGCACCTCGGCGATGGCGCGCAGGTAGACTTCGGTCTTGCCGCTGCCGGTGACCCCGAACAGCAGGAACGGCGCGAAGCCGCCGCCGGCCAGGGCGGCAGCGAGCCGGGCCACGGCCGATTCCTGGTCGGCGTTGAGATGGACCTCCGCGCGCGGGGGGACCGGTTCGGCCGCCAGGGGATCACGACTGCGCTCGATCTCCTCGACGACCAGCAAGCCTTGCTCCACCAGGCGCTGCAGCGCCGCATAGGGAGCGGGAAACCGCGCCCGCAGGACGGCAAGGGACACCCCGCCCGCCCCCCGGACAAAGGTCAGCAGCGCACGTTGCAGGGGGCCGGCAGGGTCGCCGGCCGCCGGGCCCGGACGATAGTGGCGGTCATGCAGCACGGCCGGCCGCCGGCCGGGACCGGAGAGCCCGGCCGGCAGGGCGGTGCGCACCGCCTCGCCCAGCGGGTAGGCGTAATAGCGTGCCGCCCGCTCGTAAAACGTCGCGTGGCACGCCGCGAACAACGGCTGCGGGTCGAGGATTTCGACCAGCGCCTTCAACCCCTCGGCGGGCTCCGCGGCCAGGGCAAAAACGTAGCCGACCGCCGTCCGGCGGCCGAGCGGCACCCTGACCCGGTGGCCGATCCGCAGCACCGGGCGCAGCTCCTCGGGGATCCGGTAGCTGAGCGTCCGGTCAAGCGGGGCCGCCACCGCGACACGGGCGACGGCAACGGGCGCTTCGGAAGATTGCGGAGGAGTCATGACGGGCCATAGGCCGCGGCGGGCCGGAGAAACGACGGGGCGGCCGAAACCGCCCCGCGGGAACTGCCCGGGAAAGCTCTCAGGCGGACACGGATTGTGCCGCCTCCACCCCGAACTTGCGGCAGGCGGCCAGGTCCTCTTCGGTCGGCTTGAAGCGCAGCGTCAGGCCGGGCACCCCCAGCTTGAAGCGCAGCCCCTTGAGGCGCTCCTCGACCAGCTTGACCGCCTCGCCGCTCCAGCCGAAGGAACCGAACGCGGCCGCCACCTTGGCCCTGGGGGTCACCAGCGAGAAGAGCGACAGGGCGTGCCAGACCTGCGGCGGCGCATCGCGGTTGATCGTGGCGGTGCCGACCAGCACCAGGTCGGCCAGTTCCAGCTCGTCGCGCAGATCGCTGTCGCGCAGCTCGCACAACCGCATCTCGATCACTTCGAACCCCTGGCTTTCGACCCCTTCGCGCACGGCCGCCGCCATCTGCCGGGTATTGCCGTGGGAAGAGAGGGTCAGCATCAGGGCGCGCGGCCCGATGCTGGCCGGCGGTTGCGTCGCCAGGCGCCGGTAGGTATCGATCACCGCCTGCGGGTTGCGGCGATGGACGGGGCCGTGGGACGGACAGATCATCTTGAGCGGCAGGGACTCGACCTTGGCAACCGCCTCGCGCACCTTGTCCTTGAACGGCCGCATGATGCAGTCGAAGTAAAAATGGAAATCCTTCGAAAAATCGGGGATTTCGTCGTCGAACAGCCGCTGGGCGCAGTAGTGGGCGCCGAAGGCGTCGCAGGGGAAGAGCACGGCATCCTCGACCAGGTAGGTGAACATGGTGTCCGGCCAGTGCAGGTAGGGCGCCACGATGAAGCGCAGGGTGCGCCCGCCGAGGTCAAGTTCCTGGCCGTCGCTGACCACCTGGGCATTGAACGGGGCGTTCAGCAGTTGGGCCAGGAAATTCTGCGCCGGCTTGGTGCAGTAGACCGGCAGGTCGGGCCGGCGGGCCAGCAAGTGCCGCAAGGCGCCGGAGTGGTCCGGCTCGGTGTGGTTGACCACGACCAGGTCGATCTTGTCGAGGCCGCCGGCAGCTTCGAGCTTGGCCAGCAGTTCGTCGGTGAACGGCTCCTTGACGGTGTCGATCAGCGCGGTCTTGTCACGCCCGCGCACCAGGTAGGCGTTGTAGGTGGTGCCGTTGTGGGTCGGGAACAGTTCGTCGAAAATCTCCAGGTCGGCGTGGCGCACCCCGACCCAGTCGATGCCGGGCATGATCTGCAGCATGGTGGTTTACCCTTTCCCCCCGGCCGCCGTTCTTCGTATAATCGGCCGGTCAATGATGATTTCGCCTAAGATAATATACCCGCCTCCCGCGGGGCAACCGCTCCCCGGCAGACCGCCGGCCCCTTCGTCATGGCCGATTCCCCGCCCCGCCGGCTCCTGACCCGCCGGAACTTCCTGCGCCTGGGCGCCGGCGTGCTGGCCGGTGCCGGACTGGCCGACGTCCTGTGGCTCGAACCGCACGGCGTCCGGGTCGAGTCCCTGACCCTGCACACCGGGCAGAACGGCCGGCCGGTGCGCCTGGTACAGATCAGCGACCTGCACCTCGAGGAACTTGACGGCTATATCCTGAAGGTTGCCGCCCTCATCGCCGGCCTGGAACCGGACCTCATCGTGCTGACCGGCGACTACCTCGAGGAGGAGCGCAACATTCGCGCCGTTCTCGAGTTCCTGCGGCGACTGAAGGCACCCCGCGGCGTCTACGCGGTGCAGGGGAACTGGGAGTACTGGTCACGACTGGAAGGCGAGAACCTGCGCCGGCACTTTCTCGGCGCCGGTGCGCGACTGCTGATCAACGAGCGGGCCGACGTGGAGGCGGGCGGGCAACGGCTGTCGCTCCTCGGCCTCGACTACCCTTCGTCAGGCGACCAGTTGCGCGCCCTCCAGGAACTGGCTGACCCGGCCCGCTTCAACCTGCTGCTCTCCCACGTGCCGGCCTTCCCCCACGAACTGCTCGACCGCCGCATCGGCCTGGTTCTGAGCGGCCACACCCACGGCGGCCAGGTCCGGCTGCCGTTGCTTCCGCCGCTCTACCTGCCGCGCTTTTCGGGGCGCTTCGTCGCCGGGCTTTACCGGGTCGGCCGGCACGACACCCCGCTCTACGTCAACCGCGGCATCGGCACCAGCGTCCTGCCGGTGCGGCTGGCCTGCCGCCCCGAAATCACCCTGATCACCCTCACCCCTTAACCACCAACGTTTTTCACCAACCCCAATTTTGCCTTTACTCAGCACTCATCGCTCAGCACTCATCGCTTCACAACACCTGCCGCAGCGCATTCAGTTCCGCCATCAGCCTGGTGAAGCCGGCCCCGTCGAGACTCTGGGCGCCGTCGCACAGGGCTTTTTCCGGGTCGGGATGGACCTCGACCATGATGCCGTGGGCGCCGACCACCAGCGCCGCCTTGGCCATCGGCATCACCAGGCTGCGCTTGCCGGTGGCGTGGCTGGGATCGACGATGATCGGCAGGTGGCTCATGCCGCGGATCAGCGGCACCACCGACAGGTCGAGGGTGTTGCGGGTGGCGCGCTCGAAGGTGCGGATACCGCGCTCGCACAGGATCACCCGCTCGTTCCCCTCGGCGAGGATGTACTCGGCGGCGGAGAGGAACTCCTCGATGGTCGCGCTCATGCCGCGCTTGAGCAGCACCGGGTGCCTGAGCTTGCCGACCTCCTTGAGCAGGTCGAAATTCTGCATGTTGCGGGCGCCGATCTGCAGAACGTCGGCATAGCGGCAGACCGTCTCCAGCTGTTCGATGCGCATGACCTCGGTGATCACCGGCAAACCGGCCTCGTCGCCGGCCTGGCGCAGGAACTTCAACCCCGCGTAGCCGAGCCCCTGGAAGCTGTGCGGCCCGGTGCGCGGCTTGAACGCCCCGCCGCGCAGCATATGCGCCCCGGCCGCCTTGACCAGGCGGGCGGCGGCCAGCATCTGTGCCTCGCTCTCCACCGAGCAGGGGCCGGCGATGATGACCGGCGGCTGGCCATCGCCGAAGCGCACGCCGGCAACCTCCACCACCGTCGGCTCCGGGTGGAAGTCGCGCGACACCAGCTTGTACGGCTTGCTGACGTGGATCACCTCGCGCACTCCGGGGAGATCGCGGATGCTGCTGTCGTCGACATACCCCTCGTTGCCGAGGACACCGATGGCGGTCCGTTCGCTCCCCGGGATCGGCTGGGCCACCAGCTTCATCGCCTTGACGGCGGCGACCACCGCTTCGACCTGCGCTTCGGTCGCCGCATGATCCATGACAATCAACATGACTAAAGGCTCCTTCCCGGCGGCTGTTCGCAACGAGGCCACCGCTAAAAATGCAAGAGTAGCGGGGGTGCGCCGCGATTTCAAGCACCTTGCGACGGAAAGCCTTGGCCGCGCCGACCATTTCCGGTATTTATTGTAAATGGCGACCCGTTCCCGGGGTTGCGCCGATCCCAACCGAGGAGCCTGCCGTGCGCCTGCCGATCCCTGCCCTTGTGCTCGCCGGACTGCTCCCCGCGGCGGCCGCCGCGCAACCGCCCGACAGCGAGGCCCTGGCGCGCCGGCTGCTCAACTCGCAGGGGTGCAAGGCCTGTCACCGCATCGAGGCGGCCGGGGCCGTCACCGGCCCGAACCTGGAAAAGATCGGCAGCCGCCTTTCCCGCGAGCAGTTGCGCACCGTTCTGGCCAATCCGCAGAAACACCATGCCAATGGGCGCATCGGCGACTTCAGTCACCTGCAGCCCGGCGAAATCGATGCCCTGACCCTCTTTCTGAGCAACCGCAAATGACCGACCGTATCCCGTCCCCGGCCGCGCCGCGCTTTGAGGCCGCCCCTCCTGCGCGCATTCAGCGGGTCATCCCGATCGTCTCGAAACACTTCATCCCCGTCGAACGACTGGCCGTCCCCTTCGACTGGGCCGCCGAATTCGGCCGGCAGGCGCCGCTCGCCCTGGAGATCGGCTGCGGCACCGGCCACTTCGTCCTGCAGCTGGCCCAGCGCCACCCCGAAGTCGATTTCCTGGCCATCGACATCTACAACAAGGGGTGCCTGAAAACCTGCAGCAAGCTGGATGCCGCCGGGCTCGGCAACGTCCGCGTCCTGCGCGTCGAGGCCCGCGAACTGCTCCTCAACAGGCTGGCCGCCGACAGCCTGCGGGCGATCTACATCAACTGTCCGGATCCGTGGCCGAAAAAGCGGCATCGCGACCGGCGCCTGGTCAACCGCGAGTTCCTCGCCCTTGCCCTGCACCGCCTGGAGCCGGCCGGCAACCTGTTCTTCAGCAGCGACCAGCGCGACTACGTCGAAGAGGTCGCCGCGACGCTCGCAGGGCTCCCCGCCTTCAGCAACCGGCTGGCGGCGCCGTTCACCGAAGAGCTTCCCGGCTACCCCCTTTCCAAGTACATGCGGCGCTTCCTCGACCAGGGGCTGCCGGTCTACTTCATTCACCGGCAGCGCCACCCCACGGCGGAGCGCCCGGCCTTTCAGGCGCCGGAGCTGCGGCGCGGCTACCGCTCCAGACGCCCCGGGAAGGAATCATGAGCAACTATCTGACCGCGCGGCTCCCCGGCACCGGCGGCACGCTGCGCCAGGAACCCGAGGACTTCTGCGTCGAAGAGATCCCCCTGTACACGCCGTGCGGCGAGGGGGAACACCTGTACGTCACCGTCGAAAAGCGCGGCCTTACCACCTTTGACCTGCTGCGCCAGCTGGCCAGGGCCCTGCGCTGCCCCGAACGCGAGATCGGCTATGCCGGGCTCAAGGACTCCCGGGCCGTGACCCGCCAGACCGTCTCCGTGCCGCTGCGCCGCCCCGCCGACGTCCTCGGCCTGGAGCTCCCCGGCGTGCGCATCCTCGAGGCCCGCCTGCACCGCAACAAGCTGCGCCTGGGGCACCTGGCCGGCAACCGCTTTCGCATCCGCATCCACCGCCCCGACCCCGGAGCCCTCGCGAGGGCCGAGGCGATCCTCGACGTCCTGCAGGCTCTCGGCGTGCCGAACCGCTTCGGCGACCAGCGCTACGGCGTGCTCGGCAACTCCCACCGCATCGGCCGCGCGATCCTGGGCGGCGATTATGCCGGCGCGATCCGCGAGATCATCGGCGACCCGGCCGAAATCCGCCACCCCGAGTGGCAGGCCGCCGCCATCGCCTTCCGGGACGGGAAACCGGAGGAAGCCCTCGCCCGCCTGCCGCGCCACTGCCACCCCGAGCGGCAGCTGCTCGAAGCCCTGCGCTCCGGCCGGCCGCCGCGCGAGGCCGTCTTCGCCCTCCCCCGCAAACTGTTGCGGCTGTACCTGTCCGCCTGCCAGTCGTCGCTCTTCGACCGGCTGGTCGACATGCGCCTCAACTCCCTGGAACGCCTCTGGCCGGGCGACCTGGCGATGAAGCACGTCAATGGCGCCTGCTTCGAGGTCGTCGATCCGGCCGCCGAGCAGCCGCGCGCCGACACCTTCGAGATCAGCCCGACCGCACCGCTTTACGGCTGCAAGGTACGCCTCGCCGGCGGGCAAGCCGGGCTGCTGGAACGCAGCCTGCTCGACAAGGAGCGGCTGACCCTGGAGGGCTTCCGCCTCCCCGGCGGCCTGGCCATGGAAGGGGAACGCCGGCCGCTGCGCGTCCCGCTCCTGGAGGTGACCGCCGCGGCCGAAGGGGACGACCTGCTGCTGGGCTTCCGCCTGCCGAAAGGGAGCTATGCCACGGCGGTCCTTCACGAGGTCATGAAAACCTCCGCCGCCTCATCCGAATTGGCGGATGTCACGGATTAGACTTTTCTGCTAATATCCGACGCAGCGCCCAGTCACCTCCCGGGAGGAACGCCATGCACCGTCAGCCCAGTGCCGAACCGCCGAACGGCGATCTGCGGGTCAACTTCCTGCGGCCGCGGCCCGGTTTCATGCGCCGCGAGGTCACCATCATCTGGATCACGCTGACCGCCTGGGCGATCCTCACCTTCGGCTTCCCCCTCTACCTGGCCTTCTGTCCGCAGGCCCGGCTCCCCGACCGGACGATCTTCGGCATGCCCATGCACTACTGGTTCAGCGGCCAGTTCCTGATCATCTGGTTCATCCTCGTCTGCTGCGCGTTCAACCTGCTGATCGACTGGCTCACCGAAAGCTACCGCCGGCGGCGGCAGGAAAGGGTGTCGTAACATGTTCGGGGAACTCAAACTCCTGCCGATCCTGGCCCTCGGGGCAGCCCTGGCCCTGAGCCTGGCGGTCGGCCTGTTCAGCCGCCACCGCGCCGAGCAGGCCTACGGCGTCAGCCGCCGGCAATCCGGGCACGCCAGCATCGGCGCGGCCATCGCCTCCAACTGGATGAGCGCCGCCTCCTTCCTCGGCCTCGCCGGGGTCTTCTACCTGCAGGGCTATTTCGCCTTCGCCTACATCCTCGGCTGGACCGGCGGCTACGTCCTGCTGCTGGTGCTGATGGCCGGGCAGATCCGCCGCTTCGGCAAGTACACCGCCCCCGACTTCGTCGAGGCCCGCTACGATTCCTCGCTGGCCAGGATCTGCTCGGCGGTGATCGCCATCCTCATCACCCTGATCTACTGCGTAGCCCAGTACAAGGGGATCGGCCTGATCTTCGCCTGGCTGTTCGGCATCGACTATACGCGCGCCCTGCTGCTCGGCACCGCGGTGGCCCTCGCCTACCTGGTGATCGCCGGTTCCCTCGGCGCGACCCGCAACCAGCAGGTGCACTATCTCACCCTGATCCTGTGCTTCGTCATCCCGCTGATGTTCATTGCCAAAAAGCTCGGCTACTCCTGGCTGCTGCCGCAACTCAGCTACGGGGCCGCCGTCACCGCCCTGCCGCCGGCCACGGCCAGCGCCTACATCGAGCCGTGGGCCTTCTGCACCCCCTACCAGTGGATCGCCCTGTGCTTCACCCTGATGGTCGGCACCGCCGGCCTCCCCCACGTCCTGTCCCGCTTCTACACCGTCCCCAATACCCGCGACGCCCGCTGGGGGGTCGTCTGGGGGCTGTTCTTCATCGGGCTCCTGTACTGGAGCGCCCCGGCCTTCGGCGCCTTCGCCAAGGCGTGGCAGGCCGGCACCGGACAGACGGTCGACCCGGCCGAAGCCGGCTTCCTCGCCGACCTGATCGTCGTGAAAACCGGCGAATGGACGGGCATCCCCGAAATCCTCGTCGGCCTGCTGGCGGTGGGCGGCATCCTGGCCGCCTTCAGCACCATCACCGGTCTGCTGATCACCGGCGCCGGGGCCTTCGCTTACGACATCTACTACCGCCTGATCAACCCGCGCGCCAGCGAGCGGCACCTGCTGAAGGTCGCCAAGGGGGTGACCCTGCTGCTGGCCCTGCTGATCCTGGCGATCGCCGTCAATCCGCCGGGGTTGATTGCCGAAATCACCGCCGTCGCCTTCGCCCTCGCCGGCAACACCCTCTTCCCGGTGTTCCTGCTCGGCATCTGGTGGGATCGGGCCAACAAGTACGGCGCGGTCTGCGGCATGCTCAGCGGGATCGCCCTGACCTTCGCCCCGGTCCTGTTCGGCCACCTTGTCCCGGAACTGCGCGAGTGGCTGCCGCCGACCTCCTCGGCGCTCATCGGGGCGCCGCTGGTGACGCTGATCGTCATCGTCGTCTCGCTGCTGACCCCGCCGCCGCCGGAACAGGTCCGCCGTTTCCTGGTCGACAAGGTTCACAGCCCCTGACAGCCCGATCGCCCGCGCCAACCGATGAAACTGATCCTTTCCGCCGGCAGCCTGTTCACCCTCCCCGCCCCCAGAGTGTTCGAACTGGCGCGCGAGGTCGGCTTCGACGGCATGGAAGTCATCATCAACAACGACTACGGCGGCGGCCGCGACATCAAGCTGCTGCGCACCCTCCAGACCATCCTGCCGGTGCATTCAATTCACGCGCCGTTCTTCGACATCGACGGCTGGGGCGACAAGATCGGCCAGCTCCGCAGCAGCGTCGACCTCGCCCTCGAGACCGGGGTGCCGCTGGTCAACTTCCACCCGCCCTCATGGCTCAACCTCGAGTGGAAATTCTGGAAGTGGCTGAAGGGGATCGACGATTTCCAGGCTGATCTCGGCCAGGGCCGGGTCATGCTGGCGATGGAGAACATGCCCTGCCTGCCGAAGCCGAAGATCAACCCCTACCTGCTCTCGACGCCCGAGAAGATGCTCCCGTTTCTCAAGGCGCACAACCTGTACCTGACCTTCGACACCGCGCACTGCGGCTCGATGCACACCAACTTCATCAACGACTTCTATGCCTATTACGAATCGGGGAGGATGCGCAACATCCACTTCTCGGACTACGCCAACGGCGAGGAACACCTGATGCCCGGCCACGGCGCGCTCCCCCTGACCCGCTTCCTCAACCACCTGCGCGAGACCGACTACGACCACTCCCTGGTCATGGAACTGTCACCGTACGAGTTCCCCGAAGGGGACGAAGCGATCCGCGACACGCTGCGGGAGGTCTACCGCTACCTGTGCCGGGAGACCCGGCACCCGGCGGCGGAAGTTGGGTGAATGGAAGGGACAGATAAGCGCGGGAGAGGAGGACCGGTGTTCCGGGGAATCAGCGCACGATGTACACCGAGCACTGCGCCTGCAGCGCCACCTTGGTCGAGACGCTGCCGAGGACCGTGCGCTTGACCATCCCCTTGCCCGACGAGCCGATGACGATCACATCGCACCCTTTCTCCCTGGCAAAGTAGATCAGCTCCTCGGCCGGATCGCCGTAGACGATCAGCGATTCGAGATCGACGCCGGCTTCCCCGGCGGCCTTTTCGACCACATAGAAAAGCCGGTCGCGCTTCTCCTGCCAGTCGGGCTCCTCGGTGGGTGGCTTGGTCGGGAAAAAGTCGGTGAACGAGGGGGGCTTGAGGCTGGGCAGCACCAGCACGGCGTAGACCTGGCTGCGCAGCCTGGTCCCGGATTGGGCGGCCAGACGCACGGCTTCCTCGGCGGCCTTGTCCGACTGCGGCGAACCGTCGATCGCCACCAGGATCTTCTTGCTCAAGGTCAGCATCACCGGTCCTCCGGACAACGGGTAGTGGCCATAATCTACCTGCCGGCACCGAGGGCTGTCAACGTTCCGAAAAAAATTTTCATCTTCACCCCGTTTCCCGTTTGACAACTATAAAACGCCATTCTATAATTTTCGCATAATATGGCATGAGCAGCCCGGCGAGAGGGGGGAGCCGCCGCTTCGGGCACGGCCTCTTTCCCGTTTTCTCTTGACAGTCCAAGCCCCTTTCGATACAAAATGCGAGATTTTACCCATTTTGTCATCCTTGTTTGATTTGCGAAAAAAGGTAGCGTCCCCATGGCCAGAAAAGACAAGTCCGAATATATCATTCAGGCCGTCTCCCACGCTCTCGACCTCCTCGAGCAATTCCACGACGACGTCGACGAACTCGGGGTGACGGAGCTGAGCAAGCGGCTCAAACTCCACAAAAACAACGTCTTCCGCCTGCTGGCCACCCTGGAGTCGCGCGGCTACATCGAACAGAACAAGGCGACCGAGAACTATCGGCTCGGCCTCAAGGCCCTCGAACTCGGGCAGACCTTCATCAAGCAGATGGGGCTGCTGCGCCAGGCCAAACCGATCCTGGAGAAGATCGTCGGCAGCTGCAACGAAACCGCCTATGTCGCCATCTTCAAGGAAGGATCGGTGGTCTACCTGGACGTCATCGAAACCGACATGACGGTGCGCGTGGTCTCGCGCGTCGGTTCGCGCCTTCCGGCCTACTGCACGGCGTCCGGCAAGGTCCACATGGCCTTCATGTCGGAGGACGAGATCAACGAACTGCTCCCCAACCGGCAGCTCAAGGGGTACACCTCGACCACCATCACCGACCGCGAAAAGCTCAAGGAGATCCTGAAGACGGTGGCCGAGCAGGGGTACGCCATCGACGACGAGGAGATGGATCTCGGCGTGCGCTGCGTGGCCGCGCCGATCCGCGACTACACCCGCCGCATCGTCGGGGCGATCAGCGTCTCCGGACCGACCATGCGCCTGGGCAACGAGCGGATCGAAAAGGAGCTGATCCCCCTCGTGCAGGGGGCGGCGGAAGAGCTTTCCGCCCGGCTCGGCTACCACAAGTGAGCCAGCCCTTCCCAACCACAAAAAACCCCGCCACCGGCGGGGTTTTTTTGTGGCCGCCCCCCGCGATTGGACGCTCGACTGGGCTTCCGGTATAATGAAAATATCTGTGATATCGGGTTGTTGAACAACCGGGACGGCCGCCAGTGGACTTGCAAGCCATCGACAGCCTGCTAGAGGGCGAATACGAGCGGTCGCGTCGCGACGGCGTGGGGGAAGAGGATCTGCCGTTCGCCACGGTCCCCGCCGAAGCGACCGTGGCGGTTCTCCTCGTCCACGGTTTTTCGGCAACCCCGTGGGAGATGCGGCCGTTGGCGGCGGACCTGGCGAAGCGCGGGTTTGCGAGCCTGGCAGTGCGGCTGCCGGGACATGGCACCACCCCCGAGGATCTTGCCGGCCGCCGCTGGGAAGAGTGGCAGGACACAGTGCTCCGCGGCTACGACCTGCTCGCCGCCCGCTACCACCGGGTCTATGGCGCAGGGCTGAGCACCGGCGCCCTGCTCCTGCTCGCCCTGGCGCGGCAGAGGAGGCCGGCCGGTGCGGTCCTCCTCTCCCCCTACCTGCGCCTGCGCCACTCGCTGGCGCCGATCGCCGGCTGGCTGCGCTTTCTGAAACCGTATCAGCACCGAACGGTTTCCGGCAGCGAGGCGGGCCACTACTACGCGCGCCGCCCGCTGGCCGGCGTTCACCAGATCAATCGCCTGGTGCGCGAGCTCTCGCCGCGCCTCGGCGAGATCGACCTGCCGGTCCTGGCGATCCACGGCGAAGGGGACCGGACCATCGACATCGACAGCGGCCGGCAGCTGGTCGACCGGATGAGCAGCAAGGTAAAGGTGTACGAGCGCCTCGGACCGGAGGCACCGCATGTGCTGATCGGCACGGGCAACCCCCTCAGGGAGGCGGTCTTCGATCTGGTCGGAAAATTTCTGGGCGAACTGGAATCTCAGGAGTGCCCTGCGGAGAGCAGCAGATGATAAAGCACCGCCACCTGTCGACGGGTTTCCTCGAGAGGGCCGGAGTTGTCGATGACGTAATCGGCTCGCGCCACCTTTGCGGATTGCGGCCATTGGGCCGCAATCCGCGCATCGATGGCCTGCGGCGGCAGTCGGTCGCGCTCCGCCAGGCGCAGCCGCTGGATCTGCGGATCGACGACCACCGCCAGCACCCGGTCGACCCGCCGCTCGGCGCCGGCCTCAAACAGCAGGGGGGCCTCGTAGACCACCAGCGGCACGCGCCGGGCGCGCAACGCATCGAGACGCGCCTCGGCCAGCCGGGCGATGGCCGGGTGGGTGATGGCGTTGAGCCGCTCCCGGGCGGAGGCGTCGGCAAAAACCAGCGCCGCCAGCGCCGCCCGGTCGAGTTCCCCGGCGCCATCGACAATCCCGTCGCCGAAGGTCGCGACCAGCGCCTGCAGGGCGGGAGTGCCGGCGGCAACCGCTTCACGGGCCAGCTGGTCGGCGCTCACCACCACCGCGCCGAAGGCGGCGAACATCGTCGCCACGCTGCTTTTCCCGGCAGCGATGCCGCCGGTCAGGCCGAGGATCAGGGTCATGGCGTCTCCTTCGGGGGAGTTGTCAGGGAGGCCCGGCCATGAGACACACCCTCCCGCGCATGGTTCTGTCGCGCGCCGCCTGCTACGCCGACCACCCCGTTCTCCGGGAGAAGCAGGCCGGCCACTACCGCGACATCGGCTGGGAAGAGTTCGTCAGCCGCTGGCGGGCCCACGCCCGCGGCCTGCTGGCCCTCTCCCTGCAGCCGGGGGACCGGGTCGCCATCATGGCGCCCAACGGCCCGGCCTGGGCCTGGGCGGATCTGGCGATCATGGGCTGCGGCGCGATCACCGTGCCATTCTACCACACCGATGACGTCGCCAGCACCCTTTCCCTGCTGCGCGATTCCGAGGCTCGGCTGCTCTTCCTCTGGTCGCCGGTCGCGGCCGGCGAGCTGCTCGCGCACCTGGACCGGGCCCCGGCCCTGAGCAGGATCATCCTCCTCAACGGCCAGCTCGACGACCCGCGGGTCATGCCACTGGAGACCTTCCTGCAGCCGCCCGACCCGGAACTTGACCGGCAGTACGACGAGCGCCTGGCGGCGGGGCAGGCCGACGACCTCGCCTCGATCGTCTACACTTCCGGAACCACGGGGCACCCCAAAGGGGCGATGCTGACGCACCGCAACTTCCTGAGCAACATCCGGGCCTGCCACACCCTGTTCGACATCTCGGCGCGCGACACCTGCCTGTCGTTCCTGCCGCTTTCGCACGTCTTCGAGCGCATGGCCGGCTACTACATGATGCTGCGCCAGGGGGCGACCATCGCCTACGCCGAAGGGATCGACTCGGTGCCGGTCAACCTCAGGGAGGCGCGTCCGACCATCCTGATCAGTGTCCCGCGGCTTTACGAGAAGATGTATGCCCGCGTGATGGACCGGGTGCTGTCGAGTCCCTGGCCGAAACGCAAGCTGTTTCTGGCGACACTCTCCCTGAGCCGGCACCGGCTGCGCCTGGAGCTGGCCGGCCGACCGGTGCCGGCCTGGCTGAAGCCGCTTGCCGGGGCCGCCCGCAGCCTGCTGCACGGCAAACTGCAGGAGCCCCTGGGCGGGCGCCTGCGCTACTTCGTCTCCGGCGGGGCGCCGCTGTCCAAGGACGTGGCCGAGTTCTTCCTGGCCGCCGGCATCCCCATCTACGAAGGGTACGGCCTGACGGAAACCTCGCCGGTCATCGCCGCCAACACCTCCCGCGCCCTGCGGCCCGGCACGGTCGGCCGGCCGATCCCGGGAACCCGGGTACGGATCGCCGGCGACGGCGAAATCCTGGCCGCCGGGCCCGGCATCTTCAAGGGCTACTGGCGCCGCCCCGAGGAGACGGCGGCGGCGCTGGCCGGCGGCTGGTTCCATACCGGCGACATCGGCGCCATCGACGCCGACGGCTTCCTGGCCATAACCGATCGCAAAAAAGACCTGATCGTCACCGCCAGCGGCGAAAACGTTGCCCCCCAGGCCATCGAGACCCGCCTGAAGACCGACAAGTTCATCGCCAACGCCCTGGTGTGCGGTGACCGCAAACCGTTCCTGACGGCACTGCTGGTGCCAAATTTTGACAACCTGATCCGCTACGCCCGGCTCAAGAATATCGACTTCCTGACCACCTGCGATCTGGTCAACCACCCCCGCGTCCTGGAACTGCTGCGGCATCGAGTCGAGCGGCTGCAGACAGGACTCCCCGGCTTCCGCCAGATCAAGCGCTTCACCCTGCTGTCCCGGGACTTCTCCATCGAGCACGGCGAGATCACGCCGACGCTGAAGCCGCGCCGCCGGGTGATCATCGACAAGTTCGCCCCGGTCATCGACGGCATGTATCTTGCTGAAGATCATGGCATACACGATGCCGGCTTCTGCATCGTCGACACCACGCCGCCGGGATAACGTCAGGACTGGTCAGACGGCGGAAAATCTTCTAGAATGACAGCTTGTCCGATTCCGGCCGGTTCCTGCCCGAGGGGAGTGCATGCAGCAGCCTGACAACGATCTCCACAACCGGATCGCCTCCGCCCTGACCGGTCTGGTCAAGCAGATCAAGGCGCTGCGCTACTATCCGCCGGGACACCCGGCCCTGCAACTGGCGGCCCACGAGTGCCTCAAGGGTTTCCTGCCGCTGCTGCAGAACGACCGGCACCTCAGCCTGACCGTACGCCGGGAGGGCTTCCTGCTCAACGATCAGCCGGTCGCCAAAACCCTCCAGGTGCTCAACCAGCTGGCGACCTTCTGCTTTGCCCGCCGCATCCAGTACCTGACCGTGCTCTCCGACCTGAAGGCCGAGGATCTGCTCCGCTTCGTGCAGAACCTGATCCTCGATCCCCAGGAAATCCATGCCCGCGGCGGGATCCAGGCGGTTCTCGAACAGGCCCGCATCACCACCATCTGGGTCAACGAGCAGGACCTGGAGACGATCCTCGAGCGCCGGAAAAAAATCGAGGCCCTCCCCCCCGAAACCGAAACGACGGCCGCACCGGGCGACAAGACCAGCCAGCTGACCCCGGCCCAGGCTCAGGCCCTCGACCTGGAGCGGCTCCTCAAGCGGCTCGACGAGGAGACCGACGACCAGCGCTTCCGCAACCACCTGCAGGAGCTGATCCCGCTCCTGCGGCTCAACCTGATCATCGAAAACCGCGCCCTGGTGCTGCGTGCGATGGTGCTGCTCTGCCGCAATGCCACCGGGCAGAAGTTCTCGGAAGTCCGCCGCGCCCATGCGCTCAACGCCCTGGGGCAACTGGCGACCGACGAACTGACCGACTTTCTCGTGGCCATGCTCGTCGACCGGGAGTGCGGCGAGGCGGCCCGCAAGGCCCTGCTCAACGTCCTCGCCTTCCTCGGCGACAAGATCGTTCGGCGCCTGATGTTCCTGCTGGCAGAGGAAACCTCCGCCACGAACCGCAAGGTTCTGGCCGACGTCCTGGTCAGAACCGGCGTCGCCGCCGTCCCGGTCCTGCAGGAGCACCTGTTCGACGACCGCTGGTACGTGGTACGCAATGCCGTGGCCATTCTCGGCGAAATCCGCAGCCAGGATTCCCTGCCGCACCTGACGCCACTGCTCGAGCACAAGGATATCCGCGTCCGGCGGGAGGCGGTCCGCTCCCTGACCAAGATCGGCGGCCAGCGGGCCGTCAACATCCTCCTCAAAGCCGCCGAATCGGACGACCAGGAGTTGAGCCGCCAGGCCCTGCTCTCCCTCGGAGCGATCCGGGCCGCCAGCGCCATCCCCACCCTCATCAAGCTCATCGAGCAGCCGGAATTGAGCCGGGGAGCCGTCGACATCAAGAAGGACGCGATCCGGGCGCTCGGCGAGATCCGCTCCAGCGAAGCCGTCGCCCCCCTGCTCAAGATTCTCGGCCGGCGCAGCCTGCTGCGGCGCGCTCTCAACGATGAACTGCGGGCCGCGGCGGTTGCCGCGCTCGGTGAAATCGGCGACGAATCGGTGCGGACGGTATTGGAAAAGGCCTCCGGAGACCGCGCCCCGGCGGTCGCCCGGGCTGCCGTCCAGGCCCTCATGCTGCTTGACAAGGACACCCCATGAATATCGAGGAAACCCGCCAGGTCGTGCAGGTTCTGGCCGCGGCCATCAAGGGGCTGCGCCTGTATGCGCTCGACCACCCGGCGACGACCAAGCAGGTCCAGACCCTGCAAAACGGTCTGTTCAGCCTGCTGCAGCACAAAAAATCGATCAAGATGGGGCTGCTGGAAGGGACCCTGTTCGTCGAAGACTTCCTCTTCATCCAGGAGTTTCCGGCGGCGCAGGAAATCGCCCGGCTGCTGGAAACCCACGAGCTGATCGGCATCGAGTTCCATGCCGGACTTTCCGCCGAGGAGATCCAGGTCCTGCTCGGCCTGCTGCATGCCGGCGGCGGCAAGGGCCAGGCGTTTGCCGACGCCCTGCACCGGCAGAACGTCGAACTGATCCGCGCCGTGATCTTCGACGATGAAGACGAGGATGCCGGCCAGCCGCGCAAGGTCTACAAAAAGGCACTCAAGGTCGTCGACCAGATCTTCAACGACGTGCGCATGGGGGAGATTCCTTCGTCGGAAGAGGCGATGAAGGTGGTGAAGAGCATGGCCCAGCTCACCCTCACCGAGCCCCATGCCCTGTTCGCCCTGTCGATGCTCAAGGATTACGACAACTACACCTTTACCCATTCGGTGAACGTCTCGGTCATCTCCCTGGCGGTCGGCCGCGCCTGCGCGGTCAGCGAAGAGCAGCTGCGCACCCTCGGCTTCGGCGGCCTGCTCCACGATCTCGGCAAATTGCGCGTCGATGTCGCCATCATCACCAAGCCGGGAAAACTGACCGATGCCGAATTCGACGAGATCAAGAAACATCCGCGCTTCGGCGCCGACATCATCACCAAGATGGACGGCGTCACGCCGGAGGTGATGGACATCGTCCTCGGCCATCATCTGCGCTACGACCGGCAGGGCTACCCCGGCGATGCCGCCGGCCATTCCGTCTCGCCCCTGGTCGACATGACGGCCATCGCCGACGCCTATGATGCCATGACCACGCTGCGCTCCTACCAGCGTCCGTTCACGCCGCGCAAGGCCATCGCCCGCATGCGCGAAATCGCCGGCACCTCACTGCACCCCGGCTATGTCGAAAAGTTCGTCGCGTCGCTCGGCCCCTACCCGGTCGGCAGCCTGGTGCGCCTCGACAACAACGAGATCGGCCTGGTCGTCAAGGTCGACACGGCCGACCCGAGCCTGGCCGACATCAAGATCATTTTCGACGCCGCCGGGCAACTCCTCGGGGAGCCGCAACGCCTGCACCTCGGCCCGAACCAGCCGCGGAAAATCGTCGCCGAGGTGGATCCGTTCTCGAAAGGGATCGACGTCGTCGACTTCCTGGACTAGGGGACCGATGAAAAACGCCCGCCTGCGGCGTTGCTCTTGATCTCGTCGTTGCGACGTACCTTTCGGTCCGCCTCACTCCTCAACCTGCGAGCGCCTTGCCTCCGGACATTTTTGATCGGTCCGGCACCGGTTCTACAATAAAAACGCAAGAGGCCGGAGCGATCAGCTCCGGCCTCTTGCAGCTTTACGTTCGGCAGTGGCTACAGCGGCACCTCCGCCAGGGCTTCGGCCGCGGTGCGGCGCACGCCGGGGCGCGGGTCGCGCAGCAGGGCGACCAGCGGCGGCGCGGCGTCGGCACAGCCGAGACGGCCGAGCGAACGGGCCGCACTGGCAACCAGCTGCTCGTCCTCGTCCTTGAGCATGGCGGCCAGATAGGGCACTAGGCGGGCATCCCTGAAGTTGCCGAGGGCCTCGGCCGTATGCACCCGCACGGCCGGAGCCGGGTCCTTGAGATGCCGCACCAGGCCGGTCAGGGAGTTGGGGTGGGCCTTGACGCCGAGCACCTGGATGGCCGCCGCCCGAATGTCCGGATCGGGATCCTTGAGCAGCTCGATCAGGGGGGGGAAAACGTCCGGCGAATTGACCTTCTCCATGGCGATGATCGCCTTGACCCGCTGGCCGCGCTTGTCCGACTTCAGCGCAGCGACGATCTGGGACAGCTCCTGCAGCGACTCCAGCCGTTCCAGGGCGGCAGCAGCGGCCGAGCGCACCCCTTCGTCGGGATCGACAAGCAGGCAGGCCAGCGACTTGCGGCGGTCTTCCAGATTCATGACAGGGCTCTATTCAATGGCGCACCACCGGCAGTTGCCCCCTAGAAGGGGATGTCATCGTCGGTATTGTAGGGCGCATCATCGGGGACGGCAATCGTTTCGCGGGACGGGGCCGGGGTTGTTCCCCGGGCCGGGCGCATGCCGCCCCCGCTCTCTTCGCCGGGGCGGCCGCCGAGCATCTGCATGTCGGAAATGACGATTTCGGTGATGTAGCGCTTGTTGCCGTCACGGTCGTCGTAGGAGCGGCTCTGGATGCGGCCCTCGCAGTAAATCTGCTTCCCCTTGGTCAGGTACTTGCCGCAGATCTCGGCCAGGGGCCCCCAGGCCACGATATTGTGCCACTCGGTGCGCTCCTGCTGCTCGCCGCCCTTGTTCTTGAACTTCTCGGTGGTCGCCAGCGAGAAGGTGGCCACCGCCTGGCCGTTGGCGGTATAGCGCAGCTCCGGATCCTTGCCGAGATTGCCTACCAGGATCGCCTTGTTGATCGCCATGATGCCTCCATTGCATTGGAATTCAGTGGAGTTTAGCCGAAAGCCCGTGGGCTGTAAAGCGCCGCGGGCCCAGGGTGTGGCGGAATATGTCGCGGAGCCTACTGGCCGAGAAACGGGCTGAGGGTCACGTAGGTGACGAACGCCACCGCAGCCGAGGCCGGAATCGTCAGGATCCAGGCCCAGAGAATCCGGTAGGCGACATTCCAGTTGACCGCGGTGATGCGCTTGGTCAGGCCGACGCCGAGAATGCTCGAGGTGATGACGTGGGTGGTGCTGACCGGCATGCCGATCGAAGCGGCGCCGAGAATGACGCCGGCCGCCGCGGTTTCCACGCAACAGCCATGCACCGGCTGGAGCTTGACGAAATCCTTGCCGAGCGTCTTGATGATCCGCCACCCGCCGGCGGCGGTTCCCAACCCCATGACGATGGCGCAGGAGAGCTTGACCCACAGCGGCACGGCAAACGCCGGGATCGCCCCGTAGCTGAGCAGTGCCAGGGTGATGATCCCCATCGACTTCTGGGCGTCGGCCGTCCCGTGGGAGAAGGCCATGAAGGCGGCGGAGACCACCTGCAGGCGACGGAAGCCGATGTTCAAAGGTCCCGGCGCCTTTTTGCGAAAGATCCACATTACCGCCAGCATGATCGTGAAACCGATGGCCGTGCCGACGATCGGCGACAGGATCAGGGCCAGGATGATCTTCTTCAGCCCTCCCCAGAGCAGCACCGAGCTGCCGGCATGGGCGACCGCCGCGCCGATCACGCCGCCGATCAGCGCGTGCGACGACGAGGACGGCAGGCCGACATACCAGGTGATCAGGTTCCAGATGATCGCCCCCATCACCCCGGCGAAGATCACCATCTGGGTGACGTCCTGGGCATCGACGATCCCCTTGCCGATCGTGGTGGCCACCTTGGTGGAGACCAGCGCCCCGGCGAAGTTGAGAATGGCGGCCATGAAGATGGCGGCCTTGACCGACAGCGCCCGGGTCGACACGCAGGTGGCGATGGCGTTGGCAGTATCGTGGAAGCCGTTGATATAGTCGAAAGCCAGTGCCGCCGCGATGACCAGCAGCAGAACCAGGAAAGCGCTTTCAGGCATTTTTCACCACCACGCTTTCGAGGATGTTGGCGGCGTCCTCGCACTTGTCGGTGACCTTTTCGAGCGTCTCGTAGAGTTCTTTCCACTTGATCAGCTGGATCGGATCCTTCTCTTCATCGAACAACCGGCTGACCGCTTCGCGGTAGACCCGGTCGGCCTCGTTCTCCAGGGAGTTGACCTCCATGCAGTACTCGGCGATCGGCTCGAGCTTGCCGCCGAGCAGGGCGACCGCCTTGTCGAGGGTCTGGCACGACTTGAGGATCAGGAACGCAAGCTCCTTGGCTTCCTGGGTCGGCTTCTCGATGTTGTACATGACGAAGCGCTGCGACGTGGCGTCGATCAGGTCGAGGATGTCGTCGAGGGCGCCGGCCAGGGAGTAGATGTCTTCGCGGTCAAGGGGGGTCACGAAACTCTTGTTGAGTTTCCTGATGATGTCGTGGGTGAGATGGTCGGCCTTGTGCTCGACGTCCTTGATCCGTTGCTGGCTGAGCGGCGGGTCGACATAATGATCCATCATATCCTTGAGGAGCTGGGCGCCCTCGATAATGGTGGTGGTCATTTCCTTGAACAGCGCGAAAAACTTCTCATCCTTGGGAATCAGTCCGAACATGCGGCCTCCGTGACCCGGCAACTCGTGGTCTTGATTTTGATCCCTCTTACATAGCACAGCCCCGGTGATTTGGGAACCTTTTCCTGGCGTTTCCGACGGCGTCTTGGCAGTTCCGAGCAACCTGCTACAATTGTTCGGTTATTGCGAAGGAGAATGGCATGGGTGAACCGGCAAGACAAAGAATCGGGCTGTCCCCGGGCACATTGCTGCACATCGGCGAACGGCGCCTGGAAACGGCCCGGCTCGACCTGATCGATTACGGCCCGGAACTGTTCGTACAGCAGACCGACTGCAGCGCCGACGAGTGCCTGGAGCGCTGCCGCCAGCCGGGGCTGCACTGGGTCGACCTGCTCGGCATCCACGACGTCCCCCTCGTCGAAAAACTCGGCCGCGGCTTCGGCCTGAACTCCCTGGCCCTGGAGGATCTGCTCAACACCGAACACCGGCCCAAGGTCGAGAACTTCGGCGACAGCCTGCTGGTCATTCTCAAGATCCTCAGCCTCGACGCCGCTGGAAGCCGCCTGGAAACCGAGCAGGTCAGCATCGCCGTCACCGGCAATGCGGTACTGTCGATCCAGGAGCAGCCGGGCGACGTTTTCAACGGGGTGCGGGAGCGCCTGCGCTCCCCGAAGGGGCGGCACCGGCAGCGGGGTGCGGACTACCTCGCCTATTCGCTGATCGACTCGATCGTCGACAGTTATTTTCCCGTCCTGGAGCAGCTCGGCGAAATCCTCACCGACCTCGAGGAGGAGCTGGCCGACCGGCCGCAACGCGCCACCCTGCAGCGCATTCACACCCTGAAGCGCGACCTGATGACCGTACGCAAGGCGGTCTGGCCGCTGCGCGAGGTGGTCTCCAGCCTGGAGCGCGAGGGGTCGGAACTTATCGAGGAGCGCACCGTGCCGTTCCTGCGCGACCTCTACGAGCACCTGGTGCAGATCATCGACACCACCGAGATCTACCGCGACTCGGTTTCCGGCCTGCTCGACCTGTACCTCTCCAGCGTCAGCCAGCGCACCAACGAGATCATGAAGGTGCTGACCATCATGGCCACCATCTTCATCCCGCTGACCTTCCTGGTCGGCGTCTACGGCATGAATTTCGACTACATGCCGGAACTGCGCTGGGAATGGGGCTACCCGGCCCTGTGGCTGCTGATGATCGCCTGCGCTGCCGGCATGCTGGCCGGCTTCCGGTTCAAGAAGTGGCTGTGACGAGCCATCGGGGATTGCATTCCCGCCGCGCCGGGGCTACCCTGCGCCAGCACTTCCGGCAGCAAGCCGGGCCGACCGAGGACCATTGCTCATGAATTTTGCCGACCAGTTCCACGACGCCTGCGGGATGGGCCTGCTCGCCCATCTGCGCCGGCAGCCGAGCCACCAGCTGCTGCAGGACGGCATCCGCGCCCTGAGCCGGATGATGCACCGCGGCGCGGTCGCCGCCGATGGCAAGACCGGCGACGGCTGCGGCCTGCTCTGCGCCATGCCGACCGCCTTCATGCGGCTGGTCGCCAACGAGCTGGGGGTCTCCCTGCCGGAGAACTTCGCCGTGGCGACGCTCTTCCTCACCGATCCGGAAAACCAGCGGCAGGCCTTCGCCGAAGCCTGCGCCCGCAACGACCTGCAGGTCGTGCTCTTCCGCGCCGTCCCCCTCGACACCGAAGCCCTCGGCGACTACGCCCTCTCGCGCCTCCCCGCGATCGTCCAGGCCTTCGTGGTCCCGCGGGAGCTGACCGCCACCCGGCGCTTCGACGCGCTCGTCTATCTGACCCGCAAGGAAGTCGAGCATGCCCTGCAGGGCGACCCCGGCTTCTACGTGACGACCTTCTCGCGCACCCTGCTCTCCTACAAGGGGCTGGTCATGCCGAAGAACCTGCGCCAGCTCTACCCCGACCTGCAGCGCGAGGAGTTCGCCACCGACCTGGTCCTCTTCCACCAGCGCTTCTCGACCAACACCCTGCCGCAGTGGCGGCTCGCCCAGCCGTTGCGCAACCTGGCGCACAACGGCGAGATCAACTCGATCTGCGCCAACCGCTTCAATGCCGCGGCCAAGGCGGCCGCGATGGTCAGCCCGGTCTTCACCGCGGAGGAGCTGGAACGGATCCTGCCGATCATCCAGCCGGTGGGGAGCGACAGCGCCAGCCTCGACAACATGTTCGAGTTCCTCCTTGCCAACGGCATCGACTTCTTCAAGGCGGTGCGCATGCTGATCCCGCCGGCGCGGCACAACGTGGCGCACATGCCGGCCAAGCTGCGCTCCTTCTACGAGTACCTGTCGGCCTCCTGGGAGCCGTGGGACGGCCCGGCGGCCGTCGCCCTCACCGACGGCCGCTACGTCGGCTGCGTCCTCGACCGCAACGGCCTGCGCCCCGCCAAGTACGTGGTGACCACCGACGACCGCCTGCTCCTGACCAGCGAGTACGGCGTGCTCGGCGTCCCCCCCGAGCAGGTGCGGCTGCGCGGCCGGCTGCAGAGCGGCGAGATGATCGCCGCCGACCTGCGGACCGGCCAGATCTTCGCCTCCGGCGACATCGACCGCTACCTGATGGAGTCGCAGCCCTACAGCGAATGGCTGACCGGGCGCACCTGGTACCTGATGGAATTTATCGAGCACCAGTTCGACGACCTCTCCGACTACCGCCATCCCGACCTGGCGACCCTGCAGCGCTACCACAACGTCACCCACGAAACCGTGGAGTACACCATCAAGCCGATGCTGCACGAAGGGAAGGAGCCCACCGGCTCCATGGGCGACGATACGCCGATGGCCGCCTTCTCGACGGTGCAGCGCAACTTCTCCGACTTCTTCCGGCAGAAGTTCGCCCAGGTGACCAACCCGCCGATCGACCCCTATCGCGAGAAGGTGGTGATGTCGGCCACCATCGGCCTCGGCGAACTCGGCAACCCCCTGGAGGAGACCCCCGAGCGTGCCCGAAGGCTGAAGAACATCTCGCCGATCCTCTCGCGCGACATCTTCGACGCCCTCCTCTCCTTCGGCGATCCCGAGAAGCCGCGGTTCGAACCCTGCTACCGGCACCGCACCTTCACCACCGGCTTCGCCGGCAGCCTGCACCAGGCCCTCGAGGCCCTCGGCGACGCCGTCGTCCGCGCGGTGCGCGACGACGGGGTGCGCGTGGTGATCCTCGACGATCGCGTGCTCGACCGGGACACCCGCCTGATCCCGATGGCCATGGCCGTCGGCTACCTCAACCGGCGCCTCCTCGACGCCCGCCTGCGCCACCTGGCGTCGCTGGTGGCCGTCACCGGCGAGGTGACCGACCCCCACCAGGCCAGCGTCCTGCTCGGCTACGGGGCGCTGGCCATCTACCCCTGGCTGCTCTACGCCACCGGCCTGCAGTTGTGCGAGCGCGGGCAGCTGTCGCCGCGCGAGACGCGGCGCGCCCTGAAGAACCTTTACGAGGCGCTGACCAAAGGGATCCTCAAGGTCATGTCGAAGATGGGGATCAGCACCGTCTCCAGCTACCGCAACGCCGCCCTGTTCGACATCGTCGGCCTGGCCGCCGAGATCACCGAGCGCTGCTTCCCGGCGTCGCCGGTGCTGATCCCGGGGCTCGGCTTCGCCGCCATCGAGGCGCGGATTGCCGCGACCCACGACGGGGTCTTCCGGAAGAACCACATGCAGCCGTTCTACCCGCTGGCGATCGGCAGTGCCGGCCGCGACAACCCCGGCGGCGAATACCACGACTTCAATTCAAAGGTCATCACCACCCTGCACGACTTCGCGTCGACCCGCGAGCGCGACGACTACCTGCGCTTCCGCGCGTTGATCGAGGGCCGCGGCCGGCGCTTCATCCGCGACTTCCTCGCCTGGAACAGCCCGCACCCGGCGATCCCCCTCGACGAGGTCGAACCGGTCGAGGCGATCACCCGCCGCTTCGATTCGGCGGCCATGTCCCTGGGCTCGATCTCGCCGGAAGCCCACGAGGCGCTGGCCGAGGCGATGCACATTCTCGGCGGCGCCTCCAACAGCGGCGAGGGCGGCGAGGCGCCGGAACGCCTGAAGAGTATCCGCAACAGCAAGATCAAGCAGATCGCCTCGGGGCGCTTCGGCGTCACCCCCGCCTACCTGCGCAGCGCCGAGGAGATCCAGATCAAGGTGGCCCAGGGGGCCAAGCCCGGCGAAGGCGGCCAGCTCCCCGGCGAGAAGGTGACGCCGCTGATCGCCACGCTGCGCTTCACCATCCCCGGCGTCACCCTGATCTCGCCGCCGCCGCATCACGACATCTACTCGATCGAGGATCTCGCCCAGCTGATCTTCGACCTCAAGCAGGTCAACCCGCACGCGCTGATCTCGGTGAAGCTGGTCTCCACCGCCGGGGTCGGCACCATCGCCGCCGGGGTCGCCAAGTGCTATGCCGACCGCATCGTCATCTCCGGCTGCGAGGGGGGGACCGGAGCGGCGCCGCAGACCTCGATCAAACATGCCGGCAACCCCTGGGAACTGGGCTTGAGCGAAGTTCACCAGAGCCTCAAGGGGAACAGCCTGCGCGACCTGGTCGAACTGCAGACCGACGGCGGGCTGAAGACCGGCGCGGACGTGGTCAAGGCGGCGATGCTCGGCGCCGAGCGGTTCGGTTTCGGTACCACCTTGCTGGTCATCCTCGGCTGCAAGCTGCTGCGGGTCTGCCACCTCAACCGCTGCACGGTGGGGGTCGCCACCCAGGACCCGGTGCTGCGCGCCCACTTCAACGGCACGGTGGAGAAGGTCGTCGCCTACCTGCGCAACGTTGCCGAGGACGTCCGCGAGGTCCTCGCCCGGCTCGGCTGCCGCACCCTCGACGAAGTGGTCGGCCGCACCGACCTGCTGCGGGTGGTCGACGACGTCCCCTTCGACTTCTCCGCGGTCCTGCGGCCGGTCGAGGGCCCGAACCTGCGCACGCGGCGCAACGATCCGTTCGACCGCAACCTCTTCGAGAAGGCCATCCTCGACGAGGTGATGCCGGTCCTGCGCAACCCGCAGGAGGAGATCGTCGTCGAGCGGGAGATCCGCAACATCAACCGCTCGGTGGGGACGCTGGTCAGCGGCGAGATCGCCCGCTACTACGGCGACCGCGGCCTCCCCAAGGAGGCGATCACCCTCAAGCTGACCGGCGTCGCCGGCCAGTCCCTGGGGGCGTTTCTCGCCCACGGCGTCAACATCACCCTGCACGGCGTCGCCAACGACTACGTCGGCAAGGGGATGAGCGCCGGGCGGATCATCGTCATCCCGCGCGTCTACCGCGAAGGGGCGGCGGCGCTCGGCAACACCTGCCTGTACGGGGCCACCGGCGGCAAGCTGTTTGCCGCGGGGATCGCCGGCGAGCGCTTCGCCGTGCGCAACTCCGGAGCCTTGGCGGTGGTCGAGGGGACCGGCGACCACGCCTGCGAGTACATGACCGGCGGCACCGTGGTGATTCTCGGCGAGACCGGCATCAATTTCGGCGCCGGGATGACCGGCGGTGCGGCATTCGTCTACGACCGCAACAAACGCTTCATCGACAACCTCAACTCCGAGCTGGTGGCCGCCCGGCGCATCGACGTCGACGACGACAATGAGGGGAAGCTCTATCTCAAGAAGATCCTGGTCAGCTACCACAACCGCACGCGCAGCCCGAAGGCCCGCTTTCTCCTCGACAACTACCGCGAGGAACTGGCTTATTTCTGGATGGTCACGCCGAAAGACATGCGGGCGCCGCTCAATCCGAAGGAAGGCAACTAGTTGCCTTCCTTCGAGTGCCGAGCGATGAGCGATGAGCGATGAGCGACGAGTGCTGAGTGCACAACTAAACGCGGAGATATGAGGGGACAGGCTCCATCGGTGCCTGTCCCCGGAGGCAGAGAGCCATATATGCAAAGTTTCGTCGAAACCAATCGCGAGGAACCGGTCAAGGAGGACGTCAGCCGGCGCGTCCACACCTTCGAGGAGATCTACCGCTTCTTCGGCGACCGTGCGGTGGCGCGCCAGGCCGAGCGCTGCGTGCAGTGCGGCGACCCGTTCTGCACCACCATCGGCTGCCCGCTGCAGAACCATATCCCGCAGTGGCTGGAGGCGATCGCCGAAAAGGATCTGGAGCGGGCCTTCCTCCTCAGCAACGAGAGTTCGCCCTTCCCGGAGATCCTCGGCCGCATCTGCCCGCACAACCGCCTGTGCGAGGGGGCCTGCACCCTCGAGGACGGCTTCGGCGCGATCAGCATCGGCGCGATCGAGGCCTCGATCACCGACCTGGCCTTCAAGGCCGGCTACACGCTCCCCTTCCCCGGGATCACCACCGGCAGGAGGGTGGCCGTCATCGGCTCCGGCCCGACCGGCATGAGTTGCGCCCACTTCCTGCTGCGCGCCGGCATCGGCGTGGAGATGTTCGAACGCGCCGACCTGCCGGGGGGGCTGCTGGCCTACGGCATCCCCGGGTTCAAGCTGGACAAGGCGACGGTCACCCGCCGCTTCGAGATCCTCAAGGCGGCGGGGATGAAACTGCACCTCGACACCGAAATCGGCCAGGACGTGCCGTTCGCCCGACTGGTCGAACAGTACGACGCCGTCTTCCTCGGCATCGGCGCCACCAACGGCAAGCGCGCCGGCATCCCCGGCGAAAACCACGAGCACTGCTTCCTGGCCATGGAGTACCTGACCAACGTCCAACGCCGCCTCGGCGACCGGGCCTGGATGGAACGCTTCGGCGTCCTCGGCAAGCGGGTGGTGGTGATCGGCGGCGGCGACACCGCCATGGACTGCGTGCGCACCGCCATCCGCGAAGGCGCCCAGGAGGTGACCTGCCTGTACCGGCGCGACGAGGCCAACATGCCGGGGAGCCGCAAGGAATACTACAACGCCGTCGAGGAGGGGGTGACCTTCCTCTTCCAGGCCGCGCCGCAGCGGATCGTCGTCGACGAGGGCGGCGCCCTGGTCGGCGTCGATGCCATCCGCACGACCCTGGGCGACCCCGGCACCGACGGCCGGCGGCGGATCGAGGAACTCCCCGGCAGCGAGCATTGCGTCGCGGCCGACGTGGTGATCATGGCGCTCGGCTTCGACGTCGCCGGGCTCCCCTGGCTGGCCGACGCCGGCATCGCCCTCGGCCGCTGGGGGGAGCTGCTCATCGACGCCGGGACCGGGCGCACCTCGCATCCGAAGATCTACGCCGGCGGCGACTGCCAGCGTGGCGCCGATCTCGCGGTGACGGCCGCCGCCGACGGCCGCCGCGCCGCCCTGGCCATCATGGACCAGCTGCTGGGCTGACATCATGCAAAGCGTCTGGCTGGCCCTCGGCCTGACCCTCTTCGCCGGCCTGGCGACCGGCATCGGCAGCATCATCGCCTTTACCGCCAGCCGGACCAACTTCCGCTTCCTGTCGGTCTCGACCGGCTTCTCGGCGGGGGTGATGCTCTACGTTTCATTCGTCGAGATCTTCTTCAAGGGGAACGCGGCGCTGGCCGCCACCTACGGCGACCGCCTCGGCTACTGGGTCAACACGGCCTCGTTCTTTGCCGGCATGCTGCTGATCGGCCTGATCGACAACCTGATCCCGGCTGCAGGCAACCCCCACGAAACCCATTCCGAGGCGGAAACCGCCCCCCTTCACGACGCCACGGCACCGTTCCCGACCCCGGAGCAGGCGCGGCGGGCCACCGACTCCCCGGCCCACCTCCATGCCGTTCAGCCGGAAAAGCTGATGCGCATGGGGCTGTTCACCGCGCTGGCCATCGGCATCCACAACTTCCCCGAAGGGCTGGCGACCTTCCTGGCCGCCCTGCACGACCCGCATCTCGGCATCGCCATCGCCCTGGCCGTGGCCCTGCACAACATCCCCGAGGGGATCAGCGTCTCCGTCCCGATCTTCTACGCCACCGGCAACCGCCGGAAGGCTTTCGCCTACTCGTTCCTGAGCGGCCTGGCCGAACCGGTCGGCGCCGTCATCGCCTACCTGGCGATCCGTTTCTTCCTCGGCGGCACCACGGCCGTCATCCCCCCCGAGATCATGGGGGTGATGTTCGGCGGCGTCGCCGGGATCATGGTCTACATCAGCCTCGACGAACTGCTCCCGACCAGCCGCGCCTACGGCCGGGGGCACGACAGCCTGTTCGGCCTGATCGGCGGGATGCTGGTCATGGCCCTGAGCCTGGCGATGATGCGCTGAGGCAACCGCACACGGAGCGATATCGATGCGCTATCTGTCCATCCTCTATACGCTGGCCGTTTCCTGCTGGGTCGGCGGCGCCGCCCTGTTCACCTTCATCCTGACCCCGGCGATCTTCCGCGATTTCGACCGCGACACCGCCGGCGCCATCGTCGGCATCCTCTTCCCCGGCTACTTCCGCTGGGGGCTGGCCTGCGGCGTCATCGCCCTGGTCTGCCTGCTGCTGTCGCAGCGGCCGCGCAAGCTCCTCGCCGCCGCCATTCTCACGGTCATGCTGACCATCACCGCGCTGCAGGCCTTCGTGATCGAACCGAAGGCCGCCGCCCTCAAGAAGGAGATTCCGTCCCTGACGACCACGGAACTGGATCACCCCCTGCGCCAGCAGTTCCGAACCCTGCACACCATCTCCGCCGCCGGCAACCTGAGCGTGATCGGCGGCGGCATCGTCCTGATTTTCCTTTTGTAATTGGCTATTGACAGAACCGCATAAACTGCTAATAAAGTTCTAATGTCAACAGGCCCGGGCGCTTCGACGCAGGACCGGCCACCTACTTCGTTCATCCCCGACCCGAGGAGAACTCCATGCTTCGAACGCCCCTGTTTGCCGCCTCCGCCGCGACTTTCGCCCTGATCCTGGCCGCCGGCTGCTTACCGGCCGGAAACGCGGTGGGGAGACCCCCCTCCAGCGCCGCCTTCGTCGGTTCGGAGACCTGCAAGTCCTGTCACGCCGAGGCCTTCGCCAGCTGGCAGGAGAGCTGGCACAGCAAGATCGTCCGGCCGGCGCAGGGGGCGTTCCTCAAGGAAGCGGTCGAGAAGTGGAAAAGCGACGGGACCAATGCCGGCCCCACCGTCGGCAACGTCACCGGCAAGACGTTCAAGCGCGAAGACGTGCAGTACGTGGTCGGGGCACGCTGGAAACAGCGCTACCTGGTGAAGAACGACCAGAACGGCAACCTGCAGTTCCTCAACATGCAGTTCAACCGGGCCAGCGGCAAGTGGGAGAAGTACGGGCAGAAGAACGACTGGAACACCCAGTGCGCCACCTGTCACACCACTGGCTACCGCATCACCGCCTTCGACGACAAGAGCGGCAAAACCCTCCAGTCCGACTTCAAGGAACTGGGCGTCGGCTGCGAGGCCTGCCACGGTCCCGGTTCCGCCCATATCGTGTCCGGAAGCCGGCGGGACATCTTCAACCCCGCCAACGTCAGCGTCCAGGAGCAGTCGAAGGTCTGCGGCTACTGCCACATCCGTCTGGAAAACGGCAAATGGAAGACCGCCCAGGGGGCGCCGCGTGAGGACTTCCCGGCGCCGGAAGCGGGCAGGAGCTACATCGCCGGCGACGACTGGACCAAATGGTACCCGCAGGAAGCGATTATTCCGGGCGTCCACGCCGAGGACCCGTTCGACAAGGAATACGCCGGCGATCTCAAAGGGCTCTTCCTCCGCGACGAGCAGAGCAAGGCGTCCGGGCTCTACGAGGAGGCCAAGCATCACCAGCAGTACCAGGGTTTCCTCCAGTCGGCCCACTACCGCCTGGGGATCATGTCGTGCATCACCTGCCATGCGCCGCACGCCGGCGCGGGCAAACTCAAGAAGGTGGCGGATCACGCCTGCAACAGCTGCCACGACGATTCCTACACGGTGGAGAAGTACATGCCCAACACCGGCAAGACCGCCGACAACCTCTTCGTCCGCAGCCACACCTTCAACAAGCAGCCGCGCCAGGGCGGCGCGGGCGCCGGCAGCATGGGGATACCGAACTACTACGGCGACTAGCCGGAATAACCGGAAGAAAGCAGCGAACGAGGGCGGGGACACCCCGCCCTCGTCTTTGGGGAGACCGGGGGCTACGCCGTGTGGCGCGGGGGGCGCGGCAGGAAGAAGGCGGCCAGCAGGGCCAGGGCGTTGATCGCCGCGGCGGCGAAGTAGGGGACGCTGAAGGTGCCGGCGCCCTCGGCGATCACCCCGGCGGCGCCGGGACCGATGGTCTGGCCGATGGCGAAGCAGAAGGTGACGATGGAGAAGGCCGCGGCGGCCCGCGCGGTGCCGAGGTAGTCGCCGACGGCAGCCGCCATGATCGCCGGCACGGCGAAGACCGCCAGCCCGTAGAGCGCCACCGACCCGAACAGCGCCAGGGGCCCGAGTTTCGAGGCCACCAGCAGGTAGGCGGCCCCCTGCACGGCGAAGGCCAGCATCAGGCCGCCGCGCCGCCCCAGGCGATCAGAGAGGATGCCGAAGCCGACCCCCGAAAAGAGGCAGAAAAACCCGGTTGACGACCAGAAGGTGCCGGCCGTGGCTTCGGCATAGTGATATTCGTCGACCATGGTGGCGACGATAAAGGTCCCGTAGACCATGTAGGTCAGGCCGAAGAGCAGGTAGAGACCGCCGAGGTGAAGAAGGATCCGCGCCGCACCGTAAGCCCCGCGGCTCTCGGCGGGATCGTAGGCGACAGGCTGCGCTGCGCCCAGCGGCTCGAGGCCGAGGTCGGCGGGGTCGTTGCGCAGCAGCAGCCCGACCACCACCCCCAGCACCAGGCAGGCGATGCCGAGCGTCAGCCAGCCGACCCGCCACCCCTGGGCCCCGAAGGCCGCATTGAGCCTCGGCACCAGGAACCCGGTGAGGATGATCGCCGTGCCGTTCCCCATGATCATCATCCCCGCCGCCTGGCCGCGCCGCTCGCGGCGAAACCAGCGCGACACCAGGGCCATCACCGGGATGTTGGCGAAGCCGCCGCCCATGCCGATCACCGTGTACAAGGCCCCCAGCAGCCAGTAAGTCGAGCTCTGGCTGATCGCCAGCAGGCACAGGCCGATGACGAGCAGGCTCACCGTCACCAGCCTGCGCGCGGAAAACCGGCGCAGCGCCAGCGGCGCCAGGCCGACCGCAACCAGGTAGCCGGCGAAATTGCCGGTACTCAGGAAGCCCATGTCGTCGTAGGAGAGGTGCAGGCCGTCGCGCATCGCCGGCAGCAGCATGCCGAAGGCGAAGCGCGCCAGGCCGAAGCAGGAGAAGATGGTCAGAGCGCCGGCAAGGACGATGATCCAGGCGTAGTGGAATGGTTTGGCTGAAGGCACCGGCGGGAAACTACTCACCGGCCATTTTGATGGCGGCAGCGGCAAGCTCTTTGCTGATTCTGATGCGATGCCGTTGCATATTGTCGATGGCGGCGCGGATGGAAACGGCCGAGCCCTCCTGCTTGGCGCGAAGCAGAATCCCGAGCGAACCCGTCAGCGCCAGCCCATTCAGGCGGGCAACCCGCCTGCCGACGGCTTCGTCAATGCAGACGGTTGTTATGCCTTGGTCAAGGGCGGTCTGGATGACAGATGCTTCGCCCTTATCCAGAGAGTTCTGGAGGAAGGTTCCGATTGCAATCGGGCCGGGTTGCTTCTCAAGAAAATCGGCCGCCTGGAATTCTGGCACGGCAAAACCGGACGGCCCACCCGTCAATATTTCCTGACCGACCTCAAAGGGAACAACGATCCTGGCGTAGCGGTTTCGCAGGAATTCCAGATCGCCAGTCGCCGCAACCAGAGCGATCAGCGGTCCGGTATTGATAACCAGGGCTTTCTGATCAGGCATTTCGGACGTCCGAAAGCAACTCTTCCTCGGCCAGGTCGATGGCGGGCGTCCCCAGGCTGCTCAATGCCAGCAGGAACTCGACCCTCTCCATGCCCAGCAACTGAGCCGCCTGGCCGGAGGAGAGTCGTTTCAGTTCGTACAACTTGGCGGCCATGGCCAGCTTCGCCTCGGCCTCGAACTCCTGCCTGGTCTCGGCGAGAGCGTCGGGGAGGTTGTCCGGGTATTCCACCTGCATCTGTATCGGCATGGTCGACTCCGTTCCTGTTCTTCTTGGTCATTATAACCGAGAACTGTTTTGGCGATACATGTTTTGCTGAGGTACAACACTCAAACGCTAACGTGAAAATATGGCACCTTTCTACTGATCGAACCTCAACCGCGCCACTTCGAAGGTCCCGTTTTCATAGAGTTGCCCGTTTTCTTCACGGAACATCAGGAAGGATTTCTTCCCCGGATCATAGCCGACCATGAAGGCGGAACCGTATTCACGGTGGCGCGCGGACGCCTTGGCGCGGTCGTAGTGCTGGAGTTGAGGGCCCTTGACTTCCACCAGGGCAAGCCCCTGGCCAACCAACCGTCCCTTGACGGCGACAAGGAAATCAGGGAAGAAGCCGCGCCCGTGCGACCAGCCGTAGAGGCAGATGGACGTTGGCTGCTGACTCGGGTTGCGGTGCCACCAGAGCACATCGTCGTCAATGTCCAGCAACTCGGCAAAGCGGCGTTCGTCGGAATTCAGGTCGGCGGGAAAGATTCCGTAGAGGTTGCGCTTGGCCGGGGAAAGTCGCAACTCCGAGCTAATCTCCTCGGGGAGAGTCACTTGTTGAACAGCGAGTTGGGCCGCCCGGCATTTGCGGACGGCTTCGGCAATCAGTTTCGGGTTGCGCACCAGAATCAGGTCAAGCTGCTGCAACAGTTGCTCTTCGTCGGCGGGCGGCTCGATCCCGTGGTTTTCCAAAGCCTTGCGAAAGCGGTTCCTGAGCAGGCGGGGGAAGGCAAAGCGGTCAACGTCGAATTGAAAAACCAGCTGTTTGGCCTTGGCGGCAATGACTTCTGGAGAGAGGGTCGCCCATTTCTCCTCATCGACAATTCCACCGTCTTCGAAAATATTCTGGGTGCGTTGTACGATTTTGGTTCGGACTCGCTCCCGATCGCTCAGGACCGCCGTGAAATCGATCTGTGCCGCGACCTGTTCCTCGAAGTCGTCCGGCAACGGCGGCATCGACTCCGTCAGCAGGGCCGTCGGACCATCCGGTCGCCGCCGGTAGGTGTACTCGGTATGGGTGTCATTGGCCAGAACCGACGTCAACAGAGTTGCCGTCGGTTCAGACGAAGCGAAGGAGTTGCCTTGCAGTCTCTTGGCCATGGGCGTCCAACCGGTACGCTCCAGGAACTCCTGTTGATGCCCTGGAGAAGCAGGGTTGAACAGGGAGGCTCCGCCGTCGCTTGGCGGGTCGGGGAACTCGACACGGCCATCGGCGAATAACCGCAATGATTCGCCGTTGCGCACGATCTGGACTTCCGGCTCGTCGGCAACGAAGGTCACGACGGTCTGGCTCCCCAGTTCCGCAACATGGGTCGGCATCCGGTTGATCAGATCGCCCGCGCTCAGCAATCCCTCCTGGGCTTCGCTGTTGGCGAGGAAAACGTAACCGTACTCCAGTTCGTCGGGGAGGTCTCTCCGGGCGTGGACCGACCGGTGGCGGCGCATGATCCTCCCCACGACCTGCACGCCGAAGGAGGCATCGCGGGCGCCGCGCATTGCCGCCAGCGTCCAGGCGCGGGGCGCGTCGAAACCCATGGCCACGGCCATTTTGAAAATCAGCACTTCAACCCGCGGATCGTTCGCCAGCGCCAACAGGTCGGGGTCGGGTTCGTTGGCAATGTGGACTCTCACGGCCTGTTCGGAAAAACCAAGCTTGCCGGTCAGATAGCCGCGGGCCATGTCGATGTGCTCGCCACCGTTCGGCACCTGCACCAGCATCAGCGGGGTCAGTGCTACACCCTCGCGAGCTAACGTGTCTTTCATCTGGCGGTGCATCGCGGCACACTCGCGCAGCGCGGTGCGCTCGAAGTCGACCAGCACGGTATCGTCCGGGTTGCGCACGATGAAGCGGGCCATCTTCACCCCTTTTTTCAACAGCCCGACTTCAACACCATCGGAGCGGGACACAGAGGCCCAGCTTGCCTCGTCACCGACCTCGTAACCCGTTTCCCGGGCGAACGCCCTGGCATCGCTGTCCTTCGGGGTGGCGGTCATCATCAGGGTGTAGTCGGGACGCAGCACTTCGGCAAAAAAACGCCTGGCCTCGGCAGCCTTCTTGAAACCGTGGTGAGCCTCGTCGACCACGCAGCCGATGCGGTACCCTGCTTCGCGGGCGCCGGCAATCAGTTCGTCCACCGCCAGTCCGGCGTCGCCGCTGATCCGGGCCTTGCGCCCCTCCTTGTTGCTGGTGGCCACGCTCTGCCAAGTGGTCACGAAAAGAGGGGCGGACCCCAAGGCATCCAGACGGCGATCGGACTCAAGATCCAGCAGGGAGAGGGTCGGCGCCTGGGCGTGCAGGGTCTGGCGGGTCTGATCGACTACCCCGGCGAATGGGGCGAACCAGAGCCAGAGGATGCTGTCATGTTCGGAGAGGCTGGCGACCACCCGGGTGGCGATCAGGGTCTTGCCGGAACCGGTCGGCGCCTGAAAAAGAATGGCGCCGGCGTTTTTGCGGATGGTGTCGAGAGCCGACGTTTTCGGCGCCGTGCCAAGCTGATCCATCTGCCGTTTGGCTTCGAGAAAGCGTGCCAGCAGACCGTCGTGGGCCTGCTGCTGAAATGACAACAATTCAAAAACTGGCATGTTGATTCCTCTTTGACCCCTCCCGACCAACTTATCTAAATGGCCGTGACAAGTTCCGGCTTAACCCCTCCCAACCTCCCCTTTAATAAGGGGAGGCTTTTCACCCCCTCTTATGTAAGAGGGGGCAGGGGGAGTTAGAATCCCTGGGCAGGGGGGAGTTAGCCTTTCCGCTCTGCCGCAACAGTAGCAAGCCGTTCCAATACCCCTTCCAGTTCCCGCAACACCTCATGGTTCCAAAACCGGAGGACCTCGACACCATGGGAGTTCAGGAATGCCGTTCGCTCCGCATCGTACTCCCTGCCGTCGGGTCGATTATGCTGCCCGCCATCGAGTTCGACCGCCAGACCCTTCTCCGGACAGTAGAAATCCAGAATGTAAGGTCCGAAACTGTATTGCCGGAAAAATTTCAGTTCCGCCAGTTGCTTGTTGCGGACCTTGCTCCATAACGCCTTTTCCGCATCGGTCTGGTTGCGGCGCAGTTCGCGGCGCCGTTCCTTCAACCGAGGGTCGTTTTTCAGGAACATGATGATCCTTAACCCCTCCCGACCTCCCCTTCAACAAGGGGAGGCTTTACACCATATTATCTGAATGGCCGTGACAAGCCTCGATTAACCCCTCCCACCTCCCCTTCAATAAGGGGAGGCTTCTCACCCCCTCTTATGTAAGAGGGGGCAGGGGGGAGTTAGAATCCCTGGGCAGGGGGAGTTAGCCTTTCCGCTTCTTGCCGAAGCGTTCGGCCAGCGTCTCGGGGATCGGCCGGGCCGCGACCCCGGGGAGCAGAGTGGCCAGCCGGTCGGGAGCCCAGCAGTAGACGACGAGTTCTCCCGGCCAGGCGACGAGCCGTCGCCGAAGTTGCTCAAGGGTCGTCTCCCTCAGGTTGGCGAGATAACCGAGGGCATGGCTGCACTCTTCGCTCCACCCCAGGGAACCGGTACCCCACGGGGACAGCGGATGGTCGTGCAGCATCTGCAGAGCGTGCCACACCTGATCGTGCTCCAGCTGCACGTCGAGGCGGTGGTGGGGAAGGAGCCGGGTGCGCAGGTAGGCAAAGTCGCCCCCCATCCCCGCGACCTGTTCGTCTTTTCGGTTGCGATAGCCGGAGATCACGCGCCGGACCCGCTCGGCGCAGACGTCCCGACAGAGGTTCTTGCCGGGCTCGTCTGCCGTGGCCTCGGCGTTGGAGACCAGGATGAAACGGCGCTGGCCGCTGTCTTCGGCGTTCAGTTTCAGAACGGCATGGGCCGTGGTGCCCGAACCGGCGAAGAAGTCAAGAACCAGATCGTCGGGACCGGTGGCGATACGCAGGATGCGCTCGATAAGGCGAACCGGCTTAGGCGTTTGAAAAGCCGTCTGGGTGCCAAAAAAGTTTTGAATTTCCTTCCTTGCCTCGTCCGTATGACCGACTTCCTCATGCGGCCACCATGTCCAAGGAACTATGCCTTCGGCATCTTTTAAATAATGAACACGGCGAGGAACCCCATTGCCGTCTTTCCCGAAATAAATTCTACCTTGCTCCACCAGTCGAAGATATTCGCTTTCAATCACTTTCCAGCAAGTGCCATCTGGTGGGCGGTGTTTTTTTCCACTTGGGGCAGTGATTTCGTACATCTGATTCGGGCGATAACCTTGTGCTGTTAAGGAAACACTCTGCCAAAGCCCGTTCGGGTCGTTGTTCGGATTTTTGTAAAGCCCAAGTTGTTTCTGTTCAAAGGGCAGTTTCCTCCGGACAAACTTGAATCTTTCAGGATCGGCAGCATACACCAACAAGTACTCGTGAGCATCCCCGATGGTTTCCCGGTTCTCCCGCGAGTAACGCTTCTGCCAGATGCAGTTGGCCACGAAGTTCTTTTCGCCGAACACCCGGTGCATGAGCATCCCCAGGGGGAAGAGTTCGTTGTCGTCGATGGAGACGAAAATGGCGCCGTCGGGGTGCAGCAGGTCGCGGGCCAGCAGCAGCCGCCGGTACATGAACTCCAGCCAGGTCGAGTGGCGGAAGCGGTTGGTGCTGTCGAAGAAGCGGTCGTTGTAGACGAAGTCGCGGTTGCCGGTGTTGTAGGGCGGGTCGATGTAGATGCACTTGACCTTGCCGGAGTGGGTCATGCGCAGATAGCGCAGGGCATCGAAGTTATCGCCTTCGATAATCAGGTTTCGATAGGGCGAGTCCCCCTGCGACAGCTCCCTGTTCAGGTCGAGGGCGACGAAGTCGTCGTTCAGGTGCCGGTCGGGCTCGATCTCGTCCCGCTCCCAGACCAGCCCGTAGGCCGCCTCCCGCTCGCGGCGTTCGAGCAGGGCAATCAGTTGCTCCCTGGTCAGGTGGTCGAACTTGCTCATCGAAGCGCCCCGCAGATCGATCTCATGGATACTTCAAAGTTGGCCGAACCATTCCGGCAATCTGATGACATTAAATTTTGCTGTGCGATTGGTCAAGAAGAACTCGAAAACCGTAGACCAATAGGGGGGCTTCACGCCTGGCGGCATTCTTCCGGCTCCTTGTCGGCTTCGAAGTTAAACCAGCAGTTGCCACCGGGATAGAGCCTGTCGTCATCATCGAATTCGAACCCCAAGCTTTTCATTTCTCTTCTGACAAGGAGTTCTTCCAGCTTGCTCGCGACGAGATCGGCCTTGTTCTGTAGACCCATTGCGCGGTAGCACCGTTCAAGCTCCCTCAATCGTTCGATACCGCCGTCGTCATCGCCCCGGTTGAAGCAGCACTCGGCGCGGTGTTGCAGGCAAATGGTCATACTGCGAGGATGGAGTTTTTCCAGCTTCCGGTAGAGCTGTTCGGCCGTTCTGTTGAACCCTGCCTTCAGGTAGCGGAAAGCCAGTTTCAACAGCGCATCCGCCTGTTTTTCAGGCGAACCGTGCCTCTCCTCGAATTCTGCTGTTCGCTTGAGAACAGCCATGGCCCGCACATCATCGATGTCCACGGGCAAATTCCCGTGCATGCCAGGCCACGAGTCGTCATGGCGCGTGCGAGCCACTGCAGGTTCCGGTTTGTTCCGCCGGTAAAAACCGAGGTCGTTACAGAAATCCACCCGCAGGATCTGTCGAGCGGTCATGTTCTCGATCGACGGCAGCCGCCCCCACCACAGCCTGACCATTTTCCTCCGAAAAAGCTCCAACCCATGCTCAAAGCCTGCCTCGATACAGAGACGCCCGGCCCTCATCAACTCTTCGGTCGCGGCGGCGTCTTGTCTCAGGCCGGAATAAGCGTCGGCCCGAAGCAGGCAGATCCTGGGGTCTTCGGGGCAAAGCTCCGCCATCTCGTCGAGAATGGTGAGCGCGCCTCCGTAGAAGCCATATTCGATGTGGAGATTCGCCCATTTGCCGAACTCGGCGAAGGCCTTGTCCGGCTGACCCAGCCACTGGTGGATGTAGGCCAGCTTGTAATGGCAGTAGAAACTCCCAGGATACAGGGTGGAATAGGCCTGTAGGCGGTTAATCGCCCCCGCCAGATCCCCCGTCTCCAGAAGACTTTCGACCTCCCGCTTGATGATCGGGCGCCGGTATTCGGTGAAATCGAAGAGCGTTCCCGGCGTTTGAACGTCTGGATTGTCGGGAGGTCCGAATTTGACTTCGTCCGACCGCCTGGAAACCCGCACGATATCCCAAGCCTTGAGTCCGGTCGTATCCGGAGTCCGGCAAAGAAACAGCTGCCAGGGCGCGGCGCTGAACAGGCGACGCGAGCACTCGACAGCCACGGGACAGAGGGTATCACCATCGATCGGCCTCGGCAGCATCCCCTTGTAGAAGTCAGCAAACGCCATGAGCAGGAAGAATTGCGCGAGGGCCAGTTCACTGCGAAACAGATTGGCAGTAAGGTTCAGGGGAAGATTTTTTGCGTAGCAGTTGCTCCCGAACACGAGATCCCCCAGCAGCCCAGTGAGGTGCTGGCCAGTATCGAATTCGCTAAAGTTCACGTTGATCCCAAAAATGTCGGGACAGATCAACCGGAGAGCGTTAAGGCTGGTTGCATAATGCTCGTAAAAATCCGAGGAAGCGCGGTTGATGCTGATGTAGTGCTTCCTGAAGGACTTGGGCCACAGGTTGTCGCAATAGAGCGGGAACTGATGAATGAGATTGCCGCGCACAGCCCAGGTAGCGGTTCGCGTATCGCGATGCAGGCTGATATTCACCTCCATCAAGTCGTTGGCGAAGCTCAACAGAGTCGTTTCCGCCGAACGCCTGTCCCGCAGCAGCGCCAAAATCTGGAAGTCATCCGCCAGATTGTCCAGAAGTGGATGACACTCCCAGCGCGTGGTGTCCTTTCTGATGATGTCGAGCAGTTGCCGCATACTGCCTCCACGAAATGTCGGCGTTCACATTGTATTTCCTCTTGCTGATTTCACCAATAACGCCACTATATGACAGTTTACGACACGCGCACTGCAACAAATTAACCTTTTTATCTTTTCACACAAACAATTGGAAGAAATCCTCAAAAAGGCCATGACGTACCTTGCAAAGACGCGGCGGCAATCTTGACTTGACGCGCCGGGCCGGCTGGGCTAAGTAGGCTGCATGGGAGGTCCGCCTTGATGTTCATCTGTACCCGCTCGTTCTTTCCGCTGCTTGCCTGCCTGCTGACACTGGCCCTGGTCACGCCGTCTGCGGCCTGCGCGGCAGCCGCCTGCGGGCCGGGAAGCGCCGTGCAGATCTGGACCGCACCGCTGGCGGCGCAGCCGGGCGAGCCGCTGCAGATCATGGCGGTCGCCACCGACGGCGCCCTCGACGGGTTGTCGGTCGTCGACCCCGGCGGGCGCCAGCTCGATCTCACCGTCACCCACGGCGGCGGACCGCCGTGGAGCCTGCGCGGCACGCTCCCCGCGCCGGCCCGCGGCAGCTACCGCATCGAAGCGTTGCGCGGCGGCCGCCCGGCGGCCTGCAGCGAGGTCGGGATCGGCGCCAGCGGCAACCGTGGCAGCGGCACCTGGGACCAGTCGACCCAGGCCTTCTTCGCCGCCTGGGTCGAGCAGCTGTTCGATGCCCCCCCCGAACAATCCTTGAGTTTCCCCTCGCTGGAGCCGGTCCTGCGCGACCCGCAGCGCAACTTCCTCTACGACTACCTGCGCAAAGGCGAGGACCTGCGGGTCGCCGCCGAACCGGACTGCGCCGACCTCGCCTACTTCCTGCGCGCCTATTTCGCCTGGAAGCTCGGCCTGCCGGTCTCCTTCCGGGCCTGCGGCCGCGGCAGCGCCACCAGCCCGCCGCGCTGCGACGCCCCCGAAATCGACCGGTCCTTCGTCGGCACCGCCGCCTCGGCCGACACCTTTCGCCGGGTGAGCCGGCGGATCATGGACCGGGTCACCTCCGGCGGCGGGCGTACCGCCCTGGACGACAGCGGCACCGATTTCTACCCGGTGCCGCTGGAGCGAAACGCCCTGTGGCCCGGCACGGTCTACGCCGACCCCTACGGGCACACGCTGATGATCGTCAAATGGGTTCCGCAAACCGCGACGCGCGACGGGCTGCTGCTGGCGGTCGATGCCCAGCCCGACAACTCGGTGGCCCGCAAGCGCTTCTGGGAAGGGACGTTCCTCTTTGCCCGCACGCCGAGCGCCGGCCCCGGCTTCAAGGCCTACCGGCCGCCCCTCCCCGGCGGCCCGCAGGGGAGCCCGGTGCCGCCGGCCAACGGCACCCTGACCGGGCGCGCCGGCCTCCCCCCCTATTCCGGCAGCCAGGAGAACCTTGAACCCGCCGAGTTCTACGCCCGCATGGAGAAGCTCATCAACCCGCGCGGGCTCGACCCCGAAGCGGCCTACGAGGCGATGCTGGCGGCGCTGATGGAGCAGCTCGAGACGCGGGTGCAGTCGGTGGCCAACGGCGAAGATTACATGCGCAGCCACCCGGGAGCGGTCGTGCCGATGCCGAAAGGGCCGGCGATCTTCGAAACGGTCGGCCCCTGGGAGGATTACGCCACGCCGTCGCGCGACATGCGCCTGCTCATCGCCCTCAAGGTACTGGAGGGACTTCCGGAGCGCATTCGCAAACATCCGGAACTGTACGTTCTCAAGCAGCTGTTCGGCCTGAAGAGCGAAAGCGCCGCCGAGGCTGCCGCGCGCATCGAGCAGCTGCATGCCCGGCGCATCCGCGAAAAGTTCATCACCTACACCCGCAGCGACGGCTCTCCCTTCCGCTTGAGCCTGGCCGACATCTACGCGCGCCGGCCGGGGCTGGAAGTCGCCTACAACCCCAACGACTGCGTGGAACGGCGCTGGGGTGCCGCCCCCGGCCTGCCGGACTTCGGCACCTGCCGCCGGCAGGCGCCGTCTGACCAGCGCACCCGCATGGAAGAGTACCGGCCCTGGTTCCACGAGGCCCGCCGGCCGCCGCGCTGATCGACATGCCGTCCCGCCTCGCACGCCTCTGCCTGCCGCTCGGCCTGGTGCTGGCCATTCTCGCCGGCTGCGCGGTCCGGCCGGCAGGGATCGCCGACCTCTCCGGCTACCCGCAGGACGCGACGCATTACCTGCGGCCCGGCGATGCGGACCTGCCGCTGCTGCCTTCCGGCGACCAGGCGCGTCGCGATCTCGATTACAACGCGCGCTTTTTCGCCCCCTGGCACCAGGCACGGGCCAGCCTCCCCGCCGACGAGGCCTTTTACGGCGTCGCGGCCTACGGCCGCCGCCAGGGGTACGCGGAGAACCTGCAGCCGGTCGAGCCGCACCGCTGGCAGCAGCTGCTGGCGGCGCTGCGGCAGGAGAGCTACCCGTCCCAGGCGCGGCCGGCGATTACCGTGCGCAACACCGCCTGCCGGGTCTTCCCGACCGCGCGCCCGTTCTTCCTCGACCCGGCCAGGGCCGGCGAAGGCTTCCCCTTCGACTACTTCCAGAATTCCGCCCTGTGGGCGGGGACGCCGCTGCTGGTCACCCACGAATCACAAGACGGCGCCTGGGTCTTTGCCGAGACCGGGTTCGTCGCCGGCTGGCTGCCGGTCCAGGATCTCGCCTGGGCGGAGGCCGATTTCCGCGCGACCTACCGGACCGGCCGTTACGCGGCGCTTCTGCGCGACGATGTGACGCTGCGCGACGAAACCGGCGAATTCCTGGCGCTGGCCCACCTCGGGGCGATCTTCCCGGTGACGGCACAGAGCGAAGCCGGGGTGCAGGTGCTCGTGCCGGTCCGCGACGCCAACGGCGCAGCGGTGGCCAGGACGGCCTGGCTGACGGCGGACGCTGCCGCCATCAAGCCACTGCCGCTGCAGCCGGCACGGATCGCGGCCCTCGCCAACCGCATGCTCGGCCAACCCTACGGCTGGGGCGGGCTGTTCGAAAATCGCGACTGCTCGGCCACCATCCGCGATCTCTTCACCCCGTTCGGCATCTGGCTCCCCCGCAACTCCGCGGACCAGGCCAAGAGCGGCGGGACGTTCGTCGACCTGGCCGGGGTCGAGCCGGCGGGAAAACGCGCCCGGCTGCTGCGCGAGGGGGTGCCGTTCTACACCCTGCTCTGGCTCAAAGGGCACATCGGCCTCTATCTCGGCGTTGACCCGCTCAGCGGCGAACCGATGCTTCTGCACAATCTGTGGGGGGTGCGCACCGCCGACTGGCGCGGCCGCGAGGGACGGGCCCTCGTCGGCCGGCTGGCGATCACCACGCTCAAGCCGGGAGAGGAGCGCCCGGACGTCGAAACCGGGCGCTTTTTCGGGAACATTCTGGGGATGACGCTGCTCCCCGGCATCGAAACCAGGTAGCAAAGGAGTGACATTGTGGCCGGAACCAGCCTGCTCGCCCTGCTTGACGACATCGCCACGGTTCTCGACGACGTGGCGGTGCTCACCAAGGTCGCCGCGAAAAAAACCGCCGGAGTGCTAGGGGACGATCTGGCGCTGAATGCCGAGCAGGTGTGCGGCATCCGTGCCGAGCGGGAACTGCCGGTGGTCTGGGCCGTGGCCAAGGGCTCGCTGAAAAACAAACTGATCCTGGTGCCGGCGGCCCTGCTGATCAGCGCCGTCCTCCCCCAGGCGATCACCCCGCTGCTGATGATCGGCGGCGCCTACCTCTGCTTCGAAGGGTTCGAGAAGGTCGCCCACAAACTGCTGCACAGCCCGGCCGAAGACCGGGCCGACCATGCCGCGATGCTCGCGGCGCTGAGCGACCCGCAGGTCGACCTGGTGGCTTTCGAGCAGGAGAAAATCAAGGGCGCGGTCCGCACCGACTTCATCCTCTCCGCCGAAATCATCGTCATCGCCCTGGGAACGGTACAGGATGCGGCCATGGTCACCCGGATCGCGGTGGTGGCCGGCATCGCCCTGCTGATGACGGTCGGCGTCTACGCACTGGTGGCCGGGATCGTCAAGCTCGACGACATGGGGCTGCACCTGTTGAATGCGGCTCCCGACCGGTCACGCTGGAGCCTGCGGCGGACGACCGGCACGCTGCTGTTGCGGGGGGCGCCGTACCTGATGAAGACGCTGGCGCTCATCGGCACGGCGGCGATGTTCCTGGTCGGCGGCGGAATCCTGGCACACGGCCTGCCCGGCGCCCACGGCCTGCTGGAGGCGGTCGCCGCCGCCATGCGCGGCGTGCCGGCCGTCGGGCCCGTCCTGGCGGCACTGGCCCCCACCCTGTTCAGCGCGCTGACCGGCCTGGTTGCCGGCGGCCTGCTCCTGGTCGTCGTCAGCGCCGCCAAGAAACTCACCCGCAAGCCCGCAACCCCCGGCTGATCAGGACCCGCCTGAAGCATCCTTCGGCAACTCCCTGGTCTTGAGCATCGAAACCAGCATCGAGCCGCCGATCAGCGCGGCGGTGATCAGCAGCGCGACCTCGGTGGGGATGACCTTGGCGCCGAACCAGGCGTTGAGCAGCATCTTGGCGCCGACCACCATCAGCACCAGCGACAGCCCGTACTTGAGGTAATGGAAGCGGTGGATGATGCCGACCAGGGCGAAATAGAGGGCGCGCAGACCAAGGATGGCGAAGACGTTGGAGGTGTAGACGATGAACGGGTCGGTGGTGATGGCGAAGATCGCCGGGATCGAGTCGACGGCGAAGACCAGGTCGGTCACCTCCACCAGGATCAGCACCAGCATCAGCGGGGTCATGTAGAGCAGCCCATCGCGCCGCACGAAGAAGCGGTTGCCGACGAACTCCTCGGTGACCCGGAAGCGCCGGCGCAGAAAGAGTACCACCCGGTTGTTCGCCAGGTCGGGCTTGGCGTTGATGGTAAGCAGCATCTTGATCCCGGTGAAGACCAGGAAGGCGCCGAACAGGTAGAGCACCCAGTGGAACGCCTGGATGACCGCGGCCCCGACCAGGATCATGGTCGCGCGCATCACCAGGGCACCGAGAATCCCCCAGAACAGCACCCGGTGCTGATACTGCGCCGGCACCGCGAAGAAGCTGAAGATCAGGACGAAGACGAAGATGTTGTCGACGCTCAGCGTCTTCTCGATCAGGTAGCCGGTGAAGAACTGGAAACCGGCCTCGGCGCCCATGTAGTGGTAGACGCCGGCGCCGAAGAGCAGGGCCAGCACGAAGTAGCCGAGGCTGAGCAGCAGCGCCTCGCGGATCCCCACGGCGTGATCCTTGCGGTGCAGGATGCCGAGGTCGAGGGCCAAAAGAACCAGTACGAACAGGTTGAAACCGAGCCACATCCAAAGCGTATCCATCACCGATCCTCCCCTTCACAAGGGTAGCGCACGACCGGCGGTTCGCCAGTCGTCAGACCATTATTCAAAACCGTTGTCATCACCGGCTCAGCGCCCGCTCCGCGCCAGCTCTTCCAGGCGGGCGATGCGCTCCTCCATCGGCGGGTGGGTCGAGAAGAGCTTCAGGAACGCGCCGCCGCTCAAGGGGTTGACGATGAACAGGTGCGCCGAGGCCGGCCTGGCACCCTGCATCGGCAGCAGGTGCGACGCCGCATGCAGCTTGCGCAGGGCGTTGGCCAGGGCCAGCGGCTGACCGCAGATGCGTGCCCCGGTTTCATCGGCCAGGTACTCGCGGGAACGCGACACCGCCATCTGGATCAGCATGGCCGCCAGTGGCGCGACGATGGCCATGACCAGCGAGCCGATCAACCCGCCGGCACCTTCCTCGTCGTCGCTCCGCCCGGCCCCGAGGAGCGCCCCCCACTGCAGCATGTTGCCGAGCATGGAGATCGCGCCGGCGAAGGTGGCGGCGATGGTGCCGACCAGGATGTCGCGGTTCTGCACGTGCGCCAGCTCGTGGGCCATCACCCCTTCCAGTTCGTCCGGGGTCAGGATGCGCAGAATCCCCTCGGTCGCCGCGACCGCGGCGTGCTGCGGGTTACGGCCGGTGGCGAAGGCGTTGGGGCTCTCGGAGGGGATGATGTAGACGCGCGGCATCGGCAGGCCGGCCCGGAGGGCCAGGCGCTGCACCATGGCGTAGAAGGCCGGATGGTCGTGGGCGCCGACCTCCTGCGCCCCGTACATCTTCAGGACGATCTTGTCCGAGAACCAGTAGGAGAAGAAGTTCATGGCCAGGGCCAGAACAAACGCGAAGAGCATGCCGGCCTGGCCGCCGATGGCGCTCCCCATCAGGACCATCAGCACGGTGAGCAGCGAGAGGAGCAGAGTGGTTTTAAGCCTGTTGATCATGGTTGCCTCCGACGATCGATCTGTTGGTCTTTCGCCGGGGGTAACGAAAAAGACCTTTACCCCCGGCACGCTTGCCCTGGGTAAAGGTCTTGTTGGCAGCTGACTGCCCCGGTTCCGGGCCTTGCGGCCGTAGTGACGAAACCGGGTCGGCCGAAAGCCCCGGCCGATAACTACTCCCCTTTACGTCTATCAATCTAATGACTCCGCCGGGCGATGTCAAGGGAAAGCCGCCTTCCGGGAAACAGCCCCGTCATTCTTGACCGACCTCTTGACTTTACCTGGCCATATTGTTTATCTATTTAGTATGCATTCGGTCGTATTGCGCCTTGCCACCGCCTTGATACTCGCGCTGACCCTGTCGGGCCAGGGGGCATTCATCCCCGCGGCCATGGCCGGCAAGGCTCCGGCCGAGACCTGCTGCCCGGCCCCGGAACCGCAGCCGGCCACGGACGGCGGCCACTGCGGCGAGCCGGACTGCCAATGTCCCGTCTGCCTCAGTATCGTCCTGCATGAAGTACCGGCGGCCGTCACCGCCTCCACGGAGTTGTTCATTCTCCGGCGGGAGAGCGTGGCGCCCTTGAACGGCGGCGATTACCGCACCATCGACCACCCTCCGGAAACCGCCTGATCCCGCCCGCATCGACGCACCGCCGCCGACGGCCCGGCCTGCCGGGACCGTCCGCACGGGCGTGCGTCGGCTGACCGCCGACAACTCTCTCTCCAACCGAAAGGATCCACCCCATGAAGCGTTCCCTGCGGACGTCGCTTCTTGTTGCCGCATTGGCCATGGCCGGCCTGGTCGCACTCGGCGGCTGCAACGAGTCCAAAACCCTTATCAACGTCAACGAAGCCAGCGCCGACCCCGCCGCCTACAGCGGTGTCATCAGCATCGTCGGCGTCACCAAAGCCTTTTCGCGAACCGACACCACCGTTTTCGGCCTCATGGATCTGAAGGAGTTGCAGTGCACCACGCCGAACTGCAACCAGCCGCTCCTGCCGGTCAAGTACCAGGGCCCCCTGCCGCAGATCGGTGACGAAGTTCACGTCACCGGCAGCTTTACCCAGGTGCAGGGCGGATACGTCTTTACCGCCAGCGAACTGAAGATCGTGCGGCAGCACCGGCTCGGGGGGTGAGCATGAATCTCCCGAAACTGGTGGTCAACAACATGACGCGCCGACGGGGGCGGTTTGTCTTCACGCTGCTCGGGATCACCATCGGCATCGGCGCGTTCGTCACCTTCCTGGCCCTGGGCGGCAGCCTGAAACAGGAGGTGATGCGCGAAGCCAACGCCCTCGGCGCCAACCTGGTCGTCACCCCCAAGGGCTCCTGCGCCTACGAGCAGGTCTCCATCCTCACCGGCGAAGTCCTGCCGTCGAACATCACCATGGAAGAGTACGCCAGGGTGAAGGCGCTCCCCGGCATGACGGTCGTCCCGGTCCTCGCCGAGAAGAGCGCGATCAACAACCGGCCGGTATCGGTCAGCGGCATCCTCCCGGACGAAATGCGCGCCTTCAAGGGGTGGCAGATCGCCGCGGGCAGCGATCTGGCCGCCACGGATGAAATCGCGGTGCTGCTGGGCGCGGAAGCGGCCGAGCAGTTCCGGCTGCAGCCGGGCGGGAAGGTCGTGGTGCGCGGCGAGGCGCTGCCGGTGAAAGGGGTGCTCGCCGCCACCGGCGGCAAGGACGACGTGACGGTGTTCCTCCCGCTGGCCACGGCCCAGCGCCTGTTCGGCACCGGCAGCCACGTCTCCTATCTGGCTGTCAAGGTCGACGATGTCACCGGCATCGACCTGGCGATCGAGCGGATTCGCGAACAGGTCAGCCTTGGCGTGGTCTCCGACCGGCAGATGCTGGCTTCGGTGCTCGCCATCGTCGGCTCGGTGAACGTCACGCTGCAGCTGATTGCCGCCGTCGCCGTGCTCGCCGCCGCCTTCGGCATCGTCAACACCATGCTGACCGCCACTTACGAGCGCAAGCGCGAGATCGGCATCCTCCAGGCGCTGGGTGCGACGCGCCGCACCATCTTCACGCTGTTCCTGGTGGAATCCGGACTCTACGGCCTGCTCGGCGGCGTTTGCGGCGTAGGCAGCGGCCTGCTGTTCACCCTCGCGGTGGCTCCGCACCTGGAACAGAACGCCTTTACCAGCTTCGTCAAGGGGTCGGGAGGGATCGGCCTTCCCGATCCGCTGGTCATTGGCGGAGCGATACTCTTTTCGGCGGCGGTCGCCGTGCTCGCCGGTCTTTATCCGGCCTGGCGCGCGTCACGGCTCTCGCCCGTGGAGGCCATCAGCTATGAATGACATCATCACCTGCCGGCAGCTCACCAAAAACTACCAGCGCGGCAGCGTTGTCACCCCGGCCTTGCGCGGCGTGACGCTGACAATTCCGCGCGGCTCCTTCACCTGCATCATCGGCCCGTCGGGGCACGGCAAAAGCACCCTGATGCACCTTCTCGGCGGTCTCGACCGCCCCACCAGCGGCTCCGTATCCCTCGACGGCATTGCACTCGACACCCTCGACGAACGCGCCCTGGCCGAAGTCCGTTCCCGCAAGATCGGCTTCGTCTTCCAGTTCTTCAACCTGCTGAACAACCTGACCGCGCGGGAGAATGTCGAGCTGGCGCTGATGCTGGCGGGGGTGCCGGGCAGCCGGCAGACGGCACGCGCCGGGGACCTGCTCGCCCGCGTCGGCCTTGCCGACCGGGCGGATTACCGTCCGGCACAGCTCTCGGGGGGACAGCAGCAGCGGGTGGCGATCGCCCGGGCGCTGGCCAACAACCCGCCGCTGCTGCTCATGGACGAGCCGACCGGCAATCTCGATTCGGAAGCGGAGGCGGAGATCCTGGCGATCCTCAAAAGCCTGCACGCCGAAGGGACGACCGTGGTCCTGGTGACCCACAACGCCGAGATCGCCGCCCGGGCGGAGCAGATCATCCGGGTGCGGGACGGGCTGGCCTTCATGACGGCAGAGGACGCGGCAGCGGGTCGCCTGGTGGCTTGAAAATTGCTTTTCATACCCGGCGGGGAGAGCTCCCCGCCGTCACGCTCCCGGGGGTTTTAGGCAAGGAACTCGCACCTGTTCACCCAGCCTCTCCTGCCGCACTCCGGCAGCGAATCACGCCACCAGGCCGGTCTTCTCGTCGGCGTGCCGCCGGTTGTAGCGGTGCAGGGCGACCAGCAGCAGCGCCGCACCCAGGTAGGCCAGGGCGAAATCGGCGGCGGCGCCGGGGCCGAACTTGTTCTGCACCCCCGCCGGCGTCAGGTCATAGGCGTGGATCACGCCGAAAAACGCCAGCAGCGCCGCCACCAGGGTCCACAGCGCCGCCTTGAAAAACTGGCGCTCGACGATGAAGACCATGATCGCCGACAGCACCATGCAGGTGAGCATGAACCCCTGGCTCAGGGCGATGACCCCGTAGATGTAGAGGTCGCCGCCGAACCTGGGCGCGGCCTCGAACAGGCTTACCCCCGCCTTGCGCAGGGCGGTCTCGATCAGCAGCAGCCCCCAGGCGGCCAGCGCCGGGATCAGGCCGAGGGCCACCGCCGCACTGTGCTTCTTCGGCACCTCCTGGAAGGCCTGGGCGGTGATGATCAGGCCGATCCACAGGAGGATGCCGATCATCGCCTCCAGCGGCACCACCTTGAGGACCAGCGTGACCCCGCCGATCAGGCACAGCAGCGTGATCACCACACCGTTGAGCAGCGAGTACCCCCAGCGCGCCCCCATCGCCTTCCACCCCGGGTGCCCGATGTAGATCGTGGTCGGAAAGGGGTTGCCCAGCACTGCCGCCACCATCGAACCGAGGCCGTTGGCCAGGAGCGACGAACGGGTTTCGAAGCGGTCGCCGGCGGCCTCGGCGCTCTCCAGGTTCTGCAGCGAGCCGATCACGTTGAACAGCGCCATCGGCACGATCACCGAGAAGTACTTCCACCCCTCGCCGTTGCTCAGGAAAGCGAGCATGTCGCCCACCGCCGGCTGCGGCAGGTGGATGGCGAACGTGTAGGGGGCGTCCAGCGGCTGGAAGTACGGCAGCCCGGCCAGGCGCAGTCCCCAGCCGAGGGCCACGCCGAGCAGTACGGCGACGAACCCGCCGGGCACCCCCAGCGGCAGCTTGACCTGACCGCCGTAGACCATGATCACGAACAGCGCCGGGATGACGGCGATGGCCGGCATGGCGAAGATCTGGAAGACGAAGCCCATGGCGATGAAGGTGATGGCGATGCCGGCCAGGCACGAAAGGAGCGCGGCCCGCGGGGTGTGCCGGCGCAGCCAGTCGCCGACCAGGGCGCCGACGCACTCGAGGACGGCGCTGGCCAGGCAGGCGAACAGACCGGCCTGCCAGGCGAGGGTGGGATTTTGGGTCTGAAAGTAGATGGGGGCGATGATCAAAAAGACGTAGGCGATCAGGCTGACGGTGTTGATCCCGTACGGCAGGGCGGTGATGTCGCTGCGCCCGGTGCGCAGCGCCAGCCGCCTGGCCTGCCAGGTATAGAAGGCGTTGCCGAACAGGATCGACAGCGCCGCCCCCGGCATGATCCGCCCGAAGATCAGCTCATCGGGCATGCCGCACACCTGGCCGCAGAGGACGGCAATGAGCATCAGTTGCAGGAGATTGTCGACGAACAGGCCGAAGAAGCCGTCGATGTCGCCGCGCACGAACCAGCCGGGGTGCATGAACCGTCCTCCTTGTTCAGAAAATAGTGCGGAGCGAGAGCCGGGCGAAACGGGACGCCCTCACGGCGCGAGCCGGATGCCGAGCTGGCGCAGCTGCTTCTGAACCTCCCCCGCCCAGTCGCGGTTGGCCGCGGGGCTGGCCGGGCTGGGGTGGAGCACCTGGCCGATGGTCACGGCTTCGCCGGCCAGGGCCAGGCGGGCGCGCTCGGCGGCGAACCCGCCGACGCCGATCACCATCCGGGCGTCCAGCGCCCGGACGGTCCGCCGGAGCGCCTCGTCGCACAGCGCTTCGAGCCGTTGGCGCTCGGCGACCGGCAGCTGGGCGGGAGTGCGGTTGCGTCCCGAGGCTTCCAGAAAGAGCAGCGGGCAGTAGTTAACCACGAAAAACCGCCGGAAGAACTGCTCCGGAGCCCCGCACTGCTCGCGGAACAGCCCCCAGAGGCGGCGGCCGCTCACCTCGCTGCGCCGGCAGGCGAGCCCGAGCACCGGCCGGGCCGGATGCTCCCCGACCGGCCGGGCGACGGCGGCGTCGATGCCGAGCCAGTCCCGCACGACGGCGACCTCGCCGAAAGGCACGCCGGTCTGCGCCATCCCCCACGGCCCCGGATTCATGCCGAGGAACACCGCCTCCTTGGACGCCCGGCCGAAGCGCCGCAGATAGGCTTCATGGCACGGCCAGGCATAATCGAGGGGATGGTAGACGTGGGTGACCGGCGCACCGAAGCGCAGAGGGCGCAGGTCATCGGCCAGGCGGCGAGTGATGTCGATCAGTTCCATGCAACGTTTCACTTTCGGCGCGCAAGGTTTCGGCCCGACAAGCAACGACCACCCGGGCCATCGCAAGGCGATGGCGCAAGTGGCCGCTGCTTGACGGAAGCAGACCGCCGGAGAGGGCGGTCAGGGGCTTACATCGTGTTGTAGTCGTCGGATTCGACCTGCTCGCCGGAGGAGCTGAGGAACGAGCCCTTCTGGGAGTCCCTGACGACCTCGACCTTGTCGTGGGCAACCGAGCAGACCGTCCCGCACACCGTGCATTCGTACAGGTGCTCCTGGAACTGGAAGGCGCTCAGCGCGGTCTCGTAGCTGACCATGTGCTTGCAGGTCGGGCAGATGAAATCGGTGCAGACTTTCTGCGTCTTCTGCACGCTCCCCTTGATGATCTTGAGGTTTTCGCCGGAGAAGGTCCAGATCCCGCCGCAGTCGGCGCATTCGCGGGCGTCCTGGGAGAACCCCTCGGCATGGATGTCAATCTCCACCTTCCGGCTCTTGCACAACGGGCATTTCATCGCTGCTCTCCTTTCCTCATCTACATGGGATAGCCCGGGGACTCAGGGGGGGCAAAAACAACGACCGCCCGGGCCATCGGGCAATGGCAGGGGCGGTCGCCGTCGGAACACGCGGGGCAGGGCATCTTCCCTCCAGAGGGATCTACCTGAAACGTTTGTTAACTTTAACGTGAGTCCGCCGGGGTATCAAGAACAATCGCACCGCGTCGCCGCCCTTGACAAACCCCCTGCCCGTTGCTGTACTAGGCACTTACGGCTTGATTAATGATGTTCGTTCGCGGGCGGGTGCCCACCGGACCCGCACTCATGACCCGACCAGCCCCAAGGAGGAACCGATGACGCGCCTGCTCGCACTCGCTGCCGCCACCCTGCTGCTCGCTCTCCCCGCCTTCGCCGCGGAGACGATCAGGATCGGCTTCAACATCGAACTGACCGGCGACATCCCCAAGGTCGGCGAGTCGTCGAAGTTCGCCGCCGAGATGCTGAAAGCCGAGATCAACGCCAAGGGCGGCCTCAAGGTCGGCAGCAAGGCGTACCCGCTGGAGTTCGTCTACGAAGACAACGAGGCCAAGGCCGAATCGGCGGTGACCGCCATGCTCAAGCTGATCGAGAAGGACGAGGTGCTGGCGGTCATCGGCCCCAACTCCAGCAAGCAGGCGGTGCCCGCCGGCCAGGTCGCCGACGACAACCAGACGGTGATGGTCAGCCCCTGGTCGACCAACCCTGACACCACCAAAGACCGCCCCTGGGTCTACCGCGCCGCCTTCCTCGACCCGTTCCAGGGGCCGGTGGCGGTCAACTTCGCCGTCGAGCAGTTCAAGGCCAAGAGCGCCGCGGTGCTTTACGATCTCTCCAACGACTACTCGAAAGGATTGGCCGAGATCTTCCGCGACGAGTTCGAGAAGAAGATGGGCAAGGGGAGCATCAAGGCCTTCGAAAGCCACGGCACCAAGGACCAGGACTTTTCCGCGCAGCTGACCAAGATCATCGCCGCCAAGCCGGACTTCATCTTCGTCCCGAACAACTACAACCAGGTGGCGCTGATCGTCAAGCAGGCCCACCAGCTCGGCTGGAAGAAGCCGTTCATGGGCTCGGACGCCTGGGGCTCGGCGGAGCTGATGACGCTGTGCGGCAACGACTGCAAGGGGCTGTTCTTCTCCACCCACTACGCCGCGGCCGGCGCCAAGGGCGCCACCCGGGAGTTCATCGAGCGCTACCAGAAGAAGTACGGCTACGTTCCCGACGACGTCGCCGCCCTGACCTGGGACGCCACCCGCATCGTCCTGCAGGCGATCCAGGAGTCCGGCAATCTCACCGGCAAGCTCAAGGCCGACCGCAAGGCGATCCGCGAGGCGATGGACAGGATCAAGAGCTTCGACGGCATCACCGGCAAGATGAAGTTCGACGCCCAGGGCGACCCGATCAAGTGCGCGGTGGTGGTGAAGATCAACGACAAGGGCGAGTTCGAGTTCACCAAATCGGTCTGCCCGTAACTTGCGGGCAGACCGGCACCATTTGCCAACCAGGCTGATCAAAAGCCCCCAGGTGCAAGGCGCCCGCAGGGTGAGGAGCGAGGCGTACCGTAAGGTACGTCGCAGCGACGAAACCAAGGGCAACACCGCAGACGGGGGCTTTTCATCAGCCGCCGGCAGTCACGGAACGCGATGTTAGCCAGTCTTTTGCAAAACCTGATCAACGCCTTGCAGTGGGGGAGCTTCTACGCCCTCATTGCGCTCGGCTACACCATGGTCTACGGCGTGCTGACCCTGATCAACTTCGCCCACGGCGACGTGTTCATGGTCGGCGCCTACATCGCCTTCTTCGTCGCCAGCTTCCTGCTCGCCGCCGTCGGCCTGCCGGGGTGGGCCGCCCTGGTCCTGGCCATCCCCCTGACCATGCTGCTGACCTCGCTGGTCGGCGTCTCCCTGGAGCGGATCGCCTACCGGCCGCTGCGCCGCAAGGGGGTCGACCGCCTCTACGTGGTGATCACCGCGCTGATGTGCGGGCTGATCCTCGAGCACGCCAACCTTGCCACCTTCGGCGCCAGCCGCAAGGCGTTCCCCACGCTGCTCGACGAGCAGGTCTACACCGTCGCCGGGGTCAGCGTCACCAACCTCAAGCTGGCGGTGATCGCCACCGCACTGCTGGTCTTCCTCGTCCTGCAGCGCATCGTCACCAAAACCCGCATCGGCATGGCGATGCGGGCCATCGCCTGCGACCGGTTCGCCGTGCCGCTGATGGGGATCTCCGTCGACACGGTGATCGTCGCCACCTTCGCCCTCGGCTCCGGGCTGGCCGGGCTGGCCGGGCTGCTCTTCGCCATGTCCTACCCGATCCTCGAGCCGTACATGGGCGCGCTGATCGGCTGGAAGGCGTTCATCGCCGCGGTGGTCGGCGGCATCGGCGACATCCGCGGGGCGTTCCTCGGCGGCTTCCTGCTCGGCGCGGTGGAGATCATGGTGGTGGCCTTCTTCCCCTCGACCTTCCGCGACCTGATCGCCTTCTCGGTGCTGATGCTGATCCTGGTGTGGAAGCCGACCGGGCTGTTCGGCGTCGCCCGAACCACGAAGATCTGACCCATGCAGCGCTACTCGGTCCCGTTCCTGCTGGCGATCGCCGGCGCCCTGCTGGTCTACGGCGCCAAGGCCGAGTGGCTGAGTCTCTACGTCGTCTCGGTGCTGATGTTCATGGGGGTCAACGTGATCCTCGCCACCAGCCTCAACCTGGTCAACGGCTACATGGGGGAGTTCTCCTGCGGCCACGCCGGCTTCATGTGCGTCGGCGCCTACACCGCCTCGATCCTCGGCGTCCTGCTCTTTTCCGGGCACAAGGCCTTCGGCGAGGCCTGGCTGGGGCCGGAACTGGCGGTCTGGGGCTTCCCCGTGCTGGTCATCGCCGGCGGGATTGCCGCGGCGCTGACCGGGCTGGCGGTCGCCGTCCCCTCCTACCGCACCCGCGGCGACTACCTGGCGATCATCACCCTGGCCGCCAACTACATCATCCTCAGCGTCATCGAGAACCTCGACATCATCGGCGGCTCGCGCGGCTTCATGGGGATGAAGAAGATCGTCAACGGCATGGAGGAGACGCTGGAACTGCCGTGGATGCCGCTGTGGGTCTTCGTCTTCACCGTGCTGTCGGTCTGGCTGCTGCGCCGCTACCTCTCCTCGACCTATGGCAAGGGGGTCATGGCGATCTGCCAGAACGAGGTGGCCGCCGAGATCATGAGCGTCAACACCGACCGGATCAAGACCGTGACCTTCATGCTCTCCTCGGGGCTGGCGGGGGTCGGCGGCGCCCTGTTCGCCTTCATCCTCGGCTACGTCAACCCCGGCTCCTTCAACATCCTCAAGTCGACCGAGGTCCTGGTCATGGTCTACCTCGGCGGGATGGGCTCCCTCTCCGGCTCGGTGCTGGCGGCGATCCTCTTCACCCTGCTGCTCGAGGGCTTCCGCTTCGTCATCCCCTGGCTCAACGACCTGCTCCACCAGCTCAGCCTGGTGCCGGAGAGCTACGAGGTCAGCCAGGTGTGGAAGTGGGTGCTGATCCCGCTGCTGCTGATCGTCATCATGCAGTTCCGCCCCGAGGGGATCATGGGGAACCGCGAACTGGGCGACCTGTTTCCGAAGCTGAAACGCTTCTACCGGTTCAAATGAACGCGCATCCGACGGCTCCTGACGCTCCCGTCCTCGAGATCAGCGGACTGACCATCCAGTTCGGCGGACTGCGCGCCGTCTCCGGCTTCGCCGAGCGGCTGGAGGGAAACGAACTGGTCGGCCTGATCGGCCCCAACGGCGCCGGCAAGACCACGGTGTTCAATCTGGTCAGCGGCTTCTACCAGCCGAGCGGCGGCACGATCAGGATCAACGGCGTCGACACCAAAGGGTTGAAGCCGCACAAGGTCACGGCGCTGGGGGTGGCGCGCACCTTTCAGAACATCCGCCTGTGGAACGAGATGACGGTCCTCGACAACATCCGCGTCGCCCGCCACGGCCGCCTCGGCTACGGCTTCCTGCACGCCGTGGCCCGCAGCCGCACCTATCGCGCGCGCGAGGCGGAGATCGAGCGCGAGGCCATGGAACTGCTCGCGGTCTTTCAGCTCGACCGCCACGCCCATGATCTGCCGAAGAACCTCTCCTACGGCACCCAGCGCAAGCTCGAAATCGCCCGGGCCCTGGCCGGGAAGCCGAAGCTGCTGCTGCTCGACGAACCGGCCGCCGGGCTGAATTCGGCCGACATCCAGGAGCTGATCCGCCTGGTGCGCTGGATTCACGCCAGCTTCGACGTGACCATCTGGATGATCGAGCACCACATGGACGTGATGATGGAACTGTGCCAGCGGATCAAGGTGATCGACTTCGGCGAGACGATTGCCGACGGCACCCCGGACGAGATCCGCAACCACCCGGCGGTCATCAGCGCCTACCTCGGGGACGACCAGATTTAGTGTCCTATGCGGCTAATTCTATCCTTTCAAATTGTGGCGCTTTCGGCCCCTGGCTACGTTACGGTTCCTCGGCGTAGTCCCATTATGCCTGCGTCACCGCGCCTTGCCAGAGACCGAAATCCCTCACAATTTGTGCAGGGAACTAGCCGCACAGGACACTAGATGCTGCTCGAAGTCGAAAACCTCGCCGTCAAATACGGCAACATCCAGGCGCTGCACGGCATCAGCTTCCACGTGCGCGAAGGGGAGATCGTCACCCTGATCGGCGCCAACGGCGCCGGCAAGACCACCACCCTCTACAGCATCGCCCGCCTTGCCCCGCCCGAAGCGCCGCGGGTGGCCGGCGGCGACATCCGCCTGCGCGGCCACTCGCTGCTGGCGACCCCGCCCGACCAGGTGGTCAGCCGGCTGGGGATGGCCCTGGTCCCCGAGGGGCGGCGGATCTTCGGCAAGCTCACCGTCGAGGAGAATCTCAAGCTCGCCACCTATGCCCGCGGCAAGGACGCCGACCTCGCCCACGACTTCCGGCGGGTCTTCGATCTCTTCCCGCGCCTTGCCGAGCGCCGCGCCCAACGCAGCGAATCGCTCTCCGGCGGGGAGCAGCAGATGCTCGCCGTCGGCCGGGCGCTGATGACCGGCTGCCGCTTCCTGCTGCTCGACGAGCCGTCGATGGGGCTGGCCCCGGTCCTCAAGTTCGAGCTGTTCCGCACCCTCAAGCGCCTCAACGAGGAGGGGCTGACCCTGCTGCTGGTCGAGCAGAACGCCAGCCTCGCCCTGCACCTGGCCCATCGCGGCTACGTCCTCGATACCGGCAGGATCGTCGCCAGCGGCACCGGCGCTGAGCTGCTCGGCAACCCCGAGGTCAAGAAGGCCTACCTGGGCGGCTGAGCAGTTCGGCACCCCGCCATCTACCTTCATCCGCTCCCCGTCGCATATCAGTACGGCTGAGCCTTGTGCACGCGCAAATCTGGTTTTAGAATTGAATCTTCATGACTTCGATTGCAAAGGGAGCGGACAACCATGGGCAATGGCCAGGGCGACCTCTATGACGGAACCCTTCATGCCGCCTTGTTTCCAGAGGAGAACCCTTTCCCGGTTTTGCGTGCGACCCAGGAAGGCATTCTGCTCTACGCCAACCGTGCAGCAGCAGGATTGCTGGGGTGCTGGCAAACTGCCGTCGGCCATCCCCTCCCGGGAACCATCCGCCAAGAAATCACCACAACCTTGGCAGGCGGGGTCAACCGGGAGCTGGAAATCCACCTCGACAACCGCGACCTCTCTTTCATCCTGGTGCCGATTGCCGGACACGGTTACGTCAATTTCTACGGACGGGATCTTACCGAGCGCAAGCAGGCCGAGAAAGCACTGCACGCGAGTCGCCAGCATTTGTCCTGGGTTCTGGATGTTACCGGGATCGGGTTGTGGCTGAACGAATTGCCGCTGGGGGAATTGAACTGGGATCCGCGGACCAGGGCGTTGTTTTTCGTCCCCCCCGGGGTCGAACCGACCATCGAGCTGTTCTGGAGCCGGATTCATCCGGACGATCGCGAACCGACCCGCCTGGCGGTCGAGGCGGCCATCAAAGACCATTCGCTCTATAAGATTGACCATCGGGCAGTCAACCCCGAAACCGGCGCAATCCGCTGGATTCGCTCCGCCGGGCAGGCAACGTATGCACCGGATGGCACGCCGATCCGGTTCGATGGCATCAACTATGACATCACCGAGAGCAAGCAGGCCGAGGAGCAACTGCGCCTGGCCAAGGCGGCGGCGGAAGCGGCCAGCCGTGCCAAGAGCCAGTTCGTGGCCAACATGAGCCACGAAATCCGCACCCCCATGACCGTTTTTCTTTTGGCAATCGAGCGGCTGTGGCAGATCCATACGGAACAGCAGGGCCGTGAACTGCTGGCGATGGCCGACAAGTCGGCCAAGTCGCTACGCAAGCTGGTCGACAACATTCTCGATTTCTCCCGGATCGAAGCCGGCAGCCTGGCCCTTGCCGATGAACCGTTCGCTCCGATCGCCGGGATACAGGAAGTCATCGAGATGTTCGCGCTTGCCGCGCATGAGAAGAACCTGAAATTAAGCTGGCAAGTCAGTCCGGAAGTGCCATCCATCGTTGTTGGCGATTGGCTCAAGATCAAGCAGATCTTGGTCAACCTGATCGGCAATGCCATCAAGTTCACACCTGAAGGGGAGATTAGCGTTACCCTCCAATCGCAAGAACGGCATCTGGTTTTTGCTGTAGCGGATACGGGGATCGGCATTCCGGAAGAAATGCACCAATTGATTTTCGAGAGCTTCCAGCAGGTTGATACATCCTTTCACCGTCAGTACGGTGGCAGTGGACTGGGTCTGGCGATCTGCAAGGGGCTCGTTGAACTGATGGGGGGACGGATCACCGTTCAGGGACGGGAGAGGGGCTCCCTCTTTGTCTTCTCTGTCCCGTTGAAATCTCCGGAACTGGCGTACCAGCCTCCCGACGAGACAGTAATGGCCCAAACCAGCCGCGCCCCCGGCCATGCGCGGATCCTCATTGCTGATGACGATCCGATGATCCTTGAGGTCATAAAGCTGGCACTCAACTCGCGGGGCTGGCAGTCAGAAACGGCAGCCTCCGGGGCGGAGGCCGTCGAGAAATGGCAGCACGGAAACTTTGACCTCATCCTCATGGATTTGCAGATGCCCGGAATGAATGGGCTGGAAGTGGCCCGTTTAATCCGCCAGAACGAGTCCGGAAGGATTTCCCGCACCCCGATCGTCGGTTTTACCGCCCACGTCGGCACCAAGATCCTTGACAACTGCCGCGAGACGGGGATGGATCTGGTGTTGTACAAACCCGTGGAAATCGAGGAGCTTTACGCGGCCATCGACCAACTTCTGGCAGGTTGAGAACCGGGTGCCGGCTTCGAAACAGCAAGACACCTTGCCAGGCAGCCGTCCTCATGTTCTGCCAACGGACCGGCCAACCAAACGAATAAAACCTTTTATTCAGGGGTGTGACCCGCGGTGGAATCAGATTAGTCTATAAAATACATAGACTATATAAATTTTACTTGACAGTTTCACCTCCTGCCGTTAGCCTTACCCCATCGGGATACGGACCGACCTGCCGGGCCGAGCCATGGCTCGTCGGGAACCGTTTCCGGCAGCCCCCTTGCGATAGGCGTTGACGGCAGCTCTGGCGGGAAACCCGACACGTCTCCAGACCAGATAATCCAGCGACAAAGAATGATATCAAAGAAAACCAAATACGGCCTGCAGGCGTTGCTCCTCCTCTCCCGTGAATACGGCGAAGGACCGCTGCTGATTTCGGACCTGGCGGAGCGGGAGCGCATTCCCAAGAAGTTCCTGGAGTACATCCTGCTCCAGCTCAAGAACGCCGGGGTGCTGCAGAGCCGCAAAGGGAAAGGCGGCGGCTATTCCCTGGCCAAGCCGCCGGCGGAGATCAGCGTCGGCCGGGCCATCCGCATCCTCGAGGGACCGCTGGCCCCGGTGGCCTGCGTCAGCGAAACCGCCTACCAGCGATGTACCGAGTGCCATGACGAGGCGACCTGCGGGATCCGCCTGGTGATGAAGGATGTCCGCGACGCCATGGCCGAGATCCTCGACCACACCACGCTGCAGGACATGCTGCAGCGCTCCGAAGACGAGAAGAAAAAATTGCACGGGGTTGTCGACTTCCAGATTTGAGGGCGACAAAAAATTTTACCCAAATAGTCTATTTAATCGATAGACAAAAACGAAAGGGAAGTGCCATGCTGAAGAGAAGTCTCGTCCTGGCCCTCGCGGCCCTGCTGGCGGCGGGGAGTGTTTTCGCCGCCGACGTCACCCTGCTCAACGTCTCCTACGACCCGACCCGCGAGCTGTACGTCGAGTTCAACGCGGCCTTTGCCAGGCACTGGAAGGCAAAAACCGGCGACACCGTCACCGTGCAGCAGTCTCACGGCGGTTCGGGCAAGCAGGCCCGCGCCGTCATCGACGGCCTGGAGGCCGACGTGGTGACCCTGGCCCTGGCCGGCGACATCGACGCCGTCGCCGACAAAGCCAAACTGCTGCCGCCCGACTGGCAGAAGCGTCTGCCGCACAACAGCTCCCCCTACACCTCGACCATCGTCTTCCTGGTGCGCAAGGGGAACCCCAGGGGGATCAAGGACTGGAACGATCTGGTCAGACCGGGGGTGTCGGTGATCACCCCCAATCCGAAGACCTCGGGGGGCGCCCGCTGGAACTACCTGGCGGCCTGGGGCTACGCCCTGAAGCAGAAGGGCGGCACCGACACCACCGCCCGGGACTTTGTCACCGCCCTGTTCAGGAACGTGCCGGTGCTCGATTCGGGAGCCCGCGGCTCCACCACCACCTTCGTGCAGCGCGGTCTCGGCGACGTCTTCATCTCCTGGGAGAACGAGGCGTTCCTGGCGGTCAAGGAGTTCGGCGCCGACAAGTTCGAGATCGTGGTGCCGTCGATTTCGATCCTGGCCGAGCCGCCGGTGACCGTGGTCGACAAGGTCGCCGACAAGCGCGGCACCCGCAAGGTGGCCGAAGCCTATCTGAATCACCTCTACAGTCCGGAAGGGCAGGACATCGCCGGCCGGAATTACTACCGGCCGCGCCTCCCCGAGGCGGCGAAGACCTATGAGAAGCAGTTCCCGAAGATCAACCTTTTCACTATCGACGAACTGTTCGGCGGCTGGAAGAGCGCCCAGGATAAACACTTCAAAGATGGCGGCGTGTTCGATCAAATCTATACGCCCGGAAAATAGGGCCGACGAAAAGCGCCGGGGCGGCCAGACGGCCGCCCCGGCAGGAGCCAAGCGATGAAACCTTTTCGCCTCAAACAACCAAGTGTCCTCCCCGGCTTCGGCCTGACCCTCGGCTACACGGTCCTGTACCTGAGCCTGATCGTGCTGGTGCCGCTCTCGGCGCTGTTCTTCCGGACCGCCACCCTCGGCTGGGAGGAGTTCTGGAGGATCGTCAGCGACCCGCGGGTGGTGGCCTCCTACCGGCTGACCTTCGGCGCGTCGCTGGCCGGCGCGCTGATCAACGCGGTGTTCGGTTTCATCGTCGCCTGGACGCTGGTGCGCACCTCCTTCCCCGGCAAAAAGATCGTCGATGCGCTGGTGGATCTCCCCTTCGCCCTGCCCACGGCGGTTTCGGGGATCGCCCTGACCGCGCTCTACGCCCCCAACGGCTGGCTCGGCCAATACCTGGAGCCGCTCGGCATCAAGGCCGCCTTCTCGCCGCTGGGAGTGACCATCGCCCTGACTTTCATCGGCCTCCCCTTCGTGGTGCGCACCCTGCAGCCGGCCCTGGAGGATCTCGACAGCTCGGTGGAAGAAGCCGCCGCCAGCCTGGGGGCCGGCCGGGTGCAGACCTTTCTCCGCATCATCCTGCCGGCGATCCTGCCGGCGCTGCTCACCGGCTTCGCCCTCGCCTTCGCGCGGGCGCTGGGCGAGTACGGCTCGGTGGTGTTCATCTCCGGCAACATGCCGATGCAGACCGAGATCACCGCCCTGCTGATCATCACCAAGCTGGAGCAGTTCGACTACCCGGGGGCCACCGCCATCGCCGTGGTCATGCTGGTCGCCTCCTTCGCCATCCTCTTCTTCATCAACCTGGTGCAGTGGTGGAGCAGTCACCGCTACCGGGCGGGAGTTTAGTGTCCTGTGCGGTTAATTCTATCCTTTCAAATTGTGGCGCTTTCGTCCCCTGGCTACGTTGCGGTTCCTCGGCGTAGTCCCACTATGCCTGCGTCACCGCGCCTTGCCAGAAACCAAAATCCCTCACAATTTGTGCAGGGAACTAACCCCACAGGACACTAGCCCATGGCCGGACCGATTGCCCTGCGCACCAGTTCAGTGTCGACCGCCATTCCCGGCGCGACAGCCGAGAGCCCCTGGGTCAAGTGGCTGCTGATCGCCCTGACCTTAGGCTTTCTGACCCTGTTTCTCTTCGTCCCGCTGGCGGCGGTCTTCACCGAGGCGCTGCGCAAGGGGTGGAATGCCTACCTGGCAAGCTTCAGCGATCCGGCCGCCCTGGCGGCGATCAAACTGACCCTGTTGACCGCGGCCATCGCCGTGCCGCTCAACCTGGTCTTCGGCCTGGCCGCCGCCTGGGCCATCGCCCGCTTCAACTTCGTCGGCAAAAACCTGCTGCTGACCCTGATCGACCTCCCCTTCGCCGTCTCGCCGGTGATCTCGGGGCTGATCTACGTGCTCCTCTTCGGCTTGCAGGGTTGGCTGGGGCCGTTCCTTGCCGAGCATGATCTGAAGATCATCTTCGCCGTGCCGGGGATCGTCCTGGCCACCGTCTTCGTCACCTTCCCCTTCGTCGCCCGGGAGCTGATCCCGCTGATGCAGGAGCAGGGCTCCGAGGAGGAGCAGGCGGCTCTCTCCCTGGGCGCCAGCGGTTGGCAGACCTTCTGGCGGGTGACGCTCCCCAACGTCAAGTGGGCGCTCCTTTACGGCGTGATCCTGTGCAATGCCCGGGCAATGGGGGAGTTCGGCGCGGTGTCGGTCGTCTCCGGGCATATCCGCGGCAAGACCAACACCATCCCCCTGCACGTGGAGATCCTTTACAACGAATACAACTTCGTCGCGGCCTTCGCCGTCGCCTCCCTGCTCGCCATCCTGGCGCTTTTGACCCTGGCCGCCAAGAGCCTGGTCGAATGGCAGGTGCGCCGGCAAGCCGCCGCCCCCCTTGAGCCGACTCCGGCAGAGGAATAAGTCATGAGCATCGAAGTTCGCAACATCAGCAAGACGTTCGGCGCCTTCACCGCCCTGAACGACGTCAGCCTGAACGTCCCCAACGGCCAGCTGGTCGCCCTGCTCGGCCCGTCGGGCTCGGGGAAGACCACCCTGCTGCGAATCATCGCCGGGCTGGAGCCGCCCGACGCGGGGAGCGGCCGGATCCTCTTCCACGACGAGGACGTGGTCGACCGCGGCGTCGGCGACCGCCAGGTCGGCTTCGTCTTCCAGCATTACGCGCTTTTCCGGCACATGACCGTGTTCGAGAACATCGCCTTCGGCCTGCGCGTCCGCCCGCGCAAGACCCGCCCGGAAAAGAGCGCGATCCGCGACCGCGTCCAGGAGCTGCTGCGGCTGGTGCAGCTGGAGGGGCTGGGCGGCCGCTTCCCGTCGCAGCTCTCCGGCGGCCAGCGCCAGCGCGTGGCCCTGGCCCGCGCCCTGGCGGTGGAGCCGAAGGTGCTGCTGCTCGACGAGCCGTTCGGCGCCCTGGACGCCAAGGTGCGCAGTGAGCTGCGCCGCTGGCTGCGCCGGCTGCACGACGAGATCCACGTGACCAGCGTGTTCGTCACCCACGACCAGGAAGAGGCGTTGGAAGTCGCCGACCAGGTGGTGGTGATGAACCAGGGCCGGATCGAGCAGGTCGGCCCGCCGGCCGAGGTCTACGACAACCCGGCGAACCCCTTCGTCTACGGCTTCCTGGGCAACGTCAACCTCTTCCACGGCCGCATCGACGGCGGCCAGGCCCGGGTCGGCAATGTCGACTTCCCTCTCCCCGCCCTGCAGGCTGCCGGCAGCCGGGAACTGGTCGGTTACGTGCGCCCCCACGACATCGAGGTCAGCCGCGAGCAGACCGGCCCCGACGCCATCGCGGCGGTGATCGGCCACATCCACGGCGCCGGCGGCCTGCCGCGCCTGGAACTGGAGCGTCTCGACAATCACCTGCAGGTCGAGGCGGAACTGACCCGCGACCGCCTGCGCGAACTGGCCCTGCAAGTCGGCGACCGGGTCTATATCCGGCCGAAGAGCATGCGGGTCTTCGTCGAGGGGCAGCCGCTCGACTACCAGATCTGATCTCCTGCCAGCCGGCGGCCATCAAACCGCCCCGGCTGGCTCTCCTCCGGGAAAATCCTCTCGCGCGTTACCGGCACCACCATCGTCCCGCAAAGACTGAAGCGTCCACGGCCGCACTTTCAAAGCCGACCCGCATCGTTTCTCCGGTGCTGTTATTTGGCAGCGGGTTAGCGCCTTATCACCGAAAAGCAGCCACCTCCCGACCGTCAGCCGACGCCAAACGCCCTTCTGGCAGGTCTCGGCAAACTTGGCATACATCATGAAAGTCATATATTCAGATAGTTTTATAAAAATATATTTTCATATACAGATAGCAGCATACCAACACGACGCCCTGCCCCGGCAAGGGCAACCACAACCAACCAAAGGAGACGCGCTGGCCATGAAACGGATCACCACCATTATCGCACTGAGCTTGACAGTGGCTCTCGCCTCCTCGGCTTTCGGCGCCGAGGGCGGCAACCCGCGCAAAGGGAAGCATCTCTTCAAGAAAACCTGCAAGGAGTGCCACGGTGCCGGCGGCGCCGGGGGAGAAGTGACGCCAATGACCAAGACCATGCAGCAGTGGGATCGTTTCTTCGAAAAGCTCGAGCACAACCCCGAACCGCTCAAGGGGCTCTCGGAGCAGGATCTCAAGGACATCCATCAGTTCCTTTACGATCACGCCGCCGACTCGCCGCATCCGGAAACCTGCGGGTGATCGGGCATTCATTCATTTTTTGAAAGAGGAGGCAGACGATGAAGAGGTTACTGTGCCTGGGGATGGCCGCCTTGTTGGCGCTCCCCGCTGCCGGCCTGGCCGCGACCCCGGAAGAGGTTGCCATCCAGGAACTGCAGCAGAAGATCCAGCAGCTCAGCGCCGCGCTGGAAGCCCTGTCGAAAAAGGTCGAGGAGAGCAAAAAGCCCGAAGCGCCGGCATCGCCCGAAGTCAAGGAGCTTGCCAAGCGGCTTGACGCCGTGGAGAAGCATTCGGTGCTCGACCGCATCACCTTCACCGGCGACCTGCGCGGCAAGGCCGACAGCCTGGTGTACAAGGACATTACCGTCAACCAGGGGATGATGACCGATTTCGACCAGTTCGTCGGCATGGCCAATGCCGGCATGGCGGCCTATGTCGCCGACCTGACCGACAACGGCGTCATCGACACCGCCAGCAACCAGGAGTTCTTCAACAAGTTCAGTGCGCTGGGAGCCGCCTACCCGGACCTTTTGAGCAAGTACATGGCCGGGCAACTCGGCGGCAAGGGGATGTTCGGCAACGGCCCGACCAAGTACGACGCCGACAACAGCATCCTCTACACGACCCGGCTGCGCCTGAACATGAAGGCCAAGGTCTGGGACAACGTCAACTTCTCCGGCCGCCTCAACATGTACAAGAACTGGGGCGACTCGACCGGCGTCCAGGTGTTCGATTCTTTCGACTCATTCACCATGGACGGCACCAACAGCGGCAACACCACCGGCGACCTGCTCCACGTCGAGCGCGCCTATTTCGACTGGAACAAGATCGGCGGCACCCCGTTCTACCTCTCCATCGGCCGCCGCCCCTCGACCTACGGCCCGCCGACCGAGTTCCGCGAAAACGAACTGCGCGGCGGCACGCCGACCGGCCACCTGGTCAACTTCAACTTTGACGGCATCACCCTCGGCTACGGGCTCGAAGACCTCACCGGCATCGACGGCATGGTCGCGCGGCTCTGCTACGGTCAGGGTTTCGAGTCCGAGTACGGCAACGGCTCGCTCTTTGCCGAAACCGATCTCGACGACACCCACATGGCCGGCTTCAACATCGATGTGCTCAACGACGGGACCAATTTCGTCCAGCTGACCGCCTTCCGCGCCTTCGACATCGTCGATTCGTTCAAGGGGCTGGCGGTCATGCCCTTTGCCGACACCAACAACGACGGCATCCCCGACGGGATGAACGGCGGCGCCTACATCAGCCGCTTCCAGGGGCAGGAGAACATCGGCGACATGAACCTGGTCGGGCTCGGCTTCAGCCGGCAGGAGGAAAACGGCGTCAAATGGTTCGGCTCCTTCGGCTGGACCCGTACCGAGCCGAATGCCAACTACAACCCGATGGGGCTCGGCGGCCTGCTCTACGACGCCCTGCCGGTCATGAAGGTCACCGACATCAAGCTCGACGACAAGGGCAATTTCGCCGGCGTCGAGATGCAGCATACCGGCGAATACATCAAGTCGGCCAACTGGGACCAGGAGCGCGACGGCTACAGCATCTACGTCGGCTTCCAGACGCCGGCGCCGATGGGCAAGTTCGGCCTGGAGTACAACTACGGTTCCAAGTACTGGACGCCGTTCACCCAGGCCCAGGACGACATTGTCGGGAGCAAGCTGGCGACCCGCGGTCACGCCGGCGAAGCCTACTACATATTCGATGTCAATCCGAACATGTTCATCAAGCTCAGCGGCATCTACTACGACTATGAATACACCGGCAGCGGCTCGCCGGTCGGCCTGCCGAAAAAGGTCGAGGACGTCCAGGACGGCAAGGAATTCTCCATGTTCCCGGTCCTGGACAAGGTCTGGGACGTGAACGCCTCGCTGACCATCAAGTTTTAGCTTTTAACTAAAGGGAGCGGCACGGCCGCTCCCTTGTTTTGTCTGCCGGCGCCGTGAAGCGCCGGGCGAAGAACGGAAAGGACGACGATCATGACACATCGATTCACCTGCCGGCTGGGCATGTTCCTGGCCCTGGCCCTGGGGCTGACGGCGCTGGCGACAAGCGCCATGGCCAAGGCCGAAAACGATCACAGCTACTTCGTGCAGGGCCCGCTGGAAAGCGGCCCGCAGGTCACGGCGCAGTGCCTCAAGTGCCACGAAAAACACGCCGCCGACTTCATGAAGACCACCCACTGGACGTGGGCGCTCAAGCAGGACGTCAACGGCAAGGAAACCGTTCGCGGCAAGAAAAACGTCATCAACAACTTCTGCACCTCCATCGCCGGCAACGAACCGCGCTGCACCAGCTGTCACGCCGGCTACGGCTGGAAGGACGCCAGCTTCGACTTCAGCAATCCCGGGAACATCGACTGCCTGGTCTGTCACGACACCACCGGCACCTACAGCAAGGACCCGAGCGGCGCCGGCCACCCGGCCAAGCGCGTCGACCTGATGCACGTCGCCCAGAACGTCGGCAAGCCGACCCGCTTCAACTGTGGCAGCTGCCATTTCTACGGCGGCGGCGGCGATGCGGTGAAGCATGGCGACCTCGACTCGTCCATGGAGTATCCGAACCGCCAGCTCGACGTGCACATGGATACGGACGGCAACAACTTCGCCTGCCAGGAATGCCACAAGACCAGGGACCACCAGATCCCCGGCCAGTCGCTGGCGGTCTCGCCGGGCGGCAAGAACCACTTCTCCTGCGAGCAGTGCCACGAGGCGGCGCCGCACAAGCAGTCGCGCCTCAACCAGCACCTGGCCAGCGTCTCCTGCCAGACGTGCCACATCCCCTTCTTCGCCCGCGAGGTGCCGACCAAGCTCTCCTGGGACTGGTCGACGGCCGGGCAGGAGATCCCCGAGAGCACCGATGCCCTCGGCAAGCACGCCTACGACAAGAAGAAAGGGCACTTCACCTGGGGGAAGATGGTCAAGCCGGTCTACCTCTGGCACAACGGCACCGCCAGCGCCTACCAGGCCGGCGACAAGATCGACCCGAGCAAGGTCACCCGCCTGACCTATCCGAACGGCAGCATCAAGGATGAGAAGGCCAGGATCTACCCGTTCAAGCTGCACAGCGGCAAGCAGATCTACGACGTCAAGAACAAGACCTTCATCACCGCCAAGGTGTTCGGCGAAGGCGGCTACTGGCGCGACTTCGACTGGGCCAAGGCGGCCAAGCTGGGGATGGCGGCGAGCGGCTTGCCGTACAGCGGCGAATACGGCTTCGCCCCGACCGAGATGTACTGGCGGATCAACCACATGGTTTCACCGAAAGAGAAGGCTCTTGGCTGCCTCGACTGCCACGGCGACGGCGGCCGGCTCGACTGGAAGGCCCTCGGCTACCAGGGCGATCCGATGGACAACCCCAAATTCGCCCGCGCCAACAGCCGCAAGAAGTAACCTGAACGGCTGCAGCAACTGCTGAATCGGAGCCCGCCCCGGCATTTTGTGCCGGGGCGGGCTCCGTCCTGCGAGAGGGTTTACATTTCCGGGCATTTCCCGGAAACTGTCCCTGACGTCCCTGAAATCCACCGCCAAGGCCGCTTATGCTCCAGAACCAACGTCAGCAACTGCTGGCCCGCGCCAGCCTGCTCGCCAGCCTCACCATCGGCTACAACCTTGTCGAGGGCCTCGTCTCCATGGTCCTCGGCAGCAGCGACGAAACGCTGGCCCTGTTCGGCTTCGGCGTCGATTCCTTTATCGAGGTGATCTCGGCAGTCGGCGTCTGGCACATGATCCGGCGCATCCGTCACAACCAGGGGGAGAGCCGCGACGCCTTCGAGCAGCGCGCCCTGCGTATCACCGGCGGGGCGTTCTACGCCTTGACGCTCGGGCTGGTGCTGACGGCGGTGATCAGCCTGGTGCAGCAGCACCAGCCGGAGACGACCCTCTGGGGGATGGTCGTCTCCGTGGTGTCCATGTCGTTCATGTGGCTGCTGATCCACTACAAGACCACGGTCGGAACCGCCCTGAACTCGCCGGCGATCCTCGCCGATGCGGCCTGCTCGAAAGCCTGCCTGTATCTTTCCGTGGTGTTGCTGGCCTCCAGCGCCGGCTTCGAACTGACCGGCATCGGCAGTCTCGACGCCATTGGCGCCCTGGGGATCGCCTGGCTGACGTGGAAGGAGGGGCGGGAGGCCTTCGCCAAGGCCCGCGGGATGGCGTGTTCCTGCTCGTGCAGTTGCAGCGGCGGGTAGTTGCCGCCGGCTACCTGGTCTCCTCCCTGATGACCTGCCCGGGGCTGACGAACGTGCGCCCCTGGCTGCCGACCATCAGGCACTCGATGATCGGAGCGTTCACCTCCCGGTCAGCCTGCCAGCGCACGATGAAGTTGGCGCCGAAGCCCCCTTCCTGGTCCTGCTCCGACAGATAGACATAGGTCGTTTCCAGCGGGGCCAGGGTGACGCTCTGCCGGTAGTATTTTTTGATCAATGCGCCCTTGGTCCCGTAATAATCGGCGCTGGTCACCCGAATGGCATTGTGCAGATCAGTATTCCTGATGGTCAGGATGTTGGCGAGGTGGATCGGCACGGCTTTGGGGGCGGTAAAGATATTCGAATAGACCGGGACGTAAACCGTCTGCCCTTTGGAGAGCACGGCCTCGGCGGCGGACACGGCATGCTGCGGGACAACCGCGAAGATCACGGCGCAGAGCGCGCCCACGAACAATCGCCGGAAATTTTTCCTCATCATAACGCCTCCTCGACATCACCGTTTGGCTGCAAGCTGCCTGCGCACCGAATTATAACGCAAATCTTCACCTTGTTTGCAGAATCAGGCCCCGGTCCGGCAAGGCGCACGGTCGTCGGCATCCCCGTCGAACAATCGGGCCGCGGCCAGCAGGCCGGCCTTGATGATCAGTCCCGCCGGGATGACTTCGTGAACCTCGCCAGAGACTTCCAGCGTCCGGCAGTCGTTCGGCCCGCAGACGTCGCAGCATGCGCTCTGACCGGCTCGCGCCCCGAGCCACTCTTCCAGCCGCCGGCCGTTGAGCGAGATGGCGTTGGACTGCATGGGATCCTGCGCGAACTGCCCGGGGGGCAACACCCCCTTTTCGAGGATGACGGCGACCTCCAGCGGGGCAAGCGCCTGCCTGAGCGCCGCAACCGCCTTGTCGAGCTCAGCCTCCGTCGACCCGCAGCGCGGGCAGGTCCTGCCGTCGGCCAGCAGCCGCTGCCACTTGATCGTCAGGGTCCTCTGCCGGCTCATGACCGTGCACCTTGGCCCCCGGCCGGGAACCAGTGGCGGGTGCGGTTGCACACCGAGCAGACCGAGAGCATCACCGGCACCTCGACCAATACGCCGACCACGCAGGCCAGCGCCGCCCCCGATTCAGGGCCGAACAGGGTGATCGCCACCGCCACCGCCAGCTCGAAGAAGTTGCTCGCCCCGATCAGCGCCCCCGGTGCGGCCACGCCGTAGGGGACCTTCAGCCACTTCATCAGGGCGTAGGCCAGCGACGAATTGAAGTAGACCTGCAGAGTGATCGGCACGGCGATCAGCAGCACGTGAAAGAGCTTGCCGGTGATGTTGTCGGCCTGGAAGGCGAAGATCAGCACCAGGGTGGCCAGCAGCGCCGCAATCGCCACCGGGTGGAGTCTCGGGAGAAAGTTGTTGTTGAACCACTCCACGCCGTGCGCCTTGATCAGCGTCGTGCGGGTAATCACCCCTCCCACCAGCGGGATGACGATGAACACCACCACCGAGGTGAAGAGGATGCCGAAGGGGACCACCAGGTTCGAAGCTCCGGCCACCAGGAAGGTGACGATCGGCGCGAAGAGGAGCAGCATCAGCAGGTCGTTGACCGAGACCTGCACCAGGGTGTAGCCGGGGTCGCCGTCGGTCAGGTAGCTCCAGACGAAAACCATGGCGGTGCACGGGGCGGCGGCGAGGATGATGCTGCCGGCGATGTACTGGTCGGCATCGCTTGGGGCGATCCACGGGCTGAACGCCAGGCGGAAGAAGAGATAGCCGAAGAAGGCCATGGAAAAAGGCTTGACCACCCAGTTGACGAACAGGGTGACGAACAGCCCCTTCGGGTTCCGGCCGACGTTGAGGACCGACGAGAAGTCGACCTTGAGCATCATCGGGTAGACCATCAGCCAGATCAGCACGGCGATCGGGATGTTGATCTGCGAGCCTTCCCCGAACTCCAGGGAGCGCAGCGCGGCAACGGCAGCGGGGAACAGTTTGCCCAGGCCGACGCCGACCGCCATGCACAGCGCCACCCAGACGGTCAGGTACTTGTCGAAGAAGCTCATCTGCTTGGCGCTCATTTTGTCCCCTCCAGAAGAAATCCCTTGATCCGCGCCCGGATCTCGTCCCGCACCCGCCGGTACTCGGGCAACACCTCCGCCTCGCTCCCCGGCAGGCGCGACGGGTCATCGAAGCCGATGTGCACCCGTTCGACGCCGCCGAAAAAGAGCGGGCACTTTTCTGCGGCATCGCCGCACAGGGTGATCACGTAGTCGAAGGGTTGACCGGCGAATTCGTCGATCGTCTTGGAGCGGTGACGGCTGAGGTCGATGCCGAGTTCCATGAGCACCCTGGCGGCCAGCGGGTTGACCCGCGTCGCCTCGGTGCCGGCGGAAAACGCCTCGAAGCGGTCGCCGAGATCATGGTTGACCAAGCCTTCCGCCATCTGCGAGCGGCAGGAGTTGTGGGTGCAGAGAAACAGGACGCGTTTTTTCATCTCCGTTGCCTCGCTTAATAGACTTAATACGCTTGCCAGATGAACCAGGCGCCGGCCGCCGTAATGATCATCCCGCTGACCCGTTTGGTCCAGGCGGAGAAGTTCACCACCCCCTTCGCCTGGGCGAAAGCCTCGACGAAGCCGGTGAAGGTGCCCGCCGCCAGCATCAGCAGGCAGTGGCCGAGGGCGTAGACGAACAGCAGGGCGATGCCGTAGAACACCTCCCCCTTGCCGGCGACCAGGGTCAGGATCACCACCAGCACCGGCGTCGCGCACGGCGAGGACACCAGACCGAAGAACAGCCCGAGCAGGAAGGCGCCGGTCATCCCGCCGCGTTTCGGCTGGTACTCGCGCCTGATCGGCAGACGGATCTCGTAGAGCCCGGCCATCTGCAAGCCCATCACCACCGCCACCACTCCGGCGGCCACGTACCACCCGCCGCCCAGGGTGCCGAACATCGTCCCCAACAGCCCCGCCGCCGCGCCGAAGGCAGTGAAGGTCAGCGACAGCCCGACGATGAAGGTCAGCGAGTAGCGGAACGCCTTCCAGCGGTCGCCCTCGGCGTACCCGCCGACGAAGCCGACCACCAGCGGGATGGTGGCCAGCACGCACGGCGAGGCCGAGGAGAGCACCCCGGCCAGGAAGACCGCCCCGAAGGCTATCAGCGGGTAGGCGGCGACGATCTGCTCGATGTTGTCGAGGAAGGTCATTCCAGCCCGGCGCCCTGCAGCCCCTTGACGAGATCGGCCCGCTCCAGGAAGCCGACATGGCGACTGACTTCCCGTCCCCTGGCGTCGTAGAAGATCTGGGTCGGGATCATCTGGATGCGGAAGCGTTTGCCGGCCGCCGCATCCTCGCGCACATCGACGAACAGCACGTTGGCCCGGTCGCGATAGGTTGCGGCCAGCTCCTCGAGGATCGGCGCCATTTGCTTGCAGGAAGCACAGGACCCTGCACCGAGGTCGACAAGGGTCGGCCGGCCCGAGGCCAGCGCCCGGGTCACGTCGGCCTCACTGGCCGAGGGGAGTTCGGCGTGGGCGCCGGAAACGCTCGCCGCCAGCAGCAAAGCGACCAGCACACGCTTCACAGCAGCCCTCCGATCTCTTCGGGGGTTGCCAGCCGCCCGGAGAATTTGACCTGGCCGTCGACAACCAGGGCGGGGGTGCTCATCACCCCGTATTTCATGATCGAGGGGATGTCCTGTACCTTGACGACGTCCGCCTCCTTGCCGGCGAGTTCCAGGGCCTTTTTCACGTTGTCGTAGAGTTGCGTGCACTTGGCGCAGCCGCTGCCGAGAACTTCGATCTTCATCGCCTATCTCCCTTGTCGGTCACAGGATGAGGTTGAACAGGTAGCCGACCATCATGATCGCCACCGCCACCACCCCGAAGAAGGTGGCCAGCAGCGGCTTTTTCAGAACGTTGCTCAGGATCACCGCTTCGGGCAGCGACAGGGCGGTCACCGCCATCATGAAGGCGAGCACGGTGCCGATCGCCATCCCCTTGGCGGTCAACGCCTGGACGATGGGGATCACCCCGGCGGCGTTGGCATAGAGCGGCACCCCCAGGGCCACGGCCAGCGGCACGGCGAAGGGATTGTCGCGCCCGGCCCACCTGACCAGGAAGTCCTGCGGCACGTAGCCGTGAATGAAGGCGCCGATGCCGATGCCGACCACCACATACGGCCAGATTTTTTTCAACAAGCCGGCGGTGTAGTCGCGCGCATAAGCAAAACGTTCCGGCCAGCCCTGCTCGGCAATCGCGCTCTCCCCCACCTTGATTTCCCAGACGTAGTCCTGGACGTACCGCTCCATCCGCAGCCGCCCGATGACGATGCCGGCGACGATGGCCACCAGCAGACCGGTGCCGATGTAGATCAGGGCGATCTGCCAGCCGAACATCCCCCAGAGCAGGATCAGGGCGATCTCGTTGACCATCGGCGACGAGATCAGGAAGGAAAAGGTCACCCCGAGCGGCACGCCTGACTCGACGAAGCCGATGAACAGCGGCACCGCCGAACAGGAGCAGAACGGCGTGACGATGCCGAGCAGGGCGGCCATGACGTTGCCGACGTACTCCCGCTCGTGGGAGAGAATGCGCTTGGTGCGCTCCGGCGGGAACCAGGAGCGGACGATCGCGACCAGGAAGATGATGACGGCCAGCAGGATGAAAATCTTGAGCGTATCGTAGACGAAGAAGTGCAGCGCGCCGCCGAGGTGCGACCGGGGGTCCAGCCCGAGCCAACCCGCCACCACCATGGTGGCAAACTGTTCAAGGACGGTAAACACGCGCGCCTCTCATCATTATCTGATCAACCAATCATGGAGTTGGAGAAAAAAAACGCCGCTTAACCGGCTCGCAGCAGGTCGTGGCGCCGCCCCGCCTCGCGCCGCATGATCGCGGCGGCCAGGTTGATGATTTCCAGAACCTCGGGATGCTTGACGGCATAGAAGATGCGCAGGCCATCCTTCCGGCGGGTGAGGATGCCGGCCTTCTGCATGACGTTCAGATGACGCGACACGTTGCTCTGCTCCTGGTTGATCGCCGGAAAGATCTCGCAGACGCAGCGCTCGCCGTCGCGCAACAGTTCCAGAATGCTCAGGCGGGTCTCCTGGGCGATGGCCTTGAGAATCTCCGCCTGCAATTCGCGAGAGGCAACCGGCATGTTTCACCTGTATGAGTATTTGTGCATATACTAATATTTGCGGCCGGCCACGTCAAGGCCATTCGCCGTCAGCGTCAGCGTCAGCCCGGTGTAGCCGGACACCACCCGCTCGCCCAGTGCCGCAGCCAGGGCAGCGACGGCGCCGTCGCCGGAACAGTGACAGGGGACGACGAACGCGGGCTCCCACCCCCGCAGGGCCGCGCAGGTTGCCGCCAGCCGCTCGCTGGAAGCATTGACCAGGTGCAGCCCGCCGATGATGCCGAAGATCCGGTCGATGCCGCTGACGGCGCGGGCATGGGCCACGGTATTGATCAGGCCGGCGTGGCAGCAGCCGACCAAAAGCAGCAGCCCCCGCGGGGTCTCGATCCACAGGGCCAGGTCGTCGTCGAGTGGATCGGCCGCTTCCCCGTCCGGGTCGAGGAAGAACGGTCCGCCGCTATCTTCCAGCGGGTGCTGCCGCGGAATCGGCCCGGAGAGGGTCATTCCCGGGGCCGGCACGCAGGGACCGTCCACCCAGTGCAGGCGGGCCGGCGGCAGCGCCAGGATCGCCTCCCTGTCGTCGCCGGCCATGCCAATCGTCCGCGGCGGTTCGCCGGGACGGACGCTGTAGCGCGTCACCAGGGCGCCGGCATGGGCGTAAACCCGGGCGTGCGCCGCCCGGCGCAGTACGTGCGCCACCGTCCCGGCATGATCGTAGTGGCCGTGGCTGAGCACCAAGGCGTCGATAGCGGCGAGGTCGCAACCGAGAGCCGCGGCATTGGCCACCAGCGCCGCCCCCTGGCCGGTGTCGAACAGGAGCGTGCGGCCGCCTGACTCGACCCAGGCGGCAAAGCCGTGCTCCTCGACCAGGCCGCCACACCCCTTGTTGTCGACCAGGATGACAAGTCGCAGATGTTCGTCCGCCATGAACCGGATCCTTTAAGGTTGTTTTGGCTGCCGGCGCGCGTCAAGAGCAGCACCGGCGCATGATAGGCGCATCGCCCGGCCGAGACAACCGGTCGCGGCGAAACCGGCCCCGATGGGCCGGCCGGATTTGATAGCCGCCTGGCGTCTGCTATATTTATTACAAATTTCTCACAGCGGACAAGGGCCACCCCTGAACAAAAGATGGACATATTCAGATTTTATAATATATATATTTATATCATGAGATTAATGGGCCGGGAGGCTGGCGTCATGAGATCCCTCGTCATCGGCACCCTGCTGCTCGCCACGGCCCTGCCGGCCCTGGCCGCCGGGGTCACCTTGCAGGACGCCCTGCGCGCCGCGGTCGCCGACCGTCCCCAGGCGCAGGCGGCGCGGGCCGAAGCCGCGGCGGCCGCGGCGGCCATCGGCGAAGCGCGCAGCGGCTGGTTGCCGCACCTGACGGTGAGCGAACAGTTCCTCCGCACCGACGAACCGGCCGGCAGCCTGTTCATCGCGCTCAACCAGGAGCGCAACGTCATGGCCGACCCGGCTTACGACCTGGTCGCGCCGGAACGCCAGGACGATTTCGAAACCCGGGTGCAGCTGACCCAGATGCTGTACGACCCGGCCATCGACTTCGGCCTGCGCCGGGCGCGAACGACCGGCGAGGCGGCAACCGCCCGGGCGGCATGGCGTGCCGAGGAAGCGGCTTTCGCCGCCTTCCGCGCCTATCTCGACGTCCAGCAGGCCGAAGCCGCCCTGGCCTGGGCGGAGAGCTCGCGGCAGGAGGCGGCGGAGATCACCCGGCTGGCTGAGGAACGGCGCCGGGCGGGGATCGGCCTCAAGGCCGACGAACTGCGCGCCGGGGTGCAACTGGCGGAAACGCAGCGGCGCGAACTGGCCGTCCGCAACGACCTGACCCTGGCCCGGCGGCACCTGGCGCTCGCCATGGGCCGGGCCGGCGGCGAGGTCGGCATTGCCGCACCGCTCGACGAGCAGATCTTCCCGGCAGCCGCCGGCGAGGATATCGATGCCCGGACCGACCTGCGGGCCATGGCCCTGCAGGTCGATGCGGCCGGACTGGCCGTCCGCCAGAGCCGGGCGGAATGGCTGCCGCGCCTGGCGCTGACCGCCCGTTACGCGTGGCACGACGAGAACCGTCCGTTCGCCGGCGACGCCGAAGCCTGGGCGGTGGGCGCCGGCCTGGACTGGGAGCTGTTCGACGGTTTGCGCCGCAGTTCGGCCACGGCCCGGGCCATGGCCGAACAGCAGGCGGCAGCGGCCAGGCTCGACGAGCACCGCCGGCAGCAGCAGCTGGCGCTCGAGGAGGCCCGCCTGCGGGCCGCCGAAGCCCGGTTGCAGCGCGATTCCGCCCGGCAGGCGATCACTGCGGCGGCGGAGAGCCGGCGCCTGCTGCTGCAGCGTTTCGAGACCGGGTTGAGCGAACTGGCCGAGCTGCTCGCCGCGCAAAGCGCCCTCGATCACGCCCGCTTCGACGCCGTCAGCGCCGCGAGCCGTCATCTGCTGGCGCTCGGCAGCATCCATTTCCAGGCCGGCAGTTTCCTGCAGGCCTTCCTTCCCGGCGAGGCCCTCCCCCAATGAATCCGAAATCCTGTACCGTGGCCATCCTCTCGTGCCTGCTGCTGGCCGCCTGCGGCGGCGACATCGCCCCGGGGCACACCGGCGGTGAACCGCCTGCCGTCAAAGGGCTGACGCTCGCCACCTTCGGTAGCGAAGCACTCCCGGCCACGCAGCTGTTCGTCGGCACGGTCGAGAGCCTTGACCGCGCCACCCTGACCGCCCGCATCGACGGCCGGATCGGCAGCCTCAGGGTCAAAACCGGCGAGCGGGTGCCGGCGGGGGCGCTGCTGCTGACGATCGCCGACACCCCGACCGGTGCACGCCTGATCGAAGCCGAAAGCACCCGGCAGACGGCCGCGGCCCGCCTGCAACTGGCCGAGCAGACACTGGCCCGCTTCGAGAAGCTCAAGGCGGCCGAAGCCGTCACCCCCCAGGAATTCGACCGCGTTGCCAGCGAAGCCGCGCAGGCCCGCGCCGGGCTGGCGGCGGCCGAAGCGGCGGCGGAACAGGCCCGCACCATCGCCGGCTATACGCGCGTGACCGCCCCCTACCCCGCCCGGGTGGCCGCCACCCTGGTCGACGCCGGCACCACGGTTCTCCCCGGCACCCCCTTGCTGGTGCTCGACCGCACCGGCGGCTGGCAGGTACGTCTCGACTGCCCCGAGGAGCTGGCGGGACGGCTCGCTGCCGGCACCACCCTGCAGGTCGAAGTCCCCGCCCTGCAGCGCACCTTCCCGGCCACCGTGACCGAAGTCGCGCCGGCAGCCGACCCGGCCAGCCGCTCCTTCCAGGTCAAGGCCGCCCTCCCCGACGAGCCGCAGCTGGCCGCCGGTCTCTTCGCCCGCGCCGCCCATGCCGGCGGGACGGCCGACACCCTGCTGATCCCCGCCGGGGCCGTGGTGACGCGCGGCCAGCTCACCGGCGTCTACGTGGTCGAGGACGGGCGCCTGCACTGGCGGCTGCTCAAGACCGGCCGCAGGATCGGCGACCGGTTCGAGGTTCTTTCCGGCCTGAACAGCGGGGAGACGCTCGTCACCGCCGGTGTCGAGCGGGCCGTCAGCGGCGCCCGCGTGGAGAACTGAGCCCGTGGCCCGCAGTCACTCGCTGCCGACCCGGATCGTCGACAGGTTTCTCGACGGGCACCTGTCGGTCATCCTGATCCTGCTGGCTTTCATCGCCGGGGCGGCGGCGCTGCTTTTGACCCCGCGCGAGGAGGAGCCGCAGATCGTCGTGCCGATCGCCGACGTTTACGTGCAGGTGCCGGGGGCCAGCGCCGCCGAGGTCGAGAAGCTGGTGGCGACCCGCCTGGAGAAGCTCCTCTGGCAGGTCGATGGCGTCGAGTACGTCTACTCCATGTCGCGCCCGGACCAGGCGGTGGTCACCGTACGCTTCTACGTCGGCGAGGACCGCGTCGAATCGCTGGTCAAGCTGCACAACAAGATCCAGAGCAACCTCGACCAGGTGCCGCCGGGGGTGGCCGGCTGGGTGGTCAAGCCGGTGGAGGTCGACGATGTGCCGATCGTCAACCTCACCCTCTACTCGGCGACGGCCTCCGATCATGACCTGCGACGGGTCGCCGAAGAGATGGTCGACCGCCTGCAGTCGGTGAAGAACACCTCCCTGACCACGGTCATCGGCGGCCGGCCGCGGCAGGTGCGCCTGGCCCTCGACCCGCAGGCCCTGGCCGCGCGCGGCCTCGCCCTCGACGACCTGCGCCGGGCACTGCGCGGCGCCAATGTCGAACTCCCGGCCGGCGCCCTACAGAGCGCCAACCGCGAAGTGCAGATCCGCGGCGGCGCCTTCCTGCAGAGCGCCGCCGAGGTGGCCGGGCTGGTAATCGGCGTCCGGGACGGGCGCCCGGTGACCCTGCGCGATGTCGCCACGGTCACCGACGACATGGCCGAGGCCGACACCTACACGCGCCTGCGCTTCGGCCCCGCCGGCGACCGTGCGGCCGCCGGCCGCGAGCACCAGGCGGTCAACATCGCCGTCGCCAAGCAAAAAGGGACCAACGCCGTCACCGTGGCCAACGAGGTGATCCGCGCCGTCGACGCCATGCGCGGCACGATCATCCCCGACGACATGCAGGTCCGCGTCACCCGCAACTACGGGGACACCGCCGATCACAAGGTCAACGAACTGGTCATGCACCTGGTGATCGCGATCTTCACCGTGCTGGCCCTGGTGCTCTTCGCTCTCGGCTGGCGCGAGGCGCTGATCGTCGCGGTGTCGATCCCGATCATCTACTCGCTGACGCTGCTGGTGAACTACTGGTTCGGCTACACCATCAACCGCGTGACCCTGTTCGCCCTGGTCCTGGCCCTGGGGCTGCTGGTCGACGATCCGATCGTCGACGTCGAGAACATCTTCCGCCATTTCAAGATGAAAAAGGAGCCGCCGCGCGACGCGGTCCTCACCGCCATCGACGAGGTACGCCCGCCGGTGATCCTCGCGACGCTGGCGGTGATCCTCTCCTTCCTGCCGATGCTCTTCATCACCGGCATGATGGGGCCGTACATGCGGCCGATGGCGATCAACCTGCCGCTGACCATGATCATGTCGCTGCTGGTGGCCTTCACCGTCACGCCGTGGATGAGCTACCACGTGCTGAAGGGGGAGTACGGCAGGGAAGACAAGGAATTCGTGCTGGAGGAGAGTCGCGTCTACCGGGGTTACCGGCGCCTGGTCGAGCCGTTCCTCGACTCGCGGCAAAAGGCCTGGCTGCTGGTCGGCGGGGTGGTCGTCCTGCTGTTCGGCTCGATGGCGCTGCCGGCGCTGAACCTGGTGCCGATGAAGATGCTGCCGTTCGACAACAAGAACGAGTTCCAGCTGGTGCTCGACCTCCCCGAAGGGAGCACGCTGGAGACGACCGACCGGGCGGTGCGCGCACTGGAGGATTACCTGGCGACGGTCAACGAGGTGGCCGACTTCGAAGCCTACGTGGGGACCGCCAGCGCCATGGACTTCAACGGCATGGTCCGTCACTACTATCTGCGCCAGGGGCCGCACCTGGCCGACATCCGCGTCAACCTCGCACCGAAGAGCCGGCGGGCGATGCAAAGCCATCCGATCACCCTGCGCCTGCGCTCGGAACTGACCGCCATCGCCCACCGCCACGGCGCGACGCTGAAGATCGTCGAAACGCCGCCGGGGCCGCCGGTCATCGCCACCGTCACCGCCGAAATCTATGCCGAGCCGGGGATCGACTATGCCGGCCAGATCAATGCCGCCAACCTGGTGAAAGCCCGCATGGCCGCCGAAGACAAGGTCGTCGACGTCGACGACACGGTCGAGGCGCCGCAGCGCCGCCTGCACTTCATTCCCGACCGCACCAAGGCCGCTCTCAACGGCATCGACGGCGACATGCTCGCCCGGACGCTGGCCGCCGCCCTGGGCGGGGAGACGCTCGGCACGCTGCACATCCCCAGCGAGCGCCATCCCCTGCCGATCGTCCTGCGCCTCCCGCGCGAACGGCGGACCTCGGCGGCGGACCTGGGGGCACTCACCGTACGCGGCAGCGACGGCCGGGTGGTGCGGCTCTCTGAGCTGGGAACGTTTCGCGAGGAGACGCTGGAACCGACCATCTACCACAAGAACCTGGAGCGGGTGGTTTACGTCTTCGGCGAGATGGCGGGCAAGAGCCCGGTCAATGCCGTCCTCAACCTCGCCGCGCACTTCGATGAACAGCCGCTGCCGCCGGGAACCTTTGCCGTGTGGAGCGGCGAGGGCGAATGGAACATCACCCTGGACGTGTTCCGCGACCTCGGCATCGCCTTCGGCGCGGCGCTGGTGCTGATCTTCATCCTGCTGCTGCTGGAGACCGGCTCGCTGGTCATGCCGCTGATCATCATGGCGGCGATCCCGCTGACCATGATCGGCATCATGCCCGGCTTCGCCCTGCTCAACCTGGTGCTGAACCGCAGCGTCGGCGGCTTCGAGACGCCGGTGTTCTTCACCGCCACCGCCATGATCGGCATGATCGCCCTGGCCGGGATCGTGGTGCGCAACTCGATCATCCTCATCGACTTCATCCACCACGCCCTGCGCCGCGGCACCCCCCTCAAGGAAGCGATCATCGCCAGCGGCGCGGTCCGGCTGCGGCCGATCCTGCTGACTGCCGGGGCGGCGCTGCTCGGCAACTGGATCATCACGCTCGACCCGATCTTCTCGGGATTGGCCTGGGCGATCATCTTCGGCGTCTTCGCCTCGACCGCCTTCACCCTGCTCGTCATCCCCGTGGTCTACTGGCTGATCTACGGCCGCGACCCGGAGCAACACGCACGGAGGTTCCTGCCATGACCATCAATCGCTCCCTGCGGCTGATCGCCGGCTTTTTCATCCTGCTCAGCGTCGCCCTCGCCCAGCTGCACCACCCCGCCTGGCTGTGGTTTACCGCCTTTGTCGGCGCCAACCTGTTCCAGAGCGCCTTTACCGACTGGTGCCCGATGATGGCTGTCCTGCGAAAGCTCGGGGTCAGGGAAGGATAGAAAAGGGCAAAGCGCTAGTCGCGGGACGCCGCCCTGATCAGCCGCGGCCGCGCCTCGGGCGTCACCACCAGGAAGATGCACTCGAGGAGGTCGCCGATCAGCGGGTCGGCATGCCGACCCGGCAGCAACGCCACGCTGCGGCCGCGATGAACTTCGAACCCCGCGATCCGGCAGCTGGTCAGCCGCCCGGCGGCAAGATGCTCGCTGACCAGGGCCGTCGATACGAACGCCACCCCTTCCCCCGCAATCACCGCGTTGATGGTATAGCGCAGGTCGTCCGAGATCATCATGCCGTCGAAATTGCTGAAATCGGCGCGCCGGGCCGCGAGGTTCTGACGCAGCAGCTCTTTCGAGCTGCAGCCGTCGCGCCGGGCAAACAACCGGAAGCGGAGGATCTCCTCAAGGGAGGTAAAGCCGTCGCCACCGACGGCAACGGCACCGGCAGGCGCGATCAGCAGCATTTCGTCGTCGGGCAGAACGAACCGGTCGAGCCCGGCGAATTCCTGCCCCGGGCAGTGCTCGATCACCGCCAGATCGAACTCCTCGTTGCGCAGGCAGCGCAGCGCCTCGAAGGGCTGCAGAAAGATGAACTTGAGGTCGGCGACGTCGGCGTGGGCACGGATGAAATCGTTGAGGACCAGCGACAGGTAGGCCATGCCGAAGGTCGGCGTGCAGCAGATCGCCAGGCGCTTCTGCCCCCCCAGCCCTTTTAGGGCGTCGACCATTTCCCGCTCCTTGGCCAGAATCTCCCGGGCCTTGGCCAGCACCAGCTGGCCGGCCGGCGTCAGGGTCAGCGCCGGCCCCGCGCGGTCGAGGAGCTGGTGACCGTACTGTTCCTCGAGAAACTTGATCCGCTGCGATACCGCCGACTGGGTAATGTGCAGCACCTCCGCGGCCCGGGAGAAGCTCCCTTCCTCGACGGCGGCAACCAGGGTCTTGAAGTAACGTGTTTCCATGGTTCGGCCCGCCCCCTGACTGCGGATAAGGATTGGTTATGGAAGGCATAAGAACGTTTCGTTTTACCGTAACATAAAATCCCCCTAATATACAAGAAAACGAATGTATACCGACTGATGCTTTTCAACCCGACGGAGCCCACCATGAAGAGATCCCTGTCGCTGTTCGCCGCCCTGTTGCTGGCCGCCGCCCTGCCGGCCGCCGCGGCCGTCAACCATGCCGAACTGATCGACGGGCCGTTCAAGACCGGTCCGGAGGTCACCAGAAAATGTCTGGAGTGTCATGAAAAGCAGGCGAAGGACTTCATGAAAACGCCGCACTGGACCTGGAAAGAGGAGCAGGTCGTCGACGGCAGGCGGGTCGCCTTCGGCAAGGCCAACGCCATCAACAACTTCTGCATCGCCCTGCCGACCAACGAGCCGCGCTGCACCAGTTGCCACGCCGGCTACGGTTGGAAGGACGGGGCCTTCGACTTCACCAAAGCCGAAAACATCGACTGCCTGGTCTGCCACGACACGACCGGCACCTACAAAAAATTCCCGTCGGGGGCCGGCCACCCGGTCTACGAAGGGGAGACCAAAGAGTTCCCTCCCGGCAAGCCGTGGCCGGCGGTCGACCTGCTCAAGGTCGCCCGGAACGTCGGCAAACCGTCGCGGGCGACCTGCGGTGCCTGCCACTTCTACGGCGGCGGCGGCGATCACGTGAAGCACGGCGACCTCGATTCGTCGCTGGCCAGCCCGGCCCCGGACACCGACGTGCACATGGGGCGCGGCGGGATGACCTGCGAGGAGTGCCACAGGGCGACCAATCATGTGATCAAGGGCGAGTCGCTGCTGGTCGCCGGCGGCGGCGAGGGGCTGCGCGTACAGTGCACCGACTGCCACAAGCCGAGTGCCGCCCACGAGGACCCGGTCCTTTATCAGCACACCAGGAAAATCGCCTGCCAGACCTGCCATATCCCGGCCATCGCCAAGGACCTGCCGACCAAGACGTGGTGGGACTGGTCCAAGGCCGGCCAGGACATCAAGCCGGAGACCGACGCCTTCGGCCAGAAAACCTACGACCGGATGAAGGGGGAGTTCCGCTGGAACAAGGACTTCGCCCCGACGGTCATGTGGTACGACGGCACCGTCGACAAGATGCTCCCCGGCGAGAAGATCGACCCGAAGAAGCCGGTCTGGCTGGTCAGGCCGCTCGGCGACCGCAAGAACCCCAACGCGCGCCTGACCCCGTTCAAGATCATGGCCGGCAGGCAGCCTTATGACGTCGAGAACAGGTATGCGGTCTACATCAATCTCTTCGGTCCCCAGGGGTACTGGAAGACCTACGACTGGAACCAGGCCATCGCCAACGGCATGAAGGCCGCCAACCTGCCGTACAGCGGCAAGTACGACTTCTTCGAATCGCGCATGGCGTGGAAGGTCAACCACATGGTCGCCCCCAAGGAGAAGGCGCTGGCCTGCAGCGACTGCCACGGCGACAAGGGGCGTCTCGACTGGAAAGCCCTCGGCTATCCCCGCGACCCGGGCAAAGCCGCCAAGTAGCAGCAACCTGCCTTATCGCGGCATATCGTGCGGCCCGGCGAGCAACCGCCGGGCCGCCGCCTTGCCGGGCTTGCCGCCCCTCGTGCGTTCGGCCCCGGACATGTTAGAATGTTCACATAAATACACCACAACCTTCCGGGGAGGCGACCATGCAATGCGAACTGCTTGAAAAGTGCGGCTTCTTCAAGAAGTACCGCGACACCCTCAACCTGGCCTGCCGCGGGTTTATCAAGACCTACTGCGAAGGGGACAAGATGGACGAATGCAAGCGCAAGGAGTATCGACTCAGGTACGGGACGGCGCCGGATGACGACATGATGCCGAGCGGCCAGATGATGCCGGAGGAGTACAAGAAATCGCTTTAACCGCCCTGACGGCAGGGTGACCGATCGGCTCCGGACACCCGGCCTCCCTCCCTGCTCCCTCCTGATCAACTTCGTAACATCCCGTAAATCGGATAAAAAACATCCATGAAAACCTTTGCCAAAATTACTACACTAAACTACTAAACAATTTTTAGAAAAATTACTTGACTATTTTTATGTTGTTTGATATTTATTTATCAACTTGCCAACCGTAGAACAGGGAGAGAACGGAATCGCATGGAAACAACCCGCCGCAGCATCGCCAAGGCCGTGTCTTACCGCTTCTTCGGCACCCTGACCACTGCCGGACTCGTCTTTCTCCTCCTCGGCGAGCTCCAGTTGGCCGCGGCGGTCGGCCTGCTCGACACCCTGTTCAAGATCTTCGTCTACGTCGCCCACGAGCGGGCGTGGAACCGCATCCCCTACGGCCGCGAGCAGCAGCAGCCCGAGTACATCATCTGAGGACATTTTCCCATGAACCCTGCGGAAACCGTCGCCGCCACCCCCCACTTCCCGTCAGATGCCGACCCGCGCGAGATCTTCCGCGCCGGCCGGGCTGCCGCCGGCGGGCCGGTCACCCTGGCCTGCTCGTTCAGCATCGACGACGTGGTGCTGATCGACCTGCTCAAGGCACACCATGACGAGCTGACCGTCTTCGCCATCGACACCGGCCGGCTCAACGAGGAAACCTACGAAGTCGCCGAAACCGTCGCCCAACGTTACGGCCTCGCCATCCAATGGTACTTCCCGGAGCGGGCCGCGGTGGAGCAACTGGAACGCGACAAGGGGCTGTTCTCCTTCCGCGAAAGTGTGGACAATCGCAAGGAGTGCTGCTTCATCCGCAAGGTCGAACCGCTGCGCCGGGCCTTGAGCGGTTTTTCCGGCTGGGTCACCGGGCTGCGCCGGGCGCAAAGCATCACCCGCGAGGAACTGGCCCCCATCGAGATCGATGCCGTCAACGGCGGCCTGATCAAGATCAACCCGCTGCTCCACTGGAGCGACGGCCAGGTCATGAACTACGCCATCAAGCACCGGGTGCCGGTCAACCGCCTCCACCGCGCGGGCTATCCATCGATCGGCTGCGCCCCGTGCACCCGCGCCGTCCAGCCGGGCGAGCACCCGCGTGCCGGCCGCTGGTGGTGGGAGGATCCGGAGCACAAGGAATGCGGCCTGCACAAACGGTAGGCGGCTCGCCTTTGCCCCGGGACCGGCGTTGCCTGCGGTCCGCACTCCTTGCCGCCTTGGCCGCGGGGCAAAATCGAACCGCAGCACTTTTTTACAAGAAACTTTTCATTTCACAGGGCCGACAATGACAACGACATTGACCCATCTCCGCCAGCTCGAAACCGAGAGCATCCACATCATCCGCGAGGTGGCGGCCGAGTTCGAGAACCCGGTGATGCTCTATTCCATCGGCAAGGACTCGGCGGTCATGCTGCGCCTGGCGCTCAAGGCCTTCTACCCGGCCAAGCCGCCCTTCCCGCTGCTGCATGTCGATACCACCTGGAAGTTCCGGGAGATGATCGAATTCCGCGACCGGATGGCCAGCGAGTACGGTCTCGACCTGCTCGTGCACATCAACGAGGAGGGGGTGAGCCAGGGGATCGGCCCCTTCACCCACGGCTCGGCACTGCACACCGACATCATGAAGACCGAGGCCTTGAAGCAGGCGCTGGACAAGTACCGGTTCGACGCGGCTTTCGGCGGGGCGCGCCGCGACGAGGAGAAGTCGCGGGCCAAGGAGCGGATCTTCTCGTTCCGCACCGCCAGCCACCGCTGGGATCCGAAGAACCAGCGCCCCGAGCTGTGGAACCTCTACAACACCCGGGTCAAGCCCGGCGAGAGCATCCGCGTCTTCCCCCTGTCCAACTGGACCGAGCTGGACGTGTGGCAGTACATCCACCTGGAGAATATCCCGATCGTCCCGCTCTACTACGCGGCGGTGCGCCCGGTGGTGGAGCGCGACGGCATGCTGATCATGGTCGACGACGAACGGATGGAGCTGAAACCCGGCGAACAGCTACAGCACAAGTCGGTGCGTTTCCGCACCCTCGGCTGCTACCCGCTGACCGGCGCGGTGGAGTCGACCGCCGCCACGCTGCCGGAGATCATCCGGGAGATGCTGCTCACCCGCACGTCGGAGCGCCAGGGGCGCCTGATCGACCACGACCAGGCGGGGAGCATGGAGAAGAAGAAGCAGGAAGGCTATTTCTAGCACTCCGCGCGCTTGGTGGGTCCAATTCGTCTCATGTGACCAATCGGTCCTATCGGCCGCGCGGCCTGAGTGGGCAAAGGTTCGTATATGGCACACCAATCCGATTTGATCGAAAAAGACATCCTCGCCTACCTCAAGTCCCAGGAAGAGAAGTCGCTGTTGCGCTTCATCACCTGCGGCTCGGTGGACGACGGCAAGAGCACCCTGATCGGGCGGCTGCTGTGGGACTCGAAGATGATCTTCGAGGATCAGCTGGCGGCCCTGGAGGCCGACAGCAAGCGGGTCGGCACGCAGGGCGGCGCCATCGACTACGCCCTGCTCCTCGACGGGCTGCAGGCCGAGCGTGAGCAGGGGATCACCATCGACGTCGCCTACCGCTTCTTCTCCACCGACAAGCGCAAGTTCATCGTCGCCGATACCCCGGGGCACGAGCAGTACACCCGCAACATGGTGACCGGCGCCTCCACCGCGCAGGTGGCGGTGATCCTGATCGATGCCCGCAAGGGGATCCTCACCCAGACGCGGCGCCACAGCTACCTGGTGTCGCTGGTCGGGATCCGGCACATCGTCCTGGCGGTGAACAAGATGGACCTGGTCGACTATTCGGCGGCCCGCTTCCACGCCATTCGCGAGGAGTACGAGGCCTTCGCCAAAGATCTGGGGTTTGCCGACATCACCGCGATCCCGATCTCGGCGCTCAACGGCGACAACGTCCTGGAGCGCAGCCGCCAGACCCCGTGGCACGCCGGGCCGACGCTGATGGCCTACCTCGAAACCGTGCAGGTGGCCGACGAAACCCAAGACCAACCGTTCCGCCTGCCGGTACAGTGGGTCAACCGCCCCAACCTCGATTTCCGCGGTTTTGCCGGCACCATCGCCGCGGGGCGCATCCGCCCCGGCGACGAGGTGGCGGTGTCCTCGTCCGGCAAGATCAGCCGCGTGGCGCGGATCGTCACCATGGACGGCGACCTTGAGGAGGCCGTGGCCGGGCAGGCGGTGACGCTGACCCTGGCGGACGAGATCGACATCAGCCGCGGCGACCTGCTGAGCGCGCCGCACTTCCGGCCGGAGCAGGCCGACCGGTTCGAGGCGCAGGTGGTCTGGCTGCACGAGGAGCCGCTCCTTCCCGGCCGCAGCTACCTGCTCAAGAGCGGCGCGGCCTCGACGCCCGCCCAGGTCAGCGAACTGAAGCACAAGGTCAACGTCAACACCCTGCAGCACGAGCCGGGGAAAACCCTGGAACTCAACGAGGTCGGCGTGTGCAGGCTCGCGCTGGGGAAGGCGCTGGCCTTCGATCCGTACCGCGACAACCGCGCCACCGGCAGCTTCATCCTCATCGACCGCCTGAGCAATGCCACCGTCGGTGCGGGGATGATCACCGCCGCAATCCGCCAGGACGGCGGCCGCTGGCCCGAAATCGACCTCGACGGCCGGGCCCGGGCCCTGCAGAAGGGGCAGAGCGCCAGGGTCCTTTGGCTCACCGGCAGACCCGGCGCCGGCAAATCAAGGATCGCCAACCTGGTGGAGAAAAAGCTATACTGCCTCGGGCGCCATACCTGCCTGCTCGACGACGACCGCCTGCGCCAGGGGCTCAACCGGGATCTCGACCAGACCGCGGCCGGCCAGGTCGAGCAGGTGCGCCGAATCGCCGAGGCGGCCCGGCTGATGACCGAAGCCGGACTGATCGTCCTGATCGCCGCCACGGCGCCGTTCCGGGCGGAACGGCGTGCCGCCCGCGAACTGTTCGCCCCCGGCGAGTTCGTCGAGATTTTCGTCGACACGCCGCCGCAGCTCTGTGCCCAGCGCGCCCCCGGCATGGCAGCCGGCTACGAGCCCCCGGAGGCCGCCGAAATCACCATAGACGGCGCCGCCGCTGCCGCGGAGGACCTTGCCGAGCGAATCGTCGCCGAACTGTACGGCGGGGGGTTGCTCTCCCCCGACCAACTCCTGGGAGCAGGGATCTAGCAGACATGATCGACTTTCAGAAATTGCGCCTCGACGGGGTCTACCGCCAGAACGACGCCGACCAGCTGATGCTGCGGGTGAAGGCCCCGGCCGGCGTCCTCTCCGCCCCCCAGGCGGAAGCCGTCTGCAGCATCGCCGAACTCTTCAGCAACGGCCGGCTGCACCTGACCTGCCGGGGGAGCATCGAGCTGCACTGGCTGACCGTCGACCAACTCCCCGAGATCTTCCGCCGCCTGGCGGCGGTCGGGCTGACCACCCGCGGGGCCTGCGGCGGAGCGGTGCGCGGCATCTCCTGCAGCACCTCGGGCCGCCCCGGCTTCGGCGTCGCCCAGCGGGTGGCCCGCCAGCTGCATCGCCACTTTGCCGGCAATCCGCACTTTGAAGGGCTCCCCAAGAAATTCAAGATCGGCGTCGAGGCCGGCTACGCCGGAGCCCGTCACCTGATCCAGGATCTCGGCATCGTGCATACCGGCACCGGCAGCGAGGACGAGCGCTTCGACGTCTGGTGCGCCGGCGGCCTCGGCCGGGAACCGCAGGCGGCCTTCCTTCTCAAGCAGGCGGTGACGGCCGCGGAGCTGCTGCCGCTCGCCGAAGCGGTGGTGCGCGTCTACGCCCGCCATGCCCCGGCCGGAAAGCGCCTCAAGTTCGTGGTGCGCGACCTCGGCGAAGCGCGCGTCCGCGAGTTGATCGAGGCGGCCGTGGCTCCGACCGCGCTGCCGCAGCAATCCCTGGCCGGCGCCCTGACCGTCGACACCGGCCTGCACCTTTGCCTCCCGGTCTTCGCCGGGGAAATCGATGCGGCCCAGCTGCGCCGCATCGCCCTCGTGGCCGCCGCCCACGGCGACAGCACCCTGGCCTTGACCGCCGACCAGGATCTGCTGCTCTTCTTCACCGACCCCGCCGTCCTGGAGCGGGCCCGCGGGGAACTGACCACCCACGGGCTGCTCCCGGCGACGGCCGGGAGTGTCGTCACCTGCCGGGTCTGCCCGGGGAGCCACGAGTGCCGCATGGGGCTCGCCCCGACCCGCGACGTCGCCCGCCGGCTGACGGCCACCCTCGGTCCGCAGGGGCAGGCCCTTACCTGGGCGGTGTCCGGCTGCCCCAACAGCTGCTCCCAGCCGCAACTGGCCGATGTCGGCGTCGTCACCTCAAAGCTGGTCAAGGAAGAAGACGGCAATCGCACCCCGCGCTTCGACCTCTACCGCCGCAGCGGCGAAGGGCTGGGGGAAGCGGTCGACTCCGGCCTGACCCTCGATCAGCTGCTGACGGAGGTCGCGCGCCTCGGCTGACGGCGCGGGAAAGGGATTGAACCTGGCGACGTTTCGTGCTAGATAGGTGAGTCTGAGTTCAGACGCCACCTTAGCTCAGTTGGTAGAGCAATTGATTCGTAATCAATAGGTCGCCGGTTCGAGTCCGGCAGGTGGCTCCAGGCAACGACAAGGGGGCCGGCATTCCGCCGGCCCCCTTCGCTTTGCCGCCGCAGCCGGCCGCCGCCGGGAACCCCGCCCCCGCCTACAGGACAAAGGTCACGTCCCGGAAGAAATCCGGCTGCCACTTGACGAGAAGGAGAAAAACCAGGAGGGCCAGGCCGAGAACCGTCAGGCCAAGCCAGATGGCAAAAAAGTTATATTTCGATTTGGGCATGGCAGGCGCTGCGGACCGGTTACGGCGCCGGCACGGGTCGGCGGGCAAGAATCAGCCGGCCCATGCAGTCGTCGACCCACTCCTTGATCCGCACCAGTTGAAACGGCTTCTTGATGTGGTGACAGCCGAATTCGGCGATCACCGCTTCGAGCTGCCCGGTCATGGTCGCGCTCATGACCGCCTTGTTGGCATCGGGCAGCTTGCAGCCGCCTCGCCGCTGCAGCTTGAGCAATTCGAGCCCGGAGATATGCGGCATCTTGTTGTCGATGATGACCACGTCGCCGCACGGCGCATCCTGGGGACAGCAGCAGGCACCCGCTTTGAGCTGCGCGTACAGCGGACAGAGCGTCGGGTCGCGAAAGGCCAGCACCTCGTGGCCGTGGCCCGAAAGATAGATGCGCAGCAATTCCCGAAGGCTGTTGTCCGCATCGAACACCAGGATTCGCATCGGCACCACCTCCCTGCAAAAACTCTATAACAGAAAAAACGCCCGTCGCCGGCAAATGCCGAAGACGGGCGTGACAAAGCTGTCATTCCCGACGACCCTCTTCGGCAACCCGGCTGTCTGCCCACCCCCCTGAGGGGCAGACCCGCGGCTTTGCGTCACCGGTTCGCACCGGTTTTGCTATGAGCGAAGATCCACTTTGCTCAAACCAAAAGCAAAACCCATGCCCAGCACGTATTGCCCTGACACCGCTCCCCCGGACCCACCGACGCCCCGAATGTCTCCGCTATCCAAACGAAATAGCTGCACTATTTTCTCCCGCCACGGGGCGCCCGGGCTCCGGCCCCTACCCGCGCCCGCGACGGCGGAGGAGGCCGCCCCGTCTTTTGGCTTCGCGGCCCTCAAATAACGGAACCGGCCGGGCAACCGCCGTCAGAAGTAGCGCTGCACATGCAGACGGACGGCATCGGCCAAGTCCGCTTCGCGGTCGCCGCGATAGACCAGCGACGAGCCGATCTCCGCGGCCAGGATCGCCGCCCGGTACTTTTGCGGCAGGCGGCCCAACCGCCGGCGGAAGCGCGGTTCCTCGCGCAGCAGGGCGGGGAGATGGGCCAGCAGGGCCCGGCGATACGGCTGGCGCAGAGGCAGCCCGGGATTCTCCAGGAAGTAGAGGAACAAGCGGGCATAGTGGGCGTTGATCTCGCCGCTGATGGCATCGGAGATCTCCGTGCAGAGCCGTTCCGGCCTCTCCCGATGGCGCCTGAGAATCAGGCGCGCCTCGTCGGCGGCGCGCTTTTCGAGGATCGCCAGGACATCGCGAACGTAACGCTCCTTGCAGGCTAGGAACTCCTCGTCGGCAAGCAGCAGATTGGCGATGATCTCGTAGGAGGAGGAGATCACGCCACACTTGTTGGCCGAGGCGTCCCGCATGATCAGGACGCCGGCGCGCTGCAGTTCAATCCGCGCTTCCGGCGTCAGGAACGAGTTGGCCCCCTCGACGACAGCCCGGGCCGACGGGGTTCCGTCGGGGAGGAGAAACGTCTTCCAGTTGTCGCGGTCGATCGTCTCCGGACGGCCGCCGGCCGGGATGAACAGATCCGCCGGCACGGCAAAGACCAGCTCGCCGTACTCGCGCGCAAAGTCATCCCCGGAGACCCACTCCTCCCGCAACCCGTCGGCGGTCATGCAGACCCGCCGGTAGAGCTTGCGCAACCCCTCCCAGCGGCTGCCGCTGCGATACAGCAGCACCCCGCCGACATGCAGCGCCTGCGGGTCGAAGGCATCAAGATCGTTCTTCAGCACAAGGCGGCGCAGCTCGTCCCGGTCGGCGCCGGCCGGGTCGGCAAGCGCCGCCGTGCCGTCGAGAATCAGCACGAACCTGGCCTGCGGGGCCCGTCCGAGCAACAGGCGGATGGCGTTGCCGGCGACATCGCCGTTCGGGCCGCCGGTCATCTTGATCCGGACCGGATCGCGACGCAGGTCCATGCCGAACTCCGCCATGACGTGCTCGGCAAAAGTCACCACACCGGTCGAGGTAACGCCATACTCCTTGTGGTTGATCCCGACCTGCTTGCTCGACATGATCCCCGCACCGAGCAGGTAGCCGCGCCGCCGCGCCAGACGGGCGATCGCCTCGATCATCACGTCATGCATGTTTTCATCGGGACCGAGCTCGATGGCCTCCTCTTCGCGGTAGTAGTCGACCACCGCCGGGTGGCTGGCGACCCCGCCGGCGGTCACGAAAATGTCGAGGAACGCGCTGGCGATCCCGTACTGCAGCCGGTAGAGGCGCACGGTTTCCTGGGCCTGCTCATCGGCACGGTCGCCGTTGCGCCGGATGTCGGTGGCATCGAGCAGCACCACCATCTTGGAGCCGCCTTCGAAAATATCCTTGTTCTTGGCATGCTGGGTATGGGCCAGGACAAAGGTTTCGCGGAACAGGGTGGTGGCCGACGTCACCAGGTCGTCGTGGCTGCGGGCGATGACCGTCCGCCAGCCGCCGCGGGCGATATCGGAGAATCCGACGTGATAACCGAAACCGACCCGGCTGAAAAAGAACGTGATGCGAAACGGCGTCGCCGCCGGCAGATCGGCGGTAAACTCCGCCCCTAGCTCCGCCAGGCAGGCGGGGTCGAGGCGGAAAGCCAGCGCCTGCTTCTCGGCAACGAAAGCATTGGTCTTGAGGGTGCGGCGGATCAGGATCAGGGCGCAGCGGAAGATCTGGCGGCGGAGGTCGTCGAGGTGCCGGCGCCCGGTATTGTATCCCGCCACCGCCTCCTCGGCTGCGGCCAGCGCCGCAGCGCAGGCCGCGTCCCGCTCGTGCCTGCCCGGCGCGAACCGGCAGCGGAACAGTTCGACCAGCAGCAGGGCGATCTGCGGGTTGGCATGAAAGGCGGAACGGACCTCTTCGAGATCATAGCGGTCCGGCTGGCTGTGCGCCAGGCTGGTGTGGCAGAAGGCGATGAAGGCATTGACCAGCGACGCCTCGGCACCGCTCATCAGGCCGGGTCTGACAAATTCCCGGTAGGCAAACGTGTCGGTGGCCAGCAGCTGGGTGTTGCACAATTCGTCGGTCAGCTCTTTGTACAGTTCGCTCCCGGGCGCCAGCGACCCGCCGCCCCGATGGTGCACGTAGAAGCTGGCGAGGAAGTAGGGGTGGATACCGCTGCTGATGGTCAGGCAGTAGGCCCGGTTGACCCCCAGTTGCAGACGATGGAAGATTTCCATGACCTGTCGGAGAAAATCGTGCTGCGGCGGGTTGCCGACGGCGAAGCTGATGCGTGTTTCCGCGGACTGCTCGGGAACCGGCTCGATGGCGAGATAGAGCCCCCCGCGGCGCTGCGCTTCGCGAAACATGTGGAGGGTCTGGGCAACCCGGCGCGGCGGGGAGATGCGGACGTAGTTTTCGTTGTTCAGCCAGAGGATGTTCAGCAGCGGGTCGAATTTGCGCTGGTCGAAGCCGGGGAAATGGGCCCTGATGGCCCGCGCCACCCGCCGCCGGACGGCAACCGGTACCTCGACGTCGTAATTGGCGGAGATGTCCGCCTCGTTCTTGCGGTCGAATTCGAACCGCTGTATTTCCAGAGTCTGCGCCAGCCCCGGCATCGCATCGTCCGAATGGGCGAACATCGCGTAGGAGATTTCACGCTCGGCGACATTGTGCAGGGTCAGCGTCTCGTAAAGCGAACCCGGAAGGCTGGCGGTCGCCAGGATCAGGGCCGTCGGCCGGTCGGCCAGCAGGAGGCGCCGGTTGAACCGCAGGGTGCCGAGTTCGCGCTCGAGAATGGCCAGCGCCTCGGGTTCGTCGCGCATTGCGACGAAAAAATACGGGTTCATCTGCGCCTTCAGCCAGCGCCGGTGAACGCTGCGCGCCCCCATCGACGGCGGGCCAGACTGCATCGGTCGGCTCATGGCTCCTCCCGGAATCGGCGGGGCACCGACACGTAGCGGCCGAGGCGCTCCCGGTCAAACGGTACGGGGCCGGCGGACGTATCCGCGGCCCCGCTGTCACTCAGTCGATTCTGCCGGAACGGGTCGGCACACCGGCCGCCGTTACTTATGCCAGCCGCGCTCCCACATGCAGCTTTCATAGCTGACCCGCTCCTTCCCGGGCTCGACAACCTGCGACGCGCCCCCGGAAATCACCTGGCATTCACGATCATCGGCGAAGAACGCGCTCCGCCCCTTGGTCGGGTGCTCCCAGCGCACCGAGCAGCCTGCCAGCAGCAGAAACACCATCAACATGACCAGCTTCTTCATACGGTACCCTTCCGTCCGGCCTTCCTGTACAGGCCCTGATATATGTGCAAGATTAGCATCGACTCAAGGTACAACCAAGATTTTTCTTGACATCAGACCCGACGCCTGGCAACAATTACCTTTGTCTCATCAATTCTCATTAAGAAAAGGAGAGAGTCAATGAAAAAGCTGTTCGTCGTCCTGATGCTGATCGCTTTCGCCACCAGCGCCACGTTTGCCGTCGCCGCCGACTCGGTGTCGTATGACAACAAGCAGGGGAAAGTCACCTTCAACCACAAGGCCCACGGCGAGAAACTCAAGTGCGATGCCTGCCATCAGGGCAAGCCGGCCAAGATCGAAGTGAACAAGGACGCGGCCCACGGCGCGGTCTGCAAGGACTGCCACAAGGCCAAGGGCGGCCCGACCAAGTGCGGCGATTGCCACAAGAAGTAATCGCTTCCCGCGGCTAGCTTCAGACAGGGCCTTCCGGACGGAAGGCCCTGTCTTTTTTACGGCCAAAACAAGACCGATTTCCTCCCCGTTGCACATCGGCGAGGGTGTGCTAGAATTGCCCCGTTTTCCACCTCACGGAAGGACTCACCATGTCGCTCAAGGGAACCCAGACCGAGAAGAACATCCTGACCGCCTTTGCCGGCGAGAGCCAGGCGCGCAACCGTTACACCTATTTCGCCAAGCAGGCCGACAAGGAAGGCTTCAAGCAGATCGCCGCGATTTTCGAGGAAACCGCCGACCACGAGCGCGAGCACGCCAAGCGGCTGTTCAAGATGCTGCCGGGCGGCGAGGTCGAAATCACCGCCAGTTTCCCCGCCGGGATGATCGGCACGACGGCGGACAACCTGCGTGAGTCCGCCGGCGGCGAGCACCATGAGCATACCGGCATGTACCCGGAATTTGCCGCGGTCGCACGCAGCGAGGGATTCCCCGAAATCGCCCGGGTCTTCGAGGCGATCGCCGTGGCCGAACGTCAGCACGAAAAGCGTTTTCTCGCCCTTCTGGCGAACGTCCAGGGCCAACGGGTGTTCAAGCGTGACCAGCCGGTCACCTGGCGCTGCCGCAACTGCGGCTGGCTGCACGAAGGAACCGAAGCTCCGGAATGTTGTGAGGCCTGCGCGCATCCCCGTGCGCACTTCGAATTGCTCGGCGAGAACTATTAACCCTCAAGGAGTGGAGCCATGTCCAAGTTGAACGAAGTTTACAAGTGCAGTCTGTGCGGCAACATCGTCGAAGTCGTCCATGCCGGCCCCGGCGCCCTGGTCTGCTGCAACCAGCCGATGACGCTGCTCACCGAGAACACCGTCGATGCCTCCAGGGAGAAGCACGTTCCGGTGATCGAAATCGGTGCGACCGCCATCACGGTAAAAGTCGGCAGCGTGCCGCACCCGATGGAGGCCGCCCACTACATCGAGTGGATCGAGCTGATTGCCGACGGCAAGATCTATCGCCAGCAGCTTCAGCCGGGGCAGGCTCCCGAAGCAACCTTCCCGGTTGTTGCCAGCAAGGTGACCGCGCGCGAATACTGCAATCTCCACGGGCTGTGGGCTGCCGCCAACTGACCGGGCACTCACCGCCGCATCTTCGCGGGGGCGGACCGCAAGGTCCGCCCCCTTCCGTTTGCGGCGCAGTTGACTTTTGCCGCCGGCACGCTAATGTTCAAGACAAATTGACGCCGGAGCGCCACGGGCATGACCGATCTCCGCCACGAATGGGATCACCGCATCAACGACTGGCCGACCATCCTCAAGGTGGCGCGCGACCTGGGCCTGACCGGGGAAGGTCATCACTTTTACTGCCCCGGCTGCCAGCCGCTGAAAAGCGGCGCGCCGGAACTGGCAATCGGCGCCGGCCATTTCGAGTGCTTTCGTTGCGGCAGCCGCGGCGATGTGGTCGGACTGGTCAAGCTGACCCGCAAGTGCGACCTCGAGTCGGCCATCGCCTGGCTCGAGGGTGAAACCGGCGAAAGCCCGGCCTGAAATAGCCGGCAGAAACGCGAAGGGCCGCCCACCGGGCGGCCCTTGCGATTCCTGCGACGCGCTGTCCACAGTCAGTCGATGTTCAGCAACTCAACCTCGAAAAAGAGGGTTTTCCCCGCCAGCGGGTGGTTGCCGTCGAGGGTGACCGTCGTTTCGGTCAGGCCGGCGACCCGCATTTCAAAACTGTCCCCGCGGGGTGTCGAGACCTCGAGAAAATTTCCCACGGCCAGGAGATGGCTGTCGGGAATCCGGCTGCGCTCGACCTCGGCCACCATCTCGGGGAGATGCAGCCCGTAACCCTGCTCCGGGGCAATTTCCACCGAACGGCGCTCCCCCGGCGACAGGCCGGTAACCGCAGCATCGAAACCGGCGATCACCTCGCCGGCGCCGATGGTGAACTCCAGCGGCGGATGCCCTTCCGAACTGTCGAAAACGGTGCCGTCCGCGAACCGGCCCACGTAGGAGACACGCACCCGGTCTCCCGCCTGCGCACACTTTTGGCTGTCGTCCGCCATGCCCGCTACTCCAGTTTGGCCGCGGCCGAGATCAGCTCGACCTCGAATTTGAGCACCGCATTGGGACCGATGGCGGGAGGCGCCCCCTCCTCACCGTAGGCGAGGGCCGCCGGGATGAACAGCTGCCACTTGGAGCCCTCCTTCATCAGGCCGAGGGCTTCGGTCCACCCGGGGATCACCCCGCCGACCGGCAGCACCAGCGGTTCGTTGCGCTCGTAGGAGCTGTCGAATTCGGTCCCGTCGAGCAGCGTCCCCCGGTAATGGACGCTGACGATGGCATCGGCTTTCGGCACCGGCCCCGCCCCGTCCTTGAGGACCTTGTACTGCAGGCCGCTTTGGGTTACCGTGACGCCCGGCTCCTTGGCGTTCTTCGCCAGGAAGGCCTCCCCTTCCGTCTTGTTCTTCTCGGCCAGGGCCTTGAGCTTGGCCTCCTGCTTGGCAACCATCGTTTCGCGAAAGGCCTTGACCTCGGAGAGCATCTGCTCATCGCTCAACCGCGGCTTCTGGCCGCTCAGGCCGTCGCGGATGCCGGCCATCAGCGCGTCGGTATCGACCTCGACGCTCTGGTTGGTGAAATCACGGCCGATATTCAGGCCGATGGTATAGCTGATGCGCTGCTTGGCGTCGTCCAGCTTGACCACGGCTTCTTCGGCGGTACAGCCGGCAGCTATGGCCACCAGCAAGGTGGTCGCAGCGATTACCTGCAGGACCTTTTTCATGGGGGGATCCTTTCACTGGGGGAAATGGCAGGGGGTCAACATACTCCCGGCCGGAAGCGGAGTCAACCGCGGACGCGCCGCCCGAGAAAATCCAGCAGGATCCGGTTGAAGGCTTCCGGCTGCTCGAGATTGACCATGTGACCGGCGGCGGCGATCAGGTGAAGTTCGGCATCGGGAAGCCCGGCCGCCAGCACCTCGGCATGCGCCGGCGGAACGGCGAGATCGGCCGCCGCGCCGACGACCAGCGCCGGCACCTGCAGGTTTGGCAGCGACGCGACATAATCCTTGCGGTCGCGCATGGCCAGCAGCCCGCCGGCAACACCTTCAGGGCTGGCCTGTTCCATCCACGCGCGGACTTTGCCCACCAGTTCGGGATGCTGCGCGGGGATATCGGGGGCGAACAGCAACTTTTCGAAGGTCAGCGGCACCACCTCCCGGTCCCCGCCGCGCACCGCCCCGGCCAGGTCGCCGCGCCGGGCCTTGCCGGCAGCATCGTCGGCCGCAGCACGGGTCACCAGGTATAGCGCCGCCTGCAGCCGTTGCGGGTAACGCTCGACCAGGTTGAGCAGCACATAGCCCCCCATCGACATGCCGCCGATCGCGGCCCGCTCGATCTCCAGATGGTCGAGCAGGGCAACGACGGCGTCGGCATAGGCTGTCATGCTCGCCGGCCCGCACACCGGCGGCGACTCGCCGAAACCCGGCAGATCCGGGCAGATCACCCGGTAGCCGGCCCGGGAAAGACAGGCCGCCTGCGGCTGCCACATGTGGCGGCACAGCGGAAAACCGTGAATGAGGACGACAGGATGGCCGGTACCGGTGTCGGAATACGCAAGGGGAAAAGACATGGGGCTCTGTCCAGACGGCGAAGATGACTTGGCAGCGCTGCGCGCCGCGCATATAATAGCGCAAAAATTGCCCGGAGTCACAGAATGTTGCGCTGCCTGCCGATTGTCTGCACCGTTGTCCTGCTCACGCTTCTGACCGCCGCCTGCCAACGCGAGACCCCGCCGGAATCCGCGCCGAAAGCGACGACCGAAACCGTGCCGCCGCCAGCTCCGCCGATTCGTGAAGATTTCGAGGGCGAGCCGAAGCTGTCCCTCTTCCCGCGCATCGGCGATTACTGCCCCGAGGAAAACGACAGGGAAAACCAAGCCCTCTGGGTAACCTATATCGACCATGTGACCCGCATGAGCGGCATCGTCGCCAACAAGGACAGCGCCAAGGGGCACGCCTTCCGCTTCCGCGGCATCAGAACGGTCAACTCGGTCGGCTTCTTTTCCCCCCTGGAGGTGAAACCGGACACCGCTTACCGGGTCAGCTTCCGCCTCTGGTCGAACCTGCCGGCCGATGGGATCAGCGGGGCAGGGATCCTGGAGTTCGATGAATTCCTCTGGATTCCCGGCCAGTACCCCAAATCCCTGTGTGACAAGCACTTCCAGCGTTCGCAGCCGGGGGTGACGCTGAGCGGCAAGCAGGAGGCCTCCGCGCAGAGCTTCGCCTTCCGCACCGGGCCGAAGACCCGGATGATCCACCTGGTCTTCTTCCGGGAGGGGGCGAAGGACCAGGAGGCCGTGGTCATCGACGACATCGAGATCAAGCCCGAACAGTAAACCGGTCCGCACCTCTCGAGAGGGTGCCATCAACAAAGGCGGGGGCAGATACTGCCCCCGCCCCTTCGCAAATCTTGACGTTATTGCGGCCGGACCCGGCCAGCTTCTCCTTACCAGACTTCTTCGACGACGATGGTCAACCCCTGCAGAGCCTGCCCGGTTTCGATTCTGAGCGCCGTCCCCCCCGCTCCCTGGTAGCGCCCGTACAATTCGCCGGGAGCCGGAGTGCCGCCGAGGCTGTTGCGCGCCGCCAGGTAAAAAGTCCCCCCAGACGGGAACGACAGGATGAATGTGCCGTCCGGTCCGCTCGGCTGCGAAACGTACAACGGCCGGTTGAGCATCGCCTCGTCGGCGTAGAGCAGGGCCTGGAGCCCGGCCAGCGGCTTCCCCTGCCGATCGACGATCGTGCCGCTGACACGGGTCTGGCCGAACATCGTCGCAGCGTGCCGGGAGATCTTTTCCGGCACGGCAATCACCGGCAGGCTGACCTTCGTCACCGCGCCCTCACCGACCACGACGGGGTTCCCCGGCAGATAGCCGAACAGATCCCCGGACTGAAGAGGCCCGGCGGACGAGTTGCCATGGCGCACCCTGGCGACCAGATAGTACCGGCCGGCCGGGAGGGGGAGTTCAAACTGGCCGCGCTCATCGCTCGGCGCCGACATCCCCAGGCCAAATCCCTTGAGCTGGGAGGAAAGATCGGGGTAGACAAACACGATGGCGTTGACCACGGGCTTGCCGTCATGCAGCACGCGCCCGGCAATGCCACTGCCGATTGTGACGGCCATCTCCGGAGGCGGCGTGCTTGCCGGCACAAGCGGCAGGTTGATGTCGGCCAGGCCTTCCGCGGGAACCGCGAGGGGATTTCTCCCGTAATAGCTGAACCAGTCGCTCCCCTGCGCCAGCAGGTAGTAACTCCCCGGCGGCAGGGTGATGGAGAACTGGCCGTCCGCCCCCGTTGCCGGGCTGACGAAGGGGGCCTCGCCCGACAGCGACAGCGTTGCGGCCGGATAGCCCGCAATCCGCACCCCCGCGACCCCGGCTCCGGCCACGGCGACCTTGCCGGTGACGGGGGCGGCCTGGGCGAAGGTGGCGGTCAGCAACAAGGCGCTGATGGCCCGGAACAGTAGTCGCCTCATATCGTTATCCTTCGTTGCCGATGGCTCGGCACTCATCGCGCATCGCGCGGCACTGCAAAAGGAAAAGGCCGGCTGAACCGGCCTTTTCCTTTTGCGTTTCTTAGCAGGGGTGGACGCTGCCGCTCCCTACCACGCGGGGTTTTACGTACTTCATGACTTCCTCCTTCGCGCAAAGGTGAGGTTTGAACAACCTCGGTTTCTACTTCGGTTCAACGACTTCCAGCAATTGGCCAGCCTTGACAGCCTGGACCACTTTCGTTCCGCTCGGGAACACCACTTCAATCGTATAGTTCTTTCCGGCCGGAGCGCCGAAATGCACCACGGCGGGCTCCTGGGCGCAGAACCCGGTCGCCGACTTCACTTCGCGCATCCCGATCTGCTTGCCGTCGGCCAGCAACTTGACACGGGCGCCGTAGGCGTCGCGGTTCGACTTGGTGCCGGTCAGCTTGACCTTGAGCCAGTTGCTGTCGTTCTGATTATTCAGGAACAGCTTGTTTTCCGCCCCCCAGTTGACCACGTAGAGGTCAAGGTCGCCATCGTTGTCGACGTCCGCCAGAGCCGTCGCCTTGGTGCGCACGGTGGCGCACTGGATCTGCGGCTGCTTGTCGGCGACGTTGACGAAGTTCCCCTTGCCGTCGTTCAGGTAGAGCTGGTTGGCCTGCTTGCAATCGCCCTCGTACAGGTCAAGGTCACCGTCATGATCGATATCGCCGAAAGCCGGGCCCTTGCCCCAGCCATCCTTGCCGCCCTTGATGCGGTCGGAGACCTTGGCGAAGTTCCCCTTCCCGTCGTTGACGTACAGGTTGTTGCCGCCGATGTAGTTGGAAACGAACAGATCGAGGTCGCCGTCGTTGTCGATGTCGCCGAAGACCGCGCCGAGGCCCCAGTTGGGATCGTCGATGCCGCGCTCCTTGGCCTGCTCGCCGAAGGTGCCGTTGCCGTTATTGATAAACAGCTTGTTGGGTTCGCCGGCGGGGTAGCGGCCGTTGACCACGTAAAGGTCGACGTCGCCGTCATTGTCGACGTCCCCCCACACCCCCATCCAACTCCAACTCTTGTCGCCCACGCCGGCCTGATCGGTCACGTCGGTGAAGGTCCCGTCGCCGTTGTTGCGATAGAGGATGTTCTTGGCGCCGACGCCGTAATTGGCGCAGTACAGGTCAAGGTCGCCGTCGTTGTCGTAATCGGCGAAACTGGCCGAATAGGTGAAAGCCTTCAGGCCGACGCCGGCCTTGGCGGTCACGTCGGTGAACGTTCCGTCGCCGTTGTTGGCAAAGAGAACATTCGCTTCGATTTCGTACTGGCCGCCGTTGGCCAGGTACAGATCCTGGTCGCCGTCGTTGTCGTAATCGCCGAAGACACTCCCCATGGTGAAGCCGGGAAAGTCGACACCCTTGCCGGCCGTCGCGGTCGCATCCGTGAAAACGCCGTTCCCCTTGTTCAGGTACAGCTTGTTGGCGCCGCCCTTGTTGGAAACGTAGAGATCGACCAGACCGTCGCCGTTGACATCGGCGAAAGCCGCGCCCTTGCCGAAGCCGTCATCGGCCACGCCGGCCTTTACCGACACATCGACGAACTCCTGGGCCAATGCCGGGGAGGCCAGAAGAGCCGCCGCCAACACTCCGACAAGAATCTGTCCCGCCTTTTTACTCATGGCTTTCTCCTTTTCACCGACCAGCGAATTATCAGAAAGATAGCACATTATTCAGCGCGCGCCAGAACTGCTTGCCCGGCACACCCTAAGCTTGCAGACAACACCTTGAAACAAAAAAGAAAATCAGCCGAAGCCGCGACTCAAACCAACAATCCCCCCCATTCCCGGGAGACCGGCCGCCGACTTCATGGTAATTTTTACATGCAAGATCGAAGCCGAAATCAAGGCGGGCATTCAGCTCTCCTGGGCGAACAGCATAACCTTTCATGACAGGCGCCGGCAACCATCAAACACCCCCCCCTCGGCCGCTCAAAGCGGGGCCACCCCCTTGCACGCGGCCCCGCAGGCACCAACCCATCTCCGCTACGCGCTACGGGGCGACGTCAATCACATCGCACGCCAGAAAAACAGCCCCGTCACGGAATTTGCCGCTGAGACACGCCGTGACGTCGCCGGGCTCCGTGCCGAGATCAATCGCGCGGAAAAGCAGCAGCAAGTCTTCCTGGCCGTCCTGGTCGAAATCACCGGTGCGCGGCTTCCCGACCGCCTGGGCATTGGCAACAAAGGCAATGCTGCCCTTGACGATGTCGGCCACCGGCCTGGGGGGCGACCCGAAGATGATCACCCCCACGGCATCGACGCTGGCCGGATCGATCACGTCGGCATCGATGTCGACAGCCACTCGTGCCAGGGCGGGGAGGCAGACACCGGTCAGTTCGCCGCGATAGGTGATCGGCAAACTGATGTTGCCCCGATACGCGACCGGATCGGCGTCGAACACGGTCAGGCCGGTTCCGTTCTCGGGGACGTACAGTTTGGTCCCGAGCGGATGAACAGCGATCTTGTCCACGCCGAAGTCGGGGTCGGTGCCGACCACCGCCCAGTCAGCCGCGGGGTCAGCCGGCTGCAATGTCAACAGGTCGGGATCGTAGGGAAAGCGCTGGATGTGACAGCTGTTGCGCGTAAAGACCGCATCCAGCCGCGGGCTGAACACCGCCGACCGCCCTTCGCCAAGGAGATCCTGATAACCGGACGGCTCCAGATTGATCCCCGGCAGCCCTGTCAGATGAATCGCTCCGCCGCCGCCATAAAAGCTGCTCATGACGCCGATCGCCGCCCCTGCTTCCGGCTCGCAGGCGCTATTAATGGCAGAAATCATCGGCTGCACTCCACCCTGGAGGGACAGGGATCCGTCACCGGCAAGGACGTATTCCTCGAACGTGCCCTCCGGATAATAGGAGGTTGCCAGGACCGTATTGTCGAGGCAGACCTCGACCGACTGATAGCCGCCGGCAGCAGGCACACTGGCCTTCACCGTCCTCGTGGTGAGATCGATGACCAGCAGCGGGCTGCCGTTGCCGGCATCCGTCGCCAGCAGCATGCGGCCGTCGGCACTCAGGGAGATATCCTCGACGGCGATGGGGAGAGGGATGGAACCAGCCAGCCGCGGCTTGCCCGGGTTGGACAGGTTGATGATCCAGATCTTCTTGTTGGTGAAATCGGAGACATACCCTTGACCGCCCTGGGTCACCACGCAATCGTAAAGCCCCCCGCCGATCGGCAGAGCGGCCAGGAGGGTGTCGGTGTCGGCGTCAAAGACGTATACCTCGCCCTGCCCGTGCCCGACCACCATCCCGATATTCCGCCCCTCCGCCGCGCCCGCGGCCCCCAGAGCAACCACGCCGGCCAGGAGCAGCCCGGCCGACCACCTTCCCAACCAACCTTGCCTTTTCATGGCGACCTTCCTTTCCGCACAATCGCGTGCCGACAGTCCTGCAGCCAATCATCCGAGAATCCTTGCACGCTCATCTCCTTTCTTTGCCCGGCAAACGACAACGGCCGGGAACTGCCTGAGGATTTCGAGAATCCTTCGGCAGCCCGGCCGTCTTTGAGAATGAAGACCCGTGGCTTTCCGTCCCTCTCTTGCGAGGGGTTTGGCTTTGTCGGGATTAATCGCTGTTCATGTTAATATCCTAACACGATACCCGTGCGTGTCAACCCCAGCCAGACTAGCGACCGAGATTGTACCTGAGGATGCACCACAGCGCCCGCACGCCGTCTTTCCAGCCGATCTTCTTCCCTTCCGCATAGGTTTGCCCGGAGTAGCTGATGCCAACCTCGAAGATGCTGAAGACATGAGGCAGCAGGGGCGGTCCGAAAACCGCCCCTAATGATTCCAGCACCTTGATAAGGGACATGGGCGGTTCGTAGGAACCGCCCGTGCCCCGTCAATCTACTGAGGT
>VAUL01000043.1 GCA_005774545.1 Deltaproteobacteria bacterium | reverse complement strand
CCCGCCGACAAGGCCCTCCCCCACGAGTTGCGTCCGCCGCCCCGGCCGGGGGCCATGTTCCGTCCCGACTGGGACCTTGCCGGGCTCCCCTGCAGGTCGGCCGACCAGGTGCTGCAGGCCTGGGAGTCGGTCTCCAATGTCCAGCTTTCCCTGGAGGGCTACCCGTCCCAGTACTGCGCGGCCTTCCTGGTGGTGCTCAAGCAGGGGAAGGTCAAGCAGCTCTTCCTGCTGTTCAATCTCAAGGCGAGCAAGCATGTGCTGGTCTGCGTGCCGGGCAAGCCGCCGACCGACGAGGCCTCGCTCAGCAAGACGCTAGGCGAGGCGATGAAGTATCTGCAGATGAGCGGTTTCGAGCTCGACAAGATCAAACCGGCCGACATCGCGCACCAGCTGGGGGGGTATTTCCTCGACACCTGAGCCGGTGCCAGGCGACGGCCCGGGCCGTCGCCTGGCAGCCGCCTGCAAAAGCGAAAGGCCGGGATTGCCCCGGCCTTTCGCTTTCACTCATCGCGTTGCTCTCGCGATTATTTCCGCTGGAACTCGGGGGAGCAGAAGCTGTACTTGAAGTGCATGTGGTCGGTGTAGGTCTCCTCGAGGATCGCCACCACGTCCTCGGTGAAGACCAGTTCCTCGTCGGTGGGGATGACAAACACCTTGACCGGCGAGTCGGGGGTGGTAATGACGCTCTCCTTCTTGCGGGTCATGGTGTTGCGGTTCTTCTCCTTGTCGAGAATGATCCCCATGAATTCCAGCCCCTCCAGGGCCTTCTCGCGGATCAGCGCCCCCATTTCGCCGACGCCGGCGGTAAAGACCACCGCGTCGATGCCGCCGATCGCCGCGGCATAGGCGCCGATGTACTTCTTCAGGCGGTAGGCCTCGACGTCGAGGGCCAGCTGGCAGCGCGGGCAGTTATTCTTCTCCGCACCCTCGATGACGTCGCGGCGGTCGGTGTACTGGCCGGTGATGCCGAGGATCCCCGCCTTCTTGTTGAGGATCGAGTCGATTTCCTTGGCGGAGAGCCCTTCCTTCTGCTGGATGAACATCGGGATCGCCGGGTCGAGATCGCCGCAGCGGGTCCCCATCACCGCCCCTTCCAGGGGGGTCAGACCCATGGTGGTGTCGACCGATATGCCGTTCTTGATCGCCGAGTGGGAGACGCCGTTGCCGATGTGCATGGTGATGATGTTGCAATCCTTCGGATCCTTGCCGAGCATCACCGCCGCGCGCTTGGAGACGTACAGGTGGCTGGTGCCGTGGAAGCCGTAGCGGCGCACGCCGTGCTTTTCGTACCACTCGTAGGGGACGGCATAGGTGAAGGCATGCTTCGGCATGGTCTGGTGGAAGGCCGTGTCGAAGATGGCGATGTGCGGCACGTTGGGGAGGACCGCCTGGGCGGCCTCGATGCCGGCGATATTCGGCGGATTGTGCAGCGGCGCCAGGTGCTGGACCTCCTTGATCGCCGCCAGCACCGTCTCGTCGATGCGCACCGAACAGGTGAACTTCTCGCCGCCGTGGACGACGCGATGGCCGACCGCCGAGATCTGGTCCATGGTTGCCACCACGCCGTGGGTCTTGTCGGAGAGGGTCTTGATGATCAGGTGGATGGCCACCTGGTGGTCGGGGCACTCGTACTCTTCGCGGTAGGTTTCGCGCCCGGGAACCTCGTGGATGATGAACGAATCGCCGATCGTCACGCGTTCGACCATCCCCTTGGCAATGACCTCGCGCTTAGTCCAGTCGTAGAGCTGGTACTTGACCGAGGAACTGCCGCAGTTGAGTGCCAGAATGTCCATGGATGACTCCTCTCGCCGCTTGGATATGAAGGTTGCGGGGTTTTCCCCCGAATCAGGCAAAAAGTTGTTTTAATGTGGCTCGAATTTATTGCGAATGAAAGATTTTATTCAGAGTTTAAGATAGTTTGGCAGTGAAAACCTGTTGTGGAAGATTACTGGAAGGGGGGGCGAAATGCAAGCGGTTTGTGCGGCGGGGACTGCCGCTTTCCTCTGGACAGGCCGCACGGGTTGGTATAAACTTCCCCCGGTTTCGAAATCACGAACCATCCATTTCACACCCCATAGAGGAGGTATCACCATGGCTCACGTGATTAGCGACGACTGCACCAACTGCGGCGCCTGCGTCGACAGCTGCCCGGTCAACTCGATTGCTGCGGCTGGCGACAAGCACAAGATCGATGCCGACACCTGCATCGACTGCGGCGCCTGCGTCGACACCTGCCCGGTCAGCGCCATCAGCGCCGCCTAAGCAGCAAGACCTCGTTGCGAAACGGCAAAAGGCCGCATCCGTCAGGATGCGGCCTTTTGCTTTTGCCGGAGACGGGCGGGCCGGTTACCCCCCGGGTTTGGAGTCGACGACCTCGACGTTGATGTTCGCCATCTCCTTGGGGACGTTGCGGAAGACGATGGTGAAGTTGAGCACCTTCCCCGGGCTGACGTTCATGTTCGACAGGCTGTCGCCGAACTGGTTGTTCATCGCCTCCTCGATCTGGGGGTACTTCATGGTGCTCAGCTTCTGTTCGTCGAGGTAGTTGCCGCAGAAGACCGTCTGCTGCTGCAGAACCCTGCCGGCCGCGTCGAGGATGACCCCCTTGACCGAAATCGCGGTGCGGGTGGTGGTGAAGTTGTTGGTGGCGGTCCCCTGTACGACCAGCAGCTGGCCGGCACTGCGGTTGTTGACGTAGCTGCTGCCGGTGATGTTCAGGCCGATGCGCTGCTCGACGGGAGCCTGCGGCTCCTCCCCCTTGAGCTTGAGGACCAGGCCGTCGACGACCTGGCGGCCGCCGCCCATGAAGTAGAAATAGGCGCCGGCGCCGCAGAGGCCGAGGAGCAGCACGGCCAGGACGAGAGCGAGGGGCGACAGGGCGCTCTTGCGCGGTTTGGGTGGGGGGGGCATCGGGCTGCGCGGCTGGCGCGGCTCCCGGCGCGGCGGTTCCGGCTGTGCCACGGCGATGGGCGGCGCTTCCACCTGCGGTGGCGGCGCCAGCGTCGCCTGGGAGAAGTCCGGGCCGCCGGGGAACTCTTGCGGCTCGGGACGCTCGTCGTCGGAAAAGTCGATTTCGCCGAAGCTTAAGCCGGCTTCCTCGCGCCCCTTCGAGACGCGCTCCTGGTTCTTGGTCTCGAAATTCGGTTCGTCGAAATCAAAGGACAGCCCTTCGTCCTTGGCGGGCTGGTCCCAGGAGGAGCCCTCGTCGCCGAAGGCCGGCTCTTCCGCCATGGCCGAGCTTTCGAAGCTCTCCCCGGAGCCGAAGGTGAAGCTTTCGTCCGAACCGAGCTCCGCGCCGGCCGGAGTTTCCTCCGGGGCTGCGCCTGCGGCAACGGCCGGGGCTTCCGTCTCGAAACCGAATTCGCTGAGTCCCGGCGCCGATTCGTCGGCGGCAAAATCGAACTCGCCCGGCGCGCCCGCCGCCTCCGTGGAGAAAGCGAACTCACCCGCTGCGTCCGGCGGCTCGGCGGCAAAGTCGAATTCACCCGGAGCGGCGGCCGGTTCGGTGGTAAAGTCGAATTCGCCCGGAGCGGCCGGCGCGGCGGCCAGGTCGAATTCGCCGGCCGCGTCCGGCGCGGTCGCTTCTTCGCGGGCCAGTTCCTGATCGAAGGCGAATTCGGCCGGGCCGGCACCGGTGGGGACGGCGACCGGGGGCTCCTCGCTCTCGGCGAAGGTGGCGTCGAAATCGAGCTCGCCGGGTTCCTGCCCGGCAAAGGCCGAAGTCTCCCCGTCGAACCCGGAATCGGTGGCCGCCGATTCCGGAAATTCCTGCTCCGGCAGCCCGGCAGTCGGGGCGGAGGTGTCGGCAAAGGAGAACTCCTCGGCCAGTTCGCCTGCGCCGCCGGGCTCCATCGTCTCCTCCAGGCCGCTGAAGTCGAGTTCCATTTCGGCGGGCGCGGCCGGCGTCGTCGGGGCGGCAGGCTCGAAGGCAGCGGCAGGCTCGAAGGCAGCGGGAGGCTCGAAGGCAGCGGGAGGCTCGGCCGGGGCGGTGTCGTCGTCGACCCGCTCCATGTTGGCGTCGGAGTAGTCGACGGTTTCCTCGGCCGGGGGGGCTTCGGGCGGAAAGACCGAAAATACGTGCCGGCACTTGGAGCAGCGAACCTTGGTGCCGCCGGGCTTGAGCTTCTCGTCGGCAAGACGAAAGCGGGCCTGGCACTGTTCGCAGGTGATGACCATCGTGAGTGTCTCCCTCGGCGCCCGGTGTCAGGCGTCGTTCTGAATCGTGTAGATATCGGGGAGGCCGCGGAACTGTTCGTCGTAATCGAGGCCGTAACCGACGATGAAGCCTTTCTCCAGGCTGAAGCCGACGTAATCGACCGGAACGTCCGTGGCCCGCTGCGACTTCTTGTCGACCAGGGCGCAGACCCGCAGGCTGGCCGGTTCCCGCAGCAACAGGAGATTGCAGAGGGCTTCCAGGGTGTAGCCGCTGTCGACAATATCCTCGACGACCAGCACGTGCCGGCCGCGAATCGGCGTTTCCAGGTCGGTGCGAATCTCGACGAGCCCCGACGAGCGGGTCTCCGAACCGTAGCTGGCGATGCGGACGAAGTCGATCTCGGCCGGGGTGCCGATGGCACGCGCCAGGTCGGCGATGAAGACGAGCGAGCCCTTGAGAATGCCGACCAGCAGCAGGTCGCGACCGGCATAGTCGCGGTCGATCTCGCCGGCAAGCGCCGCGACCCGCGCGGCGATTGCCGTGCGGGGATAAAGCAGAGTCAGTGCGGGTCGGGCCGCGAGGTTGCGGGTGGTCGTCATATCAGTTCTCTCATATAGCAAACCCGCTAAATCATGTCAATTTTCTCTCGAATCCGGAAGAATGGTTGGCGACGTTGCCGGCGGCTGTGCTATACTTGCCGAAGTTTCGCGGAAAGGAGTCACAAACGATGGGCCGATGGTTTTCTGCCGGTGCCGCAGCGTGCGTCCTGGTGTTGTCCGCCGTGGCCGCCTGGGCCGCGCCGGTCGTCAGCGTCCCCCGGGCCGACTACGATTTCGGCACGATCTTCCAGGGGGAAAAGGTCCGCCACGCTTTTACCTTCTCCAACGCCGGCAACGAGTCGCTGGTCGTCGAGAAGGTCTCCAGTTCGTGCGGCTGCACGGCGGCTCTGGCCTCGGCGAAGACGCTGGCCCCCGGGGCCAGCGGCGAGATCGAGGCAACGTTCGACAGCACCCGGTTCCGCGGTGCCATCAGCAAGACGGTCTATCTCTACACCAATGACCCGGCGCAGCCGGTGGTGCAACTGCATATCAAGGGGACGGTCCAGGAGGAGCTAACCATCGAGCCCCAGCAGGTCAGCTTCGGCTCCGTCCCGCCCAAGCGCACGGTAAAGTCGACGGTCCGGCTGACCAACCGGGGGAGCCGCGAGATCCGCCTGGACGGCCTGGAAACGACCACCCCCGAACTGACCGCGCGGTTCAGCGCCGAGGTGGTCCCGCCCGGCGGAAAGGTTGCCGTCGAACTGACGCTGACCCCCAAGCCGGGGCAGCCGCGCTTCAGCGGTTACGTGCTCTTCAAGGCCGACGGCACGATCCGTCATGACCTGCGCATCCCCGTCTACGCCGATCTCGGCGAGCAGGCTGCCGGGCTCTAGGCGGCATGGACGCGCCCTCCAACCTGCCGCCGTCCCGGCGCCGCACCTTTCTCCTGATCCTTGCCGGCGGCCTCGGCGCCCTGCTGGCCGGGGCGGCCGGCTGGCCGCTGCTGCGCTTCCTCGCGCCGGCCTCGCGCGGCGGGGCGGAACAGGCCGTCAGCGTGCCGCGGGCCGCAGTGGCGGCAGGGACGGCGCATTTCTTTCAGTATCGCGGCAAGCCCGCCGTAGCCCTCCAACTGCAGCCGGGGGAGTACACGGCGCTCTCCGCGGTCTGCACCCATCTCGGCTGCGTGGTGCAGTGGCAGGAGGCGACGGGGGAGTTCCTCTGCCCGTGCCACGGCGGGCGGTTTTCGCCGGCCGGGGCGGTGCTCGCCGGTCCGCCGCCGCGTGCCCTCGAAATCCTGCCGGTCGTCGTCGACGGCGACCAGCTGCGGATCGGGTGAGGCGACCGTGCGGGTGCTGACCCTGATCGTCGACTTCGTCGACCGGCGCCTGGGCGTCCGCGAACTGTTCGACAAGGAACTGCGCGGCTACCTGCTGCCGCGCAACGTCAACGTCTGGTACACCCTCGGCGCCGTGCTGCTGGCCCTGTTCGGCCTGCAGATCCTGACCGGCATCCTGCTGCTGATCCACTATGTGCCGCACGCCGACCAGGCCTTCGCCAGCGTACAGCGGATCACCAACGAGGTGCCGTTCGGCTGGCTGGTGCGCCTGCTGCACGCGGTCGGCGCCAACGTCATCGTCATCGCCCTGCTGCTGCACATGCTGTCGGTGCTGTTCATGGCCAGCTACAAGGGGCGGCGCGAGTTCACCTGGCTGTCCGGCTTCGGCCTCTTCAACCTGGCCATGGCGCTGTGCCTGACCGGCTACCTCCTCCCCTGGAGCCAGCTCTCCTTCTGGGCGACCACGGTCGCCACCGAGGCTCCCGGGGCGATCCCGGTGGTCGGTGACCTGGCCAGGGAATTCCTGCGCGGCGGCGCGACGGTCGGCGGCCAGACGCTCGGCCGCTTCTTCGCCCTGCATGTGGTGGCGCTCCCCCTGGCGCTGCTCGGCCTGATCGGCCTCCACCTGTTCTGCGTCAAGCGTCGCGGCATCTCGCCCCCCCCGTTCGGCTCCGACTACCGCAGCCAGGAGCTGCCGGCGGCCTTCGTCCACGAGGAGCACCGCGGTGGAATCCCGTTCTTCCCCAACTACGTGGTCAAGGACGCGGCGGTGATCTGCTTCTTCCTCGCCCTGCTGCTCGGCATCGTCTTTTTCGCGCCGAACCTGTTCTTCCCCCCGGCGGCCTTCGAGCCGGCCGATCCGTTCGTCACGCCGCCGCGCATCAAGCCCGAGTGGTACTTCCTGTGGGCCTACCAGACGCTGAAGATCTTCCCCAGCGAACTGATCGGTCTCGGCGTGCAGGGGGCGTTCATGACCCTGCTGGCGCTGTTGCCGTTCCTCGATCGCGGCCCGGAGCGCCGGCCGGCGAAACGCCCGATCTTCGTCACGGTCTTCTTCCTGGGGCTGCTGGTCTTCGTGGCCATTTCGGTCTGGGGGCACTACTCATGAACGGTCGCCTCCGCTCCCTCTTGCCGCTGCTGGCCGGCGTCCTGCTGGCGGCGACGCCGGCGCTGGCGCTGGCGCCGCCGGAAACGGTCTGCATCCAGTGCCACGGCGGTCAGGCCGGGCCGCTGGGGGATCCCGCCAGGGAGTGGCCGGGGAGCGTGCATCAGCGCAACGGCATCTCCTGCCACGATTGCCACGGCGGCGACCCCGCCGATTACGCCAACGCCATGAGCCCCGCGCGCGGCTTCATCGGCGTTCCCGCCCATGACCGGGTGCCGGAGTTCTGCGGCCGCTGCCACGTGGGGGTGCTGGAGGACTACCGGCAGAGCGCCCACGGCCGCAAGGTTTCGGAGGGCGGTGCGCAATGCGTCGTCTGCCATGGCAGCCATGCGGTGCGCGAGGCGAGCCTCGACCTGATCAACGAGCGGGACTGTTCGCGCTGCCACGACTACGGCCGGGCAGCCGAAATCCGGGCTGCCCTGGACGAGACCGATGCTCGCCTGGCCGGGCTGGGGGAGGGGTTCGAGCGCCTCAGGCGCCTCGGTGCCGACGTCGAGCCGGCGAAGGGGAAGCTGTTCGACCTGCGCAACCGCTTTCACCGGGTGTTCCACAGCGTCGAGGTGGACAAGGTCCGCGCCGAGACCGGCAGGGTCCAGGCCGAGGCGGCGCTGCTGCAGGCCGAGATCGACGCCTACGACCGGCAGACGGCGCGGCGCCGGGTGTGGGGTGGGGTGGCGGTCGGCCTGCTGGTGATGCTGGGACTGGTGCTGCTGCAGGTGCGGCACACCTATGCCGATGAGGAGCGCCGCGGCTAGTCAGCGGCCGAACTCCTCCTTCAGTTCGATGTAGGCCCGCTGCAGGTTGACCTTGATCATCTGCTGGTAGCCGGCCATCTGCCGGTAGGCGGGCATGTCGAAATCCTTCGCGATCTGCTCCAGGCTCTCGCCGCGCTCGATCCTCGCCAGGACCGCCGTCAGGAACTCCCGGAAGAACTCCTTGAACGCCGTGATGTCCTCGACGCCGCTGACCGGGCCGGTGCCCGGGATGACCTTCTCGGCGCCGATCTGTTCGAGGAAGTCGAGAGCCAGCAGCCACTCCCGCATGTAGCCGCCCCCCATGTAGCCGATGCTGTTCACGTAGAAGAGGTCGCTGGCGAAGACCACTCCGGCTTCGGGGATGAAGGCGACCACGTCGCCGGCGCTGTGGCCGCGGCCGAGGTTGGTCAGCACGACCGTCAGACCGCCGGGCTTGAGTGTCAGCCCTTCGTTGAAGAAGAGGACCGGATAGGCGGGTTTGCGGATCTCGTTGTTCATCTCCTGCCAGGCCTGCCAGGACATGATCACGTCCTGCCCGGCGGGGAAGTCGAAGTCGACATGGGTGTAGCCGGGGTGATGGTGGGCGAGAATGAAGTAGCGCACCGGCTTGGCGGTGCGGGCCGCGATCTCGGCGTTGAGGTCGCGGATCACTTCCCGGGTCATGTGCGCCCCGGCGGCCACTACGTAGTTTTCGCCGATGGCGAACATCGCATTGCTGGTGGCGCGGCCGCCGATCCGGGCGATGGCCGCAAAGACGTTCTGGCCCAGATCCCTGATCAGGAAGGTTTCCTGCCCCGGCTTGAGTGGCGGCGGGACTTTCTCGCTATCGGCCGGGGCGGGGCTTTCCGTGACCGTGGGCGAAGGGGGCGGCTCGCTCCCGGCGACGGCGGGGAGGGCCAGTCCCCAGGCAGCGATGGCGGCGATCACGAGCAGCTGTCTCATGTCTGCATCATAGCAAGCCGCTTAGGCGGCGACAACCTGTTGCCGACATCTGTCGCGGGGCGGTTTTGGATTGCATTGGTCGGGAGGATGGGGTATAAATCATTCCCCGCGCGCGGTTAGCTCAGATGGATAGAGCGTTGGCCTCCGGAGCCAAAGGTCACAGGTTCGAATCCTGTACCGCGCGCCAGAATCAAAAAACAACGGGGCGTCCACGCAAGCGGACGCCCCGTTTCCGTGTGGCGGTTGCAAACGGCTACTTGCGCAGCACCTTGACGATCGCCGAAAAGTCCTCCTCCCCGCGCCCGTCCCTGACCCCCTGCTCGTAGTTCTTGCAGACCACGCCGGCCGCCGGCAGGTCGAGGCCGACCTTCTGGGCCTGGTCCAGCACCAGTTCGAGCTGTTCGTGCACGTATTTGAGCGCCAGATTGCGGGTGAAGTCGCCGCGGGCGATGGCGCGGCCGTTGGCGTGGAAGAGCGGCGAGGCGACCCCGCCGGAATCGAAGACCTCGAGGATCTTGGCGATGCTGAACCCGAGCTTTTCGCCGAAGACGATCGACTCGGAGAGCGCTTCCATCAACTCGGCCTGGACCAGGTTGACCACGAATTTCATGCGCGTGCCGTCACCGATGCCGCCGACGTGGATGATGTTGAGGCCGAAGAAGGAGAAGAGCTCGCGGCAGCGCGACAGCAGGGTCGGGTCGCCGCCGGCAAGGATGGTGAGCAGGCCGTTGGCGGCATGCTCCTTGGTCCCCCAGACCGGGGCGTCGAGGAACTGGACCCGGTGCTTGGCGGCCTCCTCGGCGATCTCCAGGGTGCTCTCCAGCGAGTGGGTGCCCATGTCGACCAGGATGGTGCCGGGATCGATGCCGGCGAAGACCCCGTCGGGGCCGTATATGTCGGGGCGCAGCCGCTCCTTTTCGGGGCGGATGTGGATGACCAGGTCCTTCCCCTTGGCCACCTCGCGGGGGGAGGCGGCACCGCTGGCCCCCTGCCTGACCAGTTCGGCCACGACCGCCGGATCGGAATCGTAGACCGACAGGGCGTAATTCCCCTTGAGGAGATTGGTGGCCATATGCCTGCCAACGGTCCCCAGCCCCAAAAAACCGATGTTCTTCAACATTGCACGCCTCCCGGGTCAGATGTGGATCAAGGTTAAGCGATTTCAATAATACAGCGGCCGGCGCGGGTTCACAAGGGGAATGCGGCCACAGGCGCCGGTTATTTCGCCGTGCTTTCGGCCTCCGTTGCCGCAGCGGCGAGGGCGTCCGCCCGGTCGAGCCAGCCGCCGCCCATCGCCCGGTAGACGTCGACCGCGGCGGCCAGCGTCCCCGCCTGGGTCTGCGCATGGCCGAGCTGACCGGCGAACAGGGCGCGGTCGGCGTCGAGGACCTGCAGATAGCTGGTGGTGCCGGCCTCGTACTGCAGCCTGGCCAGGCGGGCATAGCGCTCGAGGGCGGCCACCTGCTCCGCCTGGGCGGCCAGTTGCTCCCGCCCCTTGGCGGTGGCGATCAAAGCGTCCTCGACGTCGCGGAAGGCGGCCAGAATCGTCTGCCGGTAGGTCAGCAGCGCCTGGCGCTGACGGGCTTCGGCGGCCTTGACCTGCCCCTCGATGGCACCGAAGGTGAAGATCGGGGCCAGGACCTCGGCGCCGGCCTGCCAGATATCGGCCGGGTCCTTGAACAGGGTGGCGGTGTGGATGCTCGCCGTGCCGAGCAGGCCGGTGAGCGATACGGTGGGGAAGTAGCGGGCCCGGGCCACGCCGATGCGGGCGTTGGCGGCGATCAGCGCCTGCTCGGCCTGGACGATGTCGGGCCGGCGGGTCAGCAGGGTGGAGGGGAGCCCTGCCGGGATCGTCGGCGCGGTCAGGGCGTCGATCGGCCTGCCGCGCGGGATGGAGCCGGGGTTGCGGCCGAGGAGCAGGCTGAGCAGGTGTTCCTGGCGGGCGACCCGCGCCTCGAGCTGCGGGATCGCCTGGCGGGCCGCCTGGTATTGCGATTCGACCTGGCTGAGTTCGAGGCGGGAGACCGTGCCGTGCTCATAGCGGAGGCGGAAGATGCGCAGCGTCTCGGCGTAGGTCCGCTCGGTGTCGCGGGCGATCTCCAGCTGCCGGTCGCTGCCGCGCAGGTCGAGGTAGGCGCCGGCGACGTTGGCAGTCAGGGTGAGCAGTACCGCGCGGCGCCCGGCTTCGCCGGCCAGCAGATCGGCGCGGGCGGCTTCGTTGGCCCTGCGGATGCGCCCCCACAGGTCGATCTCCCAGGTGGCGCTGAGGGCCCCCTGGTAATAGTTGTAGGGGGCCTGCCCGCCGGGGGCGAGCCCGGCCGCGGTGTCCTGCCGGCGCACGGCGGTTGCGGCGGCGCCGAGCTGCGGGAAGAACTCGGCACGGGTGGTCTGCAGCTGGCCGAGGTATTGGTCGACCCGGGCGGCGGCGATCTGCAGGTCGAGATTGTCCTGAAGGGCGGTGCGGATCAGCTCGTCGAGGGCGGGGTCGCCGAACTGCTGCCACCACGGCTGGTCGGCCAGGTCGGCGGCGGTCTCGAGGCTGACCGTCCACGCCGGCGGTACGGCGATCTCCGGCGGGGCGTAATCGGGGCCGACCGCGCACCCGGCCGGCAACAGGAGCAGGGCGCAGATCAGTAGCCGTTTGAGCATGAAATCTCCTTGCTGCGGGCCGTTGGCCGTTCCCCCGCACTGACGTCATTACAGCGCATCGGGACGGGAAAATCAAGGCGCCGGCGTACCCGGCGGCGCTGGACGAAGTGCCCGCGGTAGGGTAGACTGCGGGACGCGCTCCGCCCGAAACCAGTTGCTGCCGAAGGGATATTGCCGCCGTGAATCCTGCCACCCCCCAGCGTGACCTCCCCAGGCTGATCTTCGGCATTCTGTTCATCGCCCTGCTGCTGGCCGCTTCGTTCTGGATCCTCAAGCCGTTCCTCCTTGCCCTGGTATGGGCTACCATGATCGCCGTTGCGACTTGGCCGCTGCTGCTCGGCGTCCAGCGCGCCCTGCGCAACAGCCGAAAACTGGCCGTGCTGGTGATGTGCGCCGGGCTGCTGCTGGTGCTGATCGTGCCGCTGGCCCTGGCAGTGGCGACCATCCTGCAGAACGTTGACGTGGTGAAGGCGGCCGTGGCGCAACTGTCGGCTGCAGGACTGCCGCCGTTGCCGGCCTGGGTCGGCGACCTCCCCCTGGTCGGGGAGCGGGTCGCCGCCATGTGGGCCCAGGCCGCCGCCGGCGGCGCGGAGGGGCTGTCGGCCCGCGTCATCCCCTACGTCGACAAGATGCTGGCCTGGCTGGCCGGCAACGCCGGCAGTCTCGGCATGGTTTTCGTCCAGTTCCTGCTGACCCTGGCGCTGACTGCGGTCCTGTACGTCAAGGGGGAGCCGGCGGCGCACGGCTTGCGCCGCTTCTTCCGCCGGCTGGCGGGGGAGCAGGGGGAGGCCGCGGTGATCCTGGCCGGCAAGGCGATCCGCGCCGTGGCGATCGGGACCGTGGTCACCGCCCTGCTCCAGGGGTTGCTCGGCGGGATCGGCCTCTGGGTTGCCGGCGTCCCCGGGGTGCTGCTCCTGACCGCCGTCATGTTCCTTTTGGCCATGGCCCAGATCGGCGTGGTGCCGGTGCTGGCGGCGGCGGTCGGCTGGCTGTTCTGGAAGGGGTCGATTCTGTGGGGGGGGCTCCTGCTCGTCTGGACGGTGGTAGTCGCCAGCCTCGACAACGTCATCCGGCCGGTGTTGATCCGGCGCGGCGCCGACCTGCCGATGCTGCTGATTCTTGCCGGCAGCATCGGCGGCCTGGTGGCCTTCGGCATCATCGGCCTGTTCGTCGGGCCGGTGATCCTGGCGGTCAGCTACACCCTGGTTACGGCCTGGGTCGAGCAGGGCGATGAGGGCGATGAGCCGTCCGTCGGGGAGGAAACCCAATAAATATTTTGACAAATTGATTAATGACGCTAGATTGATAGTCACGGTGGCCACGAGGATCCGGGGTTGCCATCCATTCACATTCAAGGAGGATGCCGATGAAATCGAGAATGCCGCACCTGTTGCTCTCCCTCTGCCTGGCGCTGCTCCTGTCCGGTTGCGCGGGGATGTTCGCGACGCCGCAGCCGCTGACCTTTACCCCCGAAGGGTTCCCGGCCGGGCAGTACGCCGCGAAAGCGGACAACTTCCAACTGATCGTGGATGCCTCGCAGACGATGGCGAACGACGGCCAGGCCAACTTCCTGACCGCCAAGGGTTTCGTCAATGCCGTCAACTGGAGCCTGCCGTCGGACTTCGCCGCGAACCTGGGGCTGCGCAGCTACGGCCACAGCGAGCAGCAGTCGAAGAACCTGACCGACCTGGTCGCGGCGATGGCGAAATATTCGCGCGACGACATCAAGAAGGGGCTGGACAAGATCAAGTTCGCCGGCGGCAACAGCCCGCTGGGCGCCGCCATCGATGCGGCGGGAGCCGACCTGGACAAGGCGGCCGGGACCGCGGTGCTGGTGATCGTCAGCGACGGCACGCAGAACAATATGGACGACCCGGTGGCCGCGGCGAAGAAGCTCAAGGCCAAGATGGGCGACCGCATCTGCATCTACACGGTCTGGGTGGGTGACGATGCCGACGGCCGGAAACTGCTCGACAACGTCGCCAAAGCCGCTGGTTGCGGGACTCTTGACAAGGCCGCCGACCTGACCGACCAGAAGGCCTTCGCGGCGTATATGGAGAAGGTGTTTCTGACCCGCAAATCCGCCCCGGCGCCGGCCCCCGCGCCGGCTCCCGCGCCGGCTCCGGCCCCCGCGCCGATGGCGGCTCCGGCCCCGGATCCCTGCGAGCGCGTGGGCGTCATCACCGCCAACCTGGTCTTTGACCTGGACAAGGCCACGATCAAGGACGGGATGATTCCCGCTCTCGAGGAAGCCCAAAAGATCCTGAACGAGTGCAAAACCAAAACCTATCAGTTGGCCGGTCATACGTGCAACCTTGGCAGTGACGCCTACAACCAGAAGCTCTCCGAGCGCCGCGCCGAAGCCGTGAAGAAGTGGCTGGTCGATAACGGCATCGCGGCCGAGCGTCTCGACGCGGTCGGTTACGGCGAGTCCCGGCCGAAATATGACAACAAGACGCAGGACGGTCGCAAAATGAACCGCCGCGTGGAATTCCAGGCTAAATAACCAAAGACTTCCCGCCAGTCGTCAACGTCGGCCAGATGCCTGTCTGGCCGACGTTTTTTTTGGGGCGCGTTGCATTTGCCGAAGGGGTGGTGGTATAGTTCCACCTATGTGCAAAGGAACAATCGTCAGCCGGACAATTCTGACCATTTTGGTGATCATGCTGGCGGCCGCGGTGGCCGGCGCCGAAGAACCGGCGGTCGTTGCCGGCGCTGATCCGGTTGCGGCCGCGACCGATCCGGAGCCGGCGGCGGACATCGCCGGGTTCGCCGGCTTTGCCCGCGCCAAGCTGCAGGAGATGAACGAAAACCACCTGCTGTCGCGTTCGCGCATGCAGGTTACCCGCGCCGCCAACGGCCTGTACCGGGGGCTGTTCCACGAACTCGACGGCAGTTCGCTGTCGTACCGGGTGCAGCCGTCGACGTCCGATGCTGCCCAGTATGTGGCGGTGATGTCCTACCAGGAGCAGGTTTACGCGGCATCCTGCGCCACCCCCGAGGCCTGCCTCCAGGGGCCCTTCGAAACGATCGCCGTGATCCCCAACCGCCACATCTTCATCTATCGCGATGGCAGCTGGCAGTAACCGGCCGGGACGGCACCGTGCGGCATGCAGGCAAGGGGCCGGCGGTTTTCGCCGGTCCCTTGCTGTTCGATCAAACCGGGTCGTCCGGTCGAGACGGTGTCTTGCCGTGGGGCTGGCGCTGCTGCTGGCCCTGGTTGCGGCGGGAGGGCCGGCGCGGGCCGCCGCTCTCGACCCGGCCCTGCACGGCTCGATCCGTGCGGTGCGGACCGGCGAGAAGGCCGTTGCCCTGACCTTCGACCTCTGCGAGGGGGCGGGGGAGACCGCCGGCTACGATGCCGCGCTGGTCGGCTACCTGCGCGAGCACGGCATCCGGGCGACGTTCTTCGCCGGCGGCAAGTGGCTGAAGAGCCACCCCGAACAGGCCCGGCAGCTGCTGAACGACCCGCTCTTCGAGGTCGGCAGCCACGCCTGGAGCCACGGCAACCTGCGGCAGCTGGACGGCCGGGCCCGGCAGGAGGAGATCGACCGGGCCGAGGCGGTGCTGGCGGAATTGCGGCGGGCCTTGCCGGCAGCGCCGCCGGATCCCCCGTTGTTCCGCTTCCCCTATGGCGCCTGCAGCGCGGAAGCTCTCGCCGAGGTCAACCGGCGGGGGTTGGCCGCGATCCAGTGGGATATCGTCACCGGTGATCCCGACCGCCGGCAGGACGCAGCAGCGATCGCGCGCACCGTCCTGCGGGAGATTCATCCCGGGGCGATCGTCATTGCCCATGCCAACGGCCGGGGGTGGCACACGGCTGCGGCGCTGCCGCTGTTCGTCCCGAAGTTGCAGGCGCTCGGCTACCGGTTCGTGACGGTGGGGGAACTGCTGCGGCTGGGAGACCCGCTGGCGGTGGCGGACTGCTACGAGCGGCACCCCGGCGACAACCGGCGCTACGACCGCCGGGGGCGCTGACGGTTACGCCCGGCGATCAGTGGACGGGCGGGAAGTGAATGTACGGTTCCGGCGGCGCGACCCCTGCCGGCAGGGCCGGCGGCGCTTCCTCTCCGGCCGGGCCGAGCCAGCGCACGTAGCGGTAGATGGCACGCAGGTCGGCGTCGCTGATTTCGCGCAGCCGGTACCAGGCCATCGGCGCCCGGGTCTTCATGGTGCGCGCCAGGGTGAGCCAGCGCTCCTCGTCGATCCGATTGAGCAGCAGGCGGAGATTGGTGGCGTAGGTCGTCCCCTGCGCATTGTGCCAGCCGCGCCGGCTGCCGGTCAGCCACCGTTCTTCCGGCACGTTCCCGCCCCGGTCCATGAAGTCTTCGGTATGACAATCATTGCAGCCGGAGATTTGCACCAGGTAGCGGCCGTGGGCGACGTCCGGTGCAGGTTGGGGCGGTGGCGAAGGCGCGCAGGCGGCCAGCAGGACGGCGGCCAGCAGGACGATCAGCGGGCGTGGGGAGGGGCGCATGCGGGTTGCTCCGGTCGGGATGGTGGCTGCCGGGAAACTCTACCAGCCTTCCGGCCCTTCGCAACCCGCCCGCGTGGTGGACGGACGGCCCGTGCATCGATTATGGTAAGCGGATGACAACTCCGGAGGGATGCTGCCGATGAACATCGCCCAGATGAAGACCGTCCTCGCCGAAATCCTGGGCAACACCGACCTGACGCCGTGCGTGGTCGGCCACCGCGGCGTCGGCAAGACCGCCGGCATCGTCCAGGTCTGCCGTGAGATCGGCCGCCGCTACGTGCCGCTGCGTCTTGGTCAAATGGAAGTCGGCGACCTGGTTGGCATCCCCTACCGGGAGGGGGAGGTCATGCACTGGTCGCGCCCCTCGTGGTGGCCGCGCGACGACGATCCGCAGACGGTGATCCACTGCGACGAGCTGAACCGCGCCCAGCAGGAGGACACCCTGCAGGCGATCTTCCAGTTCGTCGAGCCGCCGCCGGCCGGGCAGTTGCGCCGGCTGCACACCCATGCGCTTCACCCGCGGCACAAGGTGGTGGTGTCGATCAACCCCCCCGACGGCAGCTACCAGGTGGCCACGCTCGATCGCGCCCTGCTCGACCGCATGGTGATGATCTACGTCGAGACCGATTACGCCTGCTGGGCGCGCTATGCCAGGGAGCAGCACTTCGACGCCGGGGTCCAGCAGTTCCTCGCCGCCTACCCGAACCTGCTCTCCCGCCCCGGCGCCCCGCTCGACATGCAGATGGAGCCGACCGAACGGGCCTGGGAAATGGTCAGCACCCTGCGTCGGAGCTGCCGCTTTCCGGCGGACCTCGAGATGGAAGTGTATGCGGGGATCGTCGGCCAGGAGGCGGCGGTCAGCTTCCTGCGCTGGTCGCGCGAGCAGGCGGAGCGGCCGGTGACGGCGCTGCAGGTGCTCGACGACTGGGCCGCCGTTGCCGACCGGGTCGTCGCCCAGCGCGACGACCTGCAGGCGGTGACCCTCAACGACGTGGTGACGACCCTGGAGGTCGATCCCGTCCTGACCGATGCCCGGGAGCGCCATCTGGTGGCCTACATCGCCGCCCTGCCGCGCGACCTGCGCTTCGGCCTGGTCAAGGCCCTGGTCAAGCTGCCGGCGGTGGCGGCGGTCCTGTGCAAGGACGAGCATGATGCGGTCATTCTCGATGCCATCGAGGAGATCAGCAGGGCAGCGTCCTGAAATAGTGCCGAGCGATGAGTGAAGATCCGGGGCGGGTGCTCGAAAATGCCGTGGTGCGGCTGCTCAAGCAGCGGCCGTTCTACGGGCATCTGCTCCTCGGTGTGCGCCGGCGCCTGCAGCCCGGCGGGTATCCCCTCGGGGTCACGGTCGTCAACGGCACGCCGACGCTTACCGTCGATCCTGACCGGTTTGCCGGGTGCTCTGCCCCGGAGCAGCAGGCGCTGCTCGAGCACGGCCTCAAGCATCTGCTGCACCTCCACCCGCTGCGCGGCCGCGGCCGGCACCGCCTGACCTGGGACGTCGCCACCGACCTGGCGCTCAACCCGTTCATCGCCGGGCTGCCGGCCGGCGCGCCGCAACCCGCGCGGTTCGGTCTGGCCGAGGGGCTGGCGGCCGAGGAGTATGCCCGCCTGCTGGCGCCGCATTTCGATCTCGGCAACCAGGCCGGAGAAGGCGCCGGCGATGCGTCCCGGGAGGCCGACGGCCGGCCGCGCGCCGAGGCCTCGCTGCCGTTGCCTCTCGACGATCATGCCGTGTGGGACGAGGCCGACAGCACCCCGGAGCGCCTGGCCGAGCAGGCGGTGCGCGACCTGGTGCGCGAGGCCCATCGCCAGGCGCACGGCGAGGTCCCGGCGGATGTCCGCGCTCTGGTGCAGGGATGGCTGGCTCCCCCCTTGATCCCGTGGCGGCAGGTGCTGCGCCAGTTCGTCGGCACCGCCGGCAGGATCGGCCGGCAGAGCACCTGGCAGCGCGCGCACCGGCGCTTCGAACACGACACGCCGGGGACGCGCAAACGCCGCCAGTTGAACCTGCTGGTGGCCGTCGACGTCAGCGAATCGACCGATGAACGGCCGCTGCGCGAGGCCTTCGCCCATGAGCTGCTGCAGATCGCCCGCGGCCGCGACAGCCTGATCACGGTGCTCTATGCGCACAGCCGCATTCGCCGTATCGAGCGGTTCCGCAGCAGCCGGGTGGTCAGCGAAGTGGTGCACGGCGGCGGCTTCACCGACCTCCGGCCGGTGTTCGCCTATGCCGGGGCGATGCATCCGCGTCCGGCGGCAGTGATCTACCTGACCGACGGCGAAGGCCCGGCCCCGGAAACCATGGAGTTCCCGACACTGTGGGTGCTGACCCCGGAGGGGAGGCGCCCGGCGGCGTGGGGGGTGGAACTGAGACTAAGCACCGAGTGCTGAGCGATGAGTGCCGGGGCGCATCGCCGATTTTCCGCAACGAGGGTGATAGATGGACAATCAATCGAAGCCGATGACCGAGGAGTCGGTCCGGGAGATGCTCGAAGCGGCCGGGGCGCGGGTCATGTCGCGCGGCGGCCGCACCGAGAACTACAGTGCCCCGCGCGAGTTCTCCTTCGAGGTCAAGGGGGCCTTCGCCAACGGGCTGCTGCTGCACGTGGTGGCCCGTCAGTATGACTACCGCGACCCGTGGGAGATGACCGGGCGGGTCAACGAGATGGTCGATGTCGCCCTGCTGCGCGACGGCGCCTACTCGCCGCTGCCCAAGGGGTACCCGTATTTTCAGGGCCGGGACGAAGAGACCGGGGTCGATGAAGCGGGGCTGCGGGCGATCGTCGCCTGCGTGGCCGGGCTGAATCCGAAGGTGTTCAGACTGCAGGCGTTGACGGGAGATCTGTAGGGAAAAGTGCCGGGCGAGGAGCGGGGAAAACGGGGCGCCGGCCGGCGCCCCGTTTTGCGTTCAGTCGACCTGGAGCCGTCCCGGGTGGTCCCCGGTGATCCGGCCGATGACGAAGGCGTTGACTCCGCGGGTCTGCAGGGCCCCCTCCAGGGCGGCGAGCCGTTCGGGGGCGACGGCCAGCAACAGCCCCCCCGAGGTCTGCGGGTCGGCGAGGATGTCGACCAGTTCCGGCTGCAGTTCGTCGCGGTTGACGACCTGCGGCAGGTAGTACTCGCGGTTGTGGTAGCTGCCCGCCGGCACCAGGCCGATGGCGGCCATGTCGAGCACCAGCGGGAAAATGCGCAGGGCGCCGGCCTCGATGACCAGCCCCACGCCGCTCGCCCCGGCCATTTCCAGGGCGTGGCCGAGCAGGCCGAAGCCGGTGATGTCGGTGCAGGCGTGCACCCCCACCTCGAGCATCGCCTCGCTGGCCGCCTTGTTGAGCGTCTGCATGCTGCGGATTGCCTCGCCCATCTCCGCTTCGGTAATCACTTCCCCTTTCAGGGCCGTGGCCAGGATTCCGGTGCCGAGCGGCTTGGTCAGCACCAGCCGGTCGCCGGGCCGGGCGCCGACGGTCGAAACCATGCGGGCCGGGTCGACCAGCCCGGTCACGGCCAGCCCGTACTTCGGCTCGTCGTCCTCGACGGTGTGCCCGCCGACCAGCGCCGCCCCGGCTTCGGCCAGCTTCTCCGCCCCGCCTTTGAGAATCGCCACCAGCGCCGCGTGGTCGAGGCAGCGGGGGAAGCCGACCAGGTTGAGGGCGGTGAGCGGCCGGGCGCCCATGGCGTAGAGGTCGGAGAGGGCGTTGGCGGCGGCGATCCGCCCGAAGCTCAGGGGGTCGTCGACCACCGGGGTGAAGAAGTCGACGGACTGCACCAGGGCGCAGTCGTCCCGCAGGCGATAGACCCCGGCATCGGCGAAGGGGATCGCGTTCGAGAGGAGATTCGGATCGTCAACGGTCGGCAGCTGGCGCAGCACCTGCGCCAATGGCCCGGGGGCCATTTTGGCCGCTCAACCGCTCGATTTGGCGAGATGAGTCAGTTTCATGCGGACACTTTAACCGTTCGGCAGCTGCCAGGCAACCCGTTCGTCGCCGCGCCGCACCGTGTACTTGAGGGCATCGAAGTGCTCGAGCAGGGCCTGACTCTGTTTGCGGGCGCTGCCGATGCGGTCGCGGAACTCGCCTAGGGTCAGGGTCGGCCGGCCGGCGAAGTGGTCGCGCAGTGCGGTCAGGGCCAGGGCATAGGCGTCGCGATGGAGGAACAGTTCGTCGGAGAGGCGGACCAGGTCGCCGCGGCTGAAGAGAAAGGCCAGGCAGGCATCGACCAGGTCGGCGGGGGCGCCGAGACCGCCGAGCATCTCGTTGCGGTTGTTGGCCTGGGTGCCGGCGCTGCGGTAAAGCCCGACGATGGCGTCGATCAGGCGCTGCTGCCCGCTTGAGGGCTGCGGCACAAACTCCGGGCGAGCGACGTGTTCGCCGCGCTGCGCCAACTCTCCTTTGGCGATGCTGGCGGCCAACAGCTCCTCGAAGGCTTTGGGCGCCACCTTGGCGGGGAGCGCGCCCTTGAGGGT
>VAUL01000042.1 GCA_005774545.1 Deltaproteobacteria bacterium | reverse complement strand
TTGCCGGCCAGGGACGGGCTGTAGCTGTTGCCAGCGTGGTCCGTCATGCCCAGCGCCTGCAATGCTTCATCGACGCTGCCGCTCACGGTCACCTCCAGCTGCGCCGTGGCCAGGTTGTCCGCCGGTTCCGTCAGGGTGATCTGCGGCAGGGCCTGGTCGAGAGTCACCGTGCGGCTTTCAGTCGTACGGTTACCGGCAGTATCCGCCGCCGTGACCGCCACAGGGTTCTCCCCCGCCACCAATGTCAGCAGGGTGCTGAAGGCGCCGTCGCCGAGCACCGGCACCCACTCCCCGTTGACGGCTACCCCGGCGAGGGCGATGTTATCCGTTGCCGCGCCGCTGACGTTCAAAGTGGCATTCCTCGTACGGGAGCCGTCGGCCAGCGTGGAGAGGTTCAGGATCGGTGCCACGGTATCCGGATTCAATGGATCGGTGCCGTTCGCGACCTCCGTCGCATCCGGGAGACCGTCGCCATCATCGTCCGTATCTGCGTTATTGCCGATACCGTCACTGTCGGTGTCCACGGACTCCGCGGCGTCCAGCGGGAAGGCGTCGGAGTTGTCACCTACTCCGTCGCCGTCCGAGTCTGCCCCCTCCGCGGGGTTCAGGGGGAAGGCGTCGCTGACATCCGGAATTCCGTCGTTGTCGTCGTCAAGATCGGCATTGTTGCCGAGGCCGTCGCCATCGGTGTCCACCGACTCGGTGGCATTCAGCGGGAAGGCATCGGCAACATCGAGAACGCCGTCGTTGTCATCATCCGGGTCGCAGACATCGCCCCAACCGTCGGAATCGGTATCCAACTGGTTGGCATTGGCTTCGAGCGGGCAGGTGTCGACATCTCCGCAGGAGCCATCCTGGTCGGCATCGTTGGCCGCATCGGCGGGACAGATGTCACACGCATCGCCCTGCCCGTCGCCATCGCCATCGGCCTGGTCGGCATTGGCAACCGTCGTGCAGTTGTCGCCGTTATTGCCAATCCCGTCGCCGTCCGTATCCACGGACTCCGCCAAATCCAACGGGAAGGCGTCGATGTTATCAGCAGTTCCGTCGTTGTCATCGTCCGGGTCGCAAGCGTTCCCGAGGGGGTCGCCATCCGTGTTCAACTGATCGGCGTTGGCAGCCTGCGGACAATTGTCGACGCCATCCGGAAGACCGTCGTTGTCGTCGTCCGGGTCGCAAGCATTACCGACCCCGTCGCCGTCGGCATCCGATTGATCGCCGTTGACGATCAGCGGACAGTTGTCGCCGGTATCAGCCACATTGTCGTTATCATCGTCCAGGTCACAGGCATTGCCCTGGCTGTCGCTGTCCAGGTTCAACTGATCGGGGTTGGAAACCATCGGGCAATTGTCATCGCGGTTGGGAACCGCGTCGCCGTCGCTATCCAGGAACGCCAGCAGCAGGTTGTCGGCATACCCGTCCGCGTTGTCATCCCGGAGAGCGGCATTGTCGAAAACACCCCCGGAATAGCCTGCGAACAATGAAGTCGTCTGATTATTGCCAGCGTCGGCAAAAGGCGCGTCACTCGCTCTGACCTGCACAAGGAACGGGCCGGGCGGCAACTCCCCTTCGGAAATTTCAACTGCAGTCGCACTCTCCAGAGGGCTTGTCAGCAACAGGTCCGGCTGGCCGTCGCCATTGCCGTCCGCCCCCCCGTAGACCAGCAGCTGATACCAGAGCGGCACCTGGGCTGGAATCGGTGCCCAGGAGAAGCGGATATTTCCGGTCCCCAGGCGATCGATGTGCAAAGTTCGACAGTCAACCCGCTCCAGGTCGAGCGGAGTCGTCTGGAACCGGTAGTTGACGCGACTGTTCCCGGCGGCGTCCTGCACCCGGAACGTATACTTCCCGGGAGTCGGGATCGTCTGAGCATAGTGCGCTTGAGCCGACAGCAGGTCGCGCGAATACCCGTCGGGGCCCTCCACGCCAAGCTGCGCCACGTCTTTCTCCGCGTCCACCGCCGAAGCCGACAGGAGGAAACCGCTCCATCCGGACGGCGTAACGACATGCTGCAGGTTGGCGAAATTTTCCGGCCCCGGCCGGCTGGCGTTATAAGGCGCGACCGTCATCGGCGCATAGCTGCCCAGGCGGACGTTGCGCACCGACGAAACCTCGGGACTGTCCCAGATTTCGACACGCCAGCTGTAGTTTTGCGGATCGGCGGGGGGCGTTGCCCAGGTAGCGTAAGTCGAGGCCCGCCGGGTGGAATACTGGACACTTGTCGTTACGTTGTTGCGGTAGCGCAGACGGTAATAGATGGCGCCCGTCTGGTCGATATCGGCCCAGCTGAACTCGATCCCGCCGTCACTGCGGCGGTCGGCCTGATAGCTCTGGGCATCGATCGGCGCATAAACAACCGGCGGGGTAAGGGTGACCGCCACGGTCCGCACCCGGCTCGCCAGATCGGTGATCTCGAAAGAGTAAGATCCCGGCGGGACCGTGCCGGACAACCCCTTCCACAGCTCGCTGCTGCCGGAGCGATCGGTCGTCAGGTTGAAGCTGTAGACCTCCTGCAGGGCGGCATTGCGCAGCTTGACCGACGCCACGGCTGCCGGGTTGATCCCCAGCGAGAAGGCCGCCAGTTGTGAATTGTCCGCCGCAACCTGGGTATATGCCCTGGCGAAGGAGACAAAGGGGACGCTGGCATCGTAATCGGCGGCCTGCGGCGTAAAAAGGGTCTCCGCGCTGCGGCCGACATTCCCCAAAAGATCGAACGATTCAGCATCGTTGACCTCGATCCGGTATCGATAGAGCTGACCGTCGGTCATGATGCCGGGTGGGACCATGACCTGCGCCGCCGCAAGCAAGCCGCTGTCGTAGACCTCCAGCCCGCTGTTGTCGGAAATGCTCAGGCGGTAGTGGAAGTTGCGCGCTTCCGGCGCGATCGGCCAGTTGAACTGGTAGCTGCCGTTGTTCAGGCGCTGGATGAATACCTTGGCCGGATCGATCCGCGGCATGAGGCGCAGCCCGGCATGCAGGTCAACCTGGCCGACCCGCCCCCCCGCAAACTCTGCGGTGAAGCGATAAAGACCCGGCTCAAGCGACGGGAACTCCTTGCGCAAGCCAAACGTTCCAGCAACCAGGTCCTCAGCACCGAAGGCATAGCCGAACCCGTTCGGCCCGGTCACCGAGACCGTCAAGCCGTCGAGGGTTCCACCTCCACCAAGCAGCACGACAATCATCTCATCAACCGTACTCCCGTCATCCCTGGTCACCCGGTGCAGGCCGACCTTTTCAAAGGTGACACTGGCGGAGATGGAGGCATCGCAAATATCGCCGATCCCGTTGCCGTTCGCATCGGTCTGGTCGGGATTCGCCGCCACGAGGCAGTTGTCGCAGGCGTCGCCGATACCATCGCCGTCGGCATCGGCCTGATCCGGGTTCGCCGCCAGCGGGCAGTTATCGACGCTGCCGCAGAAACCGTCGCTGTCAGCATCGCTGCCTGGCTCGTTCGGACAGACATCGCAGGCATTGCCGACCCCGTCGCCATCAGCGTCAAGCTGGTCCGAATTCACCGCCAGGGGGCAGTTGTCGCCGGTGCCGCAGCGGCCATCGTTGTCGGCATCATAGTTGGTCGGATCGCTCGGACAGACATCGCAGGCGTCGCCGACACCGTCGCCATCAGAATCAAGCTGCCCCGGATTCGCCACCGACAAACAGTTGTCACTGCGGCCGCAGATCCCATCGGTATCGACATCGTTGGTCGGATCGCTCAGACAAAGATCGCAGACGTCGCCGATGCCGTCGCCATCAACATCAAGCTGGTCCGGATTCGCCACCAACGGGCAGTTGTCGCTGCGGCCGCAGAGCCCATCAGCATCGACATCGTCAGTCGAATCGCTCGGGCAGACGTCGCAAACATCGCCGATGCCGTCACCATCGACATCAAGCTGGTCCGGATTCGCCACCAACGGGCAGTTGTCGCTACCGCCACAGATCCCATCGCTGTCAACATCGTTGGTCGGGTCGCTCGGGCAGATGTCGCAGACGTTGCCGTAACTATCATCGTCAGAGTCCGCCTGCGCCGAATTAGCGATCAACGGGCAGTTGTCAGCCTCTGTTGTCACCCCATCATTATCGTAATCGTTTGGCTGCCCATCGCATTGGTTTGGCTGACCATCACTGTCAGCATCAGTCTGGCTGATCCCCAGGGACCAGGCACCTACCGCTAATGGGTTGTAGGCTTCGGAACCGGCTACAAGCACTGACCCGTCGGATTTCAGACCTAAAGTATGATTTGGGCCCGCGGAGATAGCGACAATATCTGTCCAATCACCAACCTCCAGTTGACCATTGACATTTGACCCCGTCGCCACGACAGTCCCGTCAGCCTTTAAGCCTGCCGTATGGCTGCCACCAGCAGATATCCCAACAATATCGGTCCAATCAGAAATGTTAGTTTGCCCATTGTCATTCGAACCGATTGCAACGACTTTTCCATCGGCTCGCAACCCAACGGAATGTGCATTCCCCGCTGCAATCGCTATGATATCGGCCCATGCGGCAACATTGAAATCCCACCCCGTTGACACAACTTTCCCGTTGGATCTAAGTCCCAGAACCCGACTTCCCTTCGCCGCGACGGCAACAATCCCCCTCCATTCGTTAACACTCAATGTCTCATCGCCACCGCCGGATACCACGGCGGTTCCATCCGCCTTAAGACCAACCGTGTATGCACCACCATCTGCTATAGCGACGATATCTGTCCATCCGTCAATAAGCATTCGCTCAGTGTCACTAACGCCAGCGGCTACCACGGTGCCGTTAGATTTAAGGCCCGTTGTGCGCTCTCCACCAGCCGCGATATCAATAATATTCGACCATTCATTGACATTTAGTTGGCCATTCCAGTTGGCACCTGTTGCCAAAAGGGTCCCGTCAGTCTTCAACCCAACGGCGTGATACCCTCCAGACGATAATCTTGGATTCGCACAGATCGCATCGCATGCATCCCCAAAGCCATCACCGTCCGCATCCGTCTGCTCAGGGTTAGCAACAAATGAACAGTTATCCTCAACATTTAGGACACCATCATAGTCCCAGTCTTTGTCGCAAGGATCACCGGAGCCGTCGCCATCAAAATCCGCCTGATTGGGGTTGCTCACCGTGGGGCAGTTGTCATCGCCATTCTCGATGCCATCATTGTCGAGATCATTGTCGCAAGCATCACCCCAATAGTCTCCATCGATATTCGCCTGGTCGGGGTTGGCATTATCAGGACAATTATCGTTGCCGTTATTGACGCCATCTCCATCATTGTCAAAGAAGTATCCAAGCAGCACTGCGTCGAGCAGGGAGAGATTTCCCACATGCATCGTGATCATTTCACTGCCATTCCGATCAGACAGCCCCCACAAGCTATCGGCATTGTCCGGGATACCATTGCCGTTGTTGTCGCTGCTGAAGCGGAAATCAGTCGGCCAGAGGTCCAGTTCATTACGAACGCCGTCATTATCGGCATCAGGGAATAACACGCCGTATTCCACTCGCACGATGGAGCGCACCGGATTGTTGCCGTTGGAATCTCGCGCTTCCAACAGAACCAGCAAGGTACGGTGCTCACTTTGAGAGATGCCAGGAGGATTGGACGGGACATAGACCGGCGTGGAATTCAAGTCTTTGGCCAATCCCTCACCAGCTATTGGTGAAGCAGCCCCGGGACGGACTACCGTAACCTTCACATAGTCGGCAGCGTTGTTTATCCAGTCTTCGTAAACATCAGCACCACTTGTGATCATCCGTCGTGCCACCAGGTTATCAATCCCGGTTACCATAAAACTCTGGCCATGCGTCAACACCGGAGTCAGCATGCCGAAGAGAGACTGCGTATTAAGTCCGGCGGTCGTGATCCCATCCGCCGTCGGAACACGCAAGACCTTTGCAGCGACAACGGCCACATCGGCTCGGATCATGCTGTCACGGGGGTTGAAAAGCGCACTCTCGCCCAGATGCCCCATGAAACCGAAAAACGCCATGGCCCGGGCGGCATCATAGCCATTGGCGCTACTGAAGCTGGCAGCGTCGGCAAACACGTAAGCAGATGGCTCGATCAAATCTACCGGTGGCTCATAAGGCAACAAGCCGTGGACAATCTCCGCCATCCATTCGCGGGTCGCGGGTAATTCCGGCCTGAAGGTTGCGGCGTCCGGAATCAAACCAAGCGCCTCGGCCTTGAGAACATAAGGGGCCGCCCAGGTAAAGTTCTCGTAAGTGCCGTTGACCCTGTCGATCACTTCAAGATTAGCTAGCCAGCGAGGTTCGGCATCCAACTCCAAACCGAAACGGATCGAAGCTGCCTTCATGATCACAGCCAAAGCTTCGGCCTGCTTGGCAATGCCATCAGGTTCAAATATTCTGCCTTCGTTATCATATGGGTCAGGACGACCAATGGTAATACCGTTCAGCGTTAGGTAGTGAATGGCAGCGTATTGATCATACATTGCGCGCAGTGGGTCATCTGGATTTGACGGATCTGGCTCGCCTGGATATAGAACATCGCTATAAAAATTTGAGGTTCTGCCATCTGGTGCGACGACGGCATAAAAGGTCCGACTGATCTTCTCACCATGCCGATCATCAATCTCGATAGTCACTGGTTGAACGCCAGCAACCTCAAAGGTGTTACAATACCTTCGTCCAACACTGCCACCGCCAGTGATCACATTAAACCACAAGGCATCACCATCAGGGTCTTCAGCAAGAACCGGCAAACAGACCTGCTCCCCAATTTGTCCGGCCATGCTGTCCAATTGAAGAGGAGAAAAAACAGGGGGGCGATTGGTACGGACGTCGAGCCATACTCTATTACTAACAGAATTGACTATGTCAACTAAAACGCCATTTTTATCAACAAGGATGAAATCTAGCCTACTTCTCGATACATAAGTATTGCGATCGGGGGTAAATGATAACGAAACAACAAATTCCGTATCTGGTGGAACATCGCCAACAAATTCTTCATGATGTTCGCTTATCTGTAAGTGAAAATTGGCAAGTGTGGGTTCAGCCGCGGCTATTGCCTTTAAACCCCTGATTGGAGACCGTCCGCTCCTGAATTTCCATATTTTTGTCGTATATCCAACGCGAAACGCGCCATCTGGAAAATTTTCTCCTATGAATGTAACTTGTGGCCTGTTCGGCTCGCTCCGAATGCCGCCACGCACAGGAATTACACGCGAGAATTGTCCTTTCGATCCAGAATAGGCATAATGCTCGTTCATGCTAACTACAATAGCACTAGTATATTTGTTGTAATAGCTTCCTGTTGCACTAGATGATGACCAATAATGGTCCTGTGCGTTAGTAAATGGATGCCCTTCTGGAAGACTTTTTTTCGAAAAATCAAATAAGCTCGTTAGCTCAATGGCATTAGGAAGCCGCCAGTCAGTAAACCCAAGATAACTTTCGTCGTTGAGCTTATCTATATAATCTAAAGCCTTTTGCCAGCCAACTGCGCCATCAGTGGCATATCCTTGATCATCGAAGACAGGGTCGCGAGTAGCCATGAGATTGGCGTTTTTCACCCAAGACAATCCAGTAACACCATCGGTTACCGTGCCGTCTCCATGGTCTATGAATCTATGATCTGGCAGTGCTTCGCCTCGCATCAGAGCCCCGTCATCACCCGGCCGAAAGCTAGTGACTTGACCGGTTTGAGGGAGCGAAATGTTCGATAGTTCAGAACGATTGACTCGAACTGGCCAAGCATTCAAACTCATTAAGTCAGGGTAGATAGCTGTGCGGTACTGTCCACCTAACTCAGCCAAAAGGGGCTTTACATTATTGTTAGAATTGGGGGAAGACGTAGAGACCCAATAAGAACCATCAGCGACAGCAGCAGCAGAGACATTGCGATTAAATTCCGCGTAATCCAGACTTAAAAACTCTCGAATATTTGGCAAAATCCAATCGCCGGCAACGGAACCATCATTGAGGCCACAACTTCCGGAGGACAATGCTCTGGCGCTATCAATGGCTTCCACCCAGGATTGCGGGCTGAAACATGCCGGATTTTTCAACCATACCAACCCTGTCAGGGAATCAGTGACAGTTCCATCCAGGTTGTCAATGTAGCGCAACTCTGGCCATTGGACACCCACCTGGTGATCTCCATCCTGCCCAGTGTCATCACACAATATTTGTTCACCATTATCATCCCAGCATGCATACTGGCCGGTACGTGGCAACGAAATAATACCGCTGACGGATATCGCTTGATTGGCATCGTCATTTGGTCTGGTTGATCCGACCAACTGCTGACGTCTATAATTAAGCCATAAACCATCACAGCCCATCTCGACAAAACGATAACGACCAGACGGTAAACTTTCCCCAGAAATTGTCTGTTCTATATAAAATTCGACTGCGTCTCCAACGACAGTCCCATAGACATTTCTTCCGGTACCATCCGGCAAAACGATGTGAATCCGGATCGGAGCTCCAGACATGGAGGCGATAGTATTTTCTGGATCATTATTCAGCCTTATGCGAATCTTATCCCCATGATCAGCATAAAAGGTATCGTCTCCGCTGTCATAAGCAGCTTTGGCAAGATCTGGAACTTCTATTAAAAAATAGGGTGCGTTTGCATGTGTGTATTTGAATTGATATGAATAGCGCTTGTCGTCGCTGGTATTTCCAAATGCATCAACAGCAGCAACATGTAACACAGCATCTTCTTTTAAGGTAATTTCTACAGGAGATGTTGATTCATAGTTATCGAGCGCAAATCGGGGATCAATACCATTGATTGTATAGATAATTTTTGAGCATCCCATATCTCCTTGAATTTTTACAACCTGCTCATCCCAATATGTATCAGATGGAGGGGAAACCGAAAAAGATGGCGGGTCAAGGTCAAAATCCTGCTCAGACAACGAACCTGCGTAGGAAATATAACGATACCCACTCATGCTATGGCTAGGGACACCCAGTATCAAGTCGGCAGCTATTCGTGCATTATCTTTAAAATTGACAGCGTTGAATCTTTCTTCGTCCGTGCCAGTGACTTCATGAACCTTAACCGTTGCGTTTTCATCGAAAACGTCATCAAATGTGTGTGGTATTCCAATATGAACAAATGGAAAGTTTTCCATCGCGTTTTGAATGATTCTGGTTACTGCATTGAAAGCATCAGTCGTAGAAACGGTCGGCATCGTCAAAGAAGACAAAGAATATGGAGAAAGCCTGGAGAGGTTGAAATAAACCTCGAAATCATCTGCCAGAAAACTCAAATAACTTGAATATGTTACAAAATCATATTTGTGTCGTATTCTGTTCAAGTTTAGTTGCAAATCACTAGTCACTTCTCCATCAAATATATAACGAAAGTCCGCATTGCCAACAGGTGGTGCTCCAAACGTGTAAACCAAAACATTATCTCTAGGAACCCCATAATAACTGTTACTTATCAATTTAGCGCCAAACAATGTAGCACTTGCACCACCAAGGCTGTGTCCGACCACAAGAAATATGTCATCACTTAACCGCTCGTTCTTAATTTTTTCTTCTACACTATTCCAATAATCGTATCTGAGCTTAGCCTTTTCGAAGGCGTTTACTGCCGCAAAAAATCCGCGGTGAACCTTGATGTTATCCGGACTGGGATTGAAGCTAACTTCGCTCGCAGCCAAGTTTACACTCCAATCTATAATGCCATTCGGCTTAAACCCCTCTGTCCCCCTGAAAACTATAACCCACAAATTTCTACGCTTACCGTCTATATAAACAATATTCTTTGCAATGATTCCCTGAACAGAGGCAGCAGCCAATCTTTCCATAACAGCTTCTGGCAATGGCGTTGTTCTGTCTTGTGCTGCAGCGGCCAGATGAGTATATAACGTAGCCACGCTTTCTTGGCGAAGCGACATCACTGATGGATCATCATAATGATTTACGAGCCAGATATTTTCAGGTGTAAAACCATTATCCAGAAGTGCTTTTGTCTGTTTTGAACGATTCTTTTCATACATTCCATTCGTCCATCCACTACCATTAGACGGTTCTTCTTCTCCTGAAAAATCGTTATCTCCGGTTTGAGTATATACTTGGCTCGCCAGATCTGCTGCAAACTGCGCCATCCTATAGTTAATTCGCACACCATAATTATTTCTGTCGGCAACATATTCTATATCTCTAATCGGTATCGCTGGATATTTATTGATCTCCAGCGCATATCCGCAAGAAGTAAACAACACCAGATACACCAAGACACAGGTACTCAGTAATTTCCCGAGAGTCATCCTGATATTCTCCATTAGTAATTTACTTTTTCATACTACAAGACAAAACGCCCGCCTCCGGATAAACCGAAGACGGGCGCCCGATGGGTAGACCTTGCCCTGCAACTTCCCCCATGAACATCCGCTCTCTTCGGCAGCCCGACAACCTCGCGCGAGGCTCGCGGCTTTGCGCCCCGGGATCGCCCCCGGTTTGCTCTTATCGGAGAGTAGAACTCAAACGATACTAAAGTGCCCCCCGGAGATAGCAAGAAACAAAAACAAGCACCAGCGCATCAAATCTGGTTGTCACCTGAAATTTCTCGGGTTTCCCGGCTGGATGTTTGCCCTGGAGTTTTGGCCATCAGGCTCGAGCCAAACAACCTCGCCCGTCTCGTCATTGACAAAATACTTCGAGCAGCCACTCGGCAGATACTGGTCATTCCAGTCGATACAAATCGTGCCGCCCTCATTCACCTTCCATTTGCCATCAATACTGCGACCGGATTTCGAAGTGCCCGAGATTTTGCCATCCTCGCGGTAGTACCAATATTCTCCAGAGGAAGTGTAATCCGTATTGCCGACAAAAGTTCTGATCAACTCTTCTCCCTGCAATCGCCTGTAACCCTGCTCCATCAGCCCTTGCTCAAAAGTCTTGCAGCCGGGAAGGAGCAATGCCACTGCCAACAAAAAAAGAAAGTGCCTGTTCATTTAATGCTCCCTGGATTTAATCGAAAGGCCCAAGGCCGCCTCCTCGTGGGGCGGTAGCTTTGCGACACACGGTTGCCCGTGCCGTGCCTTTTCAGTGCCGAAAACTGGACCGGCCAAGGGCCGAGAAAAGAAAGGTAATGCGCCAGGACCCCCTCCCGGAGATAAATGACTATATCCGACTGATTTCCGCCCCGTCAAGCGGCAAAGACCTTTATAACTCAACGACAAAAGGCAGCTGACAGTGACCCGGGGGTCACCGGAGCGTACCACAAAAAAACAAGAGGCCCTGATTTCTCAGGGCCTCTCGCTCTTTGCCGAACGGTGCCGGACTTGGAAATGGGGTGCAGCCCTGTGACTGATTTTACAAAATACTTGTTTAACAGCTAGTTACAAAAGAGGGAAAAAGCAGAACACCTCAAAAATATACCAGAAAAACTGCGCTTATCGGTTTCATTTCGGCCTCCCATTACCCCTTCCCGTGCAATGGCGGGGAATCCGATAATCCACAACTAGATCAAAAGCAACCGGCCAGCCCTTGAAGGGGCTGGCCGGATATGCTCTCACTAAAAATGCTTCTGTTTACGGCGTCACGACGATGGTGTCGGTGTAGGCCGTCGTCGACAGGTTGCCGGCGGCATCCTTGAGCTTGACCGAGAGCGTCTTGCTCACGTTGGCCGTCGGCTTGGCCAACGGGTAGTTGACGTCGAAGGTGCCGTCAACCGACCACGGCACTTCGTTCCACAGCGTGCCGTTGGCGCTCCACAGGATTGCCGCCATCCCCGAGCCGCTCTCCGTCGGCGTCGGCACGCTCAAGGTCAGCGGCAGGACGGTGCCGGTGCCGCCGTCCGCCGTGTAGCCGACCGTGGCGGCGTCGTTGTTGATCTTGACCTTCGCACCGGCCGGCAGCGCCGGGGCCACGGTGTCGAGCGTGATGCTGTCGCTGATCACGCTGCTGACGTTCCCCACCGCGTCCTGGTAACGCACCTGCACGGTCTTCACCCCGCTCCCCGTCGGCAGGGTCACGTTCAGCGTGTTGCTCACCGGGTAGGCCGTCGGCGCCGACCAGGTGGCGCCGTTGTTCAGGCTGGTCTGCACCTTCAGTGCCGTCAGGTCGCTGCTCCCGGCAAGGGTCAGGGTGGCAGCGGTCTTGTTGGTCCAGACAGCATTGCCGTTGATGGCCACCGTGCCGGGGGTCGGCGCCGTGGTGTCGAGCTGGATCGTGTCATTGGCCGTGGCGATATTGGCGGCGGCATCCCTGAAGCGCACCGCGACGGTCTTGGTGCCATCTCCGGCCGGCAGGGTCACGGTCTTGGCGATGGCGTAGGGCTCCCAGGCCCCCCAGGTGGTCCCGCCATCCACGCTGACCTGCATCTGCGCCGCGCCGGTTGCGGCCAGCGTCAGCTTGATCTGCCGGTTGGCCGTGGCGGCGGCGCCGGTGTTGATCGTTACTTTGGGAAGGGTCGGGGGCAACCGATCGAGGGTGATGGTGTCCTTGATCGTTGTCGATATCTTCCCGGAAGCGTCCCTGAACTGGACAGAGATAGTCTTGACACCGTCCGTGCCACTGAAAGTGAAATTCCTGGTCGTCGCGTAATTCTCCCAGGCATTCCAAGTCGTACCGTTCTCGCTAAAGCGCATCTTCGTCACGCCGTTAATATCGACAGCGGACAGCATAAGAACAACGGTTGGGTTGCCAGTCAGGGTGTCGCCGTTGTTAATCAGAACGAAGCCTGTCGGTGGGACCGTATCGAGAATAATTGTTGCAGAAGAAAAATCGTACCTTGATTTTACGTAAACCTTCTTTGGACCATCTCCTGCCGGAAGAGTATACGTTTTTACAGGGACATAATTCTCATATGCGCTCCAAATATAACCATCATTACTATACGCCGTTTGTGTCCAGAAAGGATGGGTTGGATTCATTTTTAATGTGACAGAAGTAGAATTTGTATAAGCGGCCCCATTATTAATGACAAACATTCCATCGTTTCTTGTCGATGGGATATATGACGGTATGTAATAAATGCCATCACTCACCGGCGCAGAAACTATCCCGGCTCGGTCACGGAATCGGGCATAGACCGTTTTTGCTCCTCCATTCCCGGGGAGAGAATAAGTCAGGATCGAAGCAAAAGGCGTCCAGACTGCAGGCCAGCTGGTTGAGCTGTCGCTCAACTGTACTTCCGACGAGCCGGAATCATCCAGAGCCATCAACATGACGGTTACGGACCGGCTCCCCGTAGAATAATCGCCACCGTTAATAATAATTGCACCCGTCGGTGCCGTAGTGTCGAGGACGATAGAGTCATAGTAAATCAAGCTCTCTTCCCCGTCTGCCGACCGGAACTGTGCATAGACAGTTTTCGTCCCTCCCCCAGTCGGCAGAGTAATCGATTTACTAATTTCAGCAACTGGAGCTGTCAAAACCGTCCAAGGGCTCCAGGTCACACCGTTAAGACACAACCTATAGGCCTTAAAAGAGGGGAAATAGGAGAGGCTGACCGTCGCCGCCGTCTTGTTGGCATATTCAGCACCGGCATTGATAATTACCTGCCCCAGCGTGTAATAAACGTTGCGCACTACTCTCGTTGCATTCTGCGCCTGGTCGGTGGCGGTGACCAGCACCGGGTACAAGGCTTCCCCCGACAGAGTTACGCCTTGGCTGAAGTGGCCGTTGCCATCAAGGGTCGGATGGAACGGCGAGCCTTCGGCGCCGTCCACGGCGATCTCCACGTTAACATCGGACAAGGCGTCGGCCACATCGCCGGCGATGGTCAGCGCGGCGCCGCGTATCAGGACGTCAGCGGCCGGACCGGTCACAGCCAGTGACGGCTTATTGACGTCTTGCAACACCGTACGCACCGCCGAACCGGTGTTGCCAGCGAGGTCGGTGGCGCTCACGGTCAAGGTGTTTATCCCAGCCTGCAGCGGCAGGGTCTGACTGAAGGCATTATTCGTCAGGGTCTGTGGATAGTTCACACCGCCCCGGTCGGTCAGGGACACAGTGACACCCTCGCCCACCACGCTGCCACTCACCGTAACCAAAGGTTGTGCCGTGTTCAAACCATCCACCGGCTCGGTCAGGGTGATTGCCGGCACGCTATTGCTCAAAATCACCGTGCGCGAGTGGGTAGTGCTGTTGCCTGCCGAATCCACCGCCGTCACTGTCAGCAGGTTGCTGCCACTGACTAGCGTCACCAGATCACTGAAGACGCCGTCCACGACGACAACTTCCTCGCCGTTCACCGTCACGGTCACGGTGCTTGCATCAGCCACCGTGCCACTGACGTTCAGGGCGGCAATGCGGGTACGGGCGCCGTCGGGAAGGGTTGAAACGGTTAGAACCGGTGCAGTGATGTCGGAGTTGGTCGGGTCGCCGCCGTTGGCAATCTCGATCGAATTCGGGATTCCATCCCCATCGGTATCTTGATCTGCGTTATCACCGATACCATCGCCATCAATATCCTGCCAGTCCGTTGGATTTAGCGGGAAAAGATCTACTTCGTCCGCAACCCCGTCATTATCGTCGTCGGATTCACAATAATTTATCTGGCCATCATTGTCTGCATCAGGCTGCCTCACCCCAAGAAACCAGCCGCCGACATTTCTCTGCCCATAGCTATTATCGCCAGCAGCAACCACGGTCCCGTCTGACTTGAGCCCAACCGTATGATCATAGCCGGCCGATATTGATACAATATTATTCCAAGACCCCACAGAGAGCTGCCCAGCCCCTCCAAACCCAACCGCAACCACGCTACCATCCGCCTTTAAGCCAACTGTATGGTCGGCGCCGGCGGCAATTGCTACAATATTTGACCAACTGGCAAAATTTAACTGCATGAAGCCATTGGAGCCAGCACCGACAACCGTTCCGTCAGCTTTCAAGCCTACCGTATGAGAACTTCCCGCCGCTACGGCGACAATATCAGTCCACGCACCAACATTTAGTTGCCCCTTTGTATTTAACCCTGTAGCGACAACCGTACGGTCCTTCTTCAGGCCTACCGTATGATATTCACCGGCGGTAACCGCTATAATATCCCTCCAGCTTCCGACATTCAGCTGGCCATTAGTACTCGTACCAACAGCAACTACAGTACCGTCAGCTCTCAATCCGATAGTATGTTGGCGCCCAGCCGCAACGGCCTTGATATTGCTCCAGTCAGATACGTTGAGTTGCCCGTCAAGAATCTCCCCCGTAGCATCGACGCGGCCATCGTTTTTCAATGCAACGGTATGCAGCCACCCTGCCGCAATCGAGACAACGTTAGTCCAATCATTCACAAACAGTTGTTCTGAATCATTTGCCCCAACCGCCACCACAGTACCGTCAGCTTTCAGGCCGACAGTATGGTCCCAACCGGCAGCAACAACCGGATTGATACAAGAGCTGTCACACGCGTCGCCGAAACCGTCTTTATCTCCGTCATCTTGATTTATACTATATACTTGCAGACAGTTGTCGCAGGCGTCTCCAAGGCCATCGCCGTCAGAGTCTCTTTGGTCATAGTTATATTTGAAAAGACAATTATCTACGTCATCATTTATGTGATCGTTATCTGAATCGAAGTCACAGGCATCGCCTGAATAATCTCCATCTATATTGGCCTGATCTTGATTCGCCACTAGTTCGCAATTGTCATAATAGTTTTCGACTCCATCATTGTCCGCATCTCCGTCACAATAATCACCAATTAAATCCCCATCGACGTCAGACTGATCATTGTTCCAAGTATATTTGCAGTTGTCTTTCATGTCTCCCACGCGATCGCCATCAGCGTCGCTTACTTCGCTACGGTCCAAAGGAAAAGCATCATATGAGTCAGCGACACCATCATTATCATCATCATCGTCGCAAGTATCTCCGAGATCGTCATTATCGTTATCCACCTGATTCACATTGGCTATAGTGATGCAATTGTCCGTGACATCCACGACATCATCATTGTCGTCATCGTCGTCACAAGCATCGCCCACTCCGTCACCATCACTATTCCTCTGATCGGCATTGGCATCAACCAAACAATTGTCTACGGCATTCGCAATCCCATCATTATCCCTATCATCGTCGCAGGCATCGCCGACACCATCGCCATCACCATCCGCTTGATTCGTGTTTGCGATTCGCGAACAGTTATCGGCTTCCTGACTGACGCCGTCGTTATCAAAGTCATCCGGCAGCGGATCACAGCCATCCGGCTGCAGATCTCCGTCGATGTCGGGCATCGCTACCCCCAACTTCCACCCTGCAACATTCAGTTGACCATAACTATCCCCACCCGTCGCCAGGACAGTTCCATCAGCTTTAAGCCCAACCGTATGAAAATCCCCTGCTGATACAGCCAAAACACCTGTCCAACCGGCGACATTACTCTCACCAAACCAGTTAGAACCCGCAACTACGATCGTGCCGTTGCCTTTCAAACCAACAGTATGATAGCCCCCGGCGGAAATCGCTATGATATCGGTCCAATGGGCAACATCGAGTTGTCCATTGTCGTTCGCGCCACTCCCCAGCACAGTCCCATCCGCCTTGAGACCAACCGTGTGTGAGAAACCTGTCTCAATCGCTACAATTCCAGTCCAATCGGAAATATCCAACTGCCCGGAAGTGTTCCACCCCGTAGCCACCACGGTCCCATCGTTTTTGAGCGCAACTGTATGATAGGCATCCGCAGCAAGAGCAGAGATATCTTTCCAATCAACAACATTGGATTGCCCATAGGAATTATTGCCTACCGACAAAACGGTCCCATCCGCTCTCAAACCAACCGTATGATGGTAGCCCACAACAACGCTGGTGATATTTGACCAGTCGGCAACATTACTCTCGCCATACCAGTTCGGACCAGAGACCATAACCGTACCATCTATTTTCAGCCCCGCCGTATGGTAAATTCCAGGCGCCAGAGCCACGATGTCGCCCCAGGATTCGATATTTAGATTGCCGTAACGGTTGTCCCCTACTGCGAGAACTTCTCCATCCGCTTTCAGCCCGATGGTACTCAAACCACCAGTTGCAACCTTCGGGTTGACGCAAGCCGAATCGCATACATTTCCAAATCCGTCTTGATCGTCGTCAAGTTGATTGGTATTAGTGATATGCGGGCAGTTATCAGGGACATTCCCAACCCCGTCGTTATCCCAATCGTCGTCACAGGCATCGCCAATTCCGTCATCATCTGCGTCATTTTGGTCGACATTGAAGTGGTCGGGGCAATTGTCGAGCCCGTTAACACGGCCGTCATCATCGTTGTCAGAGAAATATCCCTGCAACAGCGCATCGAGTAACGACATACTGACACCCTGATAAACCACGATCTCGCTACCGTTCCGATTGGCAAGCCCCCACATGGCATCGGCATTGTCTGGGATGCCGTTGCTGTCACTGTCCTCGCCATAGCGAGGATCGTTCGGTAGCAGATCCCGGTCATCACGCACACCGTCACCATCGGCATCAGGAAAGACGACACCATAATCCATCCGGAAGAGGTTACGCACCGGATTACGGCCATCTGGATCGCTGGCCTCAATCAAGACCAATAGCGGGCGTTTTTCGCTGTAATTAATTTCAGGGGGGGTTGTCACAACATTTATAGGACTCGACATCAAAGTATTCGCCAACTGTGAACCAGCCAAATACGGTGCCATGCCCGGTCGAATGACCTTTACCGTCACGTAATCAGCCGGGTTAAAAATATCATCTTCCTTAATGTTGCCGGCTCCATCATCAAGCATACGGTTACCTTGGAGGCTATTTAAACCTACAACCGTAAAACTTTGGTCTTGCATGAGTGAGGGTAAAGCGTCACCCCTTACAACTTGATTTGACAGACCAACAATCGTGACCCCATTAAACGTAGGGCGACGAAGCACCATGGAGACCACAAAAGCCACATCCGCGCGGGTCATGGAGTCAAGAGGGTTAAAGTTGGAGAGACTCCCTAACCGCCCCATAAAACCGAAAAATGCCGCAGCACGGGCTTTCTCATAATCATACGGCGTAGAAAAGCTTGCTTCATCGGCAAAGCTGTAAGCTGCCTGATTGACGATCAAATCGGTTGGCGGTTCAAGTTTCAACAAACCTGCCAATAGCGTTGCAAACCATTCCCTGGTTGCCTCTTTGTACGGTTCGAACTTGGCGGCGCTGCTGAGCAAACCTAATTGCTCCGCCTTAAGGACATAGGGCGCTGCCCAACTGAAGTTGTAGTATGAATTTGTTGCGCCATCAAACTTCACGAGATTATCCAATGGCAACATGTCGACATTAAGGTCGGTTATCCCACGAATGCTCGCGGCCTTCATCAACATCCCCAAGGCTTCCGCCTGATTGGCAAAAGCATTCGGCTCGAATATCCGTCCATTAGGGTCATTGGGATCGGGGAGCCCGATAACAATACCCTTGAGAGCAAGGTAATTGATGGCACGATATTGGTCTTGCAATTGCTCCGTGGTGGAATCAGCAAAGGTCAAATCGTTAAAGAAATCCTTGACGGAACCGTCGCTGGTAATCACCGCATAGATCGTTTTGGTGACTTGACTACCATGTCCATCATTTACCCCGATGGTAACGGGCGTGACGCCCGGGGCCGTGAAAACGTGCTGATACACCTTCCCGGCTACACCAAAGCAACTACCATCCACAACATTGCCGCCGCCCGAAGTAATAGCGTAATTCAATGAATCACCATCGGGGTCAGTCGCCAGAACAGGGAGACACACCGATTGGCCCACTCGCCCCCCCAGGCTTTCCAGCTGCAGAGAACTGAATTCCGGAGGACGATTGGTATTGATCTTCAGCCAAAATTGATTAGTGGCAGAATTTAAAATTAAGACAGGGTGCCCACTGCCATCCACGAGTTCCCAGTAGGATGATTTACTAGAGATGTCATCATGAACCGGGTCAATTGACAGGTTTACGAGGAATTCTTCGCCGGCTACAACATCCCCTATCACTATTTCAGTTTGATTAATACCCAAGCCAGAAGTAGTCTTGCCAGCCACCGGCACCGCCCTTAAACCTGTGATGTCACTTGCCCCATTTCTAAAGCGCCAGGTTTTAACGGAACTACCAACTTGAAAGCTCCCGTCTCGGATGTTTTCAGAAAGGAACCTGACAGGATGTGCTTTTTTCGTCAACTCAAGCTGGCCAATGCTGTAGTATTCTTGAATTTCTTCAGCAGATAATACGCCAGAATAAATACTTATATCATCAACAATACCAGAGAACCAAGACTCATTGTAACTACCATAATCGTACATATAATAGTGTTGAGGGATAACGAGAGGGGCTTCAGTAGTTATATTGAAGTCATTTTTAAGTGGAACTGTCGCGCCTAAAACACCATTGAGATAATAATAAATAATTTTATCTTGGTTGTTGACAACAGCTGTCACCTGGTTCCATTCTCCAGCTTTAAGACCAGTAGGGCTGTTAACAAAAACAGAATCACTATATTCGTCTGAATAACTTATGCTGAAGCTTGATCCTACGGCATCAAAACCATAATGACTATACGGATTATCTCCCTTGATTAGCAAAAAACTCATCGGATGAGAATCCATGTCTTTAACCCACGCAGAGATGGAAAAACTATCATTGAAATTCAGCGCGTTATCATGTGGAACCACGACTTGACCTGGGTACCACCCGTGGAACATAAGCCCCTTACCAAAAACGGCATCAACACATACCACGGATACTTCATAGTCTCTCCAACGATTAATAACCCCGTCATGCCCGTTGCCGCTCAAATCCCGCGCTGTGCAATCATCAAAAGTCCAACGTGCAACAATCCCTGGCCGGGCTTGAGGTGATCCCGATTGTGCTTGATTGGGGGTTTCTGTAATTTGCTGGTTTATCTCAATGTATCCTTGCTGGTCGGCAACCAAGGGGGATTTAACTGCAAGAATCTCGATATACCCGGAACTCAATGGCTCATTTTCGGTGGTTTTATCGAAAACAAACCTCACCGCTCCGTCTACATAATGCCCAGGTAAAGCTACTTTACTGAAAGTGTTGTAATTGTAAATATGAACTTCGATTTGTCCAATATTTAATGAACTAAAATTCGGCCATAATGGATCATTTCTCGGGATCAGAAATACCTCACTCCCCGAAGCCAAATAAAACGAATTGGCATCGTAAGCACCTCTAGGGAGATCACTGTCAGGAATTTGTATTTCCAAATAACTCAGACTACTTCGCGACTCTTCGGCCTCACGCAATAAAGAAACGACCCTGCCTACCTCAGCAATTCTTTTTAATTGATCGGCTGCGTGTCCTGAATTGAAAATCATTTTATAAAGAGAAACATAATATTCTGATGAAGTAAATCCAGTACCATAATAGGGGAACATCTTGTTTAACAAATCTCCTGTATCATATATCTCATACATTTCACTCCCTTCTAGCGCAGAAAAAACTATATCGGCAGGCCTGACCCCATCCCCTACCGTTGAGTGTAAATATGCCTGCGTTTCAGCGTCTTCTAAGCTAGAAATCAAAGCGAGCGCGTCGAGAGCGACATGTATTTTTTGTGTATTTGACAAAGAGGTAAACACTTCAGCTTGATAGTTAGTCGTTAAGTGAGATTGATTGTTTGAATACGCAAAGAATAGTCCAGAAAGTGTATAACTTTTTGCAGGCTCCTTTACTGAATAAAAAACAGTGTATTTATCCAAAATATCTGAAATATCACCAAGCTCAATAATTTCTTGTGAAATTTCCTTTTCAATACATAGTTGCACTAGCTGTGTAACAATTCTCGCTCTATCTGAAATTTTTGTTGCATTTGAATAAAATATATTATCTTTTATCTCATTGATCTGCTTGTCACGTAGACCCTTATAAATAGCCGACTCAATTTGCGCGCCAAGAAGGAGGGCCCCCGCAAAATTGGTATTTTTAACAAGACCCTTTGCAAAAGCATTATTCCCCCAATATTTCGCAACACTGCTTTGAGGGAGATACCTGGAAACGACTTGGGACAACTCAATCGACGACTGATACGCGCTCAGCACATTTCGAGAAGCAAGTAATGCATTTTCGTCCAACAGCCCATTTTTATCTATTGATTTATTAAAGTTGTCAATAAACTCAAAAGAGTCTTCATATAACGAAAGAACCTCCAGTACTTTTAGTGAATCACCAAGGCTATTATTAAGAG
>VAUL01000041.1 GCA_005774545.1 Deltaproteobacteria bacterium | reverse complement strand
ACAAGCAGAAGCCGGCATACGAGGTCAGGCGTGGTCGCGGGGGCTCGGAGGTGTGTAAAAGAGCAGCCATCCGGTTCGAGGGGGCGGGAAACGACAGGGGGGCGGATGGCCCGGCGCGGATCGGGAGCTTTCCCCGCCGCGGCCGGCCACAGGGCGGCTACCCCGAGATTGCTGAGCTGGCCGGCGTCTCCGACGCAGCCGCGGACGGTTCCCGGCGGTGATCCGTCGCCGGCGGCCGCGAGCCCCGTGGTGAGCAGCAGGGCGAGGGCGGCCGTGACGAGCGGAACGGCGACCGCGCGCGATGCGGCGTGCCGGGCCTCAGCCCTCACGCACGTCGCCTTCCGCGGGCAGACCGAGCCGCTTGATCTTTTCGACGAGCGTGGTCCGGTTCAGGCCGAGCAGCGCGGCGGCCTTCGCCTTGACGCCGCCGGCCAGTGCAAGTGCCTGCCGGATCATGGCACGCTCGATGGCGTCGATGGTTCCAGGCAGGTCGATCCCCGCGGCGGGCACGCTCGGGACGGGGAGGTCCCCGCCGCCGCTGCTGCTGCCGGCAAATTGGGGGGGGAGGTCGTGGCGGTCGATCACCTCACCGTCGGTCAGGGCCACCGTGCGCTCGACCACATTCTCCATTTCCCGGACGTTACCGGGCCAGCCGTAGCCCTCCAGGGCGCGCACGGCCGCCGGCGTCAGGGTCATCAGCGGCCGCTTCATCTCCTCGCAGGTCTTGCGCAGGAAATGCCGGGCCAGCAGCGGGATGTCCTCCCGGCGCTCACTCAGTTGCGGCAGGTGGATCGGGATGACATTCAGGCGATAGTAGAGATCCTCGCGGAAGCGCCCTTCGCGGACCTGCTCCTCGAGATCGGCATTGGTCGCGGAGATGACGCGGACGTTGAGCTTGATCCGCCGCGTGCCGCCGACCCGCTCGATCTCCTGCTCCTGCAGGACGCGCAGCAGCTTCATCTGCAGGTGCAGCGGCATGGTGCCGATTTCGTCGAGGAAAATCGTGCCGTTGTTGGCCAGTTCGAACTTGCCTGGCTTGTCGGCGATGGCCCCGGTGAACGAGCCGCGCACGTGCCCGAACAGTTCGCTTTCCAGCAGATCGGCCGGGATGGCGCCGCAGTTGATGGCGATGAACGGTTTTTCCTTGCGAGGCCCGTTGAAGTGGATGGCGCGCGCCACCAACTCCTTGCCGGTTCCGGAGGCGCCGAGGATCAGCACGGTCGAATCGGTGTGCAGGATCTTCTCCATGCGCGTGAAGACCTGCTGGATCGCCGGGCTGTTGCCGATGATGTTGTCGAACTTGTACTTGCCGCGCAACTGCTGGCGGAGATAGAGGTTCTCGGCGACCAGCCGGCTCTTTTCCACCGCCTTGGCCACGACCATCCTGAGCTTTTCGAAATTGACCGGCTTGGTCACGTAGTCGAAGGCGCCGCCCTTCATCGCCTCGACGGCGGTTTCCGCCGAGGCCTGGCCGGTGATCAGGATGACGTTGGCCGGCAGTTCCCGCTCCTTGACGTGCCTGAGGAGGTCGATGCCGCTGACGCCGGGGAGGAACAGGTCGGTGATGATGACGTCGAAGGCGAGCTTGTCGAGGCGGGAGAGGGCGGCCTCGCCTGAATCGACGGCGTCGACCTCGTACCCTTCGCGGCGGAGCAGCAGGCCGAGCCCGTCGCGGCTCCCCGGTTCATCGTCGATCAGCAGGATTCTGGCGGCGTCCGACATGAGTCCCCCTCTCGTGCGTCAGCTTATTGACGGTTGCACCTTAGCACGGTTGCGTCGAGCGGACAAGAGAAGGGGCGGTCATCGTTGACAGTCCTGCGGCGATTGCTAAACTACAGCCATGGTCAAGCTGATAATTGCTGCAATTTTCGTCTGTTTCGCCGGCTGCGGGGTGTCGGTGGCCGCCGACCTGCCGACCGTGCGCATCGACGGACCGATCAACCCGGTGGTTGCCGACTTCGTCGTCGAGCAGCTGCAGCGGGCCAACGAAGCCGATGCACCGGCGTTTCTGGCCGAAATCGACACTCCCGGCGGGCTGGATAGCGCCATGCGCGAAATGATCCGGGCGTTTCTTTCCTCGCAGGTGCCGGTGATCGTCTATGTCGCGCCTTCAGGGGCCAGGGCCGCCTCGGCCGGAGCGCTCCTCACCCTCGCCGCCGATTTCGCCGCCATGGCCCCCGGGACCAATATCGGCGCGGCCACGCCGGTGTCGATCGGTGTCGGCGCCGGCATGGACGACACCATGAAACGCAAGGTCGTCAACGATGCCGTCGCCTATGCCCGCTCGATCGCCGAACAGCGCGGCCGCAATGCTGACTGGGCCGAGCGGATCGTGCGTGACGGCGCCTCCACGGCGGCCAGCGAGGCCCTCAGCCTGAAGGTGGTCGATCTGCTGGCGGAAAGCCGTGCCGAATTGCTGAAGCAACTCGATGGGAAACGCTACCTGCGCAACGGCAGGGACATGCGCCTGAGCCTTGCCGGGAGCGTCCCGGTCGTGGTCGAAATGGGCTGGGCCCGGCGGATTCTGAACGCGGTAAGCGATCCGACCATTGCCTACCTGCTGCTCATGCTGGGGATCATCGGTATCTTCTTCGAGATTTCCCAGCCTGGCGTGATCCTGCCGGGGGTGGTCGGCGTGCTGGCCATCCTGCTGGCGCTCTTCGCCTTCCAGGCGCTGCCGGTCAACTACGTCGGGGTGCTGCTGATCCTGCTCGGACTGGTGTTGTTCATCCTCGAGATCAAGGTGACGTCCTACGGGATGCTTTCGATTGGCGGAGTGATCGCCCTGACGCTCGGCTCGCTGATGCTGATCGATTCGGCCGACCCGGTCCTGCGCATCTCCCTGGCGGTCATCGTCGCCACCGTGGCCTCCTGCACCGGCTTCATCCTCTTCTGCCTCTGGTTCGTGACCCGCAGCCAGCGGCGGGCTGTCGTTTCCGGACGGGAGGGGATGGTCGGCGAGCGCGGCCGGGCGATCTCAATGGTGCATGCGGACGGGCGGGTGTTCGTCCACGGCGAGTACTGGGACGCCTGGGCCGACGAGCCGGTGGCGCAAGGGGCCGATGTCGAAGTGGTGGCCGTCGGCGAGCCGATGCGACTCAAGGTCCGGAAAACACCGGAGGAGAATCCGTAATGAACATTCAATTCAACCCACAGGAGTTCGACATGCTGATTGCCTATGCCGTTCCGGTAGCCCTGGCGATTTTCATCATCGCCAACGCCGTCCGCGTCCTTTTCGAATACGAACGCGGGGTGGTGTTCCGCCTCGGCCGCTACGCCGGCGTCAAGGGGCCGGGGCTGCGCTTCATCATCCCCGGCATCGACAAGCTGGTGAAGGTCAGCCTGCGCACCGTGGCGATGGATGTCCCCCCTCAGGATGTGATCACCAAGGACAACGTCTCGGTGAAGGTCAACGCGGTTCTCTACTTCCGTGTACTGGCCCCGGAGAAGGCGCTGATCCAGGTGGAGAACTACCTGTACGCCACCAGCCAGCTGGCGCAGACCACCCTGCGCAGCGTCCTCGGCCAGTCGGAGCTCGACGAACTGCTGGCGCATCGCGATAAGATCAACCTGGAGCTGCAGCAGATCCTCGACCGCCAGACCGACGCCTGGGGGATCAAGGTGTCGAATGTCGAGGTCAAGCACATCGATCTACCCGCCGAGATGCAGCGGGCCATGGCGCGGCAGGCCGAGGCCGAGCGCGAGCGGCGCTCCAAGGTGATTCACGCCGAAGGGGAGTTCCAGGCCAGCCAGAAGCTGGCCGAGGCCGCCAAGGTGATCTCCGCCGAGCCCGGCGCTTTGCAGCTGCGTTTTCTGCAGACGCTGACCGAGGTGGCCACCGAGAAGAACTCGACAATCCTCTTCCCGATCCCGATCGATCTGATCAAACCGTTTCTGGATCGGAAATAAGAACGGATAAGCAGCAGCCGGCATGATCGCGGGGGCTCATTTGGTGAGCCCCCGCGCTGTTTTTGCCGCGAAACAGGGTAAAATCTACCAAGGGTTTCAACGGGTTAAAATAGAACGCTTTTTTGCCCTTGACACGAATGGCAAGCGTTGTTTATATGGCCAGGACCGATGTGCTAAGTATTTATATTTATTGAAAAAATTTACTTTGACTAAATATTTTAGCGGCGCTTTTTGGGTTTTTGATTTCAGGTAAAATTTCCCAACGCAACCACCAAGGAGAACAGGATGCCCGTCAAGAACTTTCGCAAGGTCATGGCCGCCAACCGCGGCGAGATCGCCATCCGCATCTTCCGTGCCTGCACCGAGCTCGGCATCGGCACGGTGGCGATCTATTCGGAGCAGGACAAGCTGGCCCTGCACCGCTACAAGGCCGACGAGGCCTACCTGATCGGCAAGGGGAAGGGCCCGATCGACGCCTATCTGGCCATCGACGAGATCATCGACCTGGCGCGCAAGAAGGAGATCGACGCCATCCACCCCGGCTACGGCTTCCTCTCCGAGAACCCCGACTTCTCCGCGGCCTGCGAACGCGCCGGGATCACCTTCATCGGCCCGTCGCCGGAGATTCAGCAGCGCGTCGGCGACAAGGTGTCCGGGCGCAAGGTGGCGATCGAGGCCGGCGTGCCGGTCGTTCCGGGCACCCCCAACCCGGTGCGCTCCGAGGAGGAGGCGCTGATCTTCGCCAAGGAGGCCGGCTACCCGATCATCATCAAGGCTTCGGCCGGGGGCGGCGGGCGCGGCATGCGCGTGGCGCGCAATCAGAAAGAGCTGCTTGAGGGGCTCAAGTCGGCGGCCTCCGAGGCCCAGGCGGCCTTCGGCAACGCCACCATCTTCCTCGAGAAGTACATCGAGAAGCCGAAGCACGTCGAGGTGCAGATCCTCGGCGACAACCACGGTAATATCGTGCACTTCTACGAGCGCGACTGCTCGATCCAGCGCCGCCACCAGAAAGTCATTGAAATCGCGCCGTCGCTCTACCTCACCGACAAGAAGCGCAAGGAGGTGTGCGATTACGCCATGGCCCTGGCGAAGCACGTCGGCTACCGCAACGCCGGGACGGTCGAATTCCTGATGGACCAGGAAGGGAAGTTCTACTTCATCGAGGTCAATCCGCGCATCCAGGTGGAACACACCGTGACCGAACTGGTCACCCTGCGCAACCTGGTGCAGGCCCAGATCCGCGTCGCCCAGGGGTACAAGCTCTCCGACCCCGAGATCGGCATCAGGAGCCAGAAGGATATCGAACTGCGCGGCTACGCGATCCAGAGCCGCATCACCACCGAGGATCCGAAGAACAACTTCGCCCCGGACTTCGGCACCATCAAGGCCTACCGCTCGGCGGCCGGCTTCGGCGTGCGCCTCGACGCTGCGGCGGCCTACTCGGGGGCGGTCATCACCCCGCATTACGATTCGCTGCTGGTGAAGATCTCCACCTGGGGGCTGAATTTCAACGATGCCTCCCGCACCATGCACCGCGCCCTGCAGGAGTTTCGCGTGCGCGGCGTCAAGACCAACATCGGCTTTCTGGAGAAGGTCATCACCCATCCGGTCTTTCTGGAGGGGAAATGCGACACCTCCTTCCTTGACGATCATCCCGAAGTGTTCGAACTCAAGGAGAAGAAGGACCGCGCCAACAAGATCATGAACTTCATCGGCACTACCACGGTCAACGGCTACCCCGGGATCAAGCCGGAGCGCGCCCTGAAGTTCAAGAACCTGCGCGAGCCCGAGGTGCCGGAGATCCCCTACGGCAAGGGGCTGCCGCGCGGCACCCGCGACATCCTCCTGGCCAAGGGACCGGAGGGGCTGGCCGACTGGGTGCTGAAGAACAAGCAGCTGCTGATCACCGACACCACCATGCGCGACGCCCACCAGTCGCTGATGGCCACCCGCTTCCGCACCCACGACCTCGATCGCATCGCCGAGGCGACCGCGCACCTGGGCGGCGGGCTCTTCTCCCTGGAGATGTGGGGCGGGGCGACCTTCGACGTCTCCATGCGCTTTCTGCGCGAGGACCCGTGGGAGCGCCTCGACCGCCTGCGCAAGAAGGTGCCGAACATCCTCTTCCAGATGCTGCTGCGCGGCTCCAACGCGGTCGGCTACACCAACTACCCGGACAACGTGGTGCAGGAGTTCGTGGTCAAGGCCGCGGAAAGCGGCATCGACGTGTTCCGCATCTTCGACTCGCTCAACTGGACCAAGGGGATGCAGGTGGCGATGGGGGCGGTGCGCGAGCGCACCGGCTCGGTATGCGAGGCGGCGATGTGCTACACCGGTGACATCCTCGACCCGAAGCGCGACAAGTACCCCTTGAGCTACTACGTCGAGCTGGCGAAAGAGCTCGAGCGGATGGGCGCCCACATCCTGGCGATCAAGGACATGGCCGGCCTGCTCAAGCCGTTTGCCGCCGAGAAGCTGATCAAGACGCTCAAGCAGGAGATCGGCATTCCGATCCACCTGCACACCCACGACACCTCCAGCAACGGCGGGGCGATGCTGCTGATGGCCGCCCAGGCCGGGGTCGACATCGTCGACGTGGCGCTCTCGTCGGTCTCCGGCCTGACCGCGCAGCCGAATATGAACGCGCTACTCGCTGCGCTGCACGGCACCATCTGGGATCCGAAGCTCGACGAGGAGGGCCTGCAGAGGCTGGCCAACTACTGGGAGACGGTGCGCACCTACTACGCCCCGTTCGAATCGGAGCTGCGCAGCGGCACCGCCCAGGTCTACCACCACGAAATCCCGGGCGGGCAGTACTCCAACTACAAGCCGCAGGTCGAGGGGCTGGGTCTCGGTCACCGCTGGGAGGAGTGCAAGGAGATGTACCGCAAGGTCAACGACCTGTTCGGCGACGTGATCAAAGTCACCCCGTCGTCGAAGATCGTCGGCGACATGGCGATGTTCCTGGTGCAGAACAACCTGCAGCCGGAGGACGTGTTCACCAAGGGGGAGGAACTGGCCTTCCCGCAGGGGGTCATCGACTTCTTCAAGGGGATGATCGGCCAGCCCGTCGGCGGCTTCCCCAAGCGCTTGCAGGAGATCATCCTGAAAGGGGAGAAGCCGCTCACCTGCCGCCCCGGCGAACTCCTCGAGCCGGTCGATTTCGCGGCCAAGAAGGCCGATCTGGAACTCAAGCTCGGCCACAAGGTCAGCGACCGCGAGGTCCTCTCGGCGGTTCTCTACCCCGGCGTCTTCGAGGAGTTCGACCGGCACCGCCAGGAGTACAGCGACACCTCGTTCCTGCCGACTCCGGTCTTCTTCTACGGTCTGGATGTCGGCGACGAGGTGAGCATCGACATCGAGGCCGGCAAGACGCTGATCATCAAGCTCAACGCCATCGGCCGCGTGCACGATGACGGCAACCGCAACATCTACTTCGAGCTGAACGGCGAGCCGCGCGTGGTCACGGTCAAGGATCAGTCGGTCAAGAGCGACCAGGCCTCCCATCAGAAGGCCGACCCGGCCAACCTCAAGCACGTCGGCGCGCCGATGCCGGGCAAGGTCTTCAAGCTGATGGTCTCGGTCGGCGAGAAGGTGACTGCCGGCGACACGCTGCTGACCACCGAGGCGATGAAGATGGAGACCAACGTCAAGGCCAAGGTCGACGGCGTGGTCGCCGAGGTGCGCTTCGAGCAGGGTGCGCAGGTGGAGCAGGGGGATCTGCTGGTGGTCCTCGAATAAGCCGCCTGACGGCACTTTCGTGCTGCACCGCTGCCCGCCGGCCTGCCCGGCGGGCAGCTTTTTTGTCGGCAGGACGAGACCCGGCCCGGCGGTTTCGATTATAATAGGGAAATGGACGGCAAGATTGTACTGTGGCTGGCCGGCCTGGTGCTGGTCTGCTCGAGTTCCGCAGCGCTGGCCCAGCCGGGCGGCGGGGAGCCGGTTTATCGGTTCGACCCGGCCCTGAGCGTGGAAAGCCCCGCGCAGAGCTACCTTTCGGCGGATCCCCAGTCGATCGTGGTTATCGAAAAGGACCGCGAGGAGAACGGGGTGCACCTCAGGGCCGAAACCCCGGTTTCGCCTTACCTGGAGGCGGAGCGCGGTCCGGAGCTGTCACCCGAGGAAGAGCGGCTGCTTGCCGGGAACGCCGAGGGAGGCAGCCTGCCGCCGGATTACCGGCTGGAAGCCGGGATCGGCCTGTATGCGAGGGACCGCGCCCGGCTGAATCTCGGCTACCGGCTGCAGAGCCAGTCGCCGCTGCCGGGCGAGCACGCCGGGGAGCCGTTTACCCTGACCGGTGACCTGCGCATCACCTTCGACATCAAGGTGCCGTTCTGAGGGGCTCAGAAGCGGATGGTCGAGCGCAACCCCACTTCCAGCGAGCTGTCGGGGGTCAGTTCGGCCAGTTGGGCGGGCGCCTGGGTTTCCGGCGCGGACAAATCGGTGGTCAGCGTCAGGGTGCTCGGTCCCAGCCTGAGTTCCGGCATGACAATTGTGGTCGTCACGCATCCGCTGAAGCACGGTGCCAATAGCAGGATCGTTAACCAGCGCGCCGCCATCTTTGCCTCCTCCCGCCGGGCTCCGTTGCTTCTGCCCGGCTTTTGACCGCTGCGTTTGTGCAGACCTCTCTTTCGATACAGCAAACAACATGCCTGTTTTTGCGACGAAAAAACGGGGCCGGGAAGATCTCCCGGCCCCGTCGTCATGCTGGCGTGCAAACGGCGTCAATTGCCGTCGAGCATCCGGCCCAGGCCGCCGAGCACCGACCCTTCGCCCTGAGCGCTGCCGCCCTGGCTCGGGGCGTGGGCGATGATGCGGTCGGCCAGGCGCGAGAAGGGGAGGCTCTGCAGCCAGACCTTGCCGTAGCCGCTCAGGGTCGCCAGGAACAGCCCCTCGCCGCCGAAGAACATGCTCTTCAGGTTGCCGGCCCGCTGGATGTCGTAGTTGACCGTCGGCTCGAAGGCCACCAGGCAGCCGGTGTCGACGCGCAGCGTCTCCCCCTTGAGTTCCCGCTCGATGATGGTGCCGCAGGCGTGGATGAAGACCATGCCGTCGCCGCGCAGTTTCTGGAGGATGAATCCCTCGCCGCCGAAGAAGCCGGTGCCGAGCTTGCGCTGGAAGGCGATGCTCACCTCGGTCCCCAGCGCCGCACAGAGGAAGGCGTCCTTCTCGCAGAGAACCTCGCCGCGCATCTGCCCGAGGTTCATCGGGATGATCTTGCCGGGGAACGGCGCGGCGAAGGCGACCTTGCGTTTGGCCTGGCGTGACTGGTTGGTGAAGTGGGTCATGAAGATCGACTCGCCGGTGACCGCGCGCATCCCGGCGGAAAAGAGCTTGCCCATGAACCCCTGGTCGGGCCTGGAACCGTCGCCCATGCGCGATTCGAAAGAAATCTCGTCTTCCATGAAATTCATGGCGCCGGCTTCGGCGATGACCGTCTCCTGCGGGTCGAGTTCGACCAGCACCATCTGCATGTCGTCGCCGACGATCTCGTAGTCGACTTCGTGGCATTTCATGTCTGCTACCTCCGGATGAATGTTGTTGACAAGCCTGCCAAGTATCTCCGAGTCGGCGGGGTTTGGCAAGGGATTGGCTTGACCCCTCGGGGGCGCTCATTTATAAGAAAAGCACGGCGACTCTCCCTTCCTGCGAGGTAATGCGATGACGGACCCTGTCAAACGCTGGAGCCTGCTCCTCCTGACGGTCGCGGTGCTGCTGCCGGTTCCGGCCCCGGCCGAAAAGCCGCCGATTGTCATCGGTGTTGCCGGGGCCCACAGCGACAACCTGGCCCCCTACGGCATCCCGACCAAGGAGGCGGTCGAGATGCTGGCCGCCGACCTGAATGCCAAAGGCGGTCTTCTCGGCCGGCCGGTGAAGCTCCTGATCCTCGACGACCAGTGCAAGCCGGAGATTGCCGCCAACGTCGCCACCGCCGCCGTATCGCAGGGGGCGCAGGCGGTCATCGGCCACATCTGTTCCGGGGCGACCAAGGCGGCGCTGGGCATCTACAGGGAAGCGAAGATCATCGTCATTTCCCCGGCGGCGACCAATCCGCCGCTGACCATGAGCGGCGAGTATCCGAATTTCTTCCGGACCATCGCCCCCGACGACAAGCAGGGGCAGCTGGCCGCGGCGTTCGCGGCCGGCAAACTCGGGGCCAGGAAGGTCGCCGTGCTCCACGACAAGGGCGACTACGGCAAGGGGTTCGCCGACTCCGCGAAGGCGGCGCTGGAAAAGGACGGCAAGGCCGCCGTGGTTCTCTATGACGGCATTACGCCGGGCGCCATGGACTACTCGGCGGTGATCCAGAAGGTGCGCAAGGAGGGGGCTGATGCGGTGATCTACGGCGGCTATCATCCGGAGGCATCCAAGCTGGTGGCGCTGATGAAGAAGAAGCGAGTCGACATTCCGTTCATCGGTCCCGACGGGGTGATGGGGAGCGGTTTCCTCTCCATTGCCGGCGCCAATGCCGAAGGGGTCTACGCCACCGGCCCGATGGATGTCGCCCGGTATCCACTGAACCAGCAGCTCCGGGCCGCCTACCAGAAGAAATACGGGCGCGAGCCGGGGATGTTCTTCGACCAGGGGGCCGCGGCCTGGCAGGCGCTGGTCGCCGCCATCCAGAAGGCCGGTGGGACCGGTTATGCCGCCCTGGAGAAGGCGCTCAGGAACAACCCGGTGGAAACCAGCGTCGGCCGGATCAAGTTCGACGCCAGGGGCGACGCCGAGGGGGTCGGCTTCGCCGTCTACCAGGTGCGCGCCGGCAAATTCACCGAGGTGAAGTAAGCTGGCCTACTTTCTCGAACTCGTCGCCGGCGGCCTGACCCGCGGGAGCATCTACGCCCTGATCGCCCTGGGCTACACGATGGTCTACGGGATCATCCGGCTGATCAACTTCGCCCACGGCGAGATCTACATGCTCGGCGCCTTCATTGCCCTGATCGTGGCCGGCGCGCTGACGATTTACGGCTTTTCAGGGTGGGCGATCCTGCTGCTGGCGGCCCTGCTGGCGGCCGTCTATGCCGCCGCCTACGGCTACACCCTGGAGCGGATCGCCTACCGGCCGCTGCGCGATGCCCCGCGACTCTCGCCGCTGATCAGCGCCATCGGCATGTCGCTCTTTCTGCAGAACTACGTGATGCTGGCGCAGACCCCGGATTTCCTGCCGTTCCCGGCGCTGATCCCGGAGTTCGGCTTTCTGGAGCCGGTGGCCCACATCATCGGGGCGGCGGAAGTGGTGATCCTCGTCACCAGCGCCGTGCTGATGGTCGGCCTGACCGTGCTGATCCGTTCGACCCGCATCGGCAAGGCGATGCGCGCCACCCAGCAGGACATGACGATGGCGCGGCTGGTCGGCATCGACGTCGACAGGGTGATCTCCTTCACCTTCATCGTCGGTTCGGTACTGGCAGCCATCGGCGGAGTGCTGGTCGGCTCCTATCTCGGCCAGATCAACTTCGCCATCGGCTTCATGGCCGGAATCAAGGCGTTTACCGCAGCCGTGCTGGGGGGGATCGGCAGCATCCCCGGCGCGGTGCTCGGCGGGCTGGTCCTCGGCCTGACCGAGGCCCTGGCCGCCGGCTACGTCTCCAGCGCCTACGAGGACGTCTTCGCTTTCGGCCTGCTGGTGCTGATCCTGATCCTGCGTCCGGCCGGCATCCTTGGCCGGGCCGAGCGCGAAAAGGTCTAGGAGCCCCTTATGCTGAACGCCATCGATCCGACCGGGACCGGGGCTTGGCAGCAGCTGGCCCGCCACCATCTGGCCCTGCGCGACCGCCACCTGCGCGATCTGTTCCGGGAGGACCCCGGTCGGTTCGAGCGGATGTCCGTGCGCTTCGAGGAGATGCTGGTCGACTACTCGAAGAACCGGTTGACCGACGAGACCATGCGGCTGCTTCTCGCCCTCGCCGCGGAGACCGGGGTGGCCGATGCCGTCGCGCGGATGTTCGCCGGGGAGAAGATCAACGCCACCGAGGGGCGGGCGGTCCTGCACACCGCGCTGCGCAACCGTGCCAACACGCCGGTCCTGGTCGACGGCGCGGACGTGATGCTCGAGGTGAATGCCGTTCTGGAGCAGATGCGGTGCTTCAGCGAACGGGTGATTGCCGGCGAGTGGCGCGGCTACACCGGCAAGCCGATCTCCGACATCGTCAATATCGGCATCGGCGGTTCCGACCTCGGCCCGGTTATGGTCACCGAGGCGCTCAAGGCTTACCGCCACCCGCACCTGCGCGCCCATTTCGTTTCGAACGTCGATGCCACGCACATCGTCGAGACGCTGCGCGATCTCGACCCGGCACGGACCCTGTTCCTGGTGGCCTCGAAGACTTTCACCACCCAGGAGACCATGGCCAATGCCGCGACCGCGCGCCGCTGGTTTCTTGCCCGGGCCGGCGACGAGGCGCATGTCGCCCGGCACTTCGTGGCGATTTCCACCAACGAGGCCGCGGTCAGGGCCTTCGGCATCGATCCGGCGAACATGTTCCGCTTCTGGGACTGGGTCGGCGGCCGCTATTCCCTCTGGTCGGCGGTCGGCCTGTCCATCGCCTGCACCATCGGTTTCGACCGCTTCAGCGAGCTGCTCGACGGGGCCCACGCCATGGACCGTCACTTCCGCGAGACTCCCCTGGAACGCAACATCCCGGTGATTCTCGGCCTGCTCGGCATCTGGTACGTCAACTTCTTCGACGCCTCCAGCCACGCGATTCTCCCCTACGACCAGTACCTGCACCGGTTTGCCGCCTACTTCCAGCAGGGGGACATGGAGAGCAACGGCAAGTCCGTCGATCGCGCCGGCAGGCCCGTCGGCCATGCCACCGGGCCGATCATCTGGGGAGAGGCGGGGACCAACGGCCAGCACGCCTTCTACCAGCTGATCCACCAGGGGACCCGGCTGGTCCCCTGCGACTTCATCGCTCCGGCCGTTTCGCACAACCCGGAAGGGGAGCATCACCTGCTGCTGCTGGCCAACTTCTTCGCCCAGACCGAGGCGCTGATGAACGGCAAGACCGCGCAGGAGGCCGAAGCCGAGATGCGCGCCGCGGGGCTGGATGACGCTGCGATCGCCGCGCTGCTGCCTTACAGGGTGTTCGCCGGCAATCGCCCCACCAACTCGATCCTGGTCAGGAAGCTGACGCCGCGCACCCTCGGCAGCCTGATCGCCATGTACGAGCACAAGATCTTCGTCCAGGGCGTCATCTGGAATATCTTCAGCTTCGACCAGTGGGGGGTCGAACTCGGCAAGCAGCTGGCCGGCCGGATTCTCCCGGAACTGCGGTCGGCCGGGACGGTCGCCTCCCACGATGCCTCGACCAACGGCCTGATCAATGCCTGGAAAGCGATGAAGGGGGCTCCGGAATGACCCCGGAGCGCTGCCGTCCCGCCCGATGCCGCCTGTGACCCGTCACCTGCTGCACGCCGGAGGACTGGCCCTCTGGTTCATGCTGCTGGCCCTGCCGCTGCTGGCGGTGCGGGTCGATACCCTGCACAACGTGGTGGAGTGGCGCTGGGAGAACCTGCTGTGGGTCGGCAGCGGCACCTTCGCCCTGGCCCTGCTGTGGCGGCTGCGGGCGGCCTGGCGCCGGTCGGGGCACCTCGCGGCGGCGCCGGCCGCTCCGGGCCGGTTGGCCGCCTTCGGCACCCGGCTGTTCGACGAGCCGCGCCTCTACCGGCCGGTTCTGGGCGCGATCCTCGCCGCGGCGCTGATCTTCCCGTGGCTGGCCGACACCTACCAGGTCAACATCCTCGGGCTGGCGCTGATTTTCGTGGTGCTCGGCCTGGGATTGAACATCACCGTCGGCCTGGCCGGGCTGCTCGATCTCGGCTACATCGCCTTCTTCGCCGTCGGCGCCTACTGCTACGCCCTGCTCAACACCCGCTTCGGCCTGGGGTTCTGGCCGTGCCTGCCGCTGGGGGGGCTGGCCGGGGCCTGCTGCGGCCTGCTGCTCGGCTTCCCGATCCTGCGCCTGCGCGGCGACTACCTGGCGATCGTCACCCTCGGCTTCGGCTCCATCGCCAGGATCGTCCTCGAAAACTGGGATGAGGTGTCCGGCGGCGCACAGGGGATCGCCGGGGTCGCCCGCCCCGGGCTGTTCGGCGCGGAGTTCGGTCTCGCCGGCATGACCACCTATCTCTACTACCTGCTGCTCGGGCTGGTGGCGCTGACGGTGTTCGTCACCCGGCGCCTGCAGCATTCGCGCGTCGGTCGCGCCTGGGTGGCACTGCGCGAGGACGAGATCGCCTGCGCGGCCATGGGGGTCGATGTCGCCCGCACCAAGCTGTCGGCCTATGCCTGCGGCGCCTTCTGGGCAGGGCTGGTCGGAGTGATTTTCGCCGCCCGCAATACCTACATCAACCCCAACAGCTTCACCTTCATGGAATCGGCGCTGGTCCTTTCGATCGTGGTTCTCGGCGGCATGGGGTCGATCGTCGGCGTGGTGCTGGCCGCCCTGGCCCTGGTGCTCCTCCCCGAGTACCTGCGGGCCCTCGCCGAATACCGCATGCTGGTCTTCGGCGCGGTCATGGTCGCGATGATGATCCTCCGCCCGCAGGGGCTGGTCATCGCCCGGCGCAGGCGCTACCGCCGCGAGGGGGACGCATGACGGAGCCGCTGCTCGACATCCGCGGACTGTCCATGGATTTCGGCGGGCTGCGGGCCGTCGACGACGTCTCGCTGCAAGTCCTCCCCGGCGAGATCGTCGCACTGATCGGCCCGAACGGGGCCGGAAAGACCACCCTGTTCAACTGCGTGACCGGTGTCTACCGCCCGACGGCCGGCCAGATCCGCCTGCAGCCGCCGGGGCTGCCCGGCCGGCGGATCGACGGGCTGGCCGCGCACCGCATCACCGCCCTCGGCCTGGCCCGCACCTTCCAGAACATCCGTCTGTTTGCGGGGATGACCGTGCTCGAGAACGTCATGCTCGGCCGGCACTGCCGAACCACGACCGGGCTGCTCGGTGCGGTTTTGAAGGGCCCCGGTGCCCGCCGCCAGGAGCGGGAGACGGTCGAGGCGGCTTTCGGCATGCTCGAACGGGTCGGGCTGGCCGGCTATGCCGACGAGATTGCCGGCAATCTCCCCTACGGCGCCCAGCGCCGGCTGGAGATCGCCCGGGCGCTGGCTACCGCACCGTCGCTGCTGCTGCTCGACGAACCGGCGGCCGGCATGAATCCGCAGGAGACTCGGGAACTGGACGAACTGATCGTGCGCCTTCGCCATGAACTCGCGCTGGCGATTCTCCTGATCGAACACGACATGCGCCTGGTCATGAACATCTCCGACCGGATCGTGGTGCTCGAATACGGCAAGCGCATCGCCTGCGGCACCCCCCTGGAGATCCGCAACGACCCGAAGGTGATCGAAGCGTATCTCGGCGAGGACGGCCATGCTTGAATTGCGCGGGGTCCAGGCCGGCTACGGGCGCATCCAGGCGCTGCGCGAGGTGACGCTCACGGTCGGCGGCGGGGAGATCGTCACCCTGATCGGCGCCAACGGCGCCGGCAAGAGCACGACGCTCATGGCCGTCTGCGGCATCGTTCCGGCGCAGGCCGGCGAGATCCTCTTCGAAGGCGAGTCGCTGCACGGTCTGAGCCCCGAGGCCATCGTCCGCCGCGGTATCGTTCAGGTCCCCGAGGGGCGGCGGATCTTCCCGCGCCTGAGCGTTCTCGAGAACCTCGAGCTGGGCGCCTTCCTGCGCCGCGATGCGGCGGGGATCCGCCGCGACCTCGACCACGTCATGGAACTCTTCCCGATCCTGGCTGACCGCCGCCGTCAGCCGGGCGGAACGTTGTCGGGCGGGGAACAGCAGATGCTGGCCATCTCGCGGGCGCTGATGGCCCGCCCCCGGCTGCTGCTGCTCGACGAACCGTCTCTGGGGCTGGCGCCGCTGGTCATCCGGCAGATCTTCGCCATCATCCGCCGGATCAATGCCGAGGGGACCACGGTCTTCCTGGTCGAGCAGAATGCCAACCAGGCCCTCAAACTCGCCCATCGCGGCTATGTGCTGGAAAACGGCCGGACGGTGCTGGCCGATACGGCGGAACGGCTGCTGGACAACGAGGACGTGAAGCGGGCTTACCTGGGGATCTGATCCCTACTTCTTCCCGCCGCGGAGAATGTCGGCGAGGAACTTGCCGAACCCTTCGAACAGCCCGGGGATATCGACGCCGAAAAAGTAGTCGGCGACGAACAGCCCGAGCGCGAAGACGATCAGTGGCGGAAGCAGTTTTCGCATCGGCACAGGTCTCCTTTCCAGCCAGTATAGCCGGCCCCGCTCCGAGTGCAAACGGCTCCGGTCCGGGAGGGAAAAGCCGATTGACATCAGCCTGATGCGTCCCTATAGTGGCAAGTCAATTTGCGCCGAACCCAGCTGAAATCAGGAGGATGAGCATGTCCAAGACGTTCAAGGTGGCGGTCCTGCCGGGAGACGGCATCGGCCCCGAAGTGATGGCCGAAGCCCTCAAGGTGCTCGACGCCGTCGAGCGGAAATACGGGGTCACGTTCGCACGCACCCACGCCAATGTCGGCGGTGCGGGGATCGATCTCGAAGGGAAGGCCCTGCCGCAGACCACCATCGATATCTGCAAGGTCTCCGATGCCATCCTGTTCGGTTCGGTCGGCGGCCCGAAGTGGGAGAATCTCCCCCCCGACGAGCAGCCCGAGCGCGGCGCCCTGCTGCCGCTGCGCAAAATCTTCGGCCTCTACGCCAACCTGCGCCCGGCGATCATCTTCCCGTCGCTGACCGGCGCTTCCAGCCTCAAGGAGGAAGTGATCGCCGGCGGCTTCAACGTGCTGGTGATCCGCGAACTGACCGGCGGCATCTACTTCGCCCAGCCGAAGGGGATCGAAGGACAGGGGCGCGAGCGGGTCGGCTTCGACACCATGCGCTACAGCGTGCCGGAGATCGAGCGCATCACCCACGTGGCCTTCCAGGCGGCGCGCAAGCGCGACAAGAAGGTCTGCTCCATCGACAAGGCCAACGTCCTCTCCTCGTCGGTGCTGTGGCGCGAGATCGTCACCGGCATCGCGAAGGAGTACCCGGACGTGGCCCTGTCGCACATGTACGTCGACAACGCGGCGATGCAGCTGGTCAGGTGGCCGAAGCAGTTCGACGTGATCCTGTGCGAGAACATGTTCGGCGACATCCTCTCCGACGAGGCGGCGATGCTCACCGGCTCCCTCGGCATGCTCCCTTCGGCGTCGCTGGCGGAAGGGACGTTCGGCATGTACGAGCCGTCGGGCGGCAGCGCCCCGGACATCGCGGGCCAGGGGATCGCCAACCCGATCGCCCAGATCCTCTCCACCGCCATGATGCTCAAATTCTCCTTCGGCATGCTGGAAGCGGCCGATGCCATCGACAACGCGGTGGCGAAGGTGCTCGACCAGGGGCTGAGAACCCGCGACATCTTCCAGAACAAAGAGGGGGAACGTGTCGTCAATACTAAGGAAATGGGCGACGCCATCGTCGCTTGCCTGTAAGAACGCGGCTTTTCCGCAATCTCGGCGTTGGGCTTCACGATCGCTTGTGCGACGTACCTTGCGGTACGCCTCCGCGCAATCGCTTGCCCGCCTTGACCTTGCGAAAAATCCACGTTCTCGGGCATAATCAGCTGATGCATAAACAAACCCAAAATTCATAAGAAAAGGAACACATCATATGAAAGTCGGTATCGTCGGTTGGCGCGGGATGGTCGGTTCGGTCCTCATGCAGCGCATGCAGGAGGAGAACGACTTCGCCGGCATCGAGCCGGTCTTCTTCTCCACCTCCCAGGCCGGGCAGGATGCCCCGATGGGGGCCGGCAAGCTGATCAGCGCCGATGACATCAACGCGCTGAAGAAGCTTGACGTCATCCTCACCTGCCAAGGGGGCGACTACACCAAGGCTGTACATCCCGAACTGCGCAAGCAGGGGTGGACCGGCTACTGGATCGACGCCGCCTCGACCCTGCGCATGGAGAAGGACGCGGTCATCATCCTCGATCCGGTCAACCGCAACGTCATCGACCAGGCGCTGAAAAACGGCCAGAAGGACTTCATCGGCGGCAACTGCACCGTCAGCCTGATGCTGATGGCGCTCGGCGGCCTGTTCCGCGCCAATCTGGTCGAGTGGATCTCGACCATGACCTACCAGGCGGCTTCCGGCGCCGGCGCCCCGAACATGCGCGAACTGCTCGACCAGATGGGGGTGCTCAACGGGTCGGTGGCCGACCTGCTCAAGAACCCGGCCTCGGCGATCCTGGAGATCGATCAGAAGGTGACCGCCGCCCTGCGCAGCGACGCCATGCCGAAGAAGGAATTCGGCGCGCCGCTGGCCGGCAACCTGCTGCCGTGGATCGACCGCGAGGTCGAGGACGGCCAGAGCCGCGAGGAGTGGAAGGGGTTCGTCGAAACCAACAAGATCCTCGGCACCTCAACCCCGATCCCGGTCGACGGCATCTGCGTGCGCGTCGGCGCCATGCGCTGCCACAGCCAGGCGATCACCATCAAGCTCAACAAGGACGTGCCGATCGGTGACATCGAGCAGCTGATCGCCAACGACAACCAGTGGGTCAGGCTGATCCCCAACACCAAGGCCGACTCGGTCAGCCAGCTGACCCCGGCGGCGGTCTCCGGCCGGCTCGAAGTGCCGATCGGCCGGGTGCGCAAGATGAAGATGGGGCCGCAGTACCTTTCCGCCTTCACCTGCGGCGACCAGCTGCTGTGGGGGGCCGCCGAGCCGCTGCGGCGCATGGTGCGGATCCTGGCCGAGAAATAAGTGCTGGGCGATGAGTGCTGAGCGATGAGAAAAATCGCGTTGCTCAGCGGTTGGATAATGCAAAAGCTGCGGGGGCCGAAAGGCCCCCGTTCGTTTAGGGACGCTTGATGCGAACGATCCTGCTGCTGATCGAATACGACGGCACCGACTTCGCCGGCTGGCAGCTGCAGCCCAACGGCCGCAGCGTGCAGGAGGTGGTCGAAGGGGCGCTGGCCGCACTGCTCGGCGAACCGGTGCGCCTGCATTCGGCGGGGCGCACCGACGCCGGGGTGCACGCCTGCGCCATGCCGGCGCATTTCACGACCGCCCGCGAGCTGCCGTTGCGCGCCTTCCGCGACGGCGTCAACCGCCTGCTGCCGCCGGATGTCGCGGTGCGCGAGGCCTGCGAGATGCCGGACGGCTTCCATGCCCGCTTCCAGGCGGCCGGCAAATGGTATCGCTATACCATCGACCGGCGCAGCGTCCGCTCGCCGTTGGCCGCCCGCCGCTCCTGGCAGGTGCGCGGCCGCCTCGACCTGGCCGCCATGCGCGAGGCCGCGGCGCTGCTCGCCGGCGAGCACGATTTCGCCGCCTTTCGCACCAGCGGCTGTGCGGCAAGAACCACGGTCCGCCGCCTCGACCGCCTCGATCTGGTCGAGGAGGAGAGCTTTCTGCACATCGACGTGCGCGGCAGCGGCTTTCTCAGGAACATGGTGCGCATGCTGGCCGGGACCCTGGTCGAGATCGGCCTGGGGAAGCGGCCGGCCGCCGACATCGCCCGACTGCTGGCCCGGGAGCAGGGGGTGCGCACCGGCGCCACCGCCCCGCCGCAAGGCCTGTGCCTGATGGCGGTCGACTATCCCGACTCTTTTCAAAAAAGCGTTTGATTGCAACCGGTTAACCCCTCTTCATGGAGAGGCCCGGGCACGGTTTCTCCTTGACTGCCGGCGGCCGCTGGCATAAAGTCAGCGATTAAATCTTCCCCGCCTTTTCCCCGTACCGGAGGTGCCGACCATGCTGGATAAAGAGCTTCGCGAAGGGCTGACGTTCGACGACGTCCTGCTCCTCCCCGCCCATTCGACGATCCTGCCCAAGGAAGTCGACCTGACCACCTGGATCACCCCCAACATCCGTCTCAATGTGCCGCTGCTGTCGGCGGCCATGGATACCGTCACCGAGGCACGCACCGCCATCTGCATGGCGCGCGAGGGGGGGATGGGGATCATCCACAAGAACCTCTCCATCGCCGAGCAGGCCTCCGAAGTCGACAAGGTCAAGAAGAGCGAGTCGGGGATGATCGTCGATCCGATCACCATGCGTCCCACCCAGAAGATCAGCGAGGCGCTGGCCATGATGGAACGCTACCGGATCTCCGGGGTTCCCATCACCAACGCCAAGGGGAAACTGGTCGGCATCCTGACCAATCGCGACCTGCGCTTCGAGACCGATTTCGACATCCCGATCTCGGCGCGGATGACCAAGCGCAACCTGGTGACCGTCCCCGTCGGCACCACCCTGGAAGAGGCCCGCGAGCACCTGAAGCACACCCGCGTGGAGAAGCTGCTGGTGGTCGACAGCGAGCGCAATCTCAAGGGGCTGATCACCATCAAGGACATCGAGAAGGTCAAGAAGTACCCCAACGCCTGCAAGGACAGCTTCGGCCGCCTGCGCGTCGGCGCGGCGGTCGGCCCGACCGACGACATGGAGGCGCGGGCCGACGCGCTGCTCAAGGCCGGCGCCGACGTGATCATCATCGACACCGCCCACGGCCATTCCCAGGGGGTGATCGACGGCGTCAAGCGTCTGCGCGCCACGTTCCCCAACATCGAGCTGATCGCCGGCAACATCGCCACCGCGGAAGCCGCCGAAATGCTGGTCAAGGCCGGCGCCAACGCCGTCAAGGTCGGCATCGGCCCCGGGTCGATCTGCACCACCCGCATCGTCGCCGGGGTCGGCGTGCCGCAGATCTCGGCGATCGCCGACGTCGCCACGGTGACCCGCAAGAAGGGGATCCCGCTGATCGCCGACGGCGGCATCAAGTATTCCGGCGAACTCCCCAAGGCGATCGCCGCCGGCGCCGACGTGATCATGATCGGTTCGCTCTTCGCCGGCACCGACGAGTCGCCGGGGGAGACGATCCTCTACCAGGGGCGCACCTACAAGAGCTACCGCGGCATGGGGAGCCTCGGCGCCATGAAGCAGGGGAGCAAGGACCGCTATTTCCAGGGGGATGTGGAAAGCGACGTCAAGCTGGTCCCCGAGGGGATCGAGGGGCGCGTCCCCTATCGCGGACCGCTCTCCTCCAGCATCCACCAGCTGCTCGGCGGGCTGCGCTCGGGGATGGGCTACACCGGCTGCCGCACCCTGAAGGAGCTGCAGGAGAAGGCGACCTTCGTGCGGATCACCAACGCCGGCCTGCGCGAGTCGCACGTGCATGACGTGGCGATCACGCACGAGGCGCCGAACTACCGGATCGAACGCAACAACAACTAATAATCTCTCCCCCCTCTTGATCTCCCCCCGGAGGGGGGAGAAAAGAATCCTCTCCCTCCCCAGGAGGGGGAGGGGTGGGG
>VAUL01000040.1 GCA_005774545.1 Deltaproteobacteria bacterium | reverse complement strand
GCCGGTGGCGGTGTCGGAGGCCGCGCCGATGGTGTCGGCATCCTGGGTGACCAGTGCCGGCGCCCGCCCTTCGCCTTCGCTGACAGCGATCGTCGGCGAATCGTCCTCGAAGATAACGGTCAGCGTGCCCGATGCCGATGCCGTGCCGTCGGACACCGTGACGACCAGACTGATCGCCCCGGCGTTTTCACCATTGTCGGGAGCGTGGTCGATCGGGGCCTTGAGCTCGACCAGGTAATTCCCTGCATTGTCGAGGAGGGTGACCACCACCACCGGATTCTGGCTGGTAATCCCGGTCAGTACCTTGCCATCCACGCTGAGATACCAGACGACGGGTTCGCCACCCGAGAAGAGGCTGACGCTCGTCGGCAATTCCAGCGTGAGTTCGAGCGGATTGCCGTCCGGGTCGCTGACCGGGATCTGTCCGGTGTAGGTGGTCAGGTTGGTCGTGTCGGGGGAACCGGTATCGTCGGGAATCCCCCCTTGCAGCCCTTCCTCGGAGACGTTGGCGGTCGAGGTGCCGATCACCGGCGGCTGATTGCCGGGCGGCTCTTCCGGCGGGGCGGCCGCCGGCAGCTGCTCGTCGAGAACCTGCAGATCCACGGCCTTGGCGAACGGATCGGGATTCTGGACGCCGAGCCGGTCGACCGTGTCGATCAGATTGCCCATGTCGTCGCGGTATTCGCCCGCGCCGCCACTGGCCCCGCCCGGCCCGGCCGCGGTTTCCGGAACCTCGGCGGTCAGGGCCGTGAGCAGGACGTCGCCGGCGACCACGCTGCCGTCGGCGAACATCATCAGCGGGGAAACCCCCTGGTCGACCATTGCCGCGAAATCATTCAGGATCAGGACGGCATTTCCGGGAAATTCGATGCGCAGGTCGTCGCCCGTCAGGGTGACGTTCGCTTCGGCCATGTCGAACGGAACTTCGATGACCTGGTTCGGCTGGATGTCGACGACAACCGTCTGCCCGGGGGGCGGCACTCTCAGGACTATCGCCTGAGTTGCGGATTTCGTCGGGGTGCTGTTCTCGTTGGCCATGACCGTGTCCTCCTTTGAAGGGATGTGTCGGTTGATGTCAGTGACTCTCATGCGAATCTTGGTTCGCTAGTGCTCCCGTTCAGTGCTGCTGATTGATGCACCATGCCTCGGTGATGCTGGCCGCCACGCCGAACTTCCCGCCGGCCGGTTCGACACGCAGGATCTTCCCCGCACAGTCGAGCCGGACCGTTTTGCCCGGCCGCACGTGGTCAAGCTTCACGCTAAACCTGATAACCCCCCCCGGCGCCAGCTGCCGGTCGGTCAGGAAGTAAATGCCGGATTCGCTGATGTCACGGGAGATCCCGGTCCCGCTCTCGAGCAGTACCGGCATCTCCATCGCGAAGCGTTCATCCTGGCGTTTTTCCCGAAGAGAGATCATGTTCCACCCCTTTACTTAATCTTCTATCAGACGCCCGGGCGCTCTCAATTTATCGACCGGTTTAGTTTTCTATATCTTTATGTGTAGGGTGGCTCCGGGAATTGTTGAGTGGACGCCTGTTGTCCGGCGAAGTTTGCGCTATAGTTCTGACAAAGGGACAGTCTGAAACTGCGAGGAGAGGGTATGCCCATCAAATTGGTTGTCGCCGATCCCCATCCGATTTTCCTGATGGGGATGGAGACGTTATTGACGGCCGAACCGTTCATCGAGGTGCTGGCCTATTGCCGCACGGCCGCCGAAACGTTGAGATCCGTTAGAGACGATCAGCCGGATCTGCTGATTCTGGATCTCGGTTTCCGTGACTTCAACGGCATGGACGTCATTCGCGACCTGCGGAGGGACAAGCTGCCTGTCAAGGTCATCATCCTGACCGCGGCTCTTGACGACGAGCAGACCATCGACGCGATGCGGCTGGGCATTCAGGGGGTTGTTTTGAAGAGCATGGCTGCCGAGCTTCTCCCCCAGTGCATCCGCAAGGTCTATGCCGGCGGGCAATGGCTGGAGAAGCAGTCGCTGGGCCATGCACTGGAGAAGATGCTGCGCCGCGAGGCCGGCGCCCGGCGCATGGCCACGATCCTTACCGACCGCGAAACCGAAATCATGTGCCTGGTCGCCCAGGGGCTGAGCAACCGCGAGATCGGCGAGCGCCTGTCGGTCGGCGAGGGGACGGTCAAGGTGCACGTCCACAACATCTACGCGAAGGTGGGGGTCAATAACCGCGTCGATCTGACCCTGTACGCCCAGAAGAAAGGGTTGGCCTGATCGCCGTATTGTTGCGTATCATGAACGTCAAGAGCCACCCCGCAGGGTGGCTCTTGACGTTTCAATCTGCCTGGACGGTTTCGGGAGCTATTCCTTGTTGGCCGCCGTGTAGAGGGCCTGGTCGATCTTCAGGCTCTCGTTGAGTTTCCCCTCGAGGGCAAGCAGTCGCTCGGCAGCGATAACCTCGTTGACCTTGGCCGTCACCAGCAGGCCGGACGACTGGAACAGTTCGTTGCGCGCGTCGAGAACATCCAGCAGGGTGCGCTGGCCGACGGTGAACTGCTTCATGTAGGAGTCGAGGGTTTTCTGGCTCTGGTTGGTGGCGTCGCCGAAGTCGACCACCTGCTCCCTGGCCGCCTGCAGCAGCGCCCAGGTCTTGGCGGCTTCCTCGACGACCTGCACGCGCTGGTCGTCTTTGGCGTTGATCGCCTGGAACTTGCGGGCGATAGCGGCCTTGCGGTCGGCGACGTCCGAGCCGCCGTTGATCAGGTTCCAGCGCATGCGCACCATCGCCTGGTTGTTGTGTTCGTAGGTCCTCGAGCTTTCAACCTGATCCTGGTAGGTGGAGCTGAGTTCCAGGTTGACCTTCGGGAGGAAGTTGGCGTTGCTCAGCTCAACCCGCTGCTCGGCTTCCGTGACGTTGTGCTGCAGCGCATTGACCTTCGGGTTGCCGGCCTCGACGGACTGGATCAGGGTCTCCATGCTCTTCGGCAACCGGTCGCCGGGGACGGTGTAGTAGGCCACATCCCCGGCCAGTTTGCCGACCACCCGCTGGTAGTTGGCTTCCGCGCCGCGCAGGCTGCCGCGGGTTTCTGCCAGCGAGGCCTTGGCGCGGGCCAACCGGCCCTGCGTCTGGGTCACGTCGGCAATGCTGCCGGCGCCGGCCTTCTGGCGCTCGTTGAGCATGCCGAGAATCTCTTCGTGGTCGCGGACGTTCTGTTCGGCCAGGCCGTAGAGGGTCCGCTGCCGGTAGACTTCGAGATGGGCGATGACGGCGTCGAGGGCGATGGCTTCGGCGTTGTCGAAGACCCGCAGCTTGGCGGAATCGAGCTTGGCTTCTTCAATGCCGACCCGGCTCGAGGTTTCCCAGCCGTCGAACAACAGCTGGGACAGCTGGATCGAGGCCTCGCCCCGCTCGTAGAAGTTGTGTTCGATCCCTTCGCCGCGCAACTCTCCCGTATCGGGATCGATATAGCCGTCCCGGGTGAGCTGGTCGCTGTGGCTTTCGGCGCCGTAGCCGGCAGCGATGTCGACGCGCGGGAAATAACCGCCTTTGGCGCGGTCGAGTTCAAAGCCGATGGCTTCGTGATTGGACTGGAGAACCTTGAGACGGGGGTTGTAGCTCAGCGCGGCCGCGACGCTGTCACTCACGTTGACAGTCTGGTCCGCCGCGAAAGCTCCCTGGTTGCCGACCGGCGAAGCCGCCAGGAGCAGAAGCCCGGCCAGCGAAACTCCGAAGGTCCGAATGCAGCGATTGCCTCGTTTGTTCATGATGTGTCGCCTCCTCTGGTTTCGTCCTGCGACGAGATGCATAAAGCAAACACGGAAGTGAATAACGACCCGGCGGGGCATGTTTTTCAACCGTCTCCCCGCACGACCGCCAGACAAGCACTCGACATATTTGTTTGTATATCAAACATTTTTCATTTGCCAAGTGAATTTTCTGCGCGGGTTGGTTCGGGGACAGCCTGAAAGTTCCCAGTCGCCCTTTTTGACCTTTTTGATTTGGGACGGAAGTTCGCCGGCGATCGTCCGGATGTTGCCATGCGGCGTAGCAGGGGTAGAATCTAAACAAGTCATCTATTTGCTGCCTGATAATAAAAAGGCATTGTTTTTTTGGTGGTTTTGGTTAGCATTGGGTTGGTTTTTGCGTTCATATCAGTTCGGTTCAGGCGGGGCAAAGCAGATGCAGGGGGGTACATGTCCGATCAAGAGTCAACAGTCCGGCCGCGGCCGGACGATGTTGCGGAAGGGTCCGCAACCGCTGCGCCGCGTGCCACGAGTTTTATTCCCCCGGGACTAGTCGATTATGAGCAGCCGCTGATCCGTTGCCTGTCGCTGGTGGCCGGGCTGCTCGGCCACCCGGTGTCGGCGATGGCCTTGCGCGCCGGGATGCCGCAGGGGAAGGAGCGTCCGGCGCTGGCGGCAGTCCTGCGCGCCGCCGCCCAGGCGGGGCTGCAGGCGAAGACCGTTCACCGTCCCCAGTTGCGGACGATTTCTCCCCTGACCCTGCCGAGCATTCTGCTGCTCAAGAACGACAACGCCTGCGTGCTGGTCCGCCTGAACGAGCGGATGGCCGAGGTGATCCTCCCCGAAGCCGGCGAGACGCCGACGGCCATCCCCCTGCCGCAGTTACAGGAGCAATACAGCGGCTATCTGCTGCTGGTCCGCCCGGAAGGCCGGCTTGACCGTCGGGCCGGAGAACTTCGGGAGATCGATACGAAGACCTGGTTCTGGGAGAATATCCTGCGCTTCGTGCCGATCTACAAGCACGTCCTGCTGGCCACGTTCATGATCAATCTGCTGGCGCTGGCCGGGCCGTTGTTCGTCCTCAACGTCTACGACCGGGTGGTGCCGAACAGCGCGTTCGATACGCTCTGGGCCCTGGCGATCGGCGTGCTGATCGCCTACGGCTTCGATTTCGTTCTGCGCAACCTGCGCGCCTATTTTGCCGATGTCGCCGGCAAAAACGCCGATGTGCTGATCGCCAGCCGGCTCATGCAGCAGCTGACCGGGATGCGTCTCGACCACCGGCCGGATTCGGCCGGGATCCTCGTCAACAATCTGCGTGAATTTGAAACCTTGCGCGAGTTTTTCAGCTCGACCACCCTGATGGCCCTGGTCGACCTCCCCTTCATCTTCGTTTTTATCGCGGTCATCGGCTACCTCGGCGGCTGGCTGGCCCTGGCGCCCCTGATCGCCGTGCCTTTGGTGGTGCTGGTCGGCCTGTCGCTGCAGCGCCGCTTCCAGCAGGTCGTTGGCGAGGCGTACCGGGAGGGAAATCAGAAGAACGCCCTGTTGTTCGAGGTGGTCAACGGCCTGGAGGCGATCAAGACCAACATGGCCGAGGGCCAGGTGCAGAAGCGCTGGGAGGAAGTGGTCGGCCTCAATGCCCGTTCGACCGGACAGGTCAAGGCCCTAGCCAACTTCTCCATGACGTTTTCACAGGCTTCCGCGCAGATGGTTGGTCTGGTGACCATCGTCGGCGGGGTCTACCTGATAGCAAACGGCAGCCTTACCCTGGGCGGCCTGATCGCCTGCAACATTCTGGTGGGTCGGGCCATGGCCCCGCTCGGTGCCGTGGCCGCGACACTGACGCGCTTCCAGCAGTCGCGGACGGCCTTGAAATCGCTGGAACAGTTGATGGGCTTGCCCAACGAGCGCCCCCTTGGCCAGGAATTCATCCGAGCCCGGGATCTGGCGCCCTCGCTGGAGCTGGAGAAGGTTCATTTCCAGTATCCGTATGCGCAGGTGCCGGCCCTGCAGGGGGTGACCCTGCAGATTCGTGCCGGCGAACACGTCGCCGTCATCGGGCGCACCGGTTCGGGGAAGAGCACCATCGGCCGACTCTGCCTGGGCCTGTATCAGCCCCAGCAGGGGAGCGTTCGTCTCGGGGGGATCGATCTGCGCCAGCTGCATGTCGCCGACCTGCGTCACCGCATCGGCTACGTCTCCCAGGATTTGCAGCTGTTCTACGGCAGCATCCGCGAAAACATCACGTTCGGGGCCCCCTATGCCGACGGCCAGGCGATTTTGCGGGCGGCCAACCTCGCCGGGGTGACCGATTTCGTCCGCGGCCACCCGTCTGGTTTCGACTGGCAGGTGGGGGAGCGCGGCGCCAACCTCTCCGGAGGGCAGCGCCAGGCGGTGGCGATCGCCCGCGCCCTGCTGCTCGACCCGGACATCCTGATCCTGGATGAGCCGACGAGCGCCATGGACAACGCCGCCGAAGCACTTTTCCGGCAACGGCTCGGCGCGGTCCTGGAAGGCAGGACCCTGCTCCTGTTCACGCACCGGACCAGCATGCTGCAGCTCGTTGACCGGGTCGTGGTGGTGGATGGCGGCAAGGTCGTTGCCGACGGACCCAAGGTCGATGTCCTCAAGGCTCTGCGCGACGGCAAGGTCGCGATCGGCCGCTAGCGGAGAACGCCATGGAACAAGGGAAGCTCGGTAGCAAAGCCAAGGCCAGAGAGGCGGCGTACAAGGGGTGGCTGCGCTTCTTCCGCGAGGAAGAGGATCTGTTCTACATGAGCGAGGTGGATGCGGCCATCCACCGGCGCGGCCATGAGTATGCCTACCTGGTGACGGTCATCATCGCCGGGCTCATGGTGATCTTCCTCATCTGGGCGGCGCTCACCAAGCTCGACGAGGTGACGCGGGGGACGGGGCAGGTGATCCCGTCGCAGCGGGTGCAGGTCATTCAGAACCTCGAGGGGGGGATCCTGCAGGAGATTCTCGTCCAAGAGAACCAGATCGTCGAAAAGGGCGATATCCTGGTGCGCATCGACAACAGCATGGCGGCCAGCCAGTTCCGGGACGTCGCCGGCAAGACGAGGGAACACCAGGCGGCCGTGGCGCGTCTCGAGGCCGAGGGCGCCGGGCGTTCCTTCTCTCTCCCCGAAAGCCTGAGAAATGTCGATCCGCAGGTTGCCAGCGACCAGACCGCGATCTACCAGGCGCGTCAGCAGCAGGTTCAGTCGGAACTCGGGGTCCTGCAGTCGCAGCACCAGCAGAAGCAACAGGAGATCGCCGAGATGCAGAGCCGGCTGGCGCAGTTGGAGAGGAATTACGAACTGGCCCGCCAGCAGCGCGATATCGCCAAGCCGCTCGCCGAGCAGGGGGTGTACCCGCAGGTCGACTACCTGGCCCGCGAGCGGGAGGTGGCCAATCTCCAGGGCGACATGGATGCCTTGCGGCTGGCCATCCCCCGGGCGCGGGCGGCGGCCGAGGAGATCCGGCGGCGCATGTCGCAGCGTCAGGCCGAGTACAAGGCGCAGTCGTTGGACGAACTCAACCGCCGGCGCGTCGAGTTGAAATCGCTTCAGGAGATGATGTCGGCCGGTGCCGACCGGGTCACGCGCACCGACGTGCGGTCGCCGGTACGCGGCACGGTCAAGCAGCTCAACCTGACGACCCTGGGTGGCGTAGTCAAGCCGGGCGAACCGATCATGGAAATCGTGCCGCTCGACGATACGCTGCTGGTTGAGGCGCGCATCCGGCCGGCGGATATCGCCTTTCTGCGCCCCGGACAAAAGGCCATGATCAAGATCACCGCCTATGACTTCTCCATCTTTGGCGGCCTGGAGGGGGTGGTGGAGGCCATCAGTGCGGATACCATCGAGGATGAGAAAGGGGAGCACTTCTACAAGGTCAAGCTGCGGACCCAGACCGGCACCCTCAGCTACCGGGGTGAGAATCTGCCGATCATCCCGGGGATGATGGCCAGCGTCGACATTCTGACCGGCAAGAAGTCGGTGCTCAGCTATCTGCTCAAACCGATCCTCAAGATCAAGCAGAACGCCTTGCGCGAGCGCTGACCCGGGGAACGGTGATGGCGAAGGTGCGCAGGGCGTTCCTCCTGCTTGGTTTTGGTCTGCTGATCGGCATCTGGGGGTGCGGTGCCAAGGCCGCGACCACGGCGGCGACCGACGAGTATACCTCCCTGATCCCGCCGGGCACCGGTCTGTTCGGCAGCCACGAGTTTCGCAGTTCCCTCAAGGCGCTTCCGCAGTGGTCGCGGGTCATGGCGTCGGCCGAGGCCCAGGTGGAGGCGATGGCGCGCTGCAACCCGGAGCGCGACAGCTGCTCGGCGGCGGCGCTGAGCTGGCAGAAGATCATCCGCGAAGCGCGCGGTCAGGGGACGGTTGACCAGTTGAAGACGGTCAACAGCTTTTTCAACCGCTGGCCGTACCGCCTCGACATCGACGTCTACGGGGTCAACGAATACTGGGCGACGCCCCAGGAGTTCCTGCGGTTGTCGGGAGACTGCGAGGATTACAGCATCACCAAGTATTATGCCCTGAAAAAGCTGGGCGTGCCGGTCGACAGCATGCGGATCGTGATGCTGACGGATACGATCCGCGGCATTGCCCATGCCGTGCTGGCGGTAAAGATCGGCGCGGGCTACTACATCCTCGACAACCTGTCCGACCTGGTGCTGACGGACGACAAGTACGAGCATTACAAGCCGCAATACTCGGTGAACGAACATTTCCGCTGGGCCCATGTGTCGCCCGGCCTGATGCGCTAGGCCCTGCCAAGGAGAGGTCATCATGGAGCAGAGAAATCGCCGGAAAACCGACAGGATCGCCCAGGAGCTTCATACCCTGAAGCCTGAACAGCGCCGCAAGGCGTTCTGGGTCGGGATGGCGATCATCGCCTCGATAGCGGTTTGTGCCGTTCTCTGGGTGGCCTGGGGGCTGCAGCAGCGCGAGCGTCAATACGTCGCCAACCTGCAAAAGCGCATGGAGTTGCTTGCCTCCTCCCAGGTTCAGATGGTGGAGGCCATGCTTCAGGTCAACCGCCAGCAGGCCGACCGCGTCATCCGCTCGGAACTGTTCCGCCTGTATGCCGCCGAGATCGATCTGGTCGACGACGATGTTTCACGCATCGTCGCCGGGCCGCTCCCCGGGCACCCGCTCAACGCCGAGCTGTCGCAGTTGGCGGCGCAGCTGCCGATGATGCAGAACCTGCTGCTCGAATTCACCAGGATCTCTGGGCACATCGGCGGGCGGGTGGTGAATCGCAATGGAACGGTCTATATCGCGACCGACGCCGCCACCACGCCGCTGCGCCCCGACCAGGCGGAGATGGTCAGGCGCGTGCTGGCCAGCCGCCAGGAGCAGTTCGGGCCGCTGCGCCACACCGCACACGGCCTGGTCCTCGAGTCGTTCCTGCCGATCTTTTCGCCCGGCGGGAGCAGCAAGGATGCCCCGCCGGTGGCCGTGCTGCTGTTGTCGAAAGCCGTCTCCGACCGGATGAGCGAACTGAGCAGCGGCAACCGGCTGATCGAGAAGGGTGAGGGGATTCGCCTGGTACAGAAGGTGCCGGCCGGCTACGAGGAGATCGTCCCGTGGCTCCCCGGCGAGTTGCGTCCGGTCGGGGTGCCGCTGGCACTGGACGAGGGCCAGCGGCTGCTCTTTTCCGATCGCCCCTCGCTGTCGGGAGAACAGCGCGTGTACTCGGTCGGTCTGCCGGTCCCCAACATGAACTGGTGGATCGTGGCCGAAGCCGATTACGACATCGCACGCGAAGGGCTGCGTGGCGAGCGGCGGGTGCTGATCAGCATCGCCACCCTGCTGATCATGGTCTTTACCATTACCTTCGGAGCGGTGTGGGCCAAGCTGGTCGGCAATCAGGACCGCAAGATGGCGCTCTATTTCGAAGGAATGGCCGACCGGATCGAGAGCCAGCGCCAGCTGCTCGACCGGATCAACAACACGATTGCCGATCTGATCGGGCTCAAGGATCTGCAGGGCCGCTACCAGTATGTGAACCCGGCGTTCGCCCGGGCGGTCGGGCGGGCCCCGGAGGAACTGCTCGGTCTCGACGATGAGGCGATTTTCGGCTATGACACGGCACGCCGGCTCGAGCCTGCCGATCATCAGGTGCAGGCCGGCTCGGAACTGGTGACCACGAGTGAAACGATCTATCTGCAGTCGCACCGACACCACCTGCAGATCTCCAAGTCACCGCTCAAGGATGCCGAGGGGCGGATGACCGGGATCGTCTCGGTCATCCGCGACATCACCGAGATGGTCGAGGCCCAGAGACGTCAGGAACAGGCGACCCAGAAGACCGTAGAGGCCCTGGTGCGCGCCGTGGAGCTGACCGACCCCTATCTTGCCGGGCATTCACGTCTGATGGGGGCGCTCGCGGTGGAGGTGGCCAAGACACTGCACGCCGGGGCGCTGGAGATCGCCACGCTGGAAACGGCCGCCAACCTGTCGCAGATCGGCAAGCTGTTCGTGGACCGGGCCCTGCTGTTCAAGTCCGAAGTGTTGACGCCGGAAGAGAAAAAGGCGATGGAGCAGCATGTGGCGCATGCGGCCAAGGTCCTGCACGGCATCGATTTCGGCCTGCCGATCTACGACGCCGTGGTGCAGATGAACGAGAATGCCGACGGCAGCGGTTATCCCAAGGGGCTCAAGGGCGAGGAGATCGGCTTCCCGGCCCGGGTGCTCGCCGCCGTCAACAGCTTTTGCGCCATGGTCGAGCCCCGCGCCTACCGCGGCGCCCGCACCATCGATGAAGCGTTGCGGATCCTCCGTGATAGCGGTGCGGCCTATGATCAGCAGGTGGTGGCCGCGCTCGACAGGATCGTCCATTCGGCGCTCGGCGAGAAACTGCTGGCAAGACACGTGGCGGAGCAATAGATGAGAGGCGGCGAGCAACCGTTCAACGCTTTTGATCTGCTGGTCAGTCAGGCGCGCGGCGACGTTCTGCGCGGCGAGACGGCGGCGACCCTCCAGGCCAATCTCGGCCTGCGCTGCAACCTGCGTTGCCGGCATTGCCATGTCGCCGCTTCGCCGGATCGGACCGAGATCATGGGCTGGCCGGTGATGGCGGCAATCCTGCGCCTGGCCGAAGCCCTCCCCGTCGGGCTGGTCGACCTTACCGGCGGCGCTCCCGAACTCAATCCCGATTTCCGCCGGTTCGTGCGAGCCCTGTGCGAAGCCGGCCTGCCGGTACAGGTTCGCACCAACCTGACGGTTTTCGATGCGCCCGGGCAGGAGGACACCCCCGAATTCCTGGCGGCCCACCGGGTGAGGCTGGTGGCCTCGCTCCCCTGTTATCTGGATGAGAATGTCGATGCGCAACGCGGGTCCAGGACCCACGCGCGCAGCATCGCCGCATTGCGCCGGCTGAATGCGCTCGGTTATGGCCGCCGAGCGGAATTGCCGCTCGATCTGGTCTACAATCCCGGCGGCCCGTGGCTCCCCCCGGACCAGGCCATTCTCGAGGCCGATTACCGGCGCGAGATGAAGCAGCGCCACGATCTTGACTTTACCAGGCTGCTGACCATCGCCAATGTGCCGGCGGGGCGCTTTCTCGAGGAATTGCAGGCCAGGGGGAAGGCGGATCGCTACCGGTCGCTGTTGCGTGAGAGTTTCAACCCCCGGACGCTCGACGGCCTCATGTGTCGACACCAGATCTGCGTTGCCTGGAACGGGGTGTTGGCCGACTGTGATTTCAACCTGGCGCTCGGGCTCGGGGTGGCGGCGGATCTGCCCGCCAGCATCGACCTGCTGGTCCCCTCCCGGCTGCCTGGCCGGCGGATCGTCACCGGTGAACACTGCTTCGCCTGCACCGCTGGCCACGGCTCATCCTGCCGCGGCGCGCTGGTCGCCTGACCGTGCTGCCCCCGCGAGGTGAAGGCTCCCGCGCGATTGACAGGACCGGCTGAAGCGATTAGGATGCAAGGCTCACCATGGCCGCCCGCATTTTCGTCATAATTCTGCTGTTTTTTGGGGTTCTCCCGGCTACTGCCGGGGCGGCCCGCCTGACCTTGGGCGTTGTCGCCGGTGCGGGCCGCGATCCCGCCGTCGAGAGCCAGGCGCGGAACCTGGCGACCGAGCTGACGGCGGCGCTTGGCGACGACGTCACGGTCCGGCCGTTCGACGATGTGCAGACCTTGCAGCAGTGGCTCGGGCCTTTCGCCATGATCGATCTGGGCCTGGTCGATGCGGCTTTTCTCGCTGCCAACCCCGGCAAATTCCTGGTGCTCGGTGCGGACGGAACGCTCTCCGTCGTGGCCCGCCAGGGGGCTGTCGGCGATTTCCCGCAGAGGGTGACCGCTGCCTTGAGCCGCCGCGGCGCTGTCCCGGTGGTTGCCACCGCCCGGCCGGCTGCCGCCCCGTCCCCCGCTCCTGCTGCCGTGGCGCCGGCTCCGGCGCCGCCGGTGGTTGCCAAGCCGGGCCCGCCGCCGGCCGCCGCCTCGCCGCCCCCTTTGGTTCTTGGCCTGACAGTGACGCCTGACGGGTTGGTCCGCTCCCCGGAGCAGGCCCGGCAGTTTGCCGCGCAACTTGGCCGGTGGCTCGGCGCGCCGGTTCGGGTCCGGCTTCTGGAAAGCGAACAGGCGCTTGCCGACTGGTTTTCCCGTTTCCGGATGATCGATCTGGCGATTATCGACGAGCCGTCCCGCCGCGATCCTCTGACCGGAAACTATCGCCCGCTGCAGCGCCTGACCGGCCCCGACGGCGGCAGCGGGCTGCTGGTGGCCCAGCGGGATCTGCCTGAGGCCCGGCTTGAAGGCGCCCTGCAGGCCCTGGCCGCTTATGGCCGTGACCCGCAGCTTGGCGAAATAGCGCCGCCTCCGGCGAGTCCGGCCGCGCCGCCCCCGGCCGTTGCGGCCGCGCCCGCGCCCGCGCCGCCGATGCCTGTCGTTCCCGTGCCGGAGCCCGTTGCCGAGACTTCTCCTTCGATCGCAAAGCCGGTGCCGTCGCCGCCCCCGGTGTGGCCGGCCGCACCCAAATTGCCGGCGGTTGCCGCCTCGCCGATGCCGTCGATCCCGTCGGCTCCCGGCAAGGCTCAGGCTCCGGTCGAGCCGCCTGTGACCGTGACCGTCGTCGCCCCGCCGGCTCCGGTCGCAGCCGAGCCGACGCCGGCGCCGGTCCCTGCCCCGGCGGTTGCCGCGCCGGTGAGTTCAGCGCCGCCGGCAACGGTCGCGCCCGAGAACGGCAAGCCGGCCATCGTGCCGGCGCCGGCCGCTCCGGCGGTTGCCGAAGTCCCGGCGGTGATTGCCCAGCCCGATCTGCCGCAGGAGTTGCGGCCGCCCGGCGTGCCTCTCCCCCGCCCCGGGAAACTGCCGACGGCGCTGCCCCCGGCGGAGGAGTCCTCGCTGTTGGGGAAAATCCAGGATCTGTTCGGCAGGACGCCGACGCCGCCACCGTTGCTGCCGCCTCCCGATCCCGAACCCGGCGTCGTTTATGTCGTGCCGTTCATCACCCTCATGGTGCCGGCCGATGTGCGCGAGCGGATCTTCGACCAGTTCGTCGACAGCCTCAATCAGCGGGGCGGCGAGCGCAAGCTCAAATTCATCATCCTCAAGCAGCCGTTCAACAAGATCGACCGGGCCTGGCTTGACCAGCGCAAGTACGTCCTGGGCGAGATCTATGGCTATGTCGAGGATTCGGGGTGCTGCTCCACCGACCTGCGCGCCCGCGCCCGCCTCACCTTCTATCGCGCCAACCTGCCCGATCCGGCCCTGCGTTACGAGTACCCGGTGCGGATGTTCTTCGATCACGACCAGTCCACCCTCGGCATCGAGCGCCAGAAGCTGTCCGACCGGATCGCCAACGTGCTGGTCGAGGAGCTGCTCAAAGTTCTCTAGTTCCGCGCCGTCCGGCGAAAAAAACCGCTTTCCCCTTGACATCAAGAGTTGCCTGATTATATTTAGGCACGCCTTTGGCACTCAGGCGCATCGAGTGCTAAGTGCTGTTCCGCAAGGGCTGCGGCCCGCGGGACAGCCGCGGCAGACCAGACGTTTTCAGGCGTATGCCTTCAATCAGCCCGTACAAGGCGCATCGACAGGAAAGGAGAAACAGCATGGACATCAGACCGCTGCACGACCGGATCATTGTGGAACGTCTCGAGGAGGAGACCAAGACCGCGGGGGGGCTCATCATCCCCGACACGGCCAAGGAAAAGCCCCAGCAGGGGAAGGTGATTGCCGTCGGCAAGGGGAAGAAGACCGAGGACGGCAAGGTTCTGCCTCTCGACGTCAAAGTCGGCGACAAGATCCTGTTCGGCAAGTATGCCGGCACCGAGATCAAGATCGAGGGGAAAGAGTACCTGATGATGCGCGAGGACGATGTTCTCGGCGTGATCGAAGCCGGCAAGAAGAAATAATTCCGTCGGGACCATCCGCGTAAAAGGAGGAAGTGAACATGGCAGCCAAGGAAATCAAATTCGGGCAGGACGCCCGTGCCCAGATCCTGAAAGGGGTCAACGTTCTGGCCGACGCCGTCAAGGTGACCCTCGGCCCCAAGGGACGCAACGTCGTCATCGAAAAATCGTTCGGCGCGCCGCTGATCACCAAGGACGGCGTCACCGTCGCCAAGGAAATCGAGCTTGAGAACAAGTTCGAGAACATGGGCGCCCAGCTGGTCAAGGAAGTCGCCTCGAAAACCTCGGATATCGCCGGCGACGGCACCACCACCGCCACGGTGCTGGCCCAGGCGATCTATCGCGAAGGGGTCAAACTGGTGACCGCCGGCCACAACCCGATGGAGATCAAGCGCGGTATCGACAAGGCTGTGGAAGCCGCCGTCGAGTCGCTCAAGAAGCTGTCCAAGCCGGTCAAGAACCACAAGGAGATCGCCCAGGTCGGCACGATCTCGGCCAACTCCGACGAAACCATCGGCAACATCCTGGCCGAGGCGATGGAAAAGGTCGGCAAGGAAGGGGTCATCACCGTCGAGGAAGCCAAGGCGATGGAGACCACCCTTGAAACCGTCGAGGGGATGCAGTTCGATCGCGGCTACGTCTCCCCGTACTTCGTCACCGACCCGGAGCGCATGGAAGCGGTGATGGAAAACGCCCTGATCCTGATCCACGACAAGAAGATCAGCAACATGCGCGACCTGCTGCCGGTGCTCGAGCCGGTGGCCAAACAGGGCCGCCCGCTGCTGATCATTGCCGAAGACGTCGAGGGCGAGGCGCTGGCCACCCTGGTGGTCAACAAACTGCGCGGCACCCTCAATGTCTCCGCCGTCAAGGCCCCGGGCTTCGGCGATCGTCGCAAGGCGATGCTGGAGGATATCGCCATCCTCACCGGTGGCCGCGTGATCTCCGAGGAAGTCGGCTTCAAGCTTGAAAACGCCACCCTCGACATGCTCGGCAAAGCCAAGCGCGTGGTCATCGACAAGGACAACACCACCATCATCGACGGCGCCGGCGCCGAAGCCGACATCCAGGGCCGCGTCAAGCAGATCCGCGCCCAGATCGAGGAAACCACCAGCGACTACGATCGCGAGAAGCTCCAGGAGCGCCTGGCCAAGCTGGTCGGCGGCGTGGCGGTGGTCAAGGTCGGTGCGGCCACCGAAACCGAGATGAAGGAGAAGAAGGCCCGCGTCGAAGACGCCCTGCACGCCACCCGCGCGGCGGTCGAGGAAGGGATCGTCCCGGGCGGCGGCGTTGCCCTGATCCGCGCCATCGAAGCGGTTGCGACCCTGAAACTGAGCGGTGAGCAGCAGTTCGGCGTCAACATCATCAAGCGCGCCCTAGAAGAGCCGCTGCGCCAGATCTCGGCCAACGCCGGCCAGGAAGGCTCGATCGTGGTCAACGCCGTCAAGGGCCAGAAGGGGGCCTACGGCTTCGACGCCGCCAAGGACGAGTACTGCGACATGGTCAAGGTCGGTATCATCGACCCGACCAAGGTGGTGCGCAGCGCCCTGCAGAACGCCGCGTCGGTCTCCGGCCTGATGCTGACCACCGAAGCCTGCATCGCCGAAGCGCCGAAGAAGGATGCTCCCGCCATGCCGGCAATGCCCGGAATGGGCGGCGGCATGGACATGATGTAAGTCTGTCTTCGCATGAAACGCAAAGAGCCCGCCGGTAACGGCGGGCTCTTTGCGTTTCGGGCTCCCGGCTCAGAGAAGCCAGTGCCGGCTTTGCTCAGGCGGGCAGGGGGGCACCCTGACGGCACGTTCTGCGCCGGCGCCGGCGATCAGCACTTCGACCGCCGCTTCGCCGCTCCCCTTGCCGTAGCCTGCCACCACTGCGGCGGCCGATGCTATGGTGCTCTCGTCCGCCATGCCGCTCAGCACTCCCAGCGGGCCGCTGAAGCCGATGCAGCGCAGCAGCAGGTCGTCGCTTCCGGCGAGGGTGCGCAACGCCTCGTTATCCGCCTGGTTGCGGCCGACGGCCAGGCGGGCGTGCGGCGACAGCCGGAACTGGCGGCCGGTCTTGAGCAGTTCCACGTCACGCGTCGTGCAGCCCGGTTCATGGGTCAGCAGGTCGCGCAACCGGTCGGAGAAGTGTTTCTCGGTCAGCAGGCACCCCCCGCCCGACGACGGGTAGTCGGTAAGCCCCCACTCCCTGGCGAAGGCCTCCTGCCGGCGGCGCGTGCGCCCCTGAATGTCGAGCAGTCGTTCACGGTCGACCAGCCCCTGCTCCTCCATGGGGGTTGCCGGCAGCAGGCGCGCGCTCATCGGGCGCAGAATGCGGTCGGGGTGCCCCGAATAGTTGGCCACCGCCCGCAGGGCGGAAAGGTTCTGGCTCATCGGCCGCTGACCGAGCACTTCGCCGGAAAAGAGGAAGTCGAACCCCTCCGCCAGCATGATGTCGCCGGCGATGCGGAACATCATGGCGTGGCAGTCGATGCACGGGTTCATGTTCTTGCCGTAGCCGTAGCGGGGGTGCTTGACCATCTCCAAGTGCAGGTCGCCGATGTCGCGCACCAACAGGGGGATGCCGATCTTTTCGGCGGCGCGGCGGGCCTTGCCGGCGCCGAAGAAGGGGGTGACGAAGGCGATCGCCGTGACGTCCACCCCCTGACGCTTCAGGCACATCGCCGCCAGGGTACTGTCGAGGCCGCCGGAAAGGAGGCCGAGAGCTCTGCTCATGAACTGCTCCGTCGAACTGAAATGTTATCTATATTCAAGCAATTACCACAAATTAACGCTGCAAGGCAAGGCGCCTGGGCAAGGCGGGTCGGCTTGACACGCCCGAGTGGCTCTGCCAGAATGACCGGCCAGATTGCCAACCTATCGGAACCACGCAGGAGCGGGGGAGCCCATGGCCAAAATCGATTCGCTGTTCCGGATGATGAAGCAGCAGGGAGCCAGCGATCTGCATATTTCCAGCGGTGCGCCGCCGATCTTTCGCCTGAACGGCGAAATGGAGAAGCTCAACTATCCGCCGCTCACCGACCAGCAGGCCCGCGCCCTCCTTTTCGAAATCCTTAACGCCGAGCAACGGGCCGCCTTCGATAGCGGCCGCGATCTCGATTTCGCCTATGCCCTGGAGGATGTGGCCCGCTTTCGCGGCAATCTCCTTGAAACCCACCGTGGGATTGCCGCGGTCTTTCGCATCATCCCCAGCAAGATCCTCACCGCCGATCAGCTCGGCCTCCCCGAGGGGGTGCGCAAGCTGACCATGCTCAAAAAGGGGCTGGTGCTGGTCACCGGACCGACCGGTTCGGGGAAGTCGACCACCCTGGCGGCGATGATCGACCTGATCAACAAAACCCGCCGCGAGCATATCCTGACGCTGGAAGATCCTCTTGAGTTCATCCATGAAAACCAGAGTTCCCTGGTCAATCAGCGTCAGATCGGTCAGCATTCGATGTCATTCAACAACGCCCTGCGTGCCGCCCTGCGCGAGGATCCGGATGTCATCCTGGTCGGCGAGATGCGCGATCTGGAAACGATCTCGCTGGCGATGACCGCCGCCGAAACCGGCCACCTGGTCTTCGGTACTCTGCACACCAACTCGGCCCCGAAGACCATCGACCGGATCATCGACGCCTTTCCCAAGGACACCCAGGAACAGGTGCGCACCATGCTCGGCGAGAGCCTCAAGGGGGTGATCTGCCAGCAACTGCTGCGTAAGGCCGACGGCAAGGGGCGGGTGGCGGCGCTGGAAATCCTGATCTGCAATGCCGCCGTGGCCAACCTGATCCGCGAAGGGAAAACCTTCCAGATCCCCTCGATCATGCAGACCGCCAAGGGCGACGGCATGCAGCTGATGGACCAGCATCTGATGGATCTGCTCAAGGCCCGCCACATCAGCGGCGAGGAAGCCTACCGCTGCGCCATCGACAAGAAGATGTTCGAACAGTTCCTCCCCAACCAGCAGCGACGGCCACCCCAGCCCCAGTGATTTGCCCGGCGGGGGCGGGAAGTGCTAGGATGATGGAAATACGCCTTCCTGCAGGCTCAGGACCGCCCTTGTGCTAGACCCTTACGGCCGCTCCATCGAATATCTCCGGCTGTCGATCACCGACCGCTGCAACCTGCGTTGCCGCTATTGCATGCCGGAGGAGGGGGTGCTGCCCCTCGGGCATGCCGCCATCCTCAGCTACGAGGAGTTGCTGCGCGTGGCCCGGGCGTCCGTTGCTCTCGGTATCCGCAAGATTCGCGTCACCGGCGGCGAACCTTTGGTGCGGCGCGGCGTGGTGGAGTTCATCGCCAGGTTGGCCGCCCTCCCCGGCGCCCCGGAGATTGCCCTGACCACCAACGGCCTGCTCCTGGCCGAGTCGGCGGAAGCGCTCAAGGCCGCCGGTCTGCGGCGGGTCAACGTCAGCCTTGATACCCTGCGTCCCGAGCGCTTCCTGGCCCTGACCCGCCGCGAAGGGCTGGAGCGGGTCTTTGCCGGCCTGGCCGCCGCCGAAGCCGCGGGGCTTGCCCCGGTCAAGGTCAACGTCATCCCCCTCCAGGGGGTCAATGACGACGAACTCCTCGACTTTGCCCGCCTGACGCTTTTCCACCCGTGGGAAGTCCGGTTCATCGAATTCATGCCGATCAGCCCCGACCTGGAGTCCCACAACATGACCAGGGTGCCGATGGCCGAGGTCGAGCGCCGGCTGCAGGAACTCGGCGCCCTGGAGCCGCTGCCGCGGTCGGAGAGCGCCGGCCCGGCCCGGCGGTTCCGCCTCCCCGGCGCGCGTGGCAGCCTCGGCCTGATCCCGGCGGTGTCCGGACACTTCTGCCCCGAATGCAACCGTCTGCGGGTGACCGCCGACGGACGGGTGCGCGGTTGCCTGTTCGGCAACCAGGAAGTCGACTTGAAGCCGGTGCTTCGCGGCGACGGCAGCGATGAAGCGTTGGTCGCCCTGCTGCAGGCGGCGGTCTGCGCCAAGCCGGAAAGACACGTCATCGGCACCCCGGAGTTCAAGGCGCCGAGCCGGCGCATGCACGGCATCGGGGGTTAAAAGCCATGGGCTGAGCGATGAGTGCTGAGCGATGAGAATAGCACGAAGACCCGCCGGGGAACCGGCGGGTCTTCGTGCTGTTGGGGCGGGACAGGGCTACTTCTTCGCGGGGAGATGGCAGCGCTGGCAGTTGGCCTTGGCCTCGAAGGCTTTCTTGCCGTTGTGACAGGTGCCGCACAGCTTGCCGGCATAGATCTGTTCCATGGTGATCTTCACCGTTCCCTGCTTCATCTTCGGGAACATGCCGTCGGTGTGGCAATCCTTGCAGCCGGCCGCCGCCTTCTTGTGGACTTCGCCGTCGAATTTCACGGTTCCCATCGGGCTGCCTTTGAACTCGATCGTTTTCCCTGGTCCGACGGCCAGGGCGAGGCCGCTGCTGACAAAGAGAAGCGTGGCAATCAGAGCAATCATCCTGGACATGGAACTAGCCTCCTGAGGGGGATAACAACTGTTTGGCAAAGTATACCTGCATGGTACGGACTTGCAACGGCGGGGTGCCCGGCCGGCAACGAGAAAGCCCCCGGGTTTCCCCGGGGGCTGGCGTCGGCAACCTTCCTTACAGCGGGTCACGGGACGAAGTTTGTAGGTGCTGGTCCACATGGTGCTTCTCCTTTCCGGGGGAGCCCCTGGTTCACTAGCTTTCTACAAGTATAACCGGAACTGTTGTCAATGTGAAGCGGGGGGCTCCGGCAGTGCCGCGGCCAGCAGTTCGAGGATGTGCACGGCGCGGGTCTTCCCGCCGGCATGGTTGACGCTGTCCTGCAGCTGCATGATGCATCCCGGACAGTCGGTGGCGACCAGTTCGGCACCGCTTGCGGCGATGTGCCCGGCCTTTTTCGCGCCGATCCGCTTGCTGTTCTCGTAATGATAGACCGAGTAGGTTCCGCCCAGACCGCAGCAGGTGCCGGCCGCCTCCATCTCGACGAACTCTACCTGCGGCAGGCTCCTGAGGATCAGGCGCGGCTCCTTGGTGATGCCGCGGGTGCGCAGGTGGCAGGGATCGTGGTAGGTGACCCTGACGCGCCGCTCGGCGCGGGGGAGGGCGGCGAGTTTTTCCGGCAGACCGTGTTCGGCGAGGAAGACGAAGACGTCTTTGGTCTTTTTCGCCAGGGCCGCGAACTCCGGGCCCATCTCGGCGTAGATCTTCCCCAGCCCCGCGTTGCATGAGGCGCAGGCGGTGACGATGTAATCGACCGGCCGGCGGGTCAGCGCGGCCAGATTCTGCCCGGCCAGCTGCTCCACGGTGTTCCCCGCGCCGGCGCTCACCGCCGGCAGCCCGCAACAGCCCTGGTCCTTGGGGATGATGATGGTGACGCCCAGGAACTGGAGCGCCCTGACGAACGCCTCGCCGATTGCCGGATACATGTAGTTGATGCCGCAGCCGGTGAAGAAGGCGACGGTCGGCTGACCGGGCTGGCCGGCGATCACCTCCGGCACCCGCTCGCGAAACGGTCTGCCGGTCAACGGCGGCAGGGTGCGGCCGGCCTCCAGGTAGGGAGCCGGGAACCGCAGGCGCAGGCCGCTGTTCTCGGGGAGCTTTTCGAACAGCAGGGCGGACAGGGCGCCGCCGGTCTTGGCCAGCAGGTTCATCAGCTTCGGCCGGCCGAGGACCGCCGCCACCCCCTTGCCGAAGCTGGAGAGCCCCTGCTCCTCGGCGATGCGCCGCCGCGCTGCGGCGACGATCTCCTCGGTCGGCACCTTGTTCGGGCACTGGGCGCAGCAGCTGCCGCAGAGCAGGCACTGGCTGAGGTTCTCGACCACTTCCTTCTCGAGACCGACCTGGCCGTCGAGAACCGCCTGCGACAGGGCGATCTTGCCGCGCGCCACCCGTCCTTCGCGGTGCTCGACAGCGAATACCGGGCAGTGGGCGCGGCAGGCGCCGCATTTGACGCACTGCTCGATCTCCTCGCGGAGCTGTTCCAGATCTTTCAGTTTGGCCATGTCAGTCGGGGAAAATCTTGCCGGGGTTGAGGATGTTGTTCGGGTCCAGCGCCTTTTTCAGCGCTTTCATGTAGGTGGCGGTCTGCGGGGTGATCTCCAGCGGGATGTACGGAGCCTTGGCGATGCCGACGCCGTGCTCGCCGCTCATCGTCCCGCCCAGTTCGAGGGCGCCCCTGAACACCTCCTCGATGGCCTTTTCGGCTTTTTCCAGTTCGCCCGGCACCTTCTTGTCGATCATCACGTTGACGTGGATGTTGCCGTCGCCGGCGTGACCGAAGTTGACGATGGGGATGCCGTACTTTTCGCTGATGGCGTCGACCTTGCGGATCATCTCCGGCACCTTGCTGCGCGGCACGCAGATGTCCTCGTTGAACTTGTCGGGGTTGACCTTGCGCAGGGAAGGCGAGACCGCCCGGCGAATCGCCCACAGCGCTTCGCTTTCGGCCGGCGTCGCGGCGATGCGCGTCTCCACCACCCCCAGCGGCTGGATGATCGCGGCGATCTTCTCCGCCTGCTTGTCGAGGAACTCCCGGTCGCCGTCGACCTCGATGATCAGCACCGCCCGCGCCGCGTCGGGAACCTGCAGGCCGGTGGCCTGCTTCACGCAGTCGAGGGTCCGCCCGTCCATGAACTCCAGGGTGGTGGGGATGATCTTGGCGCCGATGATGCTGGAGACTGCCCGGGCCGCACCGTCGATCGAGTCGAACAGCACCAGCATGGTCTTTTTCGCTTCAGGGAGCGGCAGCAGCTTGATGACGATCCTGGTGATGATCCCCAGCGTCCCCTCCGAGCCGCACAGCAGCTTGGTCAGGTCGTAGCCGACCACCCCCTTCATGGTCGGGCCGCCGGTGGTGATGATGTCCCCGAGAGGGGTCACCACCTCCAGGCCGAGGATGTAGTCCTTGGTGACCCCGTACTTGACGCAGCGCGGCCCGCCGGCGCACTCGGCGACGTTGCCGCCCAGGGTCGAGAACTTGAGCGAGGCCGGATCGGGCGGGTAGAAGAGCCCGACCTTCTCGACCGCCTGCTGGAACTGCTCGGTGACCACCCCCGGCTCGACGGTGGCCACCAGGTTCTCCTGGTCGATGGCGAGGATCCGGTTCATCCGTTCGGTGGTCAGCACGATTCCTCCGCCGGTCGGCAGCGAGCCCCCGGAGAAGCCGCTGCCGGCGCCGCGCGGGAAAACCGGGATGGCCTCGCGATTGGCCAGCTGCATGATGGCGCTGATCTCCCCGGCCGAGGCCGGATGGACCACCGCCTCGGGGAGATACTGCTGCTGGGTGGCGTCGTAGGAGTAGCAGATCAGGTCGGCCTTGTCGGTAAAGACCTGGTCCGCGCCGACGATCTGCCGGAGTTCCCTGATGATTTTCTCGGCTAGCATGGGTGAAACTCCTTGCATTGCTCCCCTCCCGTGACGGGAGGGCTGGGGGAGAGTGCCTGTCAGGCGTCGCCCCGCCCTGACCC
>VAUL01000039.1 GCA_005774545.1 Deltaproteobacteria bacterium | reverse complement strand
GCCCCCCCTCCAGCCACGCCCCCGGCAGCAGATTGGCACGCCGGCGGCCGCAGGATGCACGCCCGCCATTCTTCGCTATAATCAGGGGGAGAAATCGCCGCCCTCGCACCGGGGCAGGACCGCCCACCGCCAGGAAACCACGGCAGAGTTGTGCAGAAGGGGGGATGCGCATGAGCGAAACACCTCGGGCCGACGGCTCTGCAGAAGAGACCGGCGAGGTGCGTCTCTTTGACTTTCGCGCGCTGGCGGAAACCATCCCGCACCTGGTCTGGTCGACGCTGCCCGATGGCCGGCTCGACTATTTCAACACGCGCCTGCAGGACTATCTCGGCAAAACCCCCGCGGATCTGGAAGGCTCGGACTGGCAGGAGTTGCTGCACCCCGAGGATCGGGACCATACCGTTGCCGCATGGGCCGAGGCCCTGCGCAAGGGGACGGCATTCTCCCTCGCCTACCGGATTCGCCGCTGTCGCGACGGCATGTACCGGTGGCACCAGGGGCGGGCGGAGCCGGTGCGCGACGCCACCGGCACGATCGTGCGCTGGTTCGGCACCTGCACCGACATCGAGGAGCGCAAGCAGGTTGAAGCGCGCTACCACCGCTTTACCAGGCTGACCTCGGATTACGTCCACTACTGTACCCGCAAGAGCGCCGCCCCCTTTCAGCTGCAGTGGATCGACGGTGCCGTCAATCCGATCTCGGGGTACAGTATCGAGGATATCCTTGCCGACGGCTGCTTCCTCCCCATGGTCCACCCGGATGACCGGGCCGCCGTGGAACGCCATTTTTCGAGTCTGACCCCCGGGGACTGCCGAACCATCGAATTCCGGATCGTCACCAAGGACGGCGGCGTCCGCTGGGCCTCCGAAAAAAGCTATTGTGAAGCCGGCAGCTCCGACGGCGAGCTGGTTCTGTACGGAGCGGTCACGGACATCACCGAAAAGCGGGCGATCGAGGCCCAGCTCAAGACCAGCGAAGAGCGCTTCCGCAGCGTCATGGAGCTGTCCCCCGACATCATCAGCATCATCACGGAAGACGGCCTCCTGGCCTACAACTCTCCGGCGGCCCTGACCATTCACGGCTACACGGCCGAGGAGATGACGGGGCGGAACACCTTTGAACTGATTCACCCCGACGACCGCGAAGACTGCCTGGCATTCACCCGGGCCTGCTTCGAGAACCTCCCCGCACCGCGGAGTGTTCGATACCGCTACCGCAACAAGGACGGATCGTACGTGTGGATGGAGGCGACCGCCTCGAACCAGCTCGGCAACCCTCACATCAGGGGGCTGGTCGTCATTTCCAGGGACATTTCCGAGCGCAAGCTGGCTGAAGAGGCCCTGGCCCGGACCAAGGAGGCCGCCGAGGTCGCCAACCGGGCCAAAAGCGAGTTTCTCGCCAACATGAGCCACGAAATCCGCACACCGATCACGGGGATTCTGGGGATGGCGGAACTGCTCCAGGATAGCGGGCTTTCCGGCCATCAGCGCCGTTACCTGGACAACATCCTGACCTCGACCGAAAACCTGCTGCGCCTGATCAACGACATCCTCGACCTGTCGAAGATCGAGGCCGGGAAGGTGGAGCTGGAGCATCGCGACTTCAGCCTCCGGGAAATCATCCGCGAAGTGATCGACAACCAGATGCCCCTGGCAAGGGGCAAGGGGCTGTCGATCAGGACCGGCATCCCGGCCGATGCCCCGGACCGGCTCACCGGCGACCCTCTGCGCCTGCAGCAGATTCTTCTGAATCTGATGGGGAACGCCATCAAGTTCACGACAGCAGGGGAGATCGTGCTGTCCGTCGCGGTCGAGGCCCGCGAGGCGGCGCGGGTGCTGCTGCGCTTCGATGTATCCGACTCCGGCATCGGCATCCGGCCCGAGGATTTCCTCAGGATCTTCACGCCGTTCGGCCAGGCGGATTCGTCCATGACCCGCAGATTCGGCGGCAGCGGCCTGGGCTTGACCATCTGTGCGCAGCTTGCGGCGCTCCTCGGCGGCGAGATCTGGGTGGACAGCCGCGTGGCCTCCGGCAGCACCTTCCACGTGCGCATCCCCCTGGCGACGACGGCCAACGGGTCGCGGCGCGACGAACCGCCGGGGGCCGAATCGTCGCCGCCGTGGGCCGGGCCCTCACTGCAGGTTCTGGTGGTGGAAGACAGCGACATCGGCCAGGTGTTCTTTTCCGAGGTGCTGAAAAAATACGGGCACCGCGTCGATATCGCCGCCAACGGCGCCGAAGCCCTGACCCGCTGGGATCGTGCCGCCTACGACCTGATCCTGATGGATGTGCAGATGCCGGTCATGGACGGGATCGAGGCGACCGCAAGGATCCGCGAGATGGAAGGAGTCCGGGGAGGGCACGTGCCGATTGTCGCCGTTACGGCGCATGCCATGGAAGAGGATCTGCTTGCCCTGCTGGACCGGGGGTTCGACGGCTACCTGGCAAAGCCGATGAAAATCAGGGAACTGTTCGCAGAGATAAACCGCTGCCTCGGCCGGCAGGGGTGAGAGCCGCCGGCCCGGCCGGTCAACGCCCGGCGTTGGGGACGGTCACGAGCTCCCCCGCCGCACTGCGGATCACCGCAACCTCGCCGAGGCTGACGACGCTCGCCGGGGTCAGCGCCACCTTCCCCCGCCCGCCCGGCAGATCAACGATGTAGTGCGGCACCGCCAGCCCCGACACCCGTCGCCGCAACGCGGCGATCAGCTCCAGCCCCTGCTCGATCGGAACGCGGAAGTGACCGGTGCCGTGGACCGGGTCGAGCTGGTGCAGGTAATAGGGGCGCACCCGCAGGCGCAGCAGGGCGTCGCACAGGGCGGCGAGGGTGTCGGCATCGTCGTTGACGCCGCGCAGCAGCACGGTCTGGTTGGCCAGCGGCACTCCAGCGCCGGCCAGCCGCGCGCAGGCTTCCGCCGCCGCCGGCGCCAGTTCGCGGGGATGGTTGAAATGGGTGGTGAGGTACAGGGGGGCATGGCGGCCGAGCAGGCCCGCGAGTGCCGGCGTGATCCGCTCGGGGAGGACCGCCGGCGTGCGCGTGGCGATGCGCAGCACTCCCACATGGGGGATGCGCCGCAGCCGGCCGAGCACTTCCTGCAGGACGGCGTCTTCGAGCAGCAGCGGGTCGCCGCCGGAGAGGATCACCTCGTTGACCGCGGGGTGCTCGGCGATATAGGCGATGCCGTCGAGCAGCGCGGTGAACGACAGGTGGTAGGCGGCGCAGCCGACCCGGCGTTTGCGGGTGCAGAACCGGCAATAGGCGGCGCAGCCGTTGCCGGCCAGCAGCAGCACCCGTGACGGGTAGCGGTGGATAATGGCCGGGGACGGCGCAAGCCGCCCCTCGTCGAGGGGATCGTCAGGGAGGGCGTCGGGAGCCAGTTCCCCCGGAGCGGGGAGAAATTGCCGGCCGACGGGGTCGTCAGCCGCACCGATCAGGGTCAGCAGCTGGGGGGTGAGCCGCACCGGGTAGCGGCTCGCCACCAGGGCTGCAGCTGCGTCATCGAGGCCGAAGCGCGCGGCAACGGCAGCGGGGTCGGTCAGACTCCGGGCAAGGCTCTGCTGCCAGGAATCCATGTCAGGGTCCGGCGGGAGGGGCGTAGCGATCGTGCTGGCGATAGACGGCCACCGCCAGGGCCAGCAGCACGACATCCCGCCCCAGCGCCTGCAACGGAGTGGTCCCGGCATCGGGGCCGAAGCAGCCGCAGTCGATCTGCAGACCGCGCGCCAGCACGCTGAGGAGAACGACGATGAACAGGCCGTTGAGCACCCCCAGCAGCAGCGCCGCCGGCTTGAGCCTCTGGTTGGCCAGCAGCAGGGCGCCGGCCAGCAGTTCGACATACGGCAGGGTGGAAGCGACCGCGTAGTTCCAGGCATAGGGGAGGAGCCGGTAGGCGGCGACCTGGCCGGCGAAGGCCGGCACGTCGAGGGCCTTGACCGCCCCGGCCCAGACGAACACGCCGCCGAGCAGCAAGCGGCAGAGGTGGTAGCTGAGACGCCCGCTGCGTTTCATCGCGCCCCCTTCTCGACCGGCAGGCCGGCATCGCGCCACTCGGGGAACCCGCCCTCGAACACCCGCACGTCCTGATAGCCCGCCTTGATCAGCTGCAGCCCCAGGTCAAACGAATCCGGGCAGCCGTAACCGTTGCAGTAGAGCACCAGGGTGCGCCGGACATCGACCTGCGCCCGGAACCCCGCCAGCCGGGCATCGGCCTCGCCCAGGGGGAGGGAGATGGCGCCCGGCAGGTGGCCTTCGGAATACAGGGCCGCGTCGCGGGCATCGACCGGCACCGCGCCGGTCGCGGCCAGTTCCCGCACCTCGGCCAGCAGCACCGGCTGCGGCAGCCGTGCCGCCGGGGTCGCGGCGACGGCGGCCGGGGCGGCCAGCCGGCCGGAAAAGGCGTCGCCCACCAAGCGGTGATTGACGGCCAGGCCGATGGTCGCGCCGAGGGCGGCGATCAGGATCGCGTCGAGCAGGGTGCGCGGCAACGGGCTCATTCGTCGGGGGAGAGGGTGAAATCGTCGGGAGCGGCCTGGCGCAACTGCTCGCGCAGGTCGCGGTTCTCCTGTTCCAGGCGGGCGAGCCGCGCACAGGCGTCGGTCAGGACCTCGTTCAGCTCCTCGATCAGGCGCGCCTGGTGGGTATAGCGGATTTCCAGCTCCTCAAGGCGCTCGTGCAGTTCATCCATGGCGGTTCACTCCTGGCGCCATGCTAGCAGAACACCCGGGAACACGCAACGCACCGCGTCGTTGCAAATCGGGATGAAGATGCTATCATGGCAGGAATATTTATCTTTTCGGACGGTCATGACGCGCCTTAGGATTGTCGACAGTTGCCGGGCACATTTGCTGATCCTGATGATGCTGCTGGCGGCGCCGACCGTCGCCCCGGCCGTCGGGAGCCAGTCGCCCCAGGCCTCTCCCGCCGTCAAGCCCTCGGCGCAAACCGTCCCGGCCGCACCGGCGGCGATCAGCGACCCGGCCGGATTGCTGGCCCTGACCGAAGCGCCTTCGGCCGGCGTCGGCCTCGACGAGCACCCCGGCGCCCGCCTCCCCCTCGACCTGACCTTCCGCGACGAAGACGGCCGCCCGGTGCGCCTCGGCGACCTGCTGACGCGGCCGACGGTCATCGCCCCGGTCTACTTCCGCTGCCCCAACGTCTGTCACTTCCTGCAGGGGGAACTGGCCCGAACCCTGCCGGAACTGAAGCTGACCGCCGGCAGCGACTACCAGGTGCTGTCGATCAGCTTCGACGAGACCGAAACGCCGGAACTGGCGCGCCGGACCCGCGACACCTACCTGGCGGCCGCCGGCGGGCGCGTTCCGGCCCAGGGGTGGCGGTTCCTGACCGGCGACCGCGAGCAGATCCTCAAGCTGACAGGGGCGGCCGGCTACCGCTTCCAGCGGGTCGGCAGCGACTTCCAGCACCCGGTGGCGATCTTCGTGGTCGGCAGCGACGGCCTGATCGTCCGCTATCTGCAGGGCAGCCGCATCCTCCCCAAGGATCTGGCCCTGGCCCTGGCCGAGGCCAAGGCCGGGGTGGTCGGCACCACCATCCGCAAGATGGTGCAATACTGCTTCAGCTACGATCCCGCGCAGAAGACCTACGTCTTCAACGTACTGCGCGTCTCGGCGACGGTCATCCTGGCGACCCTCGCCGGCTTCCTCGCCTGGCTGGTCTTCACCGGCAGGAAAAAACCCAAGGATTCCGGACCATGACTGTCGACCACGCCGCCGCAGCAGAGCGCGGCTTTCTTGCCGAAGCCCGCCGCCCCGGCCCCTTCGGCTGGATCTTCTCCACCGACCACAAGCGCATCGGCCTGCTCTACCTGTGGAGCATCGTCACCTTCTTCTGCGTCGGCGCCCTGCTCGGCCTGCTGATCCGCCTCGAACTGTGGGCGCCGGGGCGGACGATCATGGACGCCCAGACCTACAACGCCGTCTTCACCCTGCACGGCGTCATCATGATCTTCCTTTTCATCATCCCCGGCATCCCGGCGGCCTTCGGCAACCTGGTCATGCCGATCCAGATCGGCGCCCGCGACGTCGCCTTCCCGCGCCTGAACCTGCTCTCCTGGTGGCTGTACATCGGCGGCGCGGCGCTGGCGGTGACCTCCCTGTTCACCGGCGGCGGCCCCCCCGACACCGGCTGGACCTTCTACGTGCCGTTTTCGGCCCGCACCACCACCAACGTCTCGCTGGCGACGGTGGCGGTATTCATCCTCGGCTTCTCGTCGATCCTCACCGGCCTCAACTTCGTCACCACCATCCATCGGCTGCGCGCCGAGGGGATGACCTGGACGCGCCTCCCGCTCTTCACCTGGTCGCTCTACGCCACCGCCTGGATCCAGATCCTCGCCACGCCGGTACTCGGCATCACCGTGGCCCTGCTCTTCGCCGAGCGGGTCATCGGCACCGGGCTGTTCGACCCCGCCCAGGGGGGCGACCCGATCATGTTCCAGCACCTGTTCTGGATCTACTCGCACCCGGCGGTCTACATCATGGTCCTGCCGGGGATGGGGGTGGTCTCCGACATCATCCCGGTCTTCGCCCGCAAGCCGGCGTTCGGCTACAAGGCGATCGTCGTCTCGAGCCTGGCGATCGCCTTCGCCGGCTCGCTGGTCTGGGCCCACCACATGTACACCAGCGGCATGTCGGACCTGGCGGTCATGGTCTTCTCGCTGCTGACCTTCATCGTCGCCATCCCGTCGGCGGTCAAGGTCTTCAACTGGCTGGCCACCCTCTACCAGGGCTCGATTCTCCTCGACCCGCCGCTCCTGTTCGCCCTCTCCTTCATCCTCCTCTTCACCATCGGCGGGCTGACCGGGCTGGTGCTGGGGGCCGCGGCCACCGACGTGCACGTGCACGACACCTACTTCGTGGTCGGCCACTTCCACTTCACCATGTTCGGCGGCACCGGCATGGCGTTCTTCGCCGCCATGCACTACTGGCTGCCGAAGTTCTACGGGCGGATGTACGACAAGACCGTGGCCACCGTCGCCTGGGGGGTGATCTTCACCGGCTTCTGCATCCTCTACCTGTCGATGAAGATCGTCGGCATGATGGGGATGCCGCGCCGCTACTGGGACTACGTCCCGGAATTCACCGGGCTCAACCAGCTCGCCACCGCCGGCTCCTGGATCCTCGGCATCGGCCTGGTGCTGATGTTCGTCAACCTGGTCCGCGGCGTGCTCTACGGCAAACCGGCGCCGGCCAACCCCTGGGGCGGGGCGACCCTCGAATGGCAGCTCCCGTCGCCGCCGCCAACCGAGAATTTCGCGCACGACCCGGTCGTCACCCACGGCCCCTACGACTTCAGGAAGGCGGGGATCCTGTGAGCGGCCACGAACACCAGGATTACACCGGTGCGAAATTCGGCATGTGGCTGTTCCTCTTCACCGAGGTGCTCCTCTTCGGCGGCCTGTTCATCCTCTACGCCGTCTACCTGGCGCGCTACCCGAAAGAGTTCGTCACCGCCGGCAGTCAGCTCAACGTCTGGTTCGGCGGCGGCAACACCCTGGTCCTGCTGACCAGTTCGCTGTTCGTCGCCGTCTCCATCACCGCCCTGCGGCGCGGCGCCACCGGCCTGTGCCTGCGCCTGCTCGGCGGCACCGTGGCCTGCGCGGCGCTCTTCATGCTCAACAAGTTCTTCGAATGGAGCGCCAAGATCGGGCACGGCATCTATCCCGGCTCGGCGCACCTGCGGGAACTGCCGCCGGGCGAAACCGTCTTCTTCAACATCTATTACCTGACCACCGGCCTGCACGGCCTCCACGTGGTGATCGGCGCCATCGTCCTGATCTGGACCATGGCCCTCATCAAGACCGGCCGGGTACATGCGAACGACTGGGTGATCCTCGAAAACGCCGGCCTCTACTGGCACCTGGTCGACCTGATCTGGATCTTCATCTTCCCGCTTTACTACCTGATCCTCCATTGAGGCTCAGGTCAGTGCCGAGCGATGAGTGCCGAGCGATGAGTGAAAACCAAGAGCATGCCCACATCGTCCCCTACCGGACCTTCTTTCTGGTCTGGGTTGCCCTGCTGGCCCTGACCGCGATCACGGTGGCCGTGGCACAGGTCAACCTCGGCCCGCTCAACGTCTGGGCGGCCCTCGGCATTGCCACCGTGAAGTCGACCCTGGTGGTCGCCTACTTCATGCACATGAAGTACGAAGCGCGGCTCTTCAAGCTGGCCCTGCTCGCCGCCCTGGCGATCCTGGCGATCTTCATCGGCATGACCTTCCTCGACGTGCTGTACCGGAGCTAGCCCGATGCATCCGCAAACCACCACCCAGGCCGTCGACACCGCCTTCTACGTGATCTTCGCCATCTGCGGCATCATGCTGGCCGGCATTGCCGTAGCCATGATCTGGTTCGTCTGGCGCTACAACCGCAAGCGTCAGCCGGTGCCGCTTTCGCAGAAGGATCACAACCTCTGGCTGGAGGTGACCTGGACGGCCATCCCGACCGTGCTGGTCATGCTGATGTTCTGGTACGGCTGGGAAGGCTACCTGTCGCTGCGCCGCATCCCCGACGATGCGATGCACATCAAGGCCACGGGGCGCATGTGGTCGTGGCTGTTCACCTACGACAACGGCAGGAGCGCCGACAAGCTCTTTGTCCCGGTCGGGCAGCCGGTCAAGATCGAACTGCTCGCCGAGGATGTCCTGCACAGCTTCTACGTGCCGGCCTTCCGGGTGAAGCGCGACATGGTGCCGGGGATGGTCAACTGGGTCTGGTTCACGGCGGACAAGCCGGGGAGTTTTGATCTGTTCTGTGCCGAGTACTGCGGAGTGGGGCATTCGGCGATGGTGACCACCGTCGAGGCGCTGCCGGCCGCGGAATTCCAGGCCTGGCTGAACGCCGCCGGCAGCACGGGCGGCGACCCGGCGGCGCGGGGCCTGGAGCTGGCCGGGCAGCTCGGCTGCCTCGGCTGTCACAGCGTGGACGGCAGCCGGCGGGTGGGGCCGAGCCTGAAAGGGGTCTTCGGCGCCCCCCGCGCAGTGCTGCGCAGCGGCGCCAGGGCGACCGTCACCGCCGATGCCGCCTACCTCAAACGGGCGCTCATGGAACCGGCCGCCGAGATCGTCGAGGGCTACCCGCCGGCGATGCCGCCCTACACCCAGCTGAGCGAGGCCGATCTGGCGGCCCTGCTCGCCTGGCTGGAAAGCCTGAAGTAGGATGAGCGCCCGCACCGTGGCGGCACTGCAGCTGGCCCCCCTGGCCAGCCTGATCCGCCTGCCGCTGGCCCTGATGGTGGCCGTCACCGCCCTCGCCGGCGCCCTGGCCGCCGGCGCGCGCCCCGCCGGCCTGACCCTGTGGGGGCTGTTCTGGGGGGTCTTCCTGCTGGCGGCGGCCGCCTCGATCCTCAACCAGGTCCGGGAACGGACCACGGATGCCCTGATGCGGCGCACCGCCGGCCGGCCGCTGGCCTGCGGCCGGCTGGCCCCGGCCGGCGGCACCGCCATCGGCCTGCTCGCCGCCGGCGGCGGGCTGGCGGTGCTGACCGCCGCCACCGGCCCGGCAACCACGCTGCTCGGCCTGGCGGCCCTGGCCTGGTACCTCGCGGTCTACACCCCGCTCAAGCGCGCAACGTCGCTGGCGGTCCTTGCCGGCACCCCGTGCGGCGCGGTCCCGCCGCTGATGGGGTGGCTGGCCGCGGGGGGGGCGCTCCCCGCCCCGCAGCCGCTGGCCCTGGCCCTGGTCATGCTCCTCTGGCAGGTGCCGCATTACTGGCTGCTGGCCATCCCCGATCGCGCGGAACTGCGGGCCGCGGGCTTTCGCGTGCTCCCCGAACTTGGCGACCGGCAGCTGGTCGCCGTCAGCCGGCGCTGGATCGTCGCCCTCGCCCTGGCCACCGCCCTCCTCCCCCTGCTCGCCATCCCCGCCCATCCGCCGGCCCAGGGGGCGGTCGCCGGCCTGGCACTGGCGCTGGCGGGCGGCAACGCCTGGCTGGCACGCCGCGAACGGTTCGCCGTCACGGCCGCCCGCCGGCTGCGACACCTGCTGCACCTCCATCTTGCCCTGGTGCTGCTCGCCATCCTCGCCGGCACTGTAGCCGCCCGCAGCTTCTGAAGGGAAGACCCGCTCATGCCGCGCACCACCGAAACCCAGCGCCTGAGGGTGTACCTGATCATCTTCGTCGCTGTGCTGCTGACCGGCACCGTCGGCTTCATGAGCGTCGAGGGGCTGTCGTTTCTCGATGCCCTCTACTTCACCATCGTCACCATGGGGACCGTCGGCTACGGCGACATCGTCCCGCACACCGATGCCGGCAAGCTCCTCGACATCTTCCTGGTCGTGGCCGGCGTCGGTACCTTCGTCGGCGTGGTGGCCAACGCCACCGAGCTGTTCATCATGCGCCGCGACCAGAAGGTCCGCCAGCAGAAGCTCAACATGGTGATCGGCCTCTTCTTCAGCGAAACCGGCACCGCCCTGCTGCGCCTGTGCACCCGCGCCGATCGGGGCCTCGCTGCGCTGGGAAGCGATTTCACCGTCACCGGGAAATGGACGGAGGACGACTTCGACCGCGCCAGGACCCGGCTCAAGGACTACAGCTTCGCCGTCGCCGGCGATGCTCTCGACCTCCCCGCCCTGCGCGACTTCCTCGCCGGGCAGGGGAGCCTGATCGTGCGCCTGCTCGAGAGCCCCTACATGCTGGAGCACGATCTCTTCACCGACCTGCTGATCGCCACCCTGCACCTGAAGGAGGAACTGGAACTCCGCCCCGGCTTCACCGGCCTTCCGGACGCGGACCGGCAGCATCTGGCCGGCGACGTCAACCGCGTCTACGGCCTGCTCGCCAGGCAGTGGCTGGAGTACATGGCCGAAGTCAAGGTCCACTACCCCTTCCTCTTCTCGCTGGCCCTGCGCACCAACCCCTTCAATCCCGAGGCTTCGGTGGTGGTCCGGGCCTGACCCCTCACTCGGGGCGGCACCCGCGGTTTTTCTTGCGCTCGGAAAGCCGGCGCTTCTGCTCCAGGCGCCGCTCGACGGCGGCGCGGCCGGGACGGGTCGGGACCCGCGGGGGGAGGACCCGGTTGCGCACGGCGAGCTTCGCCTCCAGGCGCGCAAACGCATGCTTGAGGTTGAGGTGGCGGGAACGCGACTCGGTGGCGGTCACCACGATCCCGGTCGGCAGATGGGTGAGGCGCACACCGGTCTCGCTCTTGTTGCGGTGCTGGCCGCCGGGACCGGAGGCGCGGAAGAAGTCGATGCGGACATCGCCGGGGTCGGTGGGGGTGTGAGTCATGCTGAATTAGTATTCAAAGCCATTGAAAACTTGTCAATGGCAATCGTGATTGCTAATGTCTTTCATACCGTGGCTCAGTAATCGGCACTCGCAACTAACAAGGTTGACAGGAGGACCGCCATGCATCATTTCGCCCTGACCGTCGTCGGCCGTGACCGCCCCGGCATCGTTGCCCAGGTCACGGAAATCCTCTTCAACCTCGGGTGCAACATCGCCGATTCCAGTTGCTCGATCCTCGGCGGGCAGTTCGCCATGATCCTGATCATCGCCCACCCCGCCTTCACCAGCCGGGACAGCTTCGGCGACGCCTTCAAACCGCTCGAGGAGGCCGACCTGACCGTGGCGCTGCGGGTCCTCAAGCCGGGGGGCGAACTGTCGCCGGATCTCGACGGGGAGATCTGCATGATTTCGGTCTACGGCGCCGACAAGCCGGGGATCGTCTACCACGTGGCCAAGGTGCTGGGGGAGAAGCGGATCAACATCACCGATCTCAACACCAAGCTGGTCGGCACCGAGCATCGGCCGGTCTACGTCATGATCATCGAGGCGATCCTCCCCGCAACGGTCAGCGAACGGGAGGTGGACACCTGGATGGAGCCGCTGCGCGAACAGCTGCAGGTCGACATCAGCGTGCGCACCATTCCGCAGGTGGAACTGTAGCATGGCGGCACGCCCGATCCTGGTCTATCCCGACCCGCACCTGAAGCAGGTCGCCGTCTGCGTGCTGGCCGTGGACGACAGCGTGCGCGAACTGATCGGGGACCTGGTCGACACCATGCGGGCCGCCGGGCACTCGGTCGGCGTTGCGGCGCCGCAGATCGGCGATCTCCGGAGAGTGGCCGTCATCGACGTCTCGCACAGCAAACTCGGCCAGCAACAGCCCAACCACGGCCTGCTGGAAATGGTCAACCCCGTCATCCTGAAACGGACCGGCAGCCGGGTCTTCCGCGAGGGGTGCATGAGCGTTCCGGAATACACCGGCAACGTCACCCGCGCCGAAGACATCGTCGTCGAATTCACCGACCGTCACGGCCGGCGGCGCGTCATCGAGAGCCAGGGCTTCGAGGCGGTGGCCATCCAGCATGAACTCGATCATCTCGATGGAATGCTCTTTCTCGACCGGGTATCCAGCCTTAAATCCGACGTCTTCCGCCGCAAGAGCCGCTGAGCGAAAGGGGCTCGACCTCCCGTCACACCGGCTCCGCCGGGAGGTGCCGCCGGCTTTTGCTTGCCTTTTCCGGCATTTTCCGCTATATTCCCGCCCCATATGCATTTTCGTACTGGAAAAACCCGTATTTGCCGAGCTTCGATGATCCGTTTTGCGGTCATTCTCCTGGCAGGGATGCTGCTCCTCCCCTTCACCGTCACGCCGGCCGCCGCCAAGGCGACGTCGTCGGCACCCCAGGTGCACGTGGTGAAGCAGGGGGACAGCCTCTATGAAATCGGTCGCAAGTACGGCCTGTCCGTCAGGGAGCTCAAGCGCCTCAACGGCCTGAGCAGCAACCGCCTCAAGCTCGGGCAGAAGCTGGCCCTGACCAAGGCGGCCGCGCCGCCGATGCCGCAGACGGCCAAGGCCAGGCCCCGCAAGGGCGGGCCGGCGGTCGCCACGAGCGGCAAGGCGGTCCACACCGTCCGCAAGGGCGACTCCCTCCACAGCATCGCCCGCCGCCACGGCACCACCGTCGAGCAGTTGCGGCAGTTCAACGGCCTGAGCAGCAACCGCCTCAAGATCGGCCAGAAGCTGGCGCTGTCGGCCGGCGATGTCGACCGGGAAGCGATCGATACGCCCGCACCGGTCCGGGAACCCGGGACCAGGCGTGCCGCCGCGGAACAGCACGTCGTGAAGAAGGGTGAGACCCTCGCCTCGATCGCCCGGCGGCACCATATGTCGGTCAAGGAACTCAAGCGCCTCAACGGTCTGCGCAGCACCAGACTGAAGATCGGCCAGCGGCTGGCGCTTGCCGACCCCTACGAGGAGCGCAACCCCGTCCTGCTCCCCGGCGACTCCAGCGACGACGAAGTGATCCAAATGGCCGACTCGAGCGACAGCGAGCTCGAAAAGGTCGCCTTCAACTACCTGTCCATCCCCTACCGCTTCGGCGGCAACAGCCGCAGGGGGATCGATTGTTCGGCCTTCGTCCAGCAGGTCTTCCGCGAGATGGACGTGCAGTTGCCGCGCAGCGCCCGCGAACAGTTCCGGGTCGGCGAGAAGATCGACCGCGACGAGATGAAAAAAGGCGATCTGATCTTTTTCCGGACCTACGCCAGGTTCCCGTCCCACGTCGGCATCTACCTCGGCGACGGCAAGATGATCCATGCCTCGTCGCGCAGCCGCCGCGTTGTGGTCACCAGCATCGACCACCCCTATTACCGCAAGCGCTTCATCGGGGCCAAACGTATCGGCCTGCTCGACGCGACGGCCCTCCCTGACGCGCAGGGCGTCCCCGTCGAGGAAGCGGGCGAGGATCTCGCGGCCCCCCCGGTTGAAACCGCACCGGCCATTGTCGTTGGCGACAGCGGCACCCCGACCCAGAGCGAGCCCTCCGGCACCATCAGCGCTTCGGCCGCCGCCATGGCGGCGCCGGCCACGGACAGTGAACCGGTTGCGGTTCGTCAGGCCGCCGACTTCATGCCGTCCAGCACCCCGCCGATCCGCTGATCCGGCGCCAATCATTGCAGGCAAGCAGCACGGGGGGCGGATCAATCCGCCCCCCGTGCCGTTTACAGCCCCGTCGCCCCGGCAACTTCACCTGCCGCCGAGCAGCGTCTCCTGAGCGGCACGCACCACGCCGGGGTCGTCTTCCTTCAGCAGACGCTCCAGCGTCTTGCGCGCCCGCCCCGAACCGAACTGACCGAGAGTCCTGATCGCCTCGACCCGCACGGTGCGATCGGCCGCCGCGCGGCCAAGACCGAACCAACCGCCGCCGGCCAGATTGACCAGCGCACTCTCGATCCGTTCGCCGGCCTCGCTCCCCGGCTGCAACCGCTTGAGGGTGGCCAGCACCGCCAGTTTCATATCGGTGCCATCCTTAACCGCGAGCAGTTCCGCCAGGCGCGCGTAAACCCGGGGGTCGGCAATCCCGGTGTGCCCCAGGCAAACCACGGCCCGGCGCCGTACCTCCGGATCGGAATCGTCCAGCCGCTGCGCGACCAGCCCGGCCGCCGCCCCTTTGAGCAACCTGGCCACGCCGGGGAGCGCTTCCTTGCGAATCCCCGGTTCGGGATGGGCCAGCGCCGTGAGGAAGACCTCTTCGACCCGCCCCCCGTCCGCCGCCACCTTGCCGAGAATGATCAGCATGTTGCGCAGGTAATGCCAGCCATCCTTGCGCTCGAGCGCCTCGAAGAGCACCGGCACGACGGCCGGACCGGCGGCGCACAGCCCGTCGAGCGCAGCCCGGCGTACCGGGCGCAGGGGGTGATCGGCCAGATCGATGAGCAGATGCAGCCCCGTCGGCCCCATCTGCGGCAGCGCCTGCATCAGCTCGGCCTGCTGCGGGGGGCCGCCCTCGACCAGGACGGCGGCCGCGGTCTCGCGCACCTCCGCCAGCAGTTCGGGGTTGCGGGTCAGATCGAAGGTCGCGCCGAAGCGCCGGGAAAAGATCACGGTATCGCGGGCCGCATCGAAACGGAAGGCCCGCAGCATGTTCGGCAGCATCTCCAGGAGCCGCCACAGACGCTTCTCCAGCACCTCGGCGCTGTGACTCCCCTCGATCTCGGCGAAGTAGCGCTGCGGGCTGGTGAGGAAGCTGGTCAGTACCTGCAGGGCGGCCACCCGGGCGCGCATCGCTTCGGGGATCTCCTCGTAGAGGAGCACCTTCTGCAGGACCAGGGCGTGATAGTGGGCGGGAGTCGCCGCGCCGGCATCGATGAGCAGTTCGGTTACGCGTCGCGCGATCCAGCGGACCGCTCCGATGCGGCTGCGCACTGCTGTGTCCCCCGTGCGATCGACACGCTGCTGCAGCCGTTCCAGCAGGCCGCACAGATCCAGACAGACCGCCGCCAGTGCCGGCATGTCGAACCTGGCCAGCAGCAGACCGGCAAATTCGTCGCGGTCATAGTCCGACAACGCTTCGCTGATGAGGTCGAGGTGCGCCAGCAGGTCGCGCCGCGCGGCAGCACCGGCCGCCAGTTCCAACACCGCATCGAAGAGCGCTTGCCGGGCATCCACGCGGGGAACCGGCGGCACCTCCTGCCGGGACAGCAGGTTGATGTCACGCAACAGCCAGGCCAGCGCGGCCTGGACCGGCCAGGAGACCTCCGGCGGGATATCGCGCAGGTCGTCGACGAACAGCAGGACCGCATGCGGCAGGTTGCCGCGCAGGCGCTCATCGAGCCAGCGCCGGCTCAAGGTCCCGCGGTCGCCGGCGAGGAGGAACAGCTGGACAAGGGTCTCGAATTCCTGGCGGCCGATCCCCGCCCGGAGGGAGAGCAGTACCAGCCGGCGGTCGCGCCAGAAGCCGGCGAGATGCTGCAGCGACACCGGCTCCCTGTCGGCAAGCAGATCGGCGAGGCCGAGGCGCTCCGGGCCGAACCCCCAGACGGAAAAATCGGCGGGCGCCGGCGGCGGACCACCTAGCAGAACGATCTGCCGCTGCTCGCGGAATTGCCGCCCCAGGCCGTCGTAAAGTGCCCCCAGCGCCTGCCTGACCTCGGGACGACCGGGGGTGAACACCCCCTGCCCCAACAGGGCGCGGCAGAGGTCGGCGGCCAGTCGCGCCGCCAGTGACGAGACGGAGGCAGGCGCGGCCATGGAAATCAGCCGCCGGCCGACAGACGCTTGGCTACCTGCTCCGCGGTACGGTTGGCCGCGTGCACGCAGTCATTCAGACCGACGCCGAAAAAGGCGTTGCCGGACAGGAACAGCCCCGGCAGCGACGGCAGTCGCTCACTGATGGCGGCCAGCCGCCGGGAGTGCCCGGAGAGGTACTGGGGGATCGCCAGCGGGTGGCGGAAGACCCTGACGAAATCGGGATCGGCCTTGATCCCCATGATCTCCTTGAGATCGGCCTTGGTGCGCGCCACCACGTCGGCATCGGACAGGTTGATCGCCGCAGGATTGGTCGCACCGCCCATCATCGACCGCAACAGCACGGACCCTTCCGGGGCGCGCTGCGGGAAGATGCTTGAATCCCAGAGCGTACCGAGCAGGCTGCGTCCCTCCCTGCGCGGGATCAGGTAGCCGAAGCCGTCGAGGTCACAGGCAATCCGCTCGCGCGCATAGCCGAAGCAGATCACGTTCATCGACGCATAGGGGATGCCGCCGACCAGGTCGGCCAAGTCACGGTCGAGGGGACGCAGCAGCTCATCGAGGGCGTGGGCCGGGGCCGCCGAGACTACCAGTTCGGCCTCGAGCTTTTCCCCGGAGGCCAGTTCGAGTTCCCAGCCGCCGTCCCGGGGGCGCAGGGCCACCACCGCCGCGCCGGTTCGCACGCGGCCGGCCAGCCTTGCGCCGGTGGCCTCGGTCAAAACCTGAATACCGTCGACAAACGAGGTCAGCACTCCGCCGGGGCCGGCGGCGCTGGCCACTTCCTTGCCGGCCTTGCGCTCGGCCCGCTTCTTCCTGGCCAGCTTGATCATGGCCCGCAGCAACCCGCCGTACTCCTGCTCCAGCTCCCGGATGCGGGGAAAACAGCTCTGCAGGCTCATCGTTTCCGGATCGCCGGCAAAGATTCCGGACACCATCGGTCCGATCAGCTTGTCGAGCGCCTCCGGACCGAGCCGGCGGCGGGCGAACTCGGCAAGGGTCTCGTCGACTGCATCGCGTCGCGGCGGCACGAACAGTTCGCCGGCCAGGCGCAGCTTGCCGCTCCAGCTGATGAGGTTCGAACGGAGGAACATCGGGCCGTTTTCGGGCAGCCGGTGCAGTTCGCCCTGCGAATAGATGAACCGTTTGCGGGCATTGTCGTTGGAGCGGGCCAGCCGGTCGCGGATGCCGAGGCGGTCGCACAACTCGAGCGTCATCGGCTTGCTGTCGAGAAAACCGTTCGGCCCCCATTCGCAGAGATAGCCCTCTTCCCTGATGCTCCAGATCTTGCCCCCGGTCCGGGCCTCCTTTTCGAGCACGACGGTTTCGACGGCGTGCCCCCGCTCTCTTGCCAGCCGTTCGATGGCATGAGCCGTCGCCAGGCCGGAGATACCGGCGCCGATGATCGCTATACGGGTCATAAGATCAGTTCTCCTTGAAGCTGTTGAATCCGCAACCACAGGTTGCGTTGGCGGGCAAGCCCGGGCTAGCCGTGCCCGATGCTCCCGAGGTAGCCCATGTCGGGGCGGCCCAACTGCTCGATCACGTCCCGCAGCCCGCTCTCCAGATCGGGGTAGCGCAGCACCACGCCGAGCCGTTCCCGCATGCGGCGGTTGTCCATGCGCCGCGTCTCGGTCAGATAGGAGAGCATCATCGGCGACATGACCTGCCGCGCCTCGGCCATCGACACCTGCGGCGGGCGCGGCAGCCCGAGCAGATCGGCCGCCGCATTGAAGTACTGGGTCATCGTCCCGGGCTGCCCGTCGCTGACATTGAAGATCTCGCCGTCAGCCCCCTGTTCGGCGGCCGCCACGCAAACGGTGGCCAGATCGTCGGCATGGATGCGGTTGGTCGGCGGCGCTTCCGCCTCGCGCACGACCGGGTGCCCCTCCTGCAGGCGGGCCAGCGGCAGGCGGCCGGGACCGTATATGCCGGTGACCCGCAGGATCACCACCGGGAAGCCGAGTTGCGCGCCCCGCTCGCGCAGCACGGTTTCGGCATCGAGGCGGCGACGAGCCCGGCTGGTGGTCGCGTTGACCGGCGTCTCCTCGGTGACCCAACCCCCGCCGCAATCGCCGTACACCCCGCTGGTGCTGATGTAGACCACCCTGGCGGGAGCATGCCCGCGATCGAGGGCTGCACAGAAATTGCGCATGCGGCTGTCCCAGGGGCCGCCGCCCGGCGGGGGGGCGAAGTAATAGACCAGTTTGCCGGACACGGCCTCCGCCAGCTTGATGAGCGCCTCGAGGGAATCGAGGTTGCCGGGAACGGTAGCGATCCGCTCCGCCTCCTCGAGGTGCATGGCCCGTTCCTGCGACCTGACCACGGCATGGACGCTATCGCCGCGCTGGCGGTGCAGGCGCGCCACCCGCACCCCGATATCGCCGCAACCAATCACCAAGATGTCTGCCATAGAAGGGTCCTTCGGTGCAAAAACGAGCAATAAGTGCTGAGCGATACGCGATGAGTGACCTTCGGAACACACTGGTGATTGCGACTCATCGCTCGGCACTCATCGCTCATCGCTGCTCTCGCTTCTTGGCTCAGAACACGCTGCCCAAGCTTTTCCCGACGATCTCCGCCACGTCCCGCGACAGCTCCGGCCGCTGCCGGATCCGCTCCAGTTCGGCGCGCATCCGCCCCTGCCGGGCGGCGTCGAAACGTTGCCAGCGGCTCAAGGCGGCAACCAGCCGAGCGGCCACCTGCGGATTGAGCGGATCGAGTTCGATCACGCGATCGGCCACGAAACGGTAGCCGTCGCCGGACGGATCGTGAAAGCGGGCCGGGTTGCCATGGGCGAAGGTGCCGATCAGGGCCCGCACCCGGTTGGGATTCTTCAGGGTGAAGGCCGGATGCCGCAGCAGCTCCTGCACCTGTGCCAGCGTATCGGCGCGCGGGCTGGCGGCCTGCGCGGCAAACCACTTGTCGACGACCAGCGGTTCCGCCTGGTAGCGCCGGTAAAATTCCGCCAGCGCCAGCTCGCGCTGCGGCATGGCGCCGTTCGCCAGGCAGACCAGGGCGGCCAGCCGGTCGGTCATGTTGTCGGCGCCCTCGAACTGGGCAAGACAACAGGCCGCGACATCCGGCGTCTCCAGCAGGGTCAGGTAGCTCAGGCAGAGATTCTTCAGGCTGCGCCGGCCGATGGCGGCGGCGGACGGCCGATACGGCCCGGCGGCGTGCAGCCCGGCCATGACGGCGCGAAACTCGCCGGCCAGTTCCGCGGCCAGCATGCGGCGCAGATGCTGGCGGGCGGCGTGCACCGCGCCGGGATCGGCCACCGTCATGGCTTCGGCCAGCTCGATCTCCCCCGGCAGGGTCAGCGCCAGGGCAAGGAAGGCCGGGTCGGCCGCCGCATCGGTCAGGGCGGCACGGAATGCGGCAAGGAAGACGGCCGGCACCTGCGGTGCACGACCGGCCTGCAGATCGGCAATCATCGTCAGCAGGACCCGGCCGGCCAGGCGCTGCCCGGCTTCCCAGCGGCTGAACGGGTCGCTGTCGTGGGCGAAGAGGAACGCCAGTTCGGCATCGCCACAGGGGAATTCGAGCCGGACCGGCGCCGAAAAATCGCGCAGCAGCGACGGCACCGGCGGCACGGGCACATTGACGAAGCGGAAGGACTGTTCATCGGCCGCGACGCGCAACACCCGGGTGCCGGCGCCCGGACCGGTCTCTCCGGCCAACTGCAGCGGCAGATCGCGGCCGTCCGGGCCGAGCAGGCCGACGGCCAGCGGGATCAGGAACGGTTCCTTGACCGGCTGGCCCGGCGTGGGCGGACAGCTCTGGCGGACCTGCAGGGTGTAGGCCCGCTCCGCGGCGTCGTAACGGCCGGAGACGTCGAGCACCGGCGTCCCGGCCTGGCTGTACCAGCGCCGGAACTGGGAAAGGTCCGCGGCGTTGGCCTCGGCCATCGCCGCCAGGAAGTCGTCCGTGGTGACCGCCTGGCCGTCGAAACGCTCCAGGTAGAGCCGCAGCCCCCGGCGGAAGCCGTCCGCACCGAGCAGGGTGCGGTACATGCGGATCACCTCCGCCCCCTTGTTGTAGACCGTAGCCGTGTAGAAGTTGTTGATCTCGACGTACGACTCCGGGCGCACCGGGTGGGCCATGGGACCGGCATCCTCGGGGAACTGGCCGTTGCGCAGCAGGCGTACGTCGGCAATCCGCTTCACGGCGCGGGAGCCCATGTCGGCGGAGAACTCCTGGTCGCGGAAGACCGTCAGCCCCTCCTTGAGGCTCAGCTGGAACCAGTCGCGGCAGGTCACGCGATTGCCGGTCCAGTTGTGGAAGTACTCGTGGCCGATCACCGCTTCCACCCCCTGGAAATCGGCATCGGTCGCGGTGTCCGGATCGGCGAGCACGTACCGGGAGTTGAAGACGTTGAGCCCCTTGTTCTCCATGGCGCCCATGTTGAAGTCGTCGACGGCGACGATCTTGTACTCGTCGAGGTCGCATTCGAGGCCGAAGCTCTCCTCGTCCCAGCGCATGGCGTGCTTCAGCGACGCCATGGCGTGGCCGCACTTGTCGCGGTTGCGCTCCTCGACGAAGATCTGCAGTCGGACCTCCCGCCCCGATGCCGTGACGAAGCGGTCCTCGATGGCAACCAGCGGCCCGGCGACCATGGCGAACAGGTAGGCCGGCTTGGGGAAGGGATCATTGAACGTGGCGAAATGCCGGTTGCCGTCCAGCGGGCCGCTCGCCGTCAGGTTGCCGTTGGCCAGCAGGACCGGGCAGAGCTCGCGGTCGCCGGCCAGCGTCACGGTGAAGCGTGCCATCACGTCCGGACGGTCCGGGTAGAAGGTGATCTTGCGGAACCCCTGGGCTTCGCACTGGGTGCAGAAGATGCCGCCGGCGCGGTAGAGCCCTTCCAGCGCCGTGTTCCCCGCCGGGTCGATGCGGACCAGCGTCTCCAGGGAGAAGCGCTCCGGCACGCCGGCGATGGTCACCCCCTCGGTGTCGACGGCATAGGCGGACGGCGCGAGGGGGGTGTCGTCCAAAGCGATCGCGAGCAGCTCCAGGCCGCGGCCGTCGAGATGCAACCGGCCGGCGGGCGGCCCGGCAGCCGGGTTGGCGTGCAACTGCAGTTTCGCCCGCACCCGGGTGGCGGCCGGCTCGAGCTCGACATGCAGTTCGACGTGGTCGACCAGGTAGGCCGGCGGCGCGTAGTCTTTCAGGTAAACGGTTTGCAGTTCGCTCATGTCGCCTCTCGACGCAAGTTTCCAGCCATCGCGCAAAATACCGCAATTCGCCGGGGTTGGCAAACCCCAATGGGACGATGTACGGCTTGACTCGCCCCGGTGGGCAGGTCAGAATGACGCGCACTCACCACCGGACCGGAACGATGATCTATACCCCCGCCTTCTGGGCGATGGCCGTCGCGAACTTCGCCCAGACCGCCAGCTTCAGCGCCTTCTGCCTGTTCCCCCTTTATCTCCTCGCTCACCACGGTGACCGCGGCGACGTCGGCATCGTCATGGGGGCGTTCGCGCTGGCCTCGGCCGTCTGCCGGCCCTGGATCTCGGAGATGATCGATCGCATCGGCCGCAAGCGCAGCTTCACGCTCGGCAACCTGATCATGGTCGGGGCGCCGCTGGCCTATCTCGGCTTTGCCGATCCGCTCGGCAGCGGCTATCCGTGGCTGCTCCTGCTGCGGGGGGTGCACGGCGTGGGGATGGCCATCTGCTTCACGGCCGTCTTCACCTACATGGCCGACATCCTTCCGGAACACCGCTTCAACGAGGGGATCGGCATGTTCGGCATTTCCGGGCTGGTCGGCGCCGCCGCCGGGCCGCTGGTCGCCGAAACCGTCCTGCACCGCGCGGGCTACCCCGGCCTGTTCCTGGCCGCCGCCGCCTTTTCCCTGGTCTCCCTACTGGCGCACCTGCCGCTGGCCGAAAGCCATCCGCCGTCCGGCCCCCGGCGCGGCCCGTCGTTCTTCGCCCTGCTCGGCCGCGGCAAGTTCGTGGTCGTCACCCTCCTCTCCCTGCTGTTCGGCCTCGGACTGGCGGCCACCGGCAACTTCGTCGCCCCTCTCGCCCAGGAACGCGGCATCCAGCTGGTTTCCACCTACTATGCGTGCTACTCGGCGGGGGCCATCGTCATTCGCTTCACCGGTGGCCCGCTCACCGAGCACTTCGGCGAGAACCGCCTGCTCCCGTGGGGGATCGGCCTGTTCATCGCCGGGCTGGCGCTGCTCCCGGCGACCCGGGGGCCGCTGCTGCTGGCCGTGGCCGGCGCCGTCTCCGGGCTCGGCCACGGGCTGCTCTTCCCCGCCCTCAACACCCTGGCGGTGCGCGGCGAGCCGGGCGAGGTGCGTGGCAAGGCCACCGGCATCTTCACCGGCGGCATCGACACCGGGCTCTTTGCCGGCTCGCTGGTTTTGGGCTATATTGGCGAGGCGTTCGGCCTGCCGACCCTGTTTTTCAGCGCCTGCGCGGCGATGGCCGCCGGGCTGCTGCTGTTCGGCTTCCGACCGCCAGGGGCCAAACCCAACTCCCCGTAGAAACCATCCTCTCTCGGCTGAAATGCAACGGCCGGCCCTTTCGGGGGCCGGCCGTTTTTTCCCGGAGAAAACAACCCGCGATTTACGGCGTGACCGTGATGGTGTCTGTGTAGGCCGTCGTCGACAGGTTGCCGGCGGCATCCCTGAGCTTGACCGAGAGCGTCTTGCTCACGTTGGCCGTCGGCTTGGCCAGCGGGTAGTTGACGGCGAAGGGGCCGTCAGCCGACCACGGCACTTCGTTCCACAGCGTGCCGTTGGCGCTCCACAGGATTGCCGC
>VAUL01000098.1 GCA_005774545.1 Deltaproteobacteria bacterium | reverse complement strand
CCCGCCGATCATCATCGGGATGCAGATGTGCACCTTGCCGGTCTCCGGCTTGAACTGCTTGCACACCTGCGGATAGGCCAGCGAGGAGATTTCGTGCCCGGTCTTCTTCGCCCGGCACAGTTCGCAGTGCGTCAGGATCTCGGCGTCGCAGGCCAGTGCCCTGGAGTCGAGCGACAACGGGTAGACCGGCAGCATGTCGCGCTGGTTCTCGCTGACCTCGTAAATCACGAAGTCCTCCAGCCCCAGCTCGTTGCGGAACACGTTGCCGAGGCGGGCATAGACGTCGTCGAGACTGGCATCCTCCTCGATGACCTTCTTGAACATGGTCATCGAATAGACCGTGTCCATCAGCCCGTTGAACTCCTGGGACAACTGGCCGATCTCGTCGCGCGAGGTGATCCGGATCTTGTTGGTCAGATCGACGTCGCCGGTGCCGACCGAGTGAATCTGCTCGATGATCTCCCCGATCGGCTTGGCCAGCGCCCGGGAAATCCAGCGGGTGAAGACCCCCAGCAGCAGAACCGCCACCAGCAGCACGGCGACGATGGTCAGGACGGTGACGCGGATGATCTCCGAAATCTTGGCGGCCGACTTGTGATAGAGATCGGCCAGATGCGCCGAAAACTGGGTGGACAACTGGCTGGCCGCGTGAATCTGCTTGTCGAGCGTCTCGAAGGCCGCGGCCAGGTGTTCGCCGTCGTCGGCCGCCCCGGCGAAAATCGCCAGCTTGCTCTGGTAAAAGGCGCTGTAGCTGCGATCGACATCGTCAAGCAGGCCGGACAGTTCGCGAATGTAGGCCACCCCTTCCGGATCGCCGGTCAGCGAGGTGGTATTCAGCGTCTCCAGCAGTTTGCCGGTATCGTGGGAGTAATCGTTGACCTCGCCGCCGACGCCGAGGGCCGTGGCGAACTCGCGCACGTCGCGCAGCCGCTTGGCGGAAAGGTCCTGAATGCGGTCGACGGTCCCCCTGTCCTGGGCCTTGAGGATGTTGGAGGCGTCGATGGTCATCGCCTGGAGGTTGCGGACGATCTTCTGAACCACCTTGTCCTGGGGGACGGCATGGTTGACGATCTGGTCGTAACGGACGCTGATCCCCCACATGCCGACCACCGTGAGCCCGGCCATGACCATGAACCAGAAGAGCACGCCGAAACCAAACAGCCGGAATTTCTTCTTGATCGGCAGGTCGATGAAGGTGATCAGGCGGACCAGGCGGCAGGCGACAGTCGTGCAATCATCCATGAGGGCCTCGGAACAGGGGGGATGAAGCTACTCTTATAATCTTGCAGTTTTATCAAGCATGGCAGGCGGGTGTCAAGAACGACGGCCCGCAGCGAAATCGCTGCGGGCCGTCGGAATCGGGCGGCGGAGTCGATCAGAGCAGCGCCCTGACCGCCGCCAGGGCGGCGGCGTAGTCCGGTTCGCTGGTCACTTCGGGGACCAGCTGGAGATAGCTGATCCGGTCGCTGGCGTCGATCACCAGCACGGCCCGGGCCATCAGCTTCAACTCCTTGATCAGCAGGCCGTAACCGAGCGCGAAGGACCGGTCCTGGTAGTCGGAAAGGGTCTGCACCCGGTCGATGCCGGCGTTGCCGCACCAGCGTTTCTGGGCGAACGGCAGGTCGAGGCTGATCGTATAGATCACGACGTTGTCAGGCAGCTTGGCCGCCTCCTGGTTGAAGGTGCGGGTCATGGTGTCGCAGACCGGCGTGTCGAGGGACGGCACCACCGTGATCAGTCGGACCTTGCCGGCGCTGCTGGCCAGGGTGACGGGCTGGAGGGTGTTGTCGACCACGCGAAAATCGGGAGCCGGGTCGCCGGATTTCACCGGCTGGCCGACCAGGGTCATCGGGTTGCCCTTGAACGTGACGGCGCCTTGGCGTTCCTGAGTCATGTGCAATTCTCCATGAGGGGGATTGGAAACCGGCCGCAGCCGCTGCGCGGCCGGCCGGTGTTGCTCTAGTCAATCATGCCGTGCGGAATTGTCAAGCGATCCGGTTAGCTATCCGGGAGCCGGCGCCTCAGCAGACCGTCAGCCCGCAGCGCCGGCAGCCGGGATGGCAGGTTGTCCCGGGCTTTGCCGCCAGGGCATCCTCGTACTCGCGCCGCAGATGATCGCGCCGCACCCCCTGGGCGATGATCTCCCACGGGAAGGGCTCATCCTCACGCCGCTCGCGGTGCAGATAGGCGGTCGCATCGAGGCCGGCCTCGCGGCAGGCGGCCTTGAGCCCCCGGCCGGCGGCGAGCAGGGGGAGAAGCCGCCCGCAATGGCGGTCGCCGCGGGCCAGCAACCCCTGCAGTTCGGCGCTGCGCAGCGACTCGCACTGCAGGTCGACGTTGGCCAGCGGGCGGACCAGCTTCTGCAGCAGACGGTATTTCCTTTCGAGCACGGCAGGCGGCTCCATCGGCGCCCACTGCAGCGGCGTCCACGGCTTGGGGACGAAGGGGTTGACCGACAGCGTCAGCCGTCCGAGTTTGCCGCGCCCCCGGCCGACCTCCTCCCAGATCGTGCGGATGCGCGTCGTCAGGGCACCGATGGCCGCCACATCGTCGTCCGTCTCCCCCGGCAGCCCGACCATGAAGTAGAGCTTGAGGTTCGGCACCCCCCCTTCGGCGATCATCCGCACCGCGGCGAGGATCTGCGCCTCGTCGATCCCCTTGTTGACCGTATCGCGCATCCGCTGGCTGCCGGCCTCGGGGGCCAGGGCCAGGGTCTTGTGCCCGGAACGGACCAGCACCTCGATCTGCTCGGGCGTCACCGCGTCGATGCGCACGCTGGAGACCGACACCTCGCCGCCGCCGGCCAGGATCGCCGCGCCGAGCGTCGCCAGTTCGCCGTAGTCGCTGACCGCAGCGGCCACCAGCCCGACCCGCCCC
>VAUL01000038.1:17324-24843 GCA_005774545.1 Deltaproteobacteria bacterium | reverse complement strand
AACCAGCCACACCGCCGGCAGGAAGAGGAAGTATGCGAGCGAGTTGAACGTCACGACCCGGTTCGTTGTGTCATGCAGAGGCCTGAATTCGATGGATGCTGTCAGGATGCGTCAAACAGGGGGGCTTGCTTGCCTTCGCGGCAAGCGGAATGTAGCAGAAATTGCCGTGGAAAGCCAGTTTTAAGGAGCACCGGCACATCGTGGGGCACGCCGGGTGGAAGGGCAGAAGCCCGGCCGCAGCGGCGGATGAATAAAAAATACCTTCACATGGCCAGTCGTATCGCCGGGAAGGTGCCGGCGGCAGTGAGGCAGGCGGCTACGAAAGCTTGACCAGCTTTTCGCGCGGACCGTCGGCCACCACCCGCCCGCTGTCGAGCGCAACGACCCGCCGTACGGTTTCCAGCAGAATGGCGCTGTGGGTCGATACGATCAGCACCGATGCACTGTCGAGCAGTTTCGGCAACCGCTCCGCCAGAAGCCGCTCACTTTCGGGATCGAGCCCCAGGCTCGGTTCATCGAGGAGGAGCACCCGGCTGGGCTGGGCAAGAGCACGTGCGAGGGCAACCTTCTGACGCTGCCCGCCCGAGAGATTGCTGCCGCGCTCGGTCAGCTGCATTCCCAGCGACATCCGTCCGCTGCTGAATTCGCTTTCGAGGCCGGACGCCCAGAGCGCTGCGGCGAAACGCTCCTGGTCCGTGCATCCGGAAATGCGCAGATTCTCCTCGAGGGTTCCGGCAAAAACCACCGGATCCTGCGCCTTGTAGGCCAGCCACCTGACCCGGTCGAAACGGGCGATGTCGTCCAGTGCCAACCCGTCGAAGAGGATCTGGCCGGCATCCGGCCGGCAGAGTCCCGCCAGGCATTGCAGCAGCGTCGACTTTCCGGCGCCCGGGCGCCCCATGAGGGCGATGCGCTCTCCCGGGGCGATTGTCAGGGAAATGCCGTCAAGCGCTGCAGGGCGCCCCTCGTAATGCTTACCGAGCCCCAGCACGGTCATTTGCCCGCTGATCGACGCTCGGGGGGTGCATTCCCGGTCGGCCACCGGTTCCAGGCTGGCTTCCATCCTGGCGGCGGCGCGCACGAAGTCCTGCCACTTCCCGGTGACGGCGAAGAACGACGCGACGAGGGCCATCCCCCGCCCTGCCAGCAGGTTGCAGGCGATGAGTTTCCCCACGCTCAGCACCTGGGCATGGATCAGGTAGACGCCGGCCGTCAGCATGACGATGCTCGTCACGGTCTGCATCAGCATGGAAAGCATCCCCGTCTGCTGGAACGCCAGCCGCCGATCCCTGTCGCAGTTCGCCGACAACTCCGTGAGTTCGCGCCAGCGGCGCAAAAAGGCGCCGGCCCCCGGCGTGGTGCGCACAACGTCGAGGCAACCCAACGCTTCCCCCATGAACGCCAGCTTCCGGGTATTGTGCCCCTCGGCCTCCCTGGAGAGGAGATTCTGACGGTTCTGCATCCACAGCCCCGTCACACAATACGCCAGGGCCAGCAGGATGACGATGATCATCAGCGGCCAGGAAATGATGCCGATAACCACCAGATAGAGGAGGAGAAACGGGATGTCGGCAATCGACAGCAGATAGATCGAGGAGACGAAATCGCGCGACAGGGTCAGATCGCGATAGTTGGAGAGGAACCGCGGAAACCCCCCGGGCGGGAGATCGACCTGGGCCACCAGCTTCGACCACAACGTTTCGTCGCTGCGCAGCGTCAGGTCGATGCTGATGCGTTCCGTGGCCCAACTCCGCACCAGGCGCATGCCGGTATCGGTTGCCAGATAGAGCGCCATGCCGAAAACCAGGGCCCAGAGCGTCTCGAACAGACCGTTCAGGGCGATCTTGTCGTAGATCAGCATGGCGAAGAGCGGCAGCAGCAGCTGGCCGGCATTGACGAAAAAGCTGGCGGCACCGACTTCTGCCCAGGCCGTGCGCAGCTCGGGCCACAAGGCCGCCAGGGAGGCAAAAGAACCCGGTGACGTGCCCGGCCCCGGCACGGTCAGGACAAGAGCATCAACCGCGCTCCCGTCATCGGCGGCGACATCCCCGGGCAGAGGAATCCCGTCGCCGGCGATGAACTGCCAACGCCGCTCGATCCGGTACAGCAGTGCGAAGCGGTTGTCTCCGCCGCGCAACAGGATCAGGTTGCCGGGGATGGCAAGGGCATCGCGCAACGGGCCGGGCGCGTGACGCCCCGTCAGCCCCGTCCGGTCGAGGCGGGCGAGTTGACCTGGCCACTGACCGGCCGCCAGGAACCGGTCGAGTTCCCGGCACAGCTTGCCGGCTGCGGCACGGTCGTGAGCACACAGACCGGCGACCGCACTGAGAACGGCCTTGCGGTCAAGCACAAAGGCCGTCCCGTCCGCAACAGAAACGCGCGGGTGGTCGTTCATCGAGCCGGCTTGCCCCGCCGGCTGACTGGCATCAGCCTGAGCATCATGAGAAATCCCGGTCATGCCGTGGTTTGCCACTGGATCTGTGCAATCTGTTCATGCGTATCGTTGTTGTAGATCGTGTAGATCCCGTCGCCGCCGAAGGCAAAGGGCGCCGCCCCGAGCGGGGACATCGATTCGTTTGCGGCAAGGGAAATGGTCAGCGCATCGCCGCTGTTCGTCGTAATGGTCAGAACGGAGGCGGCCCCGTTGTCCACCATGTCCTGGATATCCTGGCTGGTCACGGTCAACAGGGTCGCGCTGGCGTCGCCGCCGATATCCAGACGCTCGATCCCGCCGGAAACTGCCGCCAGTCCGGACAGGCTGTAGCCTGCGCCGAGGCCATGCAGCACGATCGTATCAGTGCTGCCGGGATCGCCGATTCCGCCTTCGATGAAGGTGGGCAGGCTGCCGGCCGCCACATGAAAGCTGTCGCTGCCCACCCCGCCGTCGAGAAGATCGGCGCCGGCAACGCCATCGATGATGTCGTCACCGGCGCCACCGTCAATCCGGTTGGCGGCGCCGTCACCGGTCAAGGTGTCGCTGTGCGCGGAGCCGACAATATTTTCAAACCCGCTGAGCGTATCGGTGCCGGCACCGACGGTGTTCTGTCCGCCGACGATGCCGAGATCGACGGAAACCCCGCCGCCCGCCCCTGCGTACGAAACCGTATCCGTGCCGAGGCCCCCATCGAGAGCGTCGTTCCCCGCGCCGCCCTCGATCAGGTTGTCTCCGGCATCGCCGGTGAGCGTGTCGTTGTAGTTTGAGCCTTTCAATCCCTCGATATTGCTCAGGTTGTCAAAGCCGGCAGAGCCGGTGTTCTGCAGGCCGGAAATCGCCAGGCTTACCGAGACCGGGCCGGTAGCCCCCGCGTAGCTGGCGATGTCAAAGCCGCCCGCGTTCGCCCCGCCATCGATGGTATCGTTGCCCAGCCCGCCGGTGATCACATTGGCCTGCGCGTCGCCGATGAGAATGTCGTCGTAATTGGAGCCGACGACATTCTCAATCCCGATGAACGTATCACCGATCGCATCGCCCGAAGGGGAGATGCCGATGGCGGCATCGAGAGAAACCGTGATGCTTGTCGTCGCATGGGCGTAGCTGGCCGTGTCCGAACCGGTGCCGCCGACCAGGGTGTCGGCCCCCCCCAAACCTTCCAGGATGTCGTCACCGTCACCACCGGTGAGGGTGTTGGCACCCCCGGCACCGATCAGGGTGTCGTTGTGGGCCGATCCGGCCAGGTTCTCGATCCCGGAGAAGATATCGCCGGCCGCATCGCCCGCTTGCACGACGGCCGGGCCGACGCTGAAACTGGCGGTCAGCGAAGCGACGACATGCGCTCCGGCATTGGCATAGCTGGCCGTATCCGAACCGGCACCGCCGTTCAAGATGTCGCCCCCCCCTAGCCCTTCGAGAACATCATCGCCGTTGTTGCCGGTCAGCGTGTTGACCATCGCATCACCGATCAGCGTATCGTTGCCGATACCGCCGGTCAGATTCTCGATCCCGGCGTAGGTATCCCCCGACGCGTCGCCAAGCGTGCCGGCGCCGCTGTTCAACGCTGCATGAACAGCCGCCGTCGAAAGCGAATAATCGACCGTGTCGCCCGTTGCCGCATGATTGCCGCCGATGATGTGATCGACACCCGCCCCGCCGGTGAAGCTATCGTCGCCGTCGCCGCCATCGAGGGTGTTGAACAGCAACGAAGCCCCGCCCGAGAGCGTGTCGTTGCCGGCGCCGCCGAGCAGCGTGTCGTCGCCGCTGTCGCCGGTCAGCGAGTCGTTGCCGTCGCCGCCGTCCAGCAGGTCATCGTGATTGCCGCCCAGCAGGGTGTCGTTGCCGGCACCGCCGTAGACGGCGTCGTTGCCGTCCTGGCCGCTCAGGTAGTCGCTGCCGCCCTGCCCGTAAAGGGTGTCGTTGCCTGCCCCGCCGTAAACGGCGTTGATGTTGTCGTCGCCCGTCAAAGTGTCGTCATTGCCGGAGCCGGTCAGGTTTTCCACCCCCGAGATGACGTCGCCTTCGGCATCGCCGCCGGTGTTGGCCGCACCGGTCACCAGCGAGGCGTTGACGCCCGCAGCGGACCCGGTGTAGCTGACCGTATCGCCGATGGCGGAATTGCTGCCGCCGTTCAAAACATCGGCCCCGACGCCGCCGATGAGGGTGTCGTCGCCGCCATCACCATTCAGCGTATCGTTGCCGGCACCACCGCTGAGGGTGTCGTTGCCGGCGGCGCCGGTCAGGATGTTGGCACCGCCATCGCCGACCAGGGTGTCGGCAACCGCGGAACCGATCAGGTTCTCGATGCCGGACAGGGTGTCGCCGGCCGCATCGCCGCCAACCCCCACACCGGTCGCGAGATTGACGTTGACCCCACTGAAGGACGCGGCATAGCTGGCCGTGTCGCCGGCGGCGGCATTGTTCCCGCCATAAAGGGCGTCGGCACCGGCGCCGCCGATCAGAGTATCGTCGCCGTCGTCACCGTAAAGACTGTCGTTGTTGGCCCCGCCGGACAGGCTGTCGTTACCGCCGCCGCCGACAAGAACATTGTAGAAGTTGTCGCCCGTCAGGGTGTCGTCGTAACCCGACCCGGTCAGGTTCTCGATGCCGGTGAGGACATCGCCGGCGGCTTCGCTGCCGGTGTTGGTCGCTCCGCCCACCAGCGACACGTTGACACCCGCGCCGGCGCCGGCGTAACTGGCGGTGTCAATCCCGCCGCCGCCATTCAGATTGTCGGCGCCGGCTCCGCCGTAGAAGACGTTGTTGTTCACATCACCGGTCAGGGTGTCGGCAGAAGCGGAACCAGTCAGGTTTTCGATGCCGGTCAGGGTGTCGCCCGCCGCATCGCCGCCGCTCCCTGTCCCGGTGCTCAGATCGACCGTGACGCCAGTAAGTGACGCGGCATAGCTGGCCGTGTCGCCCGTGCCGGTGTTGGCCCCGCCGCGAAGCGTGTCGGCACCGGCTCCGCCGACCAGAAGATCATCACCGGCATCGCCGTCCAGGACGTTGGCGTTGCCGTCGCCGATCAGGGTGTCGTTGAAAGCCGACCCGGCCAGGTTCTGGATGCTGACGTAAAGATCGCCGGCCGCGTGGCCGGTATTGATCGACCGGTCGGCCAGTGAGGCGGTGATGCCGACGGCCCCGGACACCGCCGCGGCGTGGGCATAGCTGGCCGTATTGCTGCCGCCGTCACCGCGCAGCTCATCGGCTCCGGCCAGACCTTCAAGGACATCGTTGCCGGCGCCGCCGCTGAGGATGTTGGCGGCCGCATCGCCGACCAGGGTGTCGTCATGCGCCGAACCGGCCAGGTTTTCGATGCTGAGGTAGGTATCGCCGACTGCATCGCCGCCCTGCGCGACGACACCATTTTGCAGAGCAGCCACGACCCCGCTGCCGGCACTGGCATAACTGGCGCTGTCGAGGCCCAGGCCGCCGTCGAGCAGGTCGGCGCCGGCCCCGCCGTCGAGCAGATCGTCCCCTGCACCGGCATGCACGACATCGTCACCGTCCCCGGCCAGGATATTCATCCCTACGCCGTCGCGCGGCAGCACCAGGACCGGGAGGACAGCGAATGCGGCAGGATCGGAGACGTCGCGCCAGGAGAAATCAACCGTCTGGGGGGGGAGAACGAAGGAGCGCGCACCGGCATCACCCGACACGACCACGTCGACACTGAAGTCGACGGGCGGCGCGGAGGATTCGACAACGTCGTAAACGATGTTGACCTTCAGACCGTTGGCGTGGGCGTCCGGATCGGTCGGCGTAATCAGCCAGTGGTCGTTGCGCCCGTCGCCGTTGGTGTCGGTGGCGGCAACCCCGGGGCCGACGATGTCGAAGCCGGGCACACCGGCGACGGCAAGCGCATCCGCCGTGAGTTCAACCGAGGTGATCTTGGTGAAGGTGTCGAAGGTCAGTCCCAGGGTCTTCGTCCACTGCGTCGCACCGCTGCTGAAGGCAGGGTTGTGATCGATCACATCGTTGCCGGCCGTGCCGTTCAGAATCTCGCGATTCGCCTGCCCAGCCGGGCTGGAATCCCAGGAACCGAGCGGTGGCGGCACCGGCGGCCCGCCGGGGGGGAGGAGTGCGACCTTCAATTCGCTCGACGTAAACAGACGCACTTCATAGCCCGGGTCGGTCCGGTCGATCGTGTAATCTTCGGTGTCGCTAGCCGAGCCGCTGTTACCGGCCGCATCCGTGGTGGTAATGCTGGCGGCGACGGTTCCGGACACACTGGTCCCCTCGGCCAGGGTGGCCCCGTCCACGGTGATGCTGAAGGTCTTGTCGGCAAGAACCAGCCCCGTAAATGTCTTGCTGTTGACGGTCAGGGTCACCGTATCGCCGACCCTGGCGTCACCGCCGACAGTGCCGGTGATGACGACATTGACACTGGCTTCGCCAACATCGATAACATCGTCGGCCGTGATGTTTGCATCGAGGGTGATGGTCGGCACCGGCGGCACAGTGTCGATCGCGTAGTTGTTCGAGGTCGCGCTCCCCGCACCGGCGTTCCCGGCCAGGTCCGCCACCCCGCCAAGGTCCAGGGTGATCACGTTGCTCGCGTCCTCCACCGGTGCGTCCGGCGTCAGCGTCGCCGTCCACGTCACCCCGCCGTCGCTCGAGCTCACCGCCGTCAGCGTCCCGTTCGCCACCGCAAGATCCGCGTTGCTGAACCCCGTCACCGCCTCCGTGAAGGTGATCGTCACCGTCGCCGTCTCGCCGATCCGCAGCGCCGCGTCGTCCACCACCACCGTCGCCGTCGGCCGCTGCGTGTCGATCGCGTAGTTGTTCGAGGTCGCGCTCCCCGCACCGGCGTTCCCGGCCAGGTCCGCCACCCCGCCAAGGTCCAGGGTGATCACGTTGCTCGCGTCCTCCACCGGTGCGTCCGGCGTCAGCGTCGCCGTCCACGTCACCCCGCCGTCGCTCGAGCTCACCGCCGTCAGCGTCCCGTTCGCCACCGCAAGATCCGCGTTGCTGAACCCCGTCACCGCCTCCGTGAAGGTGATCGTCACCGTCGCCGTCTCGCCGATCCGCAGCGCCGCGTCGTCCACCACCACCGTCGCCGTCGGCCGCTGCGTGTCGATCGCGTAG
>VAUL01000038.1:0-16892 GCA_005774545.1 Deltaproteobacteria bacterium | reverse complement strand
GACGGCCGTGAAGCTCCCGCCCCACGTCGCCCCGCCGTCCACCGAGTACTCCACCACCGCCCCGGCCTCGACGCCGAACAGGCTCAAACCGCCGGCCTGCGTCACCAGGTCCGTGCCGCTCGCCCCCGTGTCCGTCGCCAGCGTCACCACCGGACCCACCGGCGCCGCCGTGTCCAGCGTGAACGTCAGCCCCGTCACCCCGCTCACGTTCCCCGCCGCGTCCGTCTGCCGCACCGCCACCGTGTTCACGCCCTCGACGGCCGTGAAGCTCCCGCCCCACGTCGCCCCGCCGTCCACCGAGTACTCCACCGCCGCCCCGGCCTCGATCCCCGTCAGCGCCAGCGTCCCGTCCTGGGTCACCAGGTCCGCTCCGCCGGGCCCCGTGTCCGCGAACAGCCCCACCCCGGGCGCCGCCGGCGCCAGCGTGTCGATCGCCACGTTCCCCGACGTCGCCGTCCCGGACCCGGCGTTCCCCGCCACGTCCGTCACCCCGCCAAGGTCCACCGTCACCACGTTTGCACCCGACTCGACACCCGCCGCCGGCGTCAGCGTCGCCGTCCACGTCACCCCGCCGTCCGCCGTCGCCAGGTTCCCCAGCACCCCGTTGCCCACCGCAACGTCCGCCAGGCTGAACCCCGTCACCGCCTCCGTGAAGGTGATCGTCACCGTCGCCGTCTCGCCGATCCGCAGCGCCGCGTCATCCACCGCCACCGTCGCCGCCGGCGCCGCCGTGTCCAGCGTGAACGTCAGCCCCGTCGCCGGCCCCGTGTTCCCCGCCGCGTCCGTCTGCCGCACCGCCACCGTGTTCACGCCCTCGACGGCCGTGAAGCTCCCGCCCCACGTCGCCCCGCCGTCCACCGAGTACTCCACCACCGCCCCGGCCTCGACGCCGAACAGGCTCAAACCGCCGGCCTGCGTCACCAGGTCCGTGCCGCTCGCCCCCGTGTCCGTCGCCAGCGTCACCACCGGACCCACCGGCGCCGCCGTGTCCAGCGTGAACGTCAGCCCCGTCACCCCGCTCACGTTCCCCGCCGCGTCCGTCTGCCGCACCGCCACCGTGTTCACGCCCTCGACGGCCGTGAAGCTCCCGCCCCACGTCGCCCCGCCGTCCACCGAGTACTCCACCACCGCCCCGGCCTCGACGCCGAACAGGCTCAAACCGCCGGCCTGCGTCACCAGGTCCGTGCCGCTCGCCCCCGTGTCCGTCGCCAGCGTCACCACCGGACCCACCGGCGCCGCCGTGTCCAGCGTGAACGTCAGCCCCGTCACCCCGCTCACGTTCCCCGCCGCGTCCGTCTGCCGCACCGCCACCGTGTTCACGCCCTCGACGGCCGTGAAGCTCCCGCCCCACGTCGCCCCGCCGTCCACCGAGTACTCCACCGCCGCCCCGGCCTCGATCCCCGTCAGCGCCAGCGTCCCGTCCTGGGTCACCAGGTCCGCTCCGCCGGGCCCCGTGTCCGCGAACAGCCCCACCCCGGGCGCCGCCGGCGCCAGCGTGTCGATGCTGTAGCTCTCCGTAGCGGTTCCCGTCCCGATCTTTCCGGCGATGTTCGTGGTGATGGCGGCTTCGATCACCAGGTCGGCATCGGCCGCCAGGCTGAAACCGCTGACGTCGATGCTGAAGCTCATATCGGCCTGCACCAGCCCGGTGAACGTCGCATTGAAGCTGCCGCTTTTCAAGGTCAGCGTGACAGTATCGCCGGCCTGGGCGTCGCCGCCGGCCAAGCCGGTGATCGCCACGGTGCCGGCCGCTTCGGCAATGTTGATGATGTCGTCGGCGGTGATGTTCGCATCGAGAGTTATGGTCGGCACCGGCACGGTCAGATCGACCGTGTAGCTCTCGGTATCGCTGGCGGTCCCCGGATTGTTGGCGACATCAAACGTCACGATTCCGGCATTGATGACCTGGTCCCCGTCAGCGGCCAGGTCGGCGCCGGGGACATCGATACTGAAGCGCATGTCGGCCTGCACCAGCCCGGTGAACGTTTTGCCATTAACCGTCAGCGTCACGGTATCCCCGACCCGGGCGTCACCACCGGCCGTGCCGGTAACCGCCACGGTGCCGGCTGCTTCGGCGATGCTGATGATGTCGTCGGCGGTGACGTTCGCATCGAGGGTAACGGTCGGCACCGGTGCCGCCAGATCGACCGAATAGCCTTCGGTGTCCGTGCCGGTGCCGGGATCGCCAGCGGCATCGGTGGTGCGGACGCTGGCGTCGACAACCTTGTCGGCATCGGCGACCAGGTCGGAGCCGGGGACATCGATACTGAAGCTCATGTCGGCCTGCACCAGCCCGGTGAACGTCTTGCCGTTGATCGTCAGGGTGACGATGTCGCCGACTTTGGCGTCGCCGCCGGTCGTCCCGGTGATCGCCACGGTGCCGGCCGCCTCGGCGATATTGATGATGTCGTCGGCAGTGATGGCGGGGGTGAGCGCGATCGTCGGGACCGGCGCGGTCAGATCGACCGTATAATTCTCCGTATCGGTCGCCGTGCCGGTGTTGCCGGTGGCGTCGGTCGTGCGGATACTGGCGTCGATGACCCTGTCGGCATCGGCAACCAGGTCGGAACCCGGGATGTCGATGCTGAAGGTTTTGTCGGCCAGCACCAGGCCGGTGAAAGTCTTGCTGTTGACCGTCAGGGTGACCGTATCGCCGACCTGGGCATCGCCGCCGACCGTCCCGGTGACCGCGACCGTGCCGATCGCTTCGGCGATGCTGATGGTGTCGTCGGCGGTGATGTCGGCATCCAGGGTAATGGTCGGCTGCAGCGGATCGACGACGCTGACCATCTTCTGCCCGGGGCGGTAGACCGTCGGCCGGGGCGTAACCAAAGGGACGACGGGATCGTCGATCTCGGCAACCGTCTCGGTGGGCATCGGTGCACCGAGCCCCGGACCCTTGCCGCTCAAGGCGGCCCCGCTACCCACCCTGACCAGCGGAGCGGGAGACGGCAGCACTTCCTCAGCAGGAGCGCTGTCGCGGACGACGATCGCCTCGTCTTTCGGTTCGTCCTGATCGTTGGCGGCCCCCTGGGGCTTGGCGGCATCGAGTTGCCCGCTCACGAGCCTGAGGCTGCCGGCCTTGGCGTGACTGCTGATACCGACCATTTTGAACAGATCGGCCAGGGTACTGCTCTCGCCGTCTTCGAATACGACCGGGTGCGGCGATCCGTCTATGGCATCGAGGGCGCCGTTGGGGATGATGACGAAAGTTCCGTCGGAAAAGCCCAGCAGCAAGTCGACGTCGGCGACATCCACCGAACTGAGTTGCACTTCGCCGCCGGCAACGATGATTGCGCCGTCAGCGGCGACACGGGCAACCTGAACCTGTCGCCCTTGCAACGAATCGTTGCCGAGTCCAGACTCTTTCGGATTGTCATTGTCGTTTGCCATAGTAACCCCTGTCGCCAGCGTTGTTGGCTATCGTCCGTCAACCGGCAGAGTATCGGAAATCAGCCGTGGCTGCCCTTCACGCGCAGGTCGAGGGAGTCCCTCAACTTCACCTGTTCGTTCAGCTGCATGGCCAGCAGTTTGTGCGATTCCTTGGCGTCTGCGGCCAGATGAATCATCAATTCGGCGACCTGGTCGCGAAGCTCGCCGTTCCCCTTCCCCACCTGCTCGGCAAGGAAACCCAACTGCCGGCTCAACTGCTGCAGTTCTCCACGGAAGCCGGTGTTCGCGGCGGTCTGCTCTTCCAGCGCACGCAGCATCTCCGCACGCTGGTTGCGGAAATCCTCGACCTCGGCAGTCAGGGCCCGTTGCTGCATGCGGGCCGCCTCGGCCAGACGCTCCTCGATTTTGAAGGCGTCGAGCGCCTCGCGCAGACGCTTCTGTTCGTCCATCTGCTGAGTCAGCAGGCCGTGCGACTCCCTGGCATCGGCTGCCAAGCGCACGGTCAGGTCGGAAATCCGCTCCGCAGTCTCCCCGTCGCGACGCTGCAGAACGCTGCAGACCTCACCCAGTTGCCTCCCTAGGGCCTGCAATTCGGCACGGAGGGCGTTGTTCGCTTCGGCCTGCTCGTTGAGAGCGCGCAACATGTCCGCACGCTGCATCCGGAAATCGTCGATTTCGGCGGAGAAGGCCCGCTGCTGCTGGCGTGCAGCCTCGGCCAGACGCTCCTCGATACGGACCAGAACCTTGAATTCATCGCCGGTGCGGCCGCCGCTCTGCGACGAGCCGCCGCCGGCGATGACCCCCTCGTAGGCGAGCGCCATCTCGATGTGCCGGGCGACCTCCGAGCTGAGCAGCGAGAAGATGTCCCCCTCCAGACGGCGGATGCCGACCATCATCAGGCCGAGGGTAATCGAGCCCAGCAGGCCGAACATCGAGGCGGAGAAGGCGATGCCCATCGACTGCATCGGAGCCTTCATCCGTTCGATCATGGTGCGGAATACCTGGATCGGGTCGACGCTCTTCATGTCCAGATCGGCAAAACTGCTGATCAGTACGGAGATGTCATTGAGCGTCGCAAGGAGGCCGATAAAGGTTCCGAGGAGTCCCATCCCGACCAGGAGACCGGTCAGATACTGAGGCAGGGCGTTGCGACGGGTCAGCCGCGCGCGCGTGTTGATCAGTTCGTGCTCGATCGCCGCCTGCTCCTGGTGAGAAATCGACCGGCCGGCCGAAGCCGCAACCATCTGCAGCAGGCAGGCAATATCGCCGACGAAACGGTTGGTCATTTCCTGAAGCGCCAGGGTATCGGTCTTGGCGCGGATCGCCGCCGAGTATTCGACCAGGATTCTGGCTTCGCGCACCAGGCGGCGGGCGTTGAGCAGGATAAAGATTCCGCCGCCCAGGATGATCACGAAGATCGCATAATTGATCTGCGGATGAGGGTTGCGGGTGATCGTCTTTGCAATCGCATCGATGAAAATCGTCGATCCGAGCAGCAGCAAAGCAAACGGCAAAGTGACAAACAGGAAGTAAAGATTGAGTTGTTTCAGCATGTTGGCTCTCTCGCTATAGGGAATTGACCGACATTAGTTCATGCGTAACAAGCCGCGGCGACCCACCTTCAGCCGGCACGAAACGCCCCGTCGCGGAACTTCAGCAGCGGCGACAGGAGATAGGAAAGGATGGTCCGCTTGCCGACCGCGATATCCGCGGTGGCGACCATCCCCGGCACCAGCACCCCGGGCTGGCGCGCCTGGGGCTCAAGACTGGCCATGTCGACTTCGACGTTGACGCGGTAATACCTGTTCCCTTTTTCGTCGTTGAGCGTATCTGCGCTGACCTCGGTCACGTAGCCGACAAAGGTGCCGTAGGTCGCGTAGTCGTAGGCACCGATCCTGACACGTGCCATCAGCCCCCGCCTGAGGTTGGCGCGGTCGTTGGGATTCGAACGGGTCTGCACCACGAGCCGTTGATCGCTCGGCGTGATCTCCAGCAAGATCTCGCTGGGACGAACGACGGCACCGATGGTCGTGACGTTCAGCTTGTTGATGAGGCCGTCGACCGGGCTCCTGACCACGTTGCGGTCGAGACGGTCAACATTGGTGTCGATTTCGTGCGAAAGCTTCTCCAGTTCCTCGCGCACCTGCGTCAACAGGGCGGAGGCTTCCGCCCGGAAACGGGCGATGGCCTCGTTGACCCGCGATTCCGATTCGATCTGGGCGGCCTGCAGGCGCGGCGAGGAGGTCGAAGCCTCGGCAATCTGCGATTTCAGCCGCTGGATGCGCATCTGGGTATCGAGAACCTCCAGTTCGGAGGCCGCATTGTTTTTTCTCAACCCGTCGATGACCTGGTAATGCTTCTGTGCCAGAGCCAGTTCCTCGTTGAGGTTCTGCAGCTTCGAGCTGACCTCGGCCAGTTCGTTCCGCTTCTGGGCATGCTGTGCCCGTAAAACCTGGATCTCTTCGGCAAGCTGGGCGCGGCGCGCCTGCCACGCGGCCGTTTCCACCCGGATTACGCTGGGATCCTTGAGCTCTTCCGGAAAGACGATCGCATTCAGGCCGTTCACTTCGGCGAGCAGCCGCGCCTCCCGCCCTCGCAAAGCGTCGAGCCGGGACTGTTCCTGCCCCAGACTGGAGCGGGCCTGGACGTCGGAAAGTTCCATCAGCGGCTGACCGGCAGCGACGACCTGGCCTTCCTGGACGAGGATCCTGCGGACGATCCCGCCCTCGAGGTGCTGGACGATCTGCGACTTCCCGGCCGGGATGATCTGCCCCTCGGTCCTGACGATGACATCCACCCGGGCGATCGCCGCCCAGATCAGCAACAGGCAGCTGCTGACCAGCAGCAGCAGGACGAAAACCCGCTGGGGCGGCAGATCCGTCACGAGCGCGGCAACCCGGCCGGCAAAGGAAAGACGCCTTTCACCCATCAGCGCGATCTGACCCTGACCAGCGACGCATCCGCGCTGCTGTTTCCTTGAACTTCGGAAATGCTGATAGATTCCTTGGCCAGTCGCATTTCGATCAGCAGGTTCCGGACCGCCATGGCCCGGTAGAAGCCCAGACGCTTGGCTTCCGAGAAACCTGCCGGCACCTCGATATGGAGATGGGCCCTGCCGGTTGCGACGATCGGCTGCAGCGAGTCAAGCAACTGCTTCTTCTCTTCGGCGGTGAAGGCGACGGCATCGTTCCTGAACCGCACGACAACTTCGGCCGGGCCGGCAACTGTCCGGTCGAGACCGACCTCCGGCGCCGGTACGGCAGCCGTCGCATCAACCGCCCTCGCCTGGCCGCCGGGCTTGGCCAGTCGGCCGCCCTGTTGTTCGAGCAGTTGGGTCAGGCGCCTGACTTCCTGCTTCAACGCGAGATTTTCGCCGGCGACATCGACGGCTTTCGTCGAGGGACTGCCCGCGCCTTCGTCATGCTTGGCCATCGCCGCCTGCGGCTTTTCGGCGGCACCGCGGCTGGCCCGCCCGAGTTCAAGCGCAAACATGAAAACCGCGACCGTCATGATCGTAAGCAGGAAAAGCAGGTTGAGAACCAGGTTGGTAACGGCGTCCACATAACCGGGCCAAAAGATATCCGAACCATCATTGTCGCTGTGCCGGGCCGCCATCGGGTCTCCTCCCTCAATCGCTCAGTTTGTGGTCTGCAGAACCGGGGTTTGCCCGGGTACTGCCGTCATGTACTGGGACACCGCCCACGGCGTTCCAAGCGTCAGTCGAAGCAACTGGGCCACGGTACTGATTTCGAGCACGTGCAGCGTGACCAGACGGGTCCGCGCCTGATACAGCCGATCGTAGACATCAAGCAGGTCGAGCAGGGACTGGTTGCCGGACAGCATCCGCTTGGACATGGCCTCGGCAGCCACGGAGATGGCTTTGAGCTCGCTGTAGCCCGACCGGATCCGTTCGCGCGTCGTCGCAAGCGTCGCGTAGTTGGCCGAGAGCGTCTGCGCCACCCGCCGGCGCTGGTCATCGAGGCGATACTGCAGTTCCCTGTGGCGGGCCGTCCGTTCGGCGTGATAGTGGTAGTCGCCGCCACCGTTGAAAAGGCTCCAGTTCAGTACAATCATGCTGCGCTTGTCGGTCTGGCCATCGGGGTCGGTATCTCCGCCCGCATGAAGGGCATGACTGTAGGTATACTCGGCATCGACACGCGGCAGGAAACGCCCCTTGGCCACGGTCTTGTCGATCTCCGCGGCCCGGACTTCGGCGGCAAGAGCCGAGATTTCCGGATTGACCTTCATCGCCATGGCCACAGCCTGGTCGAAGGCCGACGGCAGCAGCGAAGCGCCGACATCCTCGAGGGACGGCAGGCGAACCCGCTGGGGTACGAGGTTGGTCAGACGAATGAATTCGATTCCGGCCGCAGCGTGGGCCGATTCCTGCTCCAGGCGGGATGAAAGCGCCGCCTGGCGGCGCGCCCGCACGCGCGCCATATCGGCGGGGCTGGAGGCCCCGGCACTCGCGCGCTTCTCGATATAACTCAGCAGATCCGCGAGCTGAGCTTCGAAATCGCGGGTCATGTCGGTCTGCAGGCGGCTGGAAACCAGGGAAAGATAGGCATTGACCGTCGCGATATAGGCATCGCCGTCGGCCACCCGGTGGCTTTCCTGCCGCGCCTGTTCGATGACCGATCGCCGGCGCCAGTCCATGTATCCGGGCAGATCGAAGAGCGGCTGCCGGACCAGAAGGGAATAATCGGTTCGCGAATGGGTGTCGGAGGCGATGGCGACACCATTCTCGTCCAGGGCGACCGACGGTTCCGACGTTTCGGATCCCTTGCTGTAGCGCACGATAACCGACGGGAGCAGCAGCGCCAGCGCCTGCCCGGTCTGGGCCTTGGCCTGATCGGCCCGGGCCAGGGCGGCAAGCCCCTCGCGGCTGAAGGTGCGGCCGGCACGGATCGATTCGGGGAGGTGCGTTTCATCGAGCCGGGTAATCGTCTCGTCCTCGGAGATCCGGTTGTCGACGAGACCGGCGACGAAACGCTCATCGCCATCCGCCAGCACCGTGATTTCACGCTTGCCGATGAACGCTTCGAGGGTCAGGTTCACGGCGGCGGCAGGTTCTTCGCCATCACTACCGGAGTGGGCGGCAGGTGCGCCCGGAGAGCCGTCGCCCATGCCGGAGGCCGCAGACACGGGTGACTCCGTACCGGCGGCCGGGACGGAAACCGTGACAGAGGCCGGGAGGTCGATCCGGGAATCACCGGAGACGTCAGCCGGCAACAGGGCAAATTGGAAGATAAAGGCGAGGGCGAAAGCGTAGCCCCCCTTGAAACAGTTCATTACCAGCAAGCTCCTTGCACTTCAATTTGGGTTTTTTGACGTAACTCCGCAGCTGAACCCACCGTGGAAATACGTGGTGCGCCAGCGACATCGTCGGCGGTGATACCCCTGCACTCATGGCAAACCCGGCATCCTGACAGCAGAACCGTCAACCGGAGAACAGCAGCATAACGGCTGCACATGAAACGAAGCGCTCCGGCAGGCGGTTCCTGCAGGGCGGCAGCCAGCGGCGGTTCCGTTCCGCCGCGCCGAAAGTATCGAGACGAATTTTACCTGCAACGAGAATGCGTCTGTTGGGCGCGATTAATCTGCAAAAATCGAGCCACCGAGACGTGCTGAGATGATCGGGAAAAATGTGCTAGACCGCCGGTTTTATGCCTTACCGAAAACGGCGGCATGGACAAAAAACGACAGCCGCCCGGTGTAAAAACGGACGGCTGTTCTGGGTGACTGGCGGCCCCGGCGCGACTCGAACGCACGGCCTACCGCTTAGGAGGCGGTTTAATTACCGTTCAAGGTCGTTTATGCATGTTTATTTTTACATTGTAACCAATTGACTTCTAAGGAATTTGTGTTTATATCTATTTAAACTCACGGTTTTGTTGTTTCATAAAAAACGCTACCCAGGCGCTACCCAGAATCAAGCAGCACCGCCTCGCCAAAAATGAAAACGGCCTGCAAACACCATGGCGGGCGACCCTTCGTGGTTGTTTTGCGGGCGGTGCTACCCAGCCTCTGGGTAGCAGACGGAGAAATCCATGAAATTCATCGACAGATCAATCCAGGCGATCAAGCCAACCGACAAAACCTTCGAGGTCTGGGAGACTGGCTACAAGGGGTTCGGTGTCAGGATCAGGCCGACAGGCAGGAAGTCCTGGGTCTTTCTCTACCGTTTCGGCGGCAAACCACGCCGCATGACCCTTGGTGAATATCCCTACATCACCCTTGCCGAGGCCCACGTAAAACATGCCGCCGCCTGTCAGCTTCTCAAGAATGGTGTCGACCCGGGCGCTCTTGAGCAAGAGGTCAAGCAGGATCAAAAACAGACCACCACCATCGATGAGTTGATTGGCAAGTTCATCAAGCATTGCAAGGCACAGAAGGATTGCCGAGGCGCCACTGACTTCGAGGAATCACTGAAAGCAGAGGTTTCTCCGGTCTGGGGAACCTCCAGGGCGAAGGATATTACCCACCGGGACGTGGTAACGTTGCACGACAGCATCAATGAACGTGGCGCCACAAGTCTTGGCAGGAATGCCCTGGAGGCCATCAGGGCCATGTTCAAGTTTGCCGTTGAGACAGGAACGGTCGAAACCAACCCATGCGACGGCATCGTTGACGATCTGATCGATAGCTTCATCAAGTCTTGCAGAGAGTACAAGGGGAATCGAACCTATGCTGAGTATGAACGCAACCTGAAAAAAGACGTGTCGCCTGTCTGGGGAAGCCTCAAAATCAGGGACATTACTCGCCGAGATGTCATTGCTCTGCAGGATCGAATTATCGAGCGAGGAGCCATCAACCAAAGCCGTCAGGTCTTCAAAATCGTACGACGCATGTTCAACTATGCCGTCGAGGAGGCCATGATAGACTTCAGCCCCTGCCTGGGTATCAAGCCGAAAGCCAAGGAGACAGCGAAGGACCGCTTCCTTTCCGAGGAAGAAATTCGGATCTTCTGGAATTCCCTTCAAGGGGCCTACATGTCTGACCCGGTGCGTCGGGCGCTTAAGTTGGTCCTGGTCACCGGTCAACGCCCTGGCGAGGTGGCCGGAGCGCATTCGTCGGAGATTGACGGCGATTGGTGGACAATCCCCGGGGAGCGTACCAAGAACAAGAGATCTCACCGGGTTTTTCTGTCGCCGCTGGCAAAGCAGCTCTTCGGCGTCGGCCGTATCGGCTATCTGCTCCCCTCCCCTTTCAGCGAAGGCACCGATGATGAGGAGCCGATCACACCCCTGGGGATGGCAAAAGCGCTACGGCGCAGCCTGACCGGCCGGGAGCAATACAAGGGGAAGATTAAGGAGCCAACGATCAAGCTGCCTGAGTTCACCCCGCACGATCTCCGGCGTACGGCAGCCACGCACATGGGCAAGCTCGGCTTCAGCGGGATTGTCGGCAAGATCCTGAACCATACCGACAACTCGGTCACCGCAATCTATAACCAGTACGATTTCGACAAGGAAAAGAAGCGGGCCCTACTGGCCTGGTCGCGCAAGATCGAGGAGCTGGCCAGCGGCAAGAGCGCTGGTACGGTCGTTGCCTTTCCTCAGACCGGCTGATACAGGTTGACACGCGACACTAAACGGGTTACAGTTTTCCCATGATAGCAAGCTTCCAGCATAAAGGGCTGAGGCAGTTCTTCGAGACTGGCAGTAAAGCCGGTATTCAGCCTGCCCATGCCGGGAAATTGCGGCTGATCCTCGGCCGCCTCGATGCGGCCAGGGAGCCGCGAGACATGAACCTGCCAGGGCTGAAGCTACACCCCTTGGCCGGTGATTTGGGCGGCGCCTGGGCCGTCTGGGTAAGCGGAAACTGGCGCGTGACGTTCCGCTTCGATGGCCCCGACGTGATCCTGGTTGACTATCTCGACTACCACTAAGGGAGAAGAACAATGATGCACAACCCACCCCACCCGGGAGAAGTGATCCGCGAGTTGTGTCTGGAGCCTCTCGGGGTCAGCGTGACGGCCGCGGCCAAGGCGCTCGGTGTGTCCCGCAAGAACCTTTCCGAACTACTCAATGGCAAGATCGGCATAAGCCCTGAAATGGCGCTGCGGCTATCGATCGCCTTCGATACCACGCCGGAGAGCTGGCTGACCCAGCAGATGCACTATGACCTCTGGCAGGCTCAGAAGCGGCGCAAGCTGCTGCACGTCGAAAGGCTGACCGAGGCAGCATGAAAATCAAGCGGCCCCGGCCGGTGCGGGAACACCGAGCCGAGGCCTGACCGTTCAACACCTAACAGGGAGGTGTATCATGGCTCACAAGAACGTAGCAGAAAAGTACCCCACCGCCAAGCCACGCCGGCTAGAGCGAGCTATCAAGCGAACACAGCCCAGCCAGCAGGTCACAGTTCAAGATCAGGAGACCACACCCGAATACCGGAGGGAGAGCCATGCTTATTGAAAACGGGAAAGAGTTGGCGCTGTCTTCCGAAGTTGAGCGGGTATTTCGGGAAGGCGAGGAAGCTCTTGGCAGGGTGGCCAAACGATGCGCCGGGGGTTCATGGTTCAAGATCGAGCGATCATGGCTGCCGGAATTTAAGGATGGGGACACGGTTCTTGTCGAAGATATACTTGTTCCTCCGGGGGAATTCATTGGCGATTGGGAGATGGAGCTGGTCAGTGAACTGATCAGCTCCATCAGCGGGGGCTTTTCTGGAGACGGTGTTTACGCTTTCGAATTCGATGGTGAGCCTTACGTTGCAAGGATTTTTTCAACCGGACGGGTTGACCTGGTGCAGCTGTGGGTTGAGGAAAAAACGGCTTGTGATGATCGACCATATCCTTTCCGCGGGCAGCGCTTTCTGACTGTCCCCTTAACCGAAGTGAAGATTGTTGGAAGGGTCGTCTGCTCCGCCAGGAGCATGTGAGAATTTGTCCTTGCCGCACCTAGCCAGCCGGGGCAAAAAGCCGGATTACTCCCTCCCCTGCCTAGCCTAGCATGTTAGGCAGAAAAGAATGTTTTTGACATAGAATCATTCTGACAGACGGAAAAAGGGCACCACTTTAAAGTGGTGCCCTTTTTTGTTTCACAAAAAAATTACAGGACGAAATGTGCGGTTTTACATAAAGAACAAAAACAGCAAACAATATAATTTTAAACAACTGTTAAAATGGAAATGTGCGGTTATTTAATAAACTACATATTCCTGTTTGCAGTTTTTTCAAGAAGAACAAGCAATTTACATATTGCATTCACTTTTTCTTTCTGTTTTTCTCAAGAAAAAGGAGGTGCACACATGCAGAAAAATAATCCACAAGAACACAACGAAACGACCCCGAAACGAAGGCCAGTGTTAACGCCCCCTTCCCGCCTTAAGGACGAATTCAACATCTCCCGTAGCAAGGGATTGATGCTTGAAAACGACCCAACATCAGGGTTTCCCAAACGCATCAAAATACACCCTGGGGGCAAGATGACAGCCTGGATAACCGAAGAGCTTGAAGAGTATTTCCGGAACCAGCCCCGTATTCGCACCTCTTCGGATCAGTAACCTTCGCTCACCATGAACGACTTCTCACGCGTCAAGGCCGCGCTGAACCTGCGCGAGGTTGTGACCAGCCAGACACAGATGGCGATCAATGCCGCCGGCCACCTCGAGGCCTGCCCGTTCTGCGGAGGGCACGACTGCTTTTCGCTGCCGAAGGGCCGCGACGGCTACAAGTGCTTCCAGTGCGACGCCAGTGGCGACGTCTTCACCTTCCTCGAGAAGTTCCACCAGACCGATCGCGCCGGCGCGCTGAAGCTCGGCGCCGAACTGGCGCACATCACCCTGGACGAAAAGCCAGGGCGCAAGCCAAAGCTTTCCGAGGTCGACAAGATCAGGCTGGCAGCTGCGGACTACTACCACGCCCACATGAAGGCCAACGGCGGCAAGAGCTACTTTTACGAGCGCCGCGGCCATTCCGAGGCGGTGTGCGAGCGCGAGAAAGTCGGCTTTACAGACGGGCACCTGCTCGATCACCTGCGCGGCCTTGGCTTCGCCGACAAGGACATCATCGAGAGCGGCCTGATCAAAGAAAAAGAGATTGAAGGCGAAAAGCGGCTGCTCGATTTTTTCGGCCGCGGCCTGGTGATCTTTCCCCACTTCGGTAACGGCAAAGTCCTGCACTTCACGCAGAAGGACCCGCGAGACGTGCCGGCGGCCGAGAAGCTCAAGTATCAGCTCCCCAACGACTACCGGGACAAGAAGTGGCTGTTCTACGGGCAGGATGCCCTGGACAAGTTCGACGAGATCATCCTGGTCGAAGGGGAAAACGATCGCCTGCAGATCATGAATGCCGGGGTTGGCGGCGTGATGGCCATGATCGGCCAGATCTCCGACGAGCAGATCAAGGCCCTGGCCAGCCGCGCCCGCGGCAAGCACGTTTATCTGTGGACCGACAACGATCCCGCCGGGGAGAAGTACATCCGCAAAATTTCCATGGGGCTTCCCGGGGTGACTGTCAAGGTCATTGCCTACGGCAAGCCCGGCGACGATCCAGACAGCTACCTGAAAAACTTCGATGGCGACCGGCGCAAGGAAGTGCGCCGCCTGCAGATCGAATCGCTCGACTATGTCGCCTGGGAGATTCTGCAGGCCAGCAAACTGGCCACCCTCGAGGAGCGCCTCAAGCATCTGCGGGCTCCTGGCGGCAGTGAGAAACACAATGTCTTTCGCCTGATCGGCCAGCAGCCGGCGATTCACCAGGACATCTTCCGTGAGAAGCTGCTGGCTCTCGGCTTCTCCGAGAAAGCCGTCGGTCAGCAGCTCGATTTCAGCCAGGACCTGTTGCAGCAGATTCACGAGTACTATGCGCTGATCGACAACCCAAAGGATGCTGACCCGATCCAGATCGGCGAGATCTGCTTCCGGTTCTTCAGCCACCACGGCCGGGCCTACTACGATGCCGAGGGCCGAGTCTGGCTAATTTACCAGGGACAGACCTTAGAAATCAGCAACAACCCCTTCTTCAATGCGTTGATGATGAAATTGACCAGGATGATCCCGGAGAAGGCGCCAGGGGTTCAGGTCTGGTCGGCCCTCAAACACACGGCACTTCTGCACAGTCGGCGCATTGATCGCTGCCGCTGGATTCACACCGATACCATCAAGGACACCATCTTCCTCAATTTGAACAGCCCAGGGAACGTGATCCTGCGCATCTCGAAGGAACGCATCGAGGAGGTGCAGAACGGGATGAACGACGACCACGTCCTGCTGGCGGCCTCCGGCAAGATCATGCCGATGACCTGGCTGCCGGATGTGGACGTCCAGGAGGGGATGCTGGAGCTGAAGCGCCTGATCTTCGACAACCTGGCGGTCAAGCGCGAGCAGAAGTACCTGATCCTGTGCTGGCTGATCTCAGGTTTTTGCCCGGACATGGCGCCCTACCAGTTCCTGATGAAGTTCGCCGGCTATGCGAGCTCAGGCAAGTCGACCGCGTCGAAGATGCTGACCGGCCTGGTCTACGGCAGCGAGGATCTGACCGACTGCTCGGCGGCCGCGGCGTTCTCCAGTGCGGCGAAAAATCCGGTCGTGGTGATCGACAACCTCGAAAACAAGGATCTGAACCGAAACCTGCAGAAGTTCCTGCTGCTGGCAGCCACCCGTGGCGCCAAGGAGAAGCGCAAGGGGGGATCGGATACCGACACGGTGGACGAGTCTCCCAGGGCGCTGATCAACATCACAGCGATCGAGCCGTTCACGCTGCCTGAGCTGATCAGCCGCACCTTCGAGCTGACCTTCGACCGGCGCGTCTTCGGCTCCGACGACTTCCACGAGTCCGAAGTCCTGGAGCAGATCAAGAAAAAGCGCAACCTGATCCTTTCAGCGATCATCCGCTTCATTCAGACCGACATTCTGCCAAACCTCGAGCAGCGCAAGGAATTCATGTCGCTGCTCAATCGCCAGTTCAAAGGGCACGCCAAGGACCGCACCAACGCCTATCTGGCGCTGCTGATGCTGATCCTGTCGCGGCTGCTCAAGCATGTGCCGTATTGGGGGCCTGAGGACGTGTCATATGGTTCTGAAACAGGAGAAGCGGACATCTACCGCGCCTGGATTAACGAACAGAATGCCGCCAGCAGGGAGAACGAGATTGGCAGCAATGAAACGGTAAGGCTCCTTGATGGGTTGGTCTCAGAATATGCCCCCCTCTTTCAGAAGGTTCTCCCCTCCCGGGTGCCTGGGTATGAGGTTGAGGCTGTTGTCGCCGAGCATCCAGAGTACGGGCTGAAGATGATCAAAACCAAACCGGAAACAATCTGCTCGAGCTGCTCTCAGAAGCAACATGAGTGTCATTGCGGCGGTGAAATGTATCTGCATTCCATTGTCGAGTTCGTAGCCACTTCCAATGAATTGGTAAATGCCTTCGATCGTCTGTGCAAAAAGACCGGACGAAGTACCTCCTACGGTTCTTCATCAATATTCGCCGCCCGACTTATGAATGACACGGCCACATTGCGCTCTTCTGGATGGGAAATCATCGTGAAGCCAGGAATTGAGCCCTACTTCAAAAAAGTGCACGGAACTCGTTTTTACAAATTCCGTCACACTCTGGCCAGGTAGGGGGCATGTTTCCGCGCATGGGGGCAACACATGGCTATCCACGACAAAAACACCGGCTGTTCCAATGAAAAAGGGGCTGTCCTAGATAATTTTCGGTAGTTAGGCCAGATTCTCTCTAACTAGCTGTTTTAGCTGAGCCAATTGTGCTTTTGGCTCTGGGTTGTTGAACCGCCACTCGCACTCCTTCAGGAAGAGGTTGAAATGCTCCTTGGGAATGCCGTTGAACTTGCGCATATGGCGTTTCGCCTGGTTCCAGAAGTTCTCGATCCCGTTGATATGGTTCCGACCCTCAACGAACTGATCGGTATGGTTGATGCGAACATGATGAAACGCACTGACATCGAGCACATTATAACTGCCGAGCGAATCGGTGTAGACGATGCTATCCGGAACGATTTTCTCCTCCAGGATACGCATCAGTGTGCTCGAGCGAACATCCGGGATGACCTTGGTGTAAACGCGGCCACCTCGCTTCAATATGCCGAATACAGGCACTTTCCCGGCGGCACCACGACCGCGTTTGCCTTTGCGAATGCCGCCGAAATACGACTCATCAACTTCGATCTCGCCAAAGAAGGGTGTGCTGTCCTCAACGACTTGGCAGATCAGTTGTCGCAGTCGATGGTAGTAAAACGCTGCCGTGTTGCGATGGACACCAACCAGCGCCGCAGCAGTGCGCGCCGTGGTGCCAGAAACGAAGAACTCTATGAGCCGGTCTTGTATCGCCGGACTCAGTCGACTTTTGCGCATAGGCTATCCTAGACTCAAATTAGTTATCTAGGACAGCCCCATGAAAAATGAGGAATTCCAGAGTCCGCGCGTGAAGACGCATTTTTTAGAGATTGCTACCTTGCTACCCTGTTTTCTTAACTATCTGATTTTATTTATTTTTAATGTGTGTTTATGGGGGGCAATGTGGGGGCATCGACTGGGGG
>VAUL01000037.1 GCA_005774545.1 Deltaproteobacteria bacterium | reverse complement strand
TGCCAACTCCCAACCCCATCGGGCGGAAGGTAAACATACTCACTTCCAACTGCTCTTGTCAACCACTTTTTTTGCGCTGCCCATCTTTTTTCTTCCGCCGCTACCGGGGAAACAACGGGCAACGGAGGCGGAATTTACAGAATTGCCGGGGAGCAGTCAAGGAGAATTTTCACCTCGGCACAACTTTTTTCGGGCGCCGCCGCAACCCCTTGTCAGAGCAGGGAAATCATCCTGACGAATCGGCGCCTGCCGGCACCAGTTATTCGTCGACGCAGTTCGGGTGACGTTGAAATACCACCCGAACGAAACGCCGCTTGCCGGCCTGCAGGATGACCTCGCCGGTCGGCCCCAACTCCAGATCGGCATCAGTCACCTTCTCGCCGTCACGCTTGACGCCGCCCTGCTGGATCAACCGGCGCGCCTCCCCGTTGGAGGCAACCGTACCGCTGTCCGTCAGCAGCTTACAGATCCAGACCGGCTTGTCCGTCGGGCAGTGATAGTCGCGGATATCCTCGGGGAGCTCCTTCTGCCGGAACTGCTGCAGGAAATCGTCCTCGGCCTTGACCGCCGCCGCCGCGTCGTGGAAGCGGGCCACCATCTCCCGGGCCAGGGCCCGCTTGGCTTCCATCGGATGCATGCCGTCCGGCTCGCCGGCCACCCCGCGCTGAATCCTGGCCAACGTCGCCAGGTCGACATCGGAGAGCAGTTCGTAGTAACGCACCATCAGCGGGTCGGAGATGCTCATCAGCTTGCCGTAGATCTCCTTGGGCGGCTCGCTGATGCCGACGTAGTTGCCGAGCGACTTGCTCATCTTGTTGACGCCGTCGAGTCCCTCCAGCAACGGCATGGTCAGTACCGACTGGGGGCGCTGCCCGGTCTGCTTCTGCAACTCGCGGCCGACCAGCAGGTTGAACTTCTGGTCGGTGCCGCCCAGTTCCACATCCGCTTCAAGTGCCACGGAATCCCACCCCTGCACCAGCGGATAGAGAAACTCATGCACGGCGATCGGCTGCTGCCCGGTGAAACGTTTATGGAAATCGTCGCGTTCGAGCATCCGGGCCACGGTGTAGCGCGAAGCCAGGGCGATCAGCTCGGCAGCCGACATCGGCCCCATCCAGGAACTGTTGAACACCACCTTGGTGCGCTCCGGGTCGAGGATCTTGAACACCTGCTCCTTGTAGGTCTCGGCGTTGGCCAGGACTTCTTCGCGCGTCAACTGCTTGCGCGTCTCGTTTTTGCCGGTCGGGTCGCCGATCATGCCGGTGAAGTCGCCGATCAGAAAGTTGACCTCATGCCCCAGGTCCTGAAACTGCTTGAGCTTCTGGATCAGCACGGTGTGGCCGAGATGCAGATCGGGCGCGGTCGGATCGAAACCGGCCTTGATCCTGAGCGGCTTGCCGCTCTTCGCGGCATGAACCAGCTTCTCCTCCAGCTCGCTCTCGACCAGGATCTCGACCGCTCCACGGCGGATGGTTCCCATCTGTTCTGCAACCGGCTTCATAATCGTTCCTTCTCCCGTCTCGATTTCACAACAGGCAGCGACCGCCGCCCTACTCGACATCCACGATCTGCACCCGCTCGATCCCCTGCGCCCGGCCGGTCGTCTCGTCGACCGTCACCACAACCCCGCAGAGCATCGGCTCGCGTTTGGCCACTTCGAAACGGACCGGCAGCTGGGTCAGGAACCGCTCGACGGACAGCTCCTTGCGGATGCCGATCACCGAGTCGCGGCTGCCGGTCATGCCGGCATCGCTGATGAAGGCCGTCCCCCCCGGCATCAGCCGCTCGTCGGCGGTCTGCACATGGGTGTGGGTGCCGAGAACCGCGCTGACCCGCCCGTCGAGATAGGCACCGAGCGCATTCTTTTCGCTGGTCGTCTCGGCATGGAAATCCACCAGTACGACCGGCGGGCGCCCGGGAAGGGCTTCGAGAATGGCATCGGCGGCGCGAAACGGACAGTCGAGGTTGTTCATGAACACCCGGCCCTCGAGGTTGACCACCGCGACCGGCACGTCGGCACTGGTCCGGAACACCCCCCATCCCCGTCCGGGGAGGCCGGGCGGATAGTTGGCCGGGCGCAGGAGACGGCGCTCCTGCTCGAGGATCGGCAACGCTTCCTTCTTGTCCCAGACGTGGTTGCCGGTCGTCAGCACGTCAACCCCCGCATCGAACAGCTCGGCGACGACATCGGGGGTGACTCCGAAACCGGCCGCGGCGTTTTCCGCGTTGGCAACGACCAGGTCGATCATGTGCCGGTCGACCAGGGAGCCCAGATGGCGGTCGACCATCTGCCGCCCCGGGCGCCCGATAATATCGCCGATAAAAAGGATCTTCAACGTCCGCTCCCGGGCCCGGCGGCGGCAGCTCCGGCGAACCGGAACGTACCGACCGCAGGCATGCGCTACTTCGCGTATTCGACGGCCCGCGTTTCGCGGATGACGTTGACCTTGATCTGCCCCGGATAGGTCATTTCGTTCTCGATCCGCTTGGCAATGTCGCGAGCAAGTACGTGTGAGTGTTCATCGGACACCTCGTCGCTGGACACCATGACGCGGATCTCCCGGCCGGCCTGGATGGCAAAGCACGAGGTGACCCCGCCGAAGGAGCTGCCGATCCGCTCCAGATCCTGCAGGCGCTTGACATAGGTTTCCAGCATCTCGCGCCGCGCGCCGGGGCGGGCGCCGGAGAGGGCGTCGGCCGCCTGCACCAGGTTGGCCAGGATACTGTCGGGCTTTTCCTCCTCATGATGCGCCGCAATGGCATGGACGATCTTCGGATGCTCGCCGTACTTGCGGGCCAGATCGGCGCCGATCAGGGCATGCGACCCTTCGACCTCGTGGTCGACGGCCTTTCCCAGATCGTGCAGCAGCCCGGCGCGTCGCGCCTGTTTGGCGTTAAGACCCAGTTCGTCGGCCATGATGCCGCAGAGGAAGGCCACCTCCAGCGAGTGCTGCAGGACGTTCTGCCCGTAGGAGGTCCGGTATTTGAGCCGCCCGATCAGCTTGACGATCTCCGGGTTGATGCCGTGCACGCCGACATCGAAGGTTGCCTGCTCGCCGGCCTCGCGAACCGCGTTGTCCACGTCCTGCTCGGCTTTCTTGACCACTTCCTCGATCCGCGACGGATGGATGCGGCCGTCGGTGATCAGGCGCTCCAGCGACAGGCGCGCCACCTCGCGGCGCACCGGGTTGAAGCCGGAGATGATCACCGCCTCGGGGGTGTCGTCGATGATCAGGTCGATGCCGGTGGCGGCCTCGATGGCGCGGATGTTGCGGCCTTCGCGGCCGATGATCCGCCCCTTCATCTCGTCGTTCGGCAGCGGCACGGCGCTGACCGTCTTTTCCGCCACATAATCGCCGGCATAGCGTTGAATCGCCAGAGAGAGGATGTTCTTGGCCTTCTTGTCGGCCACTTCGCGGGCCTCATCCTCGATCTGCTTGATCCGGCGGGCGGCATCGTGCCGGGCCTCGCTCTCCATCGCCGCCATCAGCTGCTGCTTGGCCTCTTCGGCCGACAGCCCGGCGATCTGCTCGAGCCTGCCGCGCTGCTCGGCAACCAGGCGATCGATCTCGGCGTTGCGCTCCTGGAGGTTCCGGTCCCGCTCGACCAACTGCAGATCGCGCTTGTGCAGTTCCTGCTCGCGGGCCTCGACCTGCTCCAGCTTGCGGTCAAGGTTCTCCTCCTTCTGCACCAGCCGCTTCTCCTGCCCCTGCAGCTCGCGACGCAGTTCCTTGACTTCGTTCTCCCACTCGGCCTTGGACTGGAAGACGGCATCCTTGGCCTGGATTTCCGCTTCCTTGCGGATCGTGTCGGCTTCCTTGCGAGCCGTCTCCAGCTGGCGGGCCGCGTCGCGCTCGGCATTCGCCAGGATCTCTTCGGATGACTTGCGGCGTATCAGGGCGCCGATCACACCGCCGACAGCCAAACAGACGACGGCGATCAATATTACAACCGGTATATTCAACATCCTGCACCTCCTCGGGCGTGATGATTGATCTCTCCACCTAAAAGCGGAGCATGCGCTGTTCGGTCACCAGACCGGTCAGCCGGCGATCGTGGCCGGCAGCCGGCAACTGCGCGACCACCTGAAATTCATAGGCGAAACCGACCCGTTCCAGATCGGCGCGGCTAGCCGCCAGGGCGCGGTCGTAATACCCCTTGCCGTAGCCGAGTCGATGACCGACGAGGTCAAAGGCGACGCCGGGGACAACCAGCAGGTCAACCTCCCGCATCGGCACCTCGCGCCCTTCGGGCGGCTCGAGGATGCCGAACCGCCCCGGAACCAGTTCGGCGAGAGAGGAAACCTCCATGAAACGAAGCGCCTCTCCGGACACACGGGGGTAAACCAGCCGCTTCGCGTCGGCAAGGCATTGCCGGGCCACCTGCTCGGTCTGGACTTCGTTCAGGACCGGGCTGTACAGGCCGACCACACCGGCCTGCCGGTAAGGAGCACTGCCGAGGAAACGTTCCTGGATCAGCAGGCTAAGACCCAGACAGGTCTCTGCCGAGCAATGGCGGCGTGCAGCCAGAAACTTTTCCCGAATCGGACGCTTGGGCATAGAGATCCAGGTCTCCGGATCTCCGCAGGGGGGATTTTCAGACAGAGGGCGGGCGAATGAAGTCCGGCCGGGCGCGAGGCGCGACCGTTGCGTCAACTCCCGGAACCGGCGGAGGCGAAAGGCACGCCCCGGCTCAACAGGGCGAGGTTCCGGCCTGGCCGGCAACGACGTTTTTCCGGGGACAACCTGACGAACTCCATCTCTGAACAGTTGCAAAACACCCCGTGGGGCGCTGGAACCATTTGCCGATCTATCGTAAAAATCTCCATACAGAGATCCGTTGATATCAAGATTCGCCAAAATCCGGGCAAGGCGTCAGCGTTTCTCGTCCAGGGCCCGCTCGATCTTCCCGACCATCAACCGCAGTCGCTCGGAAACGTCCGCGGGCAGTTCCTGCTGGCCCCCGTCGTGCAGATAACGGGCCGATACGTTGAGCAATGCCAGGATCGCCGCCTGGAGAGAATCGGCGACACGGCCCGAGGCCGTGATCTCCTGAATCTGCCCTTCGGCGAATTCAGCGATCCGCTGGACCTGATCGGGGGGGGAATCACTGCGCAGGAAGAACTGCTGACCGAGAATCGTTACCTGCAGACTCTGCTTCACGCCCCCCGCCCTTCCAGCCGATCAAGCCTGGCAAGCAACTCGCCGAGCTCGTTGCTGACCCGGCTGCGGTCATTGACCAGACGATCCCGCTCCAGCGCCAACGCCCGGTTTTGCCGCAGCAACTCGGCCCGTTCGCTCAACAGGCGATCCACCAGTTGTTCCAGGCGGGCGATCACTTCCACGCTCACGAACGGTCCCTTTCCGGCAACTTCCCGAAACATAAATCAAAAACCGAAAAAAAATCAAGCAAATTCAGTCGTTCCGAAACAGGGCGGCGACAAACTCGCCGGCACTGAACGGCTTGAGGTCGGCAACCCCTTCGCCGATACCGACAAAGCGCACCCCGAGCCCCAGTTCGGCGCTGATTGCCACAACGATCCCGCCCCTGGCGGTCCCGTCAAGCTTGGTGAGGACGATGCCGGTGGCCTCGGTGGCCGCCCGGAAGGTCTTGGCCTGGGCCAGGGCGTTCTGCCCGGTGGTGGCATCGAGAACCAGCCAGGTCTCGTGGGGAGCCCCGGGGATCTCCCGGGCCAGCACCCGGCGGACCTTTTTCAGCTCCTCCATGAGGTTGACCTTGGTGTGCAGCCGACCGGCAGTGTCGAGCAGCAGGACGTCGGCACCGCGCGCCACGGCAGCCCGGGCGGCATCAAAGGCGACAGCCCCCGGATCGGCGCCTTCGGCGTGACGAATCACCTCCGCACCGGCCCGCTCCCCCCAGACCTGGAGCTGCTCGCCGGCAGCCGCCCGGAAGGTGTCGCCGGCACCGATCACCACCTTTTTCCCTTGGCCGACGAACTGCGCCGCCAGTTTGCCCAGGGTCGTGGTCTTGCCGACGCCGTTGACGCCGACCAGCATGATCACGCAAGGACGCTGTGCAGGGAGCGTCCACGCCTGTTCGGCGGGCAACCGCGTCGCGATCTCCTCGGCGAGGATCTCGCGCAGCCGTCCCTGGTCGGGCTCGCGCTCGTTCTTCAGGCGACGGCGCAGGGCGGCGATCAGTTCCTGGGTGACCGGCATGCCGAAATCGGCGCCGAGCAGGATCTCCTCGAGCGACTCGAGAAATTCCTCGTCGACCTTGGGGTGCCCCTGGAACAGGGCTTCGACCTTGCCGAGCAGCGTCTCCCGGGTCTTTGCCAACCCTTCGCGCAGTCGTCCGAACAGTCCAACGGCCATCTTGTCACTCCTCCCTTGACGTTGCGGCATCCTGCGCGCGGCAGGCCATGCGCCGCAGAAGCACCGCGAGGCCGGCGACGATCGCCAGCGTCAGGGCCACGAAGGCCAGACACAAGCCGAGCAGGGTCATTTTCAGCCGATCTCGCGCTGCAATGCCTGGGCACAGCGCCGCGCCTCGAACAGCGCCCGCCCCAGCGAATCGGAGCGGTCGAGGGTCAGCACCAGGTAGTAATCGCTGGTCACCGGCAGCACCAGCATCTGCGCGCGACTGGTGGTGATGACGATCTCGCTCAGATGGTCGTCGCCGAGGCGCGCCACCACCTCGCGCATGTTGTGCAGGATGACCCCCTTGTGCGCACCGATGATCTTCAGATCGTAATCATCCATCAGACCGACCTGATCGACGGCCTCCCCCTCCCAGTCGGCGATGATCGCCCCCTGGGCGCCGGGCACATTGCCGACCAGCTGTCCGAGCAGGACCTTGAAGGACATGTCAGGCCACCTCGCTCATGCGCACGGAAACAAGCTTGGAGACACCCGGCTCTTCCATGGTGATGCCGTAGAGGGTATCGGCAATCTCCATGGTCCGCTTGTTGTGGGTGATGATGATGAACTGCGACAGGGCGCTCATCTCGGCGACCATCTCGTTGAAGCGGCCGATGTTGGCGTCGTCCAGCGGCGCATCGACCTCGTCGAGCAGGCAGAAGGGCGACGGCTTGATCAGGAAGATGGCAAAGATCAGCGACACGGCCGTCAGCGCCTTCTCGCCGCCGGACAGGAGCGACACGTTCTGCAGCTTTTTCCCCGGGGGCTGGGCGACGATCTCGATACCGGTTTCGAGCAGATCCTCCTCGTCGGTCAGACGCAGTTCGGCCTGGCCACCGTTGAACAGGCGGGGGAACACGTCCCGGAAGTGCGCGTTCACCAGATCGAAGGTTTCACGGAAGCGGCGGCGCGTGGTGCGGTTGATTTTGGTGATGGCCGCCTGGAGCCCGTCGAGGGAGCGCTGCAGATCGTCCTGCTGCACGGCCAGGAACTGGTGGCGCTCCTCCATCTCGCGGTATTCGTCGATGGCCGTCAGGTTGACCTCGCCGATCTCGTCGATCTTGCGCTGCAGCAGTTCGCGCCGGCTGCCGGCGGACTCCGGGTCGAAGCTGTCGTCGATCAAGCCGCGGGACGCTTCGTCCTCCAGATCGACGCGGTAGCGCTCCAGGAAGGTCTGGCGCACATGCTCGCGCTCCAGGACCAGTTCGCGGCTGGCCAGCTGACGGGCCGCCAACTCGTCGCGGGCACGCGCCGCCCGGCTGCGCAATTCCTTGAGTTCCGCCTCGCGCGCCTCGATCGCCTGGCGCGTTTCCTCGAACCGCTCGCGCAGGCCGGTCAGCCCCGCCTCTGCTTCGCGATGACGGGCCAGCAACTGCTCGAGTTCCGTCCGCAGCCCCTGCTGGTCGCCGCGCAGCGCGGCCTGCCGCTCGCCCGCGGCGGCAAATTCACGGGACAGCCCCTCCCGCCGGGCCGCCAGCTCTTCGGCCAGCCGCTGCAGCCGCTCGGCATGGAGGCGACTGCTTTCCTCCCGTTCGCGCAGGCCGGCCAGAATCACCTTGCGGCTGGTCACCAGTTGGCGCACCGTTTCCAGCCTGCCGCGCAGATCCTGGACCGCGCCCTGCAGCCCGGCCAGCCCGGCCTCCAGGGCAACCCGGTCGCGCTCGCCGTCGACCCGCCCGGCTTCGGCCTCCTGAAGCGAACGCTGCAGGCCTTCGTGTTCCTCGTGCAACTGGTCTTCCTCGAAGCTCAATACTTCGAGCCGTTCCTGGAGCCGCTGCACCTCCTGGGCGAGTCCGGCCTGATCCTTCTGGTGATCGAGCAGGCGGATCTCCTGCTGGTGCAGGGCCGCTTCGGCGCGCCGCAAACCCACTTCGGCAGCCAAGGCATCGCTGCGCAACTGCTCGCGGCGCGCCTGCAGGTCGCCAACCTCCCTGTCCAGAAGGCGAACCCGGGAAGCCAACTCCTTCATCTCGCGCTTCTTGTGCAGCAAACCCTGGTCGAGGCTCCGCCGGCCGCCGCCCGTCAGTTCGCCGCGACTGGTCAGCAGGTCGCCGTCGCCGGTCACCAGCGTCACGCCGTCCGGCAGGCCGGCTTCCAGATAGGGCGAGAGGTCGTTGACCAGATAGCTCCCGCCGAGCAGCGCCGCAACCAGGGTGCCGTGCCCGTCCCGCGGCACGACCAGTCCGGCCAGCCCGCGGCCGCCGGCAAAGACCGGCGCCGGCGCGGCCGGGAAGCCGGGGAGCAGGAAGGTGCAGCGGCCCTCTCCCTGGCGCAGGAAATCGAGGGCGGCGCGGGCATCGGCGACGGATGAAGTCAGCAGCGCCTGCAGGCGCTCGCCGAGGACCGCCTCCACAGCCACCTCGAATTCGGCCGGGACGTCGAGCGCATCGGCAAGAAAACCGCGCACGCGCTCGCGCTGGGCGGCATCGGCCAGCAGCGTCCTCACGCCGCGACCGTAGCCATCGAGGTTGCGTTCCAGCTGTTCGAGCGACTCGAGACGCGAGCGCTGGCGACTCAACTCCTCGCGGCTGACCAGCAGCAGGTTCTCCGTTTCTTCAGTCTGCTGCCGCAGGCGGGCAAGCTCCTCCTGCAGCCGGACGCGCTCAGCCTGCAACCCGTCCCGGTCGCCCCGGAGGCCGACGAGCTGTTCGCCCATCTCCACGGAGCGGGCCTGGCTGCGCTCGAGCTGATCACGCACGGCCACGGCATCCTGGCGGTTGCGCTGGGTCAGGTCGGCCAGCGCCTGCAAGCGCCGGGTGGCCTCTTCCTGCTGGCCGGTGAGCCGGGTGAGCCGGGTGAGCAGATGATAGAGCCGGCCCCGCGCCTCTTCGAGCTGTTGGTTGAGCCCCGTCTCCTGCGCCGCCAGTTCCGCCTGGCGGGTCTCGGCTTCGGCCAGCTGGGCCGCTTCCCGCTCCAGGTCGCGCACGCGGTCCACCGCCCCGGCCTCGAGGGTGCCCCGTTCCGACTCTCCGGCCGCCAGGCGCACGGCCACGTCGGCCTGTTCGGCCGTCAGTCGCTGCCGTTCACGCTCGAGCGTGTCGATCTCGCGGCCGGTCAGTTCGAGGCGGGCTTCGATCTTCTGGAGTTCGCTGGCGAGGCGAAACACCTGCTCCTGGCCGGCGGCCGTCTCCTTTTCACGCTCGGCATGGTCGAGGCGCACACAGTCGAGGTCAAGTTCCGCCCGCGCCACCTCTCCGTCAAGCACGGCGACATCGCCGGTCCGGGCGTTGAGCGCGGCATCGAGTTCGGTCGCGCGGGCGGAAAGCCCGGCGAACTGGCGCAAGGCGAACTGCAGGTCGATGCCGCGCAACTCCTCGCGGTATTCGCGAAAACGCTCGGCGCGCTGGGCCTGGCGCTTGAGGCTGGTCATCTGCCGCCGCACCTCGGCGATGATATCGCCGAGCCGCAACAGGTTCTGCCGGGTCGCTTCGATCTTGCGCAGTGCCGCTTTCTTGCGGGCCTTGAACTTGGTGACGCCGGCGGCTTCCTCGATGATGGCCCGCCGCTCTTCCGGCTTGGCGTTGATGATGAGGCCGATCTTCCCCTGCTCGATAATCGAATAGGCACGAGTGCCGACCCCCGTATCCATGAACAGTTCGGTGATGTCGAGCAGACGGCAGGGGGTCCGGTTGATCAGGTATTCGCTGTCGCCGTTGCGGAACAGGCGGCGCGTCACCTGGATTTCGGCATACTCGCGAAAAGCGGCGGGGGCCAGTCCGTCCGAGTTGTCGAGGACCAGGGAGACTTCCGCCATCCCCAGCGGGCGGCGGCTCTCGCTGCCGCCGAAAATGATGTCCTCCATCGCCCGGCCGCGCAGGTTGCGGGCGTTTTGCTCGCCCATGACCCAGCGGATGGCATCGACGACGTTGCTCTTGCCGCAGCCGTTGGGACCGACGATGCCCGACACGCCGGCGTCGAATATCAGCACGGTCCGTTCGAGAAACGACTTGAAGCCGGTTATTTCAATGCGTTTGAGTTTCATGGAAGCAACGATGGGGGATGACGGCGGCCACCTGGTCACCGCAAGGTGACCGCGCATGTTAGCAAGCCGATCCACGACCTGTAAAGAAATAGATGCCGGACCGGGCAGAAAGGATTGCCGCCTCGACGGCAAGCGGTTATTCTTGGGAGGTCATGTGGTCCTGGCATATCACCGAATTCGAGGGGGGACGTCCCCTGCTGGAGGGGCTCGCGCTGCGCCTGCCGGCCGCACCGCGGGGCTACCTGCACCAGCTCATTCACAAGGGGAAGGTGCACGGCGACGGGCTGCCGCTCACCGCCGAGACCGTCGTTCGCGCCGGCATGTGCCTGAAACTCCCCGCCAGCGCCCGCCTGGCGGAACTGGCTGCGGCCGGCGGACTCCCTCCCGACGCCCTGCTGTATGAAGATGCGACGGCCCTGGTCGTCTGCAAACCAGCCGGTCTTGCCGTCCATCGCGCCGTCGGTCACGACGACAACCTGACCGCCCGGGTGAATGGTTTTCTCGCCCTGCGCCGCGCCGGCTACCGGGCCTCCCCGGTGCACCGGCTTGATGTCGGCACTTCGGGACCGGTGCTCTTCGGCAAGGGGCGGCAGGCGACAAGCCGCTACGGGAACCTGCTCATGGCCGGACAATTCGACAAGGGCTACCTGGCGCTGGTGAGCGGCCGGGTTCCGGACGAGGGGGAGTTGACCACCCGGGTTCCCGACGGCGGCACCCTGCGCCCGGCGCTCACCCGTTACCGCAGGCTTGCCGCAACCGCCTCCCTGGCGCTCCTGGAGCTCGAACTGGTCACCGGACGACCGCACCAGGCCCGTTGCCAGCTGGCGGCGGCCGGCTGGCCGATCGTCGGCGACCGGCGCTACGGCGGCCGCCCCTGGCCGGGGCTTGGCCATCCTTTCCTGCACAGCCACCGGCTGTTGCTGCCGGCTCTCGACGAAGACCGCCGCATTGTCGTGGGCTGCCCCCTGCCGGCGGCACTTGCCGCGCTGCTCGCGGGGAGCGGCCTGTCGTTGCCGGAAGGGTTTGCCGGCAGCGCGGAAATACCTGCCGCAGCCCGTCAGGAATGGCTATAATGGCGGCCATGACCCCCGATAATCGCCGATCACCGCCCCCCTGGCTGGCAGCCGCCTGCAAGGTCGCCTGCGTCTACATGCTGGCCGCCGGCCTGTGGATCGCCTTCTCCGACCAAATCCTGGAACGGCTGGTCAGCGACCCCGCCGAGCTGTCCCGCTGGCAAACCATCAAGGGCTGGTTGTTCGTCGTCATGACCGGCGGATTGCTGTTCGCCTACCTGCACCGGACCCTGCGCCGTCAGCACGAAGCCTTCGACGAACTGACCATGCTGTTCGACTCGGTGCCTGCCATCATCTACGTAGCCGACATGCGCAGCCACAAGCTGCTCTATGTCAACGGCTACGCCGTCAAGCGCTTCGGTGGGCAGTGGCAGCAGCGCACCTGTTTCGACTATTTGCAGCAGGGCCAGCAGCAGCCGTGCGGCTTCTGTTCGAACCCGCTGCTGCTCCGCGACGGTCAACCCGGTCCGGCCGTAACCTGGGAATTCCGCAACACCCGCGACGGGCGCTGGTACCAGTGCCTGGACAAAGCCGTGCGCTGGCCGGACGGCCGGATGGTGCGCATGGAGATCGCGCTCGACATCACCGAGCGCAAGGAGCTGGAAAGGACCAAGGAGGAGCTGCTCTCTGCGGTCAGCCACGAAATGCGTACGCCGCTCACCGCCATCGCCGGCTTCTCCGAACTGCTCCTCGAGGAGACGGGCCTGCCGGAAACGGTCCGCCGCCACGTCGAGACCATCTTCCGGGAAGCGGAAAAGATGCAGGACCTGGTCCAGACCTTCCTCGAGGTCCGTCGGTTGAAAACCGACCAGGCGCGGATCGACTACGAAGCATTGCCGGTGCGCCAGCTGCTCGAACAGGCTGTGGGCGGCAGCCGGGAATGCACCGACAAGCACGCGCTGCGCATCGACTGCCCGGAAGAGCTGACCGTCTTCGGCAACCGCCGCGAACTGATCCAGGTGTTCCGGCAGCTGCTCGCCAACTCCTGCCGCTTCTCGCCGCAGGGTGGCCCGATCCTCCTGCAGGCGGAGGATCTCGGCGACAGTTGCCGGGTGACCCTTGCCGACCGCGGAATCGGCATCCCGCGCGAAGAGCAGGAGCGCATCTTCGAACCGTTTCACCGGCTCGACATCGGCGATCGGCGACGGGTTCGCGGCATCGGTCTCGGCCTGGCCATGGTGCGCGAAATCGTCAACCTGCACGGCGGCACGATCACGGTGGAAAGCGCCCCCGGGGAGGGGAGCCGCTTTCTGGTGAGCCTGCCCAGGCCGCTTCCGGACAGTACGCCGGCGGCGGACGGATAAACGATGGCCCCCTTCAACCGACTACGCCGTTCGCCCCTGCTGTACCTTGCCGGGCTGGTCACGGCCGGCGTCGCTCTCTGGATCGGCTACTTCCTGGCGACGTTCGACCTCGACCTGTACCGTGACCGGCTGGCCGAAGAACTCGGCAACCAGTTGCAGATGCCGGTCAGCCTGGGCAAGGCCCAACTTGAACTGCGCGAGGCCGGCATCGCCTTCCGTTTTGCCGACCTGCAGATCGGTACCGCACAGACCCCCGCCGAACTGACGGCACCGAAGCTCTGGCTGCAACTGGCCTGGCACGGTCTGCTGTTCGGCAGACTGGTCTTTTCGGAGGTCGCCCTCGACGCTCCGCATCTGCGCATCGCGCCACATCCCGCCTCACCGGGAAGCACCGCGCCGCCGGCCAGCGGTCTTCCCCTCGAGTTGCCGGGGGGGCTGCACATCCGCCGGGTCGAAGTCCAGCAGGGCTCTCTCGTTTTCGGCTGGAGCCTCAACTCCGGGGAGACACGCTCCCTCACCCTGAACGACATCCGCGCCGAGATCGCCGATGTCAGCGCGGGGAGCAAAGCGGCCTTCAACCTCACCGGCAACCTGGCCGGGGGAAAGGGGACCCGCGTCGCCATCAAGGGGGCCGCAGAGCTATCGGCGACCGGCGCTCTGGACGAGACGGCTTGGGACCTGGCCGTTGAAGGCAAGGCCCTCGATCTGGGGCACCTTGCCGGGATGCTGCCGGAGCGCACCGGAATCGACGCCGCCGGAGAAGGGGTGCTGACGGCCAGCCTGAACGGAAGCGGCGCCTCAGGGATTGCGTTCCGGGCCGAGTTGACCGGACAGAAGCTGCAGCTTCACGCCGGCAGCTCCGCCCATCAGCGGGTGCCGTTCAACCGCCTGCATCTGGCCGGCACCTGGAAGCGGGAGGGCACCGTCCACCGGCTGCGGCAGCTTGCCCTTGAGTTCGACGAACTGCGACTGGCCGGAGACTTTTCTTTCCACACGGGAGAGGATGTCCTAAAGCTCGACGGCGTACTCGGCGATTGCACCTTAACGGGCAGCCGGATGAAGGCCTGGCTTTCCCGGCAGGAGCCTCCCCTCCCCGCCTGGCTCGAACAGTTGCAGCCCACCGGCGTGCTGACGCTTCGCGAGGCGGCCTTTCGGGCCGAATGGCCAACCGCAGCGGCCGGCCGGGGACGCTTTGCCTTCGACCGCCTCAACGGCAGCGCGCGCGATTTCGCCTGGGATATCGGCAGGGGGAACACGGTCGTGCTGAAGGCTGTCGAGGTCAGCCTCGACAACGGCAAGTGGCAAATCGAGCGCGGCGCGGCAACGGTTGCCCGGATGCCGGTCACTTTTTCCGGCAGCGCCGCACTGCGCCCCGACGGCAACACCGCCGTGGATGTTGTCCTCACCGGCTCAGGGAGCGCCACGCAATTGGCGGCGCTCTGGCCCGACACGCTACCGCCGGAGGTGACGCTCGGCGGCAATTTGAAATTACAGGGACAGATCAGGGGAGCAACGGGGCAACTGGCGGTCGATGCCCATCTGGACCTGTCGGCTCTCGCCATCCGTTATGGCGATCACCTGCATCTGCCGCCGACCGCCGGCTCCGCCCTGGTTCTACACGGCACGGCGACCCGCACCAGCCTGGCCATCGAGCGGGGCACCCTGGCCCTGCCGCCCCTGAGCGGCACCCTGGCGGGAACCGTCGACTGGAGCGGGCCGGCCACCGTCGACCTGGCCACCCGGCTCGAGCTTGCCGACCTGACGGCCGCAGGCCCACTGGTTCCCGCCGTCGATCGCCTGGAACTGCGCGGGGGAGCGGCTCTCGACCTGACAGTTCGCGGCCCGGCAGCCGCCGTCGAGACTAATGCCATTCTGGACCTGCAAAACATTGCCATGCCGATGCACGGCATCATCGCCGACATCAACCAACTCAACGGCCAGCTGATCTTCACCGGCAATGGAATCCGCAGCGAAAAGCTGACCGCGCGCCTCGGCAAATCCCCCGTCATCCTGCAGGCCCGGGTCGCCGACCTACAGAAACCCAGGCTCGAACTCGGCGTCAGGGCCTCCGCGGTCCGCGCCGACGAGTTGATCTTCCACTCCGACCGGGCCATCCTGCGCGACCTGTCCGGCCAGCTGAGCATCGACCGCGAGGGACTCGACTTCACGCCGGTCAACGTCCGGCTCGACGGCGGCACCCGCGCGTCAGTGCGCGGCACGATCAGGGACTTTGCCGCGCCCCGGGTGGAACTGGACATCTCCGGGGATTACGCCAACATCAAGGAGCTCATCGGCCTGTGGACCGACGAGTCCCCGGCCGCAGAAGCCGCCCGCAAGGCCCGCAGGGGCGCGGCGCCGCATCCGCCCTTCCCGCCCGTGCAGATCAGGGTCGACGCCAAAGCAGGCGACCTCTTCGGCATGAAGTTCCAGAAAGCCCGGGCGCTGATCGTCCCCGACAGCAGGCAGCTGCTGATCCATCCGCTCGATTTCAGCATCGACAAGGGATACTGCACAACCCAGGTACTGGTCGATTACGCCGGCGACCGGACGCGGCTCCGGGTGTCAGGCCACGCCGAGGACATCGACGCCTACGCCGTCTACAACGAGCTGCTCCAGCGCAAGAGCATCCTGCGCGGCAAATTGCGCGGCGACTTCTATCTTGAGGGGACATTCGGCGAGAACGGGTTCCTGCCATCCACCTTCGGCAACTTCAATGTCACCGTCAAGGACGGCGTATTGCGCCATTCGCCGATCCTGGCCACGGTCTTCTCGCTGCTCAACGTTTCGCAGCTGCTCACGATGCAACTCCCCGACGTCAGCCGCGAAGGCGTGCCGTTTTCGCAGCTCACCGCCGAGGCCCGCCTCGACCGGGGGGTTCTGAGCAGTGACAACCTGGTGATCGACAGCAATGCCATGAGCATGTCGTATATCGGCAAATACGACATGCTCCACGACAACCTCGATCTGCTGCTGGTGGTCAAACCGCTCGGCACCATCGACAAGGTGGTTTCCCACCTGCCCATCGCCGGGTGGATTCTCGGCGGCGAGCAGCGCGCCCTGATCACGGCCCAGTTCAAGGTCCGCGGACCGGCGGAAAACCCCGAGATCGTGGCCATTCCGATCAGCGCCATTTCCAAGGGGGTGCTGGGGATCTTTCAGCGAACCCTCGGCCTGCCGTTCAAGCTGGTCGAGGACCCGTCCATTCTCTGGGGCGGCGGGGGAAAAAACTAGCGGGGTTTTTCGCCGACGTAGACGACCGCGATGCCGCCGGTCAGATCGAGATGGCGAAGGCCGGTGAGTCCGGCCGCGGCCATCATCGCAAGGAAGGTCTGGCGATCGGGGAATTCCTGCACGGATTCCGGCAGGTACTGATAGGCGCTGCGGCGCGACAGCAATCCGCCGAGGCGCGGCAGCAGCCGGTGGAAGTAGAAGAGGTAGACGGCGCGAAACAGCCGGCTGCGGGGGGTGGCGAACTCGAGAATGACCGCACGCCCGCCGGGTTTCAGCACCCGGGCCATTTCGGCCAGGCCGCGGTCGCGATCGACGACGTTGCGGATTCCGAAGGCGATGGTGACGCCATCGAAGGTGCCATCGGGGTGGGGCAGCGCCTCACAGGGGGCATTGACCAGTTCGATGCGGCCGGCGTAGCGCGAAGCCGCAACCTTTTCGCGGCCGCGCACCAGCATCCCCTGGGTGAAATCGGCGCCGACGATCCGCACCGACGGCCCGGTCTGGCGGGCGATTTCCAGCGCGACATCGCCGGTGCCGGTCGCCACGTCGAGGACCCGCCCCCCCGGCGGAACGGCGAGCTGGCGAACGGCCACCCGCCGCCAGCGCCGGTCGATGCCGAAGGACAGCAGCCGGTTGAGCAGATCGTAACGCGGGGCGATCTCGTCAAACATCCGCCGGATCGCCCGGCCCTTTTCCGTGAGTTTTGCCATCGTTCTCCCCGCCCCGGCTTCATCGGGCGGAGGTTATGTAGCATGAGGAAGCCCATGCTGTCAGCCAAAAAACTCCGCCTCACCCCACCTGCGGAGGCGCCATGCCGCTGCTCGTAACGGCCGCCATCATCCTCCACGAAGGGCGGGTGCTGGCTGCCCGGCGCCCGCCTGAATCCCGCCACGGCGGACTGTGGGAATTCCCCGGCGGCAAACTCGAACCGGGCGAAACGCCGGAAGCCGCTCTGCGACGCGAGCTTCTGGAAGAACTCGATCTGCCGGTCGAGGTCGAACGGATCTTCGATGTCGTCCACCATCGCTACGAATGGGGCGAGGTTCTGATCCTGGCCTATCTCTGCCATCCGGAGCACACCCGCATCCGCAACCTGCAGGTCGCCGAGCATCGCTGGCTGCTCCCCGACGAGCTGACCGCCCTGCCGTTCCTGCCGGCCGACCGGCCACTCATCGATCAGCTGCGCTTCCGCAGCCACAAGGCGATGCGTCTGCTCGACACCATTCGCGGCGAAGAGACCCTCGACGGCCTGGCTGCCATTCGCCGCCGCCTCTTCCCGGTTGCGCGCAGCCTGCTTGCCGAGACCCGCAGCGCCGCCGAAGCGATGACGGTGCTCACCCACATTCACCAGGCCATCATCCGCCGGGCATTCGAACTCTGTCTCGCTGCGCGGATCGCCGGCGGGGCCCAGCCGCCCGAGCTTCGCTATGCCTTCCTGATCCTCGGCAGCGGCGGCCGCGGGGAGATGCTGCTCGGTCCGGACCAGGACCATGCGTTCCTCTACGAGGACCTGCCGCCGGAGCGCCTGGCCGAAGCCGAGGCGTTTTTCGCGCCGCTTGCAGCGGAACTGGTCGCCGCCCTGGAGCGGATCGGCTACCCCCCCTGCGACGGCCGGGTCATGGCGGACAATCCGCATTGGCGGGGACGGCTGGCGGACTGGCGGGAGCGGATCCGCGGCTGGGTGGCCGGCGGCGAACCGCAGCAGATTCGCGATTCGTCGATCTTCTTCGATCTTGCCCCCCTGGCGGGGGACGAGACGCTGGCGGCGGAGTTGCGCGCCATCATCTGCGACGAGGTCAGCGACCAGCCGGCTTTTCTCTACCAGATGATGGCACTCGATGTCCGCGGCAGGGTGCCGCTCGGTCTCTTCGGCGGCTTCAGCCCCGAGCGGGGCGGCGAGCATGCCGGCAAACTGTCGCTCAAACTCGGAGGGCTGATCTATCTCATCGACTGCATCCGGATCTTTGCGCTCGACAAGGGAATTCATGCGACCGGTACGCTCGACCGGCTGCAGGCACTGGTCGAGCACCACGTGTTCACCGCGGAAACGGCCGACAACATCCGCGCCGCCTTCGAAGCGCTGGCCTTCCTGCGCCTGCGCCAGGAGATCGCCCAGTTGGAAGCGGGGCTCCCGCCTGGCCATCACATCGACCCCAACACCCTGAGCAAAACCGACCAGGAACTGCTGCGCGAGGCCTTTCAGGCCGTCAGCAAGCTGCAGGAAGCCACCAAGCGCTACTTTTCGCGGACACCTTTTTAAATCGATGAGTAAAAGCGCCTCCCCAGGCAGCAACGCCGGGGGCTTACTCATCGCTCATCGCTCGGAACTCAGCACTGAATCACATGCACCGCGCACGAAATGCACGGGTCGAAAGCCCGTACAACCCGTGCAGCGCGGCCGCGCAGTTCCGTTTCGTCGTCGATGCCGGCCAGATCCGCCAGGAGCTGCCGTTCCATGGTTCTCTGGTTGATAGCCGTCGGGGTGGCGATATCGGCAACCGCCACCTGTCCCCAGTCATCCACGACGTAATGGTGGACCAGCAGTCCGCGCGGGGCCTCGAAGGCCGCCGTCCCGACGCCGGCCCGTGGGGACCCGGGCGGGATCTGCAGCGGGGCGCCCGGCCGCTGCGCCTGCAATTCGGCGGCTACCGCGGCGATCCGTTCCAGAGTCCAACCGATCTCCGCCAACTGGGCGGTGTTGTTGTCGTGAATGCCGCCGGCGCCTTCCAATACGGCGCCGCCTCCTGACCGGGCGGCCCACAGCTGCCGGCGGGCCAGCGCCCCGACCAGGAAGGGACCGCGGTCGCCGGCGGACTGCCGGGCCCGTGAATACGGTACGGGCTGCTCCGCCAGCAACTCGGCGTAGCCGCCGGCAGGGACCGGGTCGCCGCCCCCCACATACAGGGTATCGCCCTGCAAGGCGAAGCGTTCCGCCCCCCCGACAGCAAGTACCGTACCGGTCAGCGTTCCGGACGCAGGGTAACGGGCGGTCCCGATAAAATCCGCCGACAAGCGCGGCCAGCGTTCGAGCCAGACATCGCAGTCCTGCCGCAACCCGGCCAGCGCCTCCCCCGACGGCAGCCGGACCACTCCGCCGGGAACGGCGTTTACCGGATGAATCACCCGCCCCCCGGCAAGTTCCTGCACCCGGTTGCCGAACGCCTTCAGTTCGAGCCCGCCAACAGCCAGCGGGTCGCCGCGGCGGACCAGGTCGAAGACGCTGGCCACTCCGGAAAAGTCGGGGAGGATCAGGCAGAAAAGGTGGAGGGCGTGGCTCTGCAGATGGCCGCCAAGCAGCAGCAGTTCGCGCACCAGGCGCGCGGCCGGGGGGATTTCCACCGCCAGGGCGCGCTCGATCGCTTCCAGTGCCGCCAGCCTGTGCACCGCCGAACAGATCGCGCAGATCCTGCAGACCAGGTCGGGAATCTCCAGGGCACTGCGGCCGACCACCAGCCGCTCGAACAGCCGCGGCGATTCGGTCAGCGCCAGCCGGACCTCCCGCAACTGCCCGTCGCGAAGGATCAGTTCGACCCGGCCGTGCCCTTCGACCCGCCGCAGCGGCTGCATCACGAGCCTAGTCATGGCCGTTTCCGCGGAACCGCCCGAGCCGCCGCCGCACTTCGCGGGACGGCAGCCCGCACCCGGCAAGGAGCCGGAAGACTTCGTCGCGATGGGCCTCGGCCACTTCGCCGCGGCACCCCTCGCAGGCGACCCCGACCCCGGGGCAGCGGGCACGGCAGCCGGCGCGGGTCACCGGTCCGAGGCAGGGCAGGCGATCTTCCATCAGCAGACAGCGATTCTCGGCAATCCGGCACTCCATGCAGACGGCACATTCAAGCCGCGCCGGCCAACCGCCGTGGCGCAGCGCGCCGAACAGGGAAAGCAGTTCGCTCCGCTCCGGGGGGCAGCCGGGGATCTCCCAATCGACCCGGACGAAACGACGGAGCGGCTGCGGGGGAAACGTCCCCGGCTCCGGCCGCTCCGCCCCCCCCGCCAGGGCATTGATGCCGCCGGTAAGGGCACAGGCTCCGATCGCGACCAGCCACCGGGACCGCGCGCGCAGGTCCAGCAGCGAGTCAAGCTCAGTGGGGGTCGACACCGACCCTTCCACGAGGGCCAGATCGACCCGGCCCTTTTCGGCGCACGCCGAGGAGATCAGGTCGAACTCCCGGAGTTCGACCTGCATGGCCAGTTCCGCGAGTTGTGCCTCGCAGTTGGTGAGCATCAGCTGGCAGCCGCTGCAGGAAGTATAGCGCACCCACGCCAGACTCATCGCCGCCATCTCAGATCGCCCCTTCCATGGACCGCAACCGGTCCAGGGAGAACACCGGCCCCTCCCGGCACAGGAACACCCCGCCGGTCACGCAGTGGCAGCATTCACCGATCCCGCAGCGCATGCGCCGTTCCAGCGTGGCGAAGATCCGCTGCGGCGGGATTCCGGCGCGCGCCAGCTCCTCGATGAGGCACCGGTAAAGCCCGGGCGGGCCGCAGAGTGCCGCCACCGTGCGCGCCGGATCGAAGGTCACCGCCCGGAGCAGGTCGTTGACCAGACCGACTTCGCAGGCAACGCCCCACTCCTCCAGCGAAAGCTCTTCGGCAAAATCGACCGACAGCCTCAGGTCGATGCGTCCGGTGGCGGCCAGTCCGGCAAGTTCCTCGCGGAACAGCAGGGCGCCGGGCTCGCGCGTGCCATACAGCAGCGTGATCCGCCCGACCCTTTCGGGAATGGCCAGCAGGGCATGCAGCAGGGCCCGCAACGGCGCGATCCCCAGCCCGCCGGCAATCAGCAGCGGATCACTGCCGTAAAACGTTTCGACGGGAAAGCCGTTGCCGAACGGGCCGCGCACGCCGAGCAGAGCGCCGCTCTCGAGTTGGAAAAGGGCCTCGGTGACCCGACCGGCGCGGCGGATGCAGGAGGTGAGCAGACCGGCGGCCACCGGCGCGCAGGCCGACACGGGGAACGCCCCGACGCCGGGGATGGTGATTTCGACGAACTGCCCGGGGCGCAGGTCAAAGGGCTGTGCCGGACGGAGGCTGAACAACCGGTGGTCCCGGTCCAGCGGCTCGATCGCCACGATTCGCGCCGGCATCGGCAAAAAGCCGGCGTTCATGGCCCGGCGCCCCTCGCCAGGCGGCCGGCAACCTCTTCAAGGCTGATACCGACCGGACAGGCCCGCCGGCAACGGCCGCAACCGACACAGGAGGACAGCCCGCGCCACGGCCCGAAACCCAGGTACTTGTGTTCGAAACGAAAGCGCAGGCGCCGGCCCCGTCCCGGGCGGAAGTCATGCCCGCCGGCGACCCGGGCATGTTCGGGGAAGAAGCAGTTGTCCCACACCCGCCGGCGGGTGACCGTCCCGTCCAGCCGGGGATCATCGACGACTTCGTAGCACATGCAGGTCGGGCAGACGGCAGAGCAGGCACCGCACGCCAGACAACGCGCCGCCGCCTCATCCCAGAGCGGGTCACCGGCACTGCCGGCAAAGCGGGCGGGATCGACCGTCGGCACGGCGCCCCCCGGTTCCGGGCCGGGAAGCGGCTCGCCCGCCAAATTCCCCGGGCCGGCCGCCCTGACGAGGAGAGCTTCCCCGACAGGCGACAGCGCCCACCAGCGGGTGCCGGCGCGGAACAGGTCACCGCCCGGCAAGAGACCGGCCGGGTCGCAGAAACAGTCCGCCGCCGGTTGGCACGGTGCCCCGACGACCAGCAGGGCCTCACGCCGGGCGCGATAGGGGGGATCCTCGGCGAAAACCAGGTCGAGCCACGCCAGGGCCTGCAGGTCGCAGAGCGGGAGATCGACCACCGTCAGGCGCGGCGGCGGCGGCGGTCCGGCATAGCGCTCCGACGTCCACGCCCAGAGCGGATCGCCGTCGGGCACGAGAAATTTCTTCAGGGAGAGGAAAGGCTGGGCGGCACCCGGATGCGCCGGGATTTCGGGGAGTGGCTGCAGCCGGCAGGAACCGTCGCTGCCGGGCCGAGGTCCGAACATCAGGCGCCCGGACGCGAGGGCGGAAAAGAGCCGCCCAACCTCATCCGGCTGCAGGGCGATACTGGGGAACGCTGGCCAAGGCATGGAACCCCCTTGAGCTGATTCTAGCATCCGGGTGCGCCCTGGCAAGTCGGCACGATCGATTGTCGATGGGAGCGGATCGTGCTATTTTAAGGAACTTCCGGCGGAGGATTCGACCATGATGCGGATGATTTTCGGTACGCAGAACGATACGGCAGGTTTGATCATGCGCCTCACCCTCGGCGGGGTCATGCTCCCTCACGGCCTGCAGAAGGTCTTCGGCCTGTTCGGCGGCGCCGGCCTGCAGGCGACCATGCACACCTTCACCGCCAAACTCGGGCTTCCCGCACCGGTGGCGGTGCTGGTGATCCTGGCCGAATCCGCCGGCGCGCTCGGCCTCATCGTCGGCTTCTGCACCCGCCTGTGCGCTCTCGGCATCGCCCTGGTCATGGGCGGCGCCATCTTCTTCGTTCATGCCCGCTACGGCTTCTTCATGAACTGGACGGGGAACGGCGCCGGCGAGGGGTTCGAATATCACCTGCTGGCCATCGGCCTGGCCCTGGCGCTCGTGATCCATGGTGCCGGCAAGTGGTCGTTCGACCAGCGGATCGCCCGATAAAAAAGGCCGCACTTCACCTTCGAAGTACAGCCCCATCCCGAACCGGAGGAGAAGAAACCGTCCTAAGCCATCGTATCGCCGCGCGTCTCGCCGTCAAACACGGTCATGACCGCTTTCGGTGCAAAAGGGAAGATCTCTTCGCGCATGGTACCGTCCTCGGCCATATGCTGCCAGCGGATCACCTTTTCCCCGTGCCGCTGCCCCACGGTCACCCGCCGCGGTTCGCGGCGATGCAGTTCCTGCCACATCTGCTCGAGCGTCAACAGTTCGAAGCCGGCGAACTCATGATCCGGCTTCAGGTTGGCCAGGAACGTGTCGACCAGTTCATAGTCGACAAAATCGTTCTCCTTGCGCCACCACTTGATGAAACAACGCTTGTCCTTGCCGGCATGGCGCATCTGCTTGAGAACTTCATAGCCTGTCATGACGCACCTCCCGCCCGGGGATATCCCCGTCTGGCTCTCTATGCAAAGTATAGCCCTGCGGCGCTATCTTCGCAACCCATCGGAAGTGCGACAATTTTCATCCAACGACGTAGTGGCCGGACAACGCCCCCTACCTGCCGCGGAAATTCGGCGGGCGCTTTTCGACAAAAGCCTTGAGCCCCTCGCGCGCATCGGCGGTCGCGAAGCACAGGGCGAACAGGTCGGCCTCGTAGCGGGCGCCCCGGGCGAAATCCATCTCCAGCCCGTTCTCGATGGCGTCCTTGGCGATCCGTATCGCTGACGCGCTCTTGTCGACCATCTTCGCGGCGAGCGCGCGGGCTTCCTCCATCAGCCGCCCGGCCGGCACCACCCGGTTGACCAGCCCGATCCGCCAGGCTTCCCGGGCATCGATCATCTCGCCGGTGAAGACCAGTTCCTTGGCCCGCCCCTTGCCGACCAGCCGCGCCAGCCGCTGGGTGCCGGCAAAACCGGGGATGATGCCGAGCTTGACCTCGGGCTGACCGAGCCGGGCGGTTTCGGCGGCGATGCGCAGGTCGCAGGCCATGGCCAGTTCGCATCCGCCGCCAAGGGCGTAGCCGTTGATCACGGCGATGACCGGTTTGGGGAAGGTTTCGATCCGGTCGTAAAGACGCTGGGCCTGCAGGGCGAAGGCCCGCGCCCCCTCGACATCGAGGCTGTCGAGATAGCGGATGTCGCCGCCGGCAACGAAAGCCTTTTCGCCGGCTCCGGTCAGCAGCACCACGCGGACCGCATCATCGCTCTCCAACCCGGCGAGAAGCTGCTCGAGGGACTGGAACATGCTCGCGGTCAGGGCGTTGAGCGCCTGGGGATTGTTGATGGTGATCAGGGCGATGCCGTCGCCCTTCTCCAGCAGCAGGGTTCCTTCGGCCATGGTCGGCTCCTTGTCGTCAGGATATCAGCAGAGTTTCAGCATACCGCACTCGCTCCGGATTGCGACATGGCGGATTAAAAAAGGCCCCTGCCAGCGGCGGGAGCCTTTAGAGAAAACGCGGCGGTTCAAGGCCGATCAAAATGCCCGGATGCAAGGCGCCTGAAGTTTGAGGAGCGAGGCGTACCGCAAGGTACGTCGCAGCGACGAAAACGAAGACAACGCCGCAGATGGGCGTTTTTCATCGACCTAAAACTGTTCGCCCGACCACATCTGCGGGTCAAACCGGATCGCCCGGTTGCGACCGGACTCCTTGGCCTTGTACAGCGCCACGTCGGCGTACTTGATGCACTGCCAGAATCCCTCGCTGTCGCCGGGGAATTCGCTGACGCCGAGGCTCAGCGTCTTCTTCAGGATACCGCTCGGGATCTTGAACTTGTGATCCTCGAAGCTCTGGCGGATCTTGTCGGCGACGATGTAGGCGTCCCCGGGATTGATGTCGGTCAGCAGCACGAAAAACTCCTCGCCGCCGAAACGAAGAACGATATCGGCCTCGCGCACCCCCTTGAGGATCAGGTGCGCGGTCTCCTTGAGGACGACATCGCCCACGTCGTGACCGTGCTGGTCGTTGACCTGCTTGAAGTAGTCGAGGTCGCACATGATCATGCCGAGGCACTTCTTCCGGCGCAGCGTCCCGGAGATGACGTGGTTGGCATGATCCTGCAGGAAGCGCCGGTTGTACAGGCCGGTCAGCGGATCCTTCAGCGCCGACTCGCGCAGGGTGTTCATCAGGCGCTTGGCCTCGATGACCGAGAGCGACTGCTTCAGGTAGGCCTCGGCCTTGAAGATCTTCTCGCGGATCGCGTCCGCGCGGGCCTGTTCGCCCTGCGGGTCGTCGAAGAGGAACTGCAC
>VAUL01000036.1 GCA_005774545.1 Deltaproteobacteria bacterium | reverse complement strand
CCTCTCCCCCCCCATCCCCTCCCCCTCCCCCCTCGCCGCCCCCGTACTTTGTCTAGAGGCGCCAGCTCCTGACCCCAGGGCTGCCACCCCCCTTACGACCCTGCGTGACGTCTTCGGCTATCGATCCTTTCGCCCGCCGCAGGACGAGATCGTCAATGCCCTGATCGCCGGCGACGATGCCTTCGTGCTGATGCCCACCGGCGGCGGCAAGTCGCTCTGCTACCAGATCCCGGCCCTGCACCGGCCGGGCGTGGCGATCGTCGTCTCGCCGCTGATTTCGCTGATGAAGGATCAGGTCGATGCCCTGCTGGCCCTGGGGGTGCGCGCGGCCTTTTACAACTCCTCGCTCGGGGCCGCCGCGGCGCGGCAGGTCCTGGCAAAACTGCATGCCCTTGAGCTCGACCTGCTCTACGTCGCCCCCGAGCGACTCCTCTCCGATGGCTTCCTCGACCGGCTCCGGGAACTGCCCGTCGCCCTGTTCGCCGTCGACGAGGCCCACTGCGTCTCCCAGTGGGGACACGACTTCCGTCCCGAGTACGTGCAACTCGGCCAGCTGCGCCGGCTCTTCCCCGGCGTGCCGCTGATTGCCCTGACCGCCACCGCCGACCCGCAGACCCGCGCCGACATCCTGAGCCGCCTCGGCCTGACGCAGGCGCGCTGCTTCGTGGCCGGCTTCGACCGTCCCAACATCCGCTACTCGGTGGTCGACAAGCAGAAGCCGTTTCAGCAGCTGACGACCTTTCTCGACGAGCGCCCCGGGCAGGCGGGGATCGTCTACGCCCTGTCGCGCAAGCGGGTCGAGGAGCTGGCCGGCAAGCTGGCCGCCGCCGGTTGGCAGGCTGCGCCCTACCACGCCGGGATGAGCGATGCCGACCGCGGGCGGGTGCAGGAGGCCTTCCTGCGCGACGACCTGCAGGTGGTGGTGGCGACCGTGGCTTTCGGCATGGGGATCGACAAGTCGAACGTGCGCTTCGTGGTGCACTACGACCTCCCCAAGAACATCGAAAGCTACTACCAGGAGACCGGTCGCGCCGGGCGCGACGGCCTGCCGGCCGAGGCGCTGCTGCTGTTCGGCTACGGCGACATCGCCATTGTCCGCGGTCTGATCGAGATGGGGGGGAATCCGGAGCAGAAGCGCATCGAGCAGCACAAGCTGCAGGCGATGGTCGGCTTCGCCGAAGCGCCGGGGTGCCGGCGGCGGGTGCTGCTCGGCTACTTCGGCGAGCGCCAGGAAGACGACTGCGGCAACTGCGACGTCTGCCTCAACCCGCCGGAGCGCTACGATGCCACGATCGATGCCCAGAAGGCCCTCTCCTGCGTGTTCCGCACCGGCCAGCGCTTCGGCGTCAATCATGTGGTCGAGGTGCTGCGCGGCGTGCGCAGCGCCCGGATCGCGGACCTCGGCCACGACCGGCTCTCGACCTTCGGGATCGGCGCCGACAAAAGCGCCGAGGCGTGGGCCGCCCTGCTGCGGCAATTGATCCACCACGGCTACCTGGTGCAGGACGTGGCCCGCTACTCGGTACTGACCCTGACCGCGGCCGCCCGCCCGCTGCTGCGCGGCGAGGAGCGCCTGGAGCTGGCCCGCCCGCGCCTGCGGGTCAGGGCCCAGCCGAAGAAAGGCCGCCCCAGGGCCGGCGGCTTCGATTACGACGAGGTGCTGTTCGAACGGCTGCGCGCGGTGCGCAAGCGGCTGGCCGATGCCGAAGGGGTGCCGCCGTTCGTGATCTTCAGCGACGCCACCCTGGCCGAGATGGCCGCGACCCTCCCGACCAGCGAAGCCGCCCTGCTCGCTGTCGGCGGTGTCGGCAAACACAAGCTGCGCCGCTTCGGCGGCGAATTCCTCGACGAGATCATCAGCTTCGCCGGGTGCTGAGCCCGCAGCTCCTGAACGCGCAGAGGCGGGCCGTCAGGCCCGCCTCTTGGGGTTTTTTCGCTTGCGGTTTGCGGCTCAGTCGATCAGGTCGATCAGGGCCTTGACGCACTTCTCGATCCCCTCGGCGGCTTCGGCGATGCCGCCGGCCAGCATGTAGGCCGGGGTGGAAACCAGCTTGTTGCCCTTGTCGACCACGAATTCGCGGGCCGGGCACTGTACGTGCTGGCTCCCCATGCCGGTCAGCGCCGCGGCGGTGCCGGCGTCGGTGCCGATGGTCAGCTGGTGGGGGAGTTTATCGGCGCCGAGCACCCTGGAGAGGACGGCCGGGGCGATGCACACCGCGCCGACCGGTTTCCTGGCCGCCACCATCTCGCGGAGCAGGCGGGCGACCTCGGGGTCGACGCTGCAGTCGGCGCCCTTGACCGCGAAGTCGCAGAGGTTCTTGGCGGCCCCGAATCCGCCCGGCATGATCAGGGCGTCGAGATCGGCGGCCTTGACCGTGGCCAGATCCCTGATCTTGCCGCGGGCGATGCGCGCCGCCTCCACCAGGACGTTGCGGCTCTCGCCGGCCGCCACTTCGCCGGTCAGGTGGTTGACCACGTGCATCTGCGCGACGTTCGGCGCCATGCACACCGCTTCGCCGCCGTTGCGGTCGATCGCCAGCAGGGTAATGACCGCCTCGTGGATTTCGCTGCCGTCGTAGACGCCGCAGCCGGACAGGATCACGCCAATCTTCTTCGCCATGTCATGCCTCCTCGGGAGAGATGATGGTTTCGGTGTTCGCGGGGGGAGCGGCGAAACGTGCAGACAAGATTAAGGGAACTGGCGGCGATGTCAAGACCGTTGCTGTAGCCGCGACCTGCCCGGGCGTGCTATGCTCCCTCCATGTTCAAGTCCCCGTTTTCCGAACCGTCTCCGCCCGCCCTCAACCTGGCGCCGCTTCAGGCGGCCCTGTTCGATCTCGACGGCACGCTGATCGACGTCGACATGCAGGTGTTCGTGCCGCTCTACCTGCGGCGGCTGGCCGAACGGCTGGAACCCGTTGCCGAACCCCGGCGCACGGTGGCGACACTGCGCGCCGCGGTCATGGCGATGCTCGACGACACCACCGGCGACTGCTCCCTGGAGGAGCTGCTGCGCACCAGGCTGGCGGACGAACTGCAGCTCGACTGGTCCGATTACCAGGCTGGCCTGGCGGACTTCTGTCGGGAGGATCTCCCCGCTTTCCAGCCGCTGGTGAAACCCCATCCGCTCGCCCGCCCGCTGGTTGAAAGCTGCCTCGCGCGAGGCTGGCGGGTGGTTCTGGCGACCAACCCGATCTTTCCCCGGGAAGTCACCGCCGCGCGACTGGCCTGGGGCGGGCTGGACGATCTGCCATTCCAGCCGGTTGCCAGCTACGAAAACAGCCGCCACTGCAAACCCCATCCCGGCTTCTTCCACGACCTGCTGGCGGAACTCGACGTGCCGCCGCACGCCTGCCTGATGATCGGCAACGATACCCTGCACGACCTTTCCGCCGGCCGGGTGGGGATGAGCACCTGTCTGCTCACGACCTGGCGGATCGACCGCGGGCCGGCCCTGCCGGCGGACTGGCAGGGGTCGCACCAGGAGCTTCTCGACCAGTTGCGCCGGTTCCCGCATGATTGACAGAACCGCGTCATTTCGCTACTCTGCAGCGGTGCAGGTGAGGTGATGAGGATCAGTATGCGGCAACGGTTTCCCCTGGTTCCCTGCGGGCTTGCCCTGGCGCTCGGTCTGCTGCTCGCGGGGTGTGAGGACCGGCCCCGGGCCACCATCGAAAAATCGGTCCGGACCGCCGAAGTCAAGCCGCCGGTCGAACAGCCGCCGGCTGACTTGCTGACGACCCAGCGGGCATTTACCGAGGTGTCGGCCAAGGTGACGCCGGCGGTGGTCAACATCCGGGCCGAGCGGGTCCGGGCTGTGCCGCGTCTCGGGCCGCTGTTCGAAGACTTCTTCGGCGACCTTTTCCCGGCGCCGCGCCAGCCGCAGAGCGAGCAGAGCCTGGGGACCGGCTTCATCATCAGCGCCGACGGCGTGATCCTGACCAACGCCCATGTGGTCGAGGGCGCGGAAAAGATCAAGGTCCGGCTCCCCGACCAGCGGGTCTTCCCCGGCGATGTCCTCGGGGTCGATCCGAAGACCGACGTGGCGGTCCTCAAGATTTCCAGCGACCAGCCGCTGCCGGTGGCGGTGCTGGGTGATTCCGACCGGATCAGGGTCGGTCAGTGGGCGTTGGCGATCGGCAACCCCTTCGGTCTCGACAGCACCCTGACGGTAGGGGTGGTTTCGGCGACCGAGCGGGCCAACGTCGGCATCGAGGACTACGAGAGCTTCATCCAGACCGACGCCTCGATCAATCCGGGCAATTCCGGCGGCCCGCTGCTCAACGTCTACGGCGAGGTGGTCGGGATGAACACGGCGATCGTCGCCGCCGGCCAGGGGATCGGCTTCGCCATCCCCATCAACCTGGCGCGGCAGGTGGCCGAGCAGCTGATCGCCACCGGCCGGGTCACGCGCGGCTGGCTCGGCGTTACCATGCAGCCGGTCGATGCGGCCCTGGCCGAATCGTTCGGGCTCGATCGGGCATCCGGTGCCCTGGTCACCCGGGTGCTTGCCGATTCCCCGGCCGAAAAGGCCGGGCTGAAGCGCGGCGATGTGCTGCTCACCTTTGCCGGCAAGGCGGTGCGCGGCGTCCGCGAACTGCAGTTGCTGGTGGCCAGCGCCCCGATCGGCCGGGCGGTGCCGGTCGAAATTCTGCGCGACGGCCGGCGGCTGACGCTGCAGGTGCGGGTGACGGCCAGGGATGAACGCGCGGCGTCAGGCAGGGCCCCTGGCAGGAATTGAGCCAGGCAGCAGGTCAATACAATCAGCCGGACAGGGTGTGCGGCCTGTCCGGTTCCCCCGGGAGGTACTATGGCCAAACTGGTCGACAATCCCAATCTGGCGTTCCGGCTGGCTCGCGCCATCGTCTCCGACATTGCCTTGTACAACCAGGAGAAGGTGCGTGACGGCATCAAGAACGACACGCTGTTCGACCTGCTCAAGGATGAGCTGACCGAGGGGCGCGAACATTTTTACGGGAGGGTCTCCCCGGAGCTGCCGGATCGCGACCATCTCTTTGACCGGGCGATCGTCGACGTGATGATCCGCCAGGCCGGCAAGATCGAAAGCTCCATCTGGTAAATGAGCGGCTCTCGCGAGCTGCTGGCGGGGCAGGAGTCGGCGGGGGAGCGCCTCGACCGCTTCCTGGCCGAGCAGCTGCCGGAACTGACCCGCTCGCAAGTCAAGCGGCTGATCGATGACGGCCTGGTCAGCGTTGCCGGTGTCGCCGTCAAGGCCGGGCTGAAGTTGCGCGGCGGAGAGACGATCGGCATTTTCCTGCCGGAAGCGGCTCCGGTTGCCGCCGCCCCCGAGGCGATCCCTCTGGCCGTCCTCTACGAAGATCCTCACCTGATCGTCATCGACAAGCCGGCGCACATGGTGGTCCATCCGGCGCCGGGACACCGCGGCGGCACCCTGGTCAACGCCCTGCTGCACCACTGCCAGGATCTTTCCGGGATCGGCGGGGCGCTGCGCCCCGGGATCGTCCACCGGCTCGACAAGGACACGTCCGGGGTGATGGTGGCCACCAAGGACGACCCGACCCACCAGCAGCTGGCGCGGCAGTTCAAGGCGCACACCATCACCCGGCGTTACCGCGCCCTGGTGCATGGCCTGGTGCAGAACCAGGAGGGGACGATCGACCGGCCGATCGGCCGGCACCCGGCCGAGCGGCTGAAGATGAGCAGCAGCACCCGTCGCGGCCGCCGCGCCGTGACCCACTGGCAGGTGCTGCGCCGCTACGACCGGGATCGCCTGACCCTGCTCGATCTGGCTCTCGAGACCGGTCGTACGCACCAGATCCGGGTGCACCTGGCCGAGATGAACCTGCCGGTGGTCGGCGATCCCCTCTACGGCAGCGCCGGGCGGGCCCGTGCCCTGGCCGATCCCCGCCTGCGCAAGCTGGTCGAGCGGCTCGACCGGCAGTTCCTGCATGCCTGGCAGCTGGGCTTCGTGCACCCGCAAAGCGGCCAGCCCCTGGAGTTCCGGGCGCCGCTGCCGCCGGAGCTGCAGGAGGTGATCGATTATCTGGAGCAGAAATATGCTCCCTTGCATCCGGACGCGGCCGAAGAGCCGGCCGTCGCTCCGCAGTGAGACCTCATGAAGACTGTACGGCAGGGAAAGATCGGCTATCTGCAGCCGGCATGGGCGGACGGCGGGATCGTCGCCGGATTTACCACCCGCAACGGCGGCACCAGCCGTCCCCCTTACAATTCGCTCAACCTCGGCTTCAATACCGGCGATCAGCAGGCTGCGGTCGAGGCCAACCGCGCCGCCCTGGCGCGGACCTTCGATCTGCCGCCGCACCTGCTGCTGACCGTGCAGCAGGTGCATGGCAGCGAAATCCTGGTCATCGACCAGCCGAATCCCGATTTCAGCCATTACCAGCGGGTCGAGTGCGATGCGGTGATCCTCAACCAGCCCGGGGTGATGGCCGGCATCCTGGTGGCCGACTGCTTCCCGGTGCTGCTCTATGATCCCGAAGGGCCTGCCGCCGGGGTGATCCACGCCGGCTGGCGCGGCGCGGCCGCCGGCCTGATCGGGCGGACGGTGCAGGCTATGCGGGAGATGTTCGGCACCCGCCCGGACCGGCTGCTGGCCGCAATCGGCCCGGGGATCGGCAGCCACGGCTACGAAGTCGACCGGCCGGTGCGTGAGGCGTTCCGGGCCGGCGCCGGCGGCTGGGACGAGATTGCCCGGGAGACCCGCCTGGGGCACTGGCTGCTCGACCTGCGCCGCAGCTGCCGGCTGCAGCTCGAAGCCGCCGGCATCCCGGCGGCGCGGATCGACGAGGTCGGCGAGTGCACCTGCTGTCACCGCGAAACGTTCTTTTCGTACCGTCGCGACAACGGCCGGACCGGCCGCCAGATGGGGTTCGTGCTGCTGCCGGGCCAATAACAGACTCCGGAGGGGGAGGACAACGGGGGGAGTATGGAACAGAAGCATCTGTTGGTCATTGAGGACGATGCGGCCGTTTGCGAATTGCTGGCCGGGGCTCTCGGGCGTCCGGATTGCCGGGTGACCACCGTCCACAGCGGCGAGGACGGCCTGGCCCTGATCGAGGAGGACCCTCCCCAGCTGGTCATCCTCGATGTGACCCTGCCGGGGATGAACGGCCTCGACGTCTGCCGGACCATGCGCCGCGACCCGTGGATGGAAAAGATCCCGGTCCTGATGCTGACCGGTCGCGACGAGGACGACGATATCGTCGCCGGCCTGGATGTCGGCGCCGACGACTACATGACCAAGCCCTTTGCACTCAAGGTGCTGTCGGCCCGGGTCAACGCCCTGCTGCGTCGCGGCCGGACGGCGGGGACCGCTTCGCCGGCGGCGGCCCGCGAGGAGACTTTGCTGGAAGTCAGAAGCCTCGGCCGTTGCGAGTTGCAGTTCGGCAACCGGGTCGTTCCCTGGGCCGAAGGCTTCAGCCCGGCCCAGCGCATGCTCCTTGCGGTTCTGCTCGCCGCCCCCAACCGGCGCGTTTCGCAGGAGGCGGTGCAGCTCGGCTTCTGGCCGGACTCGCCGGCCTCGCGAGCCCGCTCGAATTTCGATTCGCTGATGACCCGCCTGCGCAAGACCCTGGAGCAGGTCCTGCCCGGTATCGATGTGCGCCATCACCTGCAGCTGTCCCGCGGCATCATCTGCCTGGAGAATGTGCGGATCGATGCGCACGAATTCCGGCGCCTGGCCGGCAAGGGGCTGCAGCAGGCCGCCGCCGGCGACCTGTGGCCGGCCGAGATCTCCCTGTCCGCCGCCTTCAGCCTCTGGCAGGGGACGTTCCTCCCCGGCGATTTCGGCAGCGAATCGGCGGCAGTCTTCCAGGACGAGCTGGAGCAGCTTTACCTCGAGGCCAGTCAGCGGTTCGCCCGGATCCTGGCGGAAAGCCGCCGCTACCAGGAAGCGATCAAGCTGTTGCGCTATGCCCTGCGTTACAATCCGACCCACGACGGCATCACCAGGCTGCTTTACCAGCTGCTGGCGGCCGATGACCAGCGCGTGCAGGCGAAGCAGCTGCTCGACCAGTATGCCCGTTCGCTGGCCCGCGAGAAATTCTCCGCCGAAGAGATCCGCAGCGTTCTCGGCGATTTCCCGCAAGATCCGCCGAAAAACGGCTGGCTGAAGGGTTGATCGCTTCTTTTGTCAGGGCACCGTCGTCGCGGTGAGAGATTTGTGAGATAGGGTGTGTATACTGGTCGGCAGCAGTTGTGAAGGAGCTGTTTGCAGGCCTGACCTGTTCGCGAAGAGAGGGAATGTGATTATGTCCCCAGGGGGCCCCCGCCGGATCGGCGGGGGTTTTTTTTGTGAGAGGATTGCAAGGTCTCCTGTGCTATCAGTTGCCTCGCGGGGAACATTTCCTGCCTCCCTTGCAGGGGGCCCGGATCGTGGGGATCCGGGCCCCCTGCTCTTTGTAAAGGAGGGGCGTCATGCCGTGACGGTCTTGCCGCCAGCCGGCATCTGCCGTAATATCGGGCCATGTCCTGGGACGAGATCAGCGAGGAAACGTTGCGGCGGGAGCGGGCCAAGGCCCGTGAACTGCGCAGCAGCCAATGGTGGCGCAACCGCATTGCCGCGGGCGTCTGCCATTACTGCGGCGGGCGGGTGGCGCCCAGGGAACTGACTCTCGATCACGTCGTGCCGCTGATCCGCGGCGGCCGCAGCACCCGGGGGAACTGCGTGCCGGCCTGCAAGGCGTGCAACAGCGCCAAGCAGTCGCTGCTGCCGATCGAATGGGAAGACTATCTCGCCCGCCTCGGGACCGGCCAGTCCTAGGCCGCTTTACAACTCCTCCTCGTCACCGTCATCGCCCTCATCCTCCCCGGCTTCGTCATCGACGAAATCCTCGTCGAGAAACTTGTCCAGGAAACGCTGGTTGCTGCGCAGCCGGCGGCGAACCTCTTCCTCGAGTTGCGCCAGGTCGCGGAACTTTTCGTTGTTCGGCTGCAAGACCTCGGGCCGGACCGGCGCCGGCGCCTGCTGATCCTTTTCGTTCATTGCCGCTCCCTGCGAATGACCCGGTAAAGGTCGAGATAATCTTCGGCCGAGCGCTGCCAGGAAAAGTCCTGGCGCATGCCGCGTTGGACCAGTGTCTGCCAGTCGTCCCGCAGCTCCCGGGCGGCCAGCAGCCGGTCGAGCGTCGCCAGCAGCGCCGGCACGCTGAATTCGTGGAAGACGAAACCGTTGGCCTCGGCCGGGCTCTCCCGCGGATCGCGAATCGTGTCGGCCAGCCCGCCGGTGGCGTGAACCAGCGGCACGCTGCCGTAACGCAGGGCGATCAGCTGCCCCAGGCCGCACGGCTCGTAGCGGCTCGGCATCAGGAACAGATCGCTGGCGGCATAGATGCGCCGGGCCAGGCCGTCGTCGAAACGGGGGATTACCGCCACCCGGTCGGGCGATTGCGCCGCGAGTTGAGCGAAGCGTTGCTCGTAGTCGGGGGTGCCGGTGCCGAGCAGGACCAGCTGGAGGCCGCGGGCCAGCACCTGCTCCCATGCCTCCAGCAGCAGGTCGAGCCCTTTTTGCCGGTCGAGACGGGTGACCATGGCGGCGAGCGGCGCCCGGTCGTCGACCTGCAGCCCGAGCTCCTGCTGGAGAGCGGCTTTGCAGACGGCCTTGCCGGCAAGATGGTCCGCTGCATACGGCGCCGGCAGGCACGGGTCGTGCGCCGGGTTCCAGCGCTGGCCGTCGAGGCCGTTGAGGATGCCGTGGAGGCGTTGCCGGCGCGTTCTGAGCAGGCCGTCCAGGCCGACGCCGAACGCCGGGGTCTGGATCTCCCGGCAGTAGGTCGGCGACACGGTGCTGACATGGTCGGCAAAGCGGATGCCGCCCTTGAGCAGCGAGGCCAGACCGTGAAATTCGAGCCCGTCGATGGTGAACAGGTCGGGACCGAGACCGAGGTCGGCAAGAACCGTCGGCGGGAAGGTCCCCTGGTAGCCGAGGTTGTGAATGGTCAGCAGGCTGCCGGTGCCGCTGAAGAACGGGTCGGCCCAGAGTCGGTGCCGCAGGTCGATGACCGCCAGGGCGGCCTGCCAGTCGTGGGCGTGAACCACGTCCGGGGCGAAACCGAGGGTGCGGGCGAGTTCCAGGGCGCCGCGCCCGAGCAGGGCGAAGCGCCGGTCGTTGTCGGGATAATCCCGGCCTCCCTCGCCGTAGAGCCCGCTGCGGTCGAACAGTTCGGGAACGTCGAGAAAGTAGACCGGTACTCCGTCATGCCTGCCGCGGCGGACCCGCATCGACCAGTCTTCCGCGCCTAATCCGACGGCGATCCGCTGCGCCAGGGGGCGCAGTGTGCCGGCCACCTCGCGGGCGCTACGATACCAGGGGAGGACCAGGCGCACGTCGACCCCTTGCGCGCGCAGCGCCGGCGGGAGGGTGCCGAGGACATCGCCCAGACCGCCGGTCTTGGCAAAGGGGGCGGCTTCCGAGGCGACCATGAGGACGCGCAAGGAGCGGTTGCGCCTGGCGGTTTTTCCCCGGGCCGGGAGTCGTCCGGCGGGGGGGGCGTCGTCCCGGCGGAGAAACGGCTCGAGGCGGTAGTTTACGGCGGTCGCCTGCGCGAGACGGTCGACGGCCCGGGCAACGATCGCCGCCAGCAGCGGGCCGTTGCCGGCCGGCGCGGCGAGGACGGCGCGGTGGGCGGCCTGGAAGGCGAGGGCGGCGATGAGCGCCTGCATCCGCTCGCGATTGAACCAGAGTTCGCCGCCGTGATGGTTGATGCCGAGGAACCCCTGCAAGGCCGGGGAACGCGCCAGAGCGGCCAGCGCCATGGCATCGAGGGCCGGCGGCGGCGCCTGCCGGCCGGTTTCGATCAGCAGCACGGCCAGCGGCAGGTCGGCCGCGCGCCGCTCCGGCGCCAGGCCTTCGCGCCAGCCCAGATCCAGGCCGACCTCCCGCAAGCGCGGCCACAACGGCCGGTCGGCGGCGAGGTGCTGCTCCAGTCGGGCAAACAGCCGCCAGCACAGGAACGGATAGGCGGCGTTCCCCGGTCCCTGCCAGCAGTCGAGCAGCGGCTCGGCTGCTGGATCGTTCAGCCAGCCGGCGAAGAGCGCCAGGTCGTCGTGCAGCGGCGGCAGCCCGGCCGGGGTAACTGGCCCCCCGAGCAGGTCGGCCAGCGCCTGCAACTCCCGGTCGAGATCGGTAGTCAGGGCCCTGGCCGCGGTGGTCAGCGGCGTGCCGCGCAGGGCTCCGGCGAGCGCGCGCAGGCGCTCCGGTTCGGTCACCTGCTGCCAGGCGGTCCACAGGTGCTGGTGGCGCAGCCGGAACAGGGCCAGGTCAAGGTCCGCCACCGGGTCGTCGCCGATTCGGGCGTAAAGGGCTGCCCAGCTGCCGTCGTGGTCGACGACGGTCCGAAAGGCGTGGAACACGTGGTAATGGTAGGGGCCGAGCACGATCTCCAGCCCCTCTCCCAGCCGGTCCACGGGCCGGAGATACTCGTTGCCGTCGCGCAGGTCGCGGAAGCGGAGGAACCGGTGCGCCGCTCCCGCATCGATGCCGAGCTGCGCGGTGAGGGTGGTCCCCGGTCCGAGCACTCCCTCGCATCCGCGGGCGGCTTTCGGCAGGGCGTGGTGCAGGCGGCCGGCCGTGGCGTGGGGGGCGTTGTTGTAGACCACCAGGGCGCGCTCGCCGTCCGGGCCGTTGCTGTAGGCGTAGACGTGCTCGTCGGCCCCGTGGCCGGTGACGAGGTCGTACATCTGGAAGTCGTCGACCCCGGAGAAGTGCCGGCGCCGGTGCAGCAGCGGGAAGATCTGCCGCTCGTGATGGGCGACGAAGCTTTCGTCCGGCGTTTCGTCCCAGTAGGCGCGCCGGTATTCCATGCCGTACTTTTCGCGGAACCCCTCCACCTGGCCGTGGCCGAACATCGGCAGCCCCGGCAGGGTGGCCAGCAGCACGGCGACGCCGAAATACTTGTCTCCGGTCCCGAACTGCTCGACGGCGGTCGCCTCGTCGGGATTGCTCATGAAGTTGACGTAGCGCTTGAGGATCTCCGGGTTGAAGGCCAGCACGTCCTTGAGGATGCGCCGGTACTTGGCGTTCTCCTCCTGCTTGAGCAGGTTCATGAAGGCGCTGTTGTAGACCCGGTGCATCCCCAGGGTGCGGACGAAGTAGCTCTCCATCAGCCAGAAGGCCTCGGCGATCAGCAGGGTGTCGGGAGCCTCGGCGTGGATGCGGTCGACCACCTCGCGCCAGAACTCGGCGGGGAAGGCCCGGTCGAAATCGATGTTCTCCATCCAGAAAGCCGAGCGCGACGGCACGCCGGCGCTCCCCCCCGGAGGGGGGAACCACAGCCGCCGGAAGTGTTTGCGCGCCAGCGTCATGGCCGCGTCGAAACGGATCAGCCGGAAGCGCCGGGCGATGGCGACGATCAGGTCGCTCATCGCCTGTCTGACCTCGGGCAGCAGGAAGTTGAGCTGGGCGGTGTCGTTCCACGGCATGTGGGTGCCGTCGTTGCCGTGGTACAGGTAGCGGCGCCGGCCGCTGCGGTGATCGACATGCTCGAAGACCACCGCGGCGTCGCGATGATCCCAGTAGCCGTCCTCGATACGCAGGCTGATGGCCGGGTGCTCGCTGAGATCGGGGCCGGTGAAGCGGTAGCCGGGGTAGGGGGGCTCGTCGCTCTGGATGAACCAGTCGGGGTGGTGTCGCACCCACTCGGAATCGATGCCGGTGTGGTTGGGGACGACGTCGCAGGCCAGGCGGATGCCGCGCTGCAGACAGCGGGTTTCGAGGTCGGCCAGCGCCGCCTCGCCGCCGAGATCGGCCGCCACCCGGTAGGCGTGCAGGGCATAGGCGGAGGCCTCGGCCTCGGGATTGCCGCGCAGTTGCTTGATGCGCCGCGAGGCGTTCGAGCGCTCCCAGATCCCGATCAGCCACAGGGCATTGAATCCCCAGCCGGCCAGCCGATCGAGTTCGGCGTCGGGGATGCGGTCGAGGGTGCGGATCTCGGTACCGTAACGGCGGCCGAGCTGGTCGAGCCAGACGGAGACCGACTTGGCGATCAGCACGGCGTTGGCCATCCAGTCGCGGTCCGGGGAAAAGGCGGCCGGTCCTTCGGCGGAACCCGGCCCGGCAAGGTCGGCGCCCCCGGCCGGCCCCGGCCCGGGGAGGCGCAGCTGAGCCTCTTCGAGGGCCACGGCATGCGCCACGCGCAGGGCGCGCAGCAGGTCCGGAGGGAGCCATCCGCCCCAGGCGGCCAGCACGAAGGCCACCTGGCCGGCGAGGTTGTCGGGGGCGGCGCGCAGCGGTTCGCGCAACAGGTCGCGCAGGTTGCCCCCCCAGGGGGAGGGCGCGGCCGGGTCGGCCAACAGTTCGGCCAGTTGCTGCAGAGGTGGTCGCCACGGGCCCCGGGCGGTGAGTTCGGCGTCGTCGAACAGGGCGCGATGCGGCTGTGTGGCCGGGTTGTCGAGCTGGACGTCGAGCAGGAACAGTTCGCCGACGACGCGGGTTCGGGCCGCGGCCGCCGCCCGGCGCGGCGCTTCGCGACGCAGCGCGGTCTCCGCCACCGCCGGATGCGGATAGGCCTGCTGCCCGTGCAGCAGCAGGGTGCCGAGCCCGCTGAGCGGCTGACGCCGCCGGGCGGAGAGGAAATCGCTCCAGCCGGGCTGGAATCCGCGCCGGGCCAGGTAGTCTGCGGTCATGCTGCGCAGGGCGGCGTTGAGCAGGGCGAAAAGGAGCAGGTCGCTGCCGCTGACCCCGAGCCATAGGCCGATGCGCCGGGCCGTGCGCAGGTCGAGAGGCCCGGCGGCCGCGGCCGCCAGCCCGGCGGCGGCCAGGCGGGCGCGGTTTTCGCCGTTGAGCAGCAGCCGCTGTTCCGGCAGGAGCGGCAATTCGGACGGGGTTGCGATGGGAGCGGGCACGGGGCGGCTCAGAAGCTGCTGTCGGGATCGGTGCCCCGCAGGAAACGGGCGGCATCCTCGGGCGGCATGAGGTTGATGAAGAAGCCGCTCCCCCATTCAAAGCCGGCAATCCGGCTGAGCCGGGGGACCAGTTCGATGTGCCAGTGGTAGTCGAAGGCGAGCGTCGACCAGTAGTCCGGATGCTCCGGGCGCGGTTGCATCGGCGGCGCGGTGTGCAGGATGAAGTTGAACGGCGGATCGCGCAGCAGGTTGCGCAGGCGACGCAGGACGTTGCGCAGGGCGGCGGCGCAACCGTCGAGGTCGGCATCGTCCTGCAGGGCGAAATCGTGGCCGTGGCGGTACGGGAAGAGTCTCAGCTCGAAGGGGAAGCATGAGGCGTAGGGGGCGACCACCAGGAATCGCCCGTCGTCATAGATGACGCGCCGGCCGTCGTTCAGTTCCTGGCCGATCAGGTCGCAGATCAGGCAGCGGTCGTTGGCCCGGAAATAGTCGCGGCAAACGAGCAGTTCCGCCTTGGTGGTCGGCGGGGTGATCGGCACGGCCATGATCTGCGAGTGGGCGTGCGGCAGGGGCGCGCCGGCTTCGAAACCGTGGTTTTTGAAGACCTGCAGGTAGCGGAAGCGCGGGTCGCGGCGCAGGTCGAGCAGGCGGGCCCGATAGGCCTGCAGCACCCCGCTGATTTCGGCCGTCGAGAAATCGGCCATGGTCCGGTCATGATCGGGCGTTTCGATCACCACTTCGTGGGCGCCGATCCCCCGCATGATTTCGTAAAGCCCCTCGGTGCGGCGCCCGAGTTCCCCCTCGATGCGCAGCAGCGGGAACTTGTTCGGCACTACCCGCACCTGCCACTCCGGGCCGTTGGCCGCAAGTCCGGGCGTGCGCAGGGCAAAGACCTCCGGCGGCGTCTTCCCCTCGTGTCCCGGGCAGAACGGACAGGTGCTGGTCTGGATCTGCTGCCGGTCGAGAAAAAAATCGCGCGGCTCGCGGGCACGATGATTCGCGGTGATGACCCAGGTCGATTTGAGCGGATCCCAGCGGAATTCTGACAAGATCAAGAATCCTTTCGTTACTTGCCGGCGACGGTCTGTGCCATCTCCTCCAGCCAGCCGGCCACCTTGTCGCGATATTCGTCGCGCAGGCGGTCGGCGGTGGCCGGGTCGGCCGATTCGACGAAGATGTGGGCCACCGGCCGGTGCTGGTCGGGGAGGACCAGCACCCAGCCGCGGTGCGTGGCGATGCGCACCCCGTCGACGAAGGACGCCTCGCGGTCGACGGCATCCTCGCTCATGCGCCGCATCAGCCCGCCCTTGAATTCCCAGGAGCAGGCCAACTGCAGATGGTGGAATGTGCTCGGCGGAATCAGCTCGAAGGTCTGGGCCAGGGTCAGGCCGGTGCGAGCGCACAGTTCCATGGTCTTGGCGATGGTGAACAGGCCGTCGAAATGCGGATGGAAGGCCGGCCAGCCGAAACGCCCGTCGAGAGAGGCGACGATCCGTACCTGCCGGTCGCGACCGGCTTCGGTCAGCGAGCGCCCGTCCGAGCGGATGCGCTGGACGACCACGCCGGCGGCCTGGGCGAGTTCGTCAACGGCTTCCGAGGCGGCGACCGGAACCACCACGCTGCCGCCCGGCTTGTTGCGGCAGGCCAGGGCGGTAAGCAGGCAGAGCGTCTCGCGGTTTTCGTAGATTCGTCCCGCGGCATCGACCAGCCGTACTTTCTCCCCCGACGGGCCGAGCCAGAAGCCGGCGTCGGCCCCCAGCGTCACCACGATCCGGCTGAGGCGGTCGAGGGCCAGGGCCAGGGCCTCCGGCGAGCTGTCGCTCCCTTTCTCATGAACGTGGGAGTTCAGCTCGGTGACGTCGAAGCCGAGGTCGGCCAGCAGATCGGGGAGGAGATTGGCGGCCGGCGAGTGGTTGAGGTCGACGACGATCCGCGGCGCCGCCTTCTTCAGGGCATCACGGTCGAGGGCGCGCAGGAACCCTTCGCGATAGAAGTCGTAAATGCGCGGCAGTTCATCGATCCCCCCCGGCTCGGAGTGGTGGGCGCGGCGGAAGTTCTCCTTGAAATAGATCCGTTCGATCCCCTTGGCGGCGCTTGATGAAATTTCGTTCCCCTCGCCGTCGAAGAAGATGACCTCGGTGGCGGCGGGATCCTCCGGCGACTGGCGGAAGTGGAAGCCGCCGACCTCGCCGAAGGTGGTCAGCTTGTAGCGCAGCACCGGTAGCGAAATCATGCGCACATCGCGGACGTTGACGCCGGCCGAGAGCAGTCCGCCGACAAATGAGCGCTTGAGCATCCGCGAGGAGCGGATGGCGTCGCGCCCGGCGAGGACAAAGCTCCCCTTGGGCAGGGTCGTCCCGTAGGCCGTTCCCAGTCGGGCGGCGACCTCCGGGGTCATTTCGACATTGGTCAGGCCGCGGACCAGCGCCCCCTCGTACAGGCTCTTGCGCCACTTCTCCCCCCAGATCAGGTTGGTAGACACCGTGGCGCCGCTCTCGATCACCTTGCGCGGCCAGATCTTGACGTCCGGGCGGATGTGCACGTCGTCGCCGACCGTGGTTTCGTCGGCGACGATCACCCCCGGCTCGATCAGGACCCGCTGGCCGATCCGTACCTGGTGGCCGAGCGCCGCAAAGCGGACCCGGCTGCCGGCCCGCACCGTCACGTTGTCCCACAGGATCGCGTCCTCGAGCACCACGCCGTCCTCGATCCGGCAGTTGCGGCCGACCACGCAGTTGTGCAGGCGGGCACGCCCCTGCACGCGCGTATTGTGGCCGAGGACCACCATGCCGTGGAGTTCGACGTCGGCATCGATCTGGGCATCGGCACTGATGTGGATGCGCTCGCCGGGGTGGCGCGGCGGGTCGTCGACCTGAACGCTTACCCGGCCGGTGAAGATGTCGCGGCAGGCTTCGAGATAGGCCTCCGGGTTGCCGATGTCCGCCCAGTACCCTTCCACGCGGCAGCCGTAGAGCGGCGCTCCGTCGGCAAGCATCTGCGGGAAGACATCCTTGGCCCAGTCGCGGTTCTCCCCCGCGGGGATCCGCTCGAGGACCTCCGGTTCGAGGACGTAGATCCCGGTATTGATGGTGTCGGAGAAGACTTCGCCCCACCCCGGTTTTTCCAGGAACTTGGTGATGCGCCCTTCGCGGTCGGTGATGACCACGCCGAACTGCAGGGGGTCGGTCACCGACGTCAGGGTGATGGTCGCCTGGGCGGCACGCTGCTCGTGGAAGGCCAGTGCCCGGCCCAGATCGAAATCGGTCAGCAGGTCGCCGCTGATGATCAGGAAGCGCTCGCCCAGGTGGCGGGCGGCCGCCTTGACCGCTCCGGCGGTGCCGAAGTCCTCCAGGGGGGTGACGTAGGTGATGTGCACCCCGAACTCGCTGCCGTCGCCGAAATACTTCTTGATCACCTCCGGCTGGTGGTAGAGCAGCAGGACCAGGTCGGTGATGCCGTGGCGCTTGAGCAGTTCGATGATGTGCTCCATGATCGGCCGGTTGATCAGGGGGATCATCGGTTTCGGCAGGTTGATGGTCAGCGGGTGGATCCGGGTGCCGAAGCCGCCGGCCATGATCACGGCCTTCATGAGGGAACTCCTTGCCGCGCGGGACGGCCGTTGCCGCAGGCCGAGCTAGCCATTGCCGCGGCGCGCCAGCACGGTGCGCACCTGCTCCTTCAGCTCGTTCAGGTCGGAGCTCTTGACCACGTAGGCGTCGGCGAGCCAGGAGGAGAAGTCGTCGCGGTAGGAGCTGAAGGCGGTGCAGAGGATGACCGGCAGCTGGCCGCGTTCCCCGGAGATCTTCTGCAGCAGTTCCAGGCCGCTCTCCTGGTCGAGCTGGATGTCGAGAACCACCAGGTCGAACTCGCGGCTGCGCAGCAGCTCCAGGGCTTCTCTGCTGTTGCCGGCGGTGCTGACCTCGTGGCCCTCGTCTTCGAGTTCCGCGGCGTAAAGATGGCGGATATCGCCTTCGTCGTCGATGATCAGCAGTCTGGCCATGAATGAACTCCTGGAGGGGCGGTCGAAGACGTCCATTCCGCATTATAGCAATCTCCCCCCCGCCTGCAACGGTTAAACCGGAGCGATCGTGCCGGCGACCGGCACAAGGGGCGAATGTCTGCCGAAGAGTTGACATTTGTCTCCCGCGTGCTAAGTCTATCTTGATTTCCCGTGCGGCGAAGCGAGCCCTTGCCCTTGCCGGCAAGACCTTTGTCCATAAGTTAATTTCCGGAAACAGGAGGCGCTATGAACCTTCGCAAGTGGTTGCTTTCGGGTGTAGCTTTAACCGGGCTGGCCTCCTGGGCTGCGGCGCCGGTTCAGGCCGCCACCGTGACCGGGCGGGCCAGCACGGTGCTGGAGTGGCACGACGGTGCCGCCGGCGGCACCGCGGCGCCGGCCTACCAGTACCTGCGGCTCAATGTAAAGGATCTGGCGCCGGGCTACCACGTCAGGCTGTATGGCCGCCTCGGCGACGATCTCAAGAACGAGGTCGATGCCAAGAGCCGGCTCTACTACGCCTACATCGAAAAAAAGGATGTCGTCGAAGGGCTCGATTTCCGGTTTGGCCGGCAGTTCATCGCCACCACGGCCGGGGCCTCGCTGATGGACGGCCTCTCCCTCGACTATACTTTCCTCGACGATTACAAGCTCAAGCTGTTCGGCGGCGGCGACGTGACCTACTACCAGGGGTACAACGCCAAGGATGCCCTCGCCGGGGTCGAACTGGAGGGGCGCTTCCTCGACAGCCTGGATGTGGGCGTCTCCTACCTGCAGAAGTGGGACGGCGGGCTGCCCGCCCAGCAGTTGGCCGGGCTCGACTTCTCCCTGGACCTGAACGACAGGCTCTGGATCTACAACGAGAGCCAGTGGGACATCCTCTCCGAGCGTCTGAGCCATCAGCTGGTCGGCGCCAAATACCGCTTCGACGTGCCGGTCACCCTCCGTGCCGAATACCTCTACTCGCTGCCGGTTTTCTCGGCCACCTCGATCTATTCGGTTTTTGCCGTCGAGGAATACGAGGAGGCGATGGTCGAAGCGACCTGGACGATCGTCCCGGGGGTGCAGACGTTCGCCCGGGCGACCCGCGAACTCTACGACGAGTATGACGATGCCAAGGTGTTCGAACTCGGCGTCGAGAAGCTGCGTACCGGCAAGCTGTCCGGTTACCTGACCGGCATCCTGCGCCGTGACGACGACGGCCAGGACCTCAAGGGCTTCAAGGTCTATGCCGCCTACCAGTTTCTCCCCGGGCTGCGGGCCGGGGCCGGGGCCAACGTCGACGCGCTCGAGCGGGAGATCGACTATTTCGACACCGACGCGGATGCCGACGAAACCACCAGCCAGCGCTTCTGGACCGACGTGACCTGGAACGTCACCGACAGGATCAGCGTTGAGGGCAAGTATGAGCGGGTGGAGAGCGACCGCATGGATTATTACAATCGCGGCCGGGTCCGGCTGAACATCCTCTTCTGACGACAAGGAGCGACGATATGATCAACAAAGGACTGCTGGTCCTGCTTGTCCTGATGGCGGGGGTGACCGTGGCCCGGGCTGCCGAGTTCGATCATCGGGCGCATCTCAAGGAGTATGCGGCCGACGCCCCGTGCTCAACCTGCCATGTGGAGGGGGCGGCTTCAATCCGCCCCGACAAGGCGGTCTGTCTCAGCTGCCATAAGCAGGAAGAGATCGCCGCCGTGCCGCTTCGTGAACCCAGGACCCACGGCCCGGGCTGGGGGCTCAATCACCAGGCCGAGGCCAAGGGGAGCGCCATCGATTGTTCCGCCTGCCACGAACAGCGCGACTGCCTGGAGTGCCACAAGGCGGGTTTTGCCGATGAAATGGGGGTGCTTGGCAACAACGTCAACAACGTGCATCGCAGCGATTTTCACGTGACCCATCCGATAGCCGCCAGAAACGATCAGCGGTTGTGCAGCAGCTGTCACGAGCCCCGGTTCTGCGAGAGCTGTCACGAGGATTTCCGCGTTCGGCGCCGCAGCGTGGAGAGCCCGTCGCACCGCTACGTGTTCGACATGGGCGACGGTACCAACGAGCCGCCGGCGTTCCATGCCGGCTTCAAGAAGAGCGCGTGCGATGGCTGTCACCAGTCGATCGGCGACGAGCCGGAACTGCATGACTGGGCGATCGGGCACGCCCGCGAGGCGCGCCGGTCGCTGGCCACCTGCCAGACCTGCCACCCCGAAGGCGACGTCTGCATCCGCTGCCACAGCGCCCGCGGCAGTCTCGCCTACAATCCCCACGGTGACGACTGGGACGACGTCAAGGGGAACCTGCGCAAGGCCGCCAACGGCAAAACCTGCCGCAAGTGTCACTGAGCGGTCCGGCCGAACCGGCGCCATGAACACGCAAGGCCGGCACCCCAGAGGGGTGCCGGCCTTCGCCGTTGCCGAATCCGGTGCCGTGCGTCTTGCCCGCGTTGTGCGGGCATGGCATCATCGGCGGCATGTCCGTCAAACCGTACCGCCTGTTTTCCGAACATCTCAAGGAGCTGTTCGGCGTACGCGTGCACAAGATTTCCGTCGACGCCGGCTTCGGCTGCCCGAATCGCGGTGGGTCCCGGGAGCGGCCGGGCTGCCTGTTCTGCGATCCCGACGGGTCGGGAGCGGTCGGGATCGACCGGCGGCTGGGGGTGGCCGCGCAGATCGAGGCCGGCAAGGAGGTGATGGCCCGCAAGTACCGGGCCGGGAAGTTCCTGGCCTACTTCCAGCCTTTTTCCAACACCTTCGCGGCGCCGGCGCACCTGCGGAAACTGTACGACGAGGCGCTGGCCGTGCCGGACGTGGTCGGCCTGGCGGTCGGCACCCGCCCCGACTGCCTCCCGGCCGAAGTCCTCGACCTGTTGGCGGAGTACCACCGGCGCACCTACTTCTGGCTGGAACTCGGGTTGCAGAGCCGTCACGACCGGACGCTGGCCTGGCTGCGCCGCGGTCACGACTACGCCTGTTTTCTCGACGCTTATGCGGCGGCCAAGGCGCGGGGGCTCAGGGTTTGCGTGCACATCATCATCGGTTTGCCCGGTGAGGGGCGCGAGGACCTGCTGGCGACGGCCGATGAACTGGCCCGGCTGAACGTCGACGGCGTCAAGTTGCACCTGCTGCACGTTCTCGACGGCACGCCGCTCGGCGAGCGCTACCGCCGGGGAGAGGTCGCGGTGCTGGATCGGGAGACTTACGTCGGCCTGGTGGCCGACGTGCTGGAGCGGTTGCCGGCGGCGACGCTGGTCCATCGCCTGACCGGCGACGGGCCGCGCGCCGCCCTGCTGGCGCCTTTATGGTCGCTGAACAAGTGGGAGGTGCTCAACGCCATCGACGCCGAGATGGCCCGGCGCGGCAGCGTGCAGGGGGGACGTCGCCGCTAGCGCGAGAGGGCGACGGCGAGGAGCAGGATCGCGGCGGTGATGATGGCGGCCAGGATCCCCTTGAGATGGCTGGCGGATTTGGGCGGTGCGGCAGCCTCCTCGACGCGGCCGACCACCGGAAACCGCTCGATGACGGCCCGTACGTGCGGTGCGCTTTTGAGTTCTTCGCCGAGTTCGCGGCCGGCCTGATGCGCCCCCTGGTGATTGCCGTCCCGCCACAGCGGACTGGCCGTGACATCGTAAATGACGCCGTTCACCGCAACGTAGGCCGGCCGGCCGTCGCGGCCGTCGTATCCGGCGAGTTCGTCCCTGGTCATGGCCCCTCCTGTCCGATTTGCTTACGAAAAATGTGGTGTTTTTCCTGATGAGGACTATATAATATCAAGGTTATTCTGGCAAGCGACGGCACGGTATTGCGCTTGTCGAGGGGGAATGTTCCGGCATGTACCTGTCCCATTTCGGCCTGCGTGAAGCTCCGTTTTCCCTGACCCCCGATCCGGAGTTCTTTTACGGGTATTCCGGCCACCAGGAGGCGCTGAACGTTCTTCTGGTGGCGCTGCGCGGCGGCGAGGGATTCATCAAGATCGCCGGCGAGGTCGGAACCGGCAAGACCCTTCTTTGCCGCAAGCTGCTCAGCGCTCTCGACGAAGGGTTCCGCGCCGCCTATCTCCCCAATCCGCTGCTGACTCCTTTCGAACTGCACAAGGCCCTGGCCCAGGAATTCGGCATCAAGACCCCGGCCGAGGCGACGCTGCACGACCTCGTCAAGCAGGTGACCAAAACGCTGGTCGAACTGAACCGCCGGGGACAGAAGGCGGTGCTGTGCATCGACGAGGCCCAGGCCATGCCGACCGAGAGCCTCGAGGCGCTGCGGCTGCTCAGCAACCTTGAAACCGAGAAGCAGAAGCTTCTGCAGATCGTGGTGTTCGCCCAGCCGGAGTTCAACACCCTCCTGCAGGGGGACGCCTTGCGCCAGCTGCGGCAGCGGATCACCTTCAGTTATGAGCTGCCGCCGCTCGACGGCGCCGGGGTCGCCGGCTACATCAGGCACCGATTGCGGGTCGCCGGCTACGGTGGCGGCGACCTGTTTGCGCCGGCTGCCGTCGCTGCCGTCGCCGCCGCCAGCCGCGGCATCCCCCGCCTGGTCAACGTCCTCTGCCACAAAGCCCTGCTGGCCGGTTACGGACAGGGCGTGCCGGTTGTCGACGTGGCGCAGGTGGCGGCGGCCATCCGCGATACCGAGGATGCCGCCCCGTCCCGGCGCGGCTTCTGGGACGAGCCGTTGCACCGGTGGCTCGGGGCGGCGACCGCGGTCGAAGCGGTGCTGCTGCTCTGGCTGCTCTGGAGTGCGCTGGCATGAGCCTCATCAACCAGATGCTGCGTGACCTGCAGCAGCGCCAGGAGGGCGGAGCGTCTCCCCGGCCGGCGTCCGCTCTGCCGCGGCGGCGGCCCCTGCCGCTGCTGTGGGGCGGCGGCGTGGTCGTGGCCGGTCTGCTGCTGTGGGGCGGCTTCGCCTGGCTGGGGGGGGATCCCGCCCCGGACGCCCCCGTCGTCACGGCGTCAGCGCCCGCCGCAACCCCGGCACCGTCGGCGATCGCTCGGCCGGTCCCGCCGCGCCTGGTGGCCGCGCGGCCGGCGGCCATGCCGCCCCGGCCGGCTTTGCCCGCGCCCGTTTCGTTGCGCCCGGTCGTACCGGCCGCAGCGCCGTCGTCCCGGGCCGTCCCGCCGCCTTCACCGGCGGCGGCCGGCGAACCTGAACGGCCTGCCGGCGGGAGTGCGCCTGCAGCCGGCGTGGCGACGAGCCCGCCCGGCCGGCTTCACCCGGATCTGCTGCCGGGTTCGGTGAATGCCACCAGCCTGGCGCTGCAGCAGGCGGCGCGCACCGCCGTGGCGGCCACACCGTACGGCCAGGCGGAAGCCGCCTATCGCGAGGGGCGCCGGGCATACGATGCCGGCCAGGTCGAGGCGTCACTCGGGGCCCTGCGCCGGGCGATCACTCTTTACCCCGGGCACCTGCCGGCACGGGAACTGCTCGTCGACCAGCTGGAAATGGACGATCGCGCGGAGGAGGCGCTGGCGCTTCTGCAGCAGGGGCTGACCATCGCTCCGGACTACACGCCGTTCCGCAAGCGGGCGGCCCGCCTGCTGCTCGATCGCGGCACCCCGACTGAGGCGGTCGGCACCCTGGTCGGCAACGGCCTGCCGCGCGTCGATGCCGACCCGGAGCTGCACCGGATGCTGGCCGCGCTCTACCGGCAGCTCGGCGAAAACTTCCTGGCGGCCCAGACCTACCGCAACCTGCTGGTCCACGATCCGCAGGAGGGCGCCTGTTGGTTGGCCCTCGGCGACGTGCTGGCCGCCGACGGTCAGCCGGGCGAGGCGCGCAGGGCCTACCAGCGGGCCCTGGCGGCGGAGCGCTTGAGTCGCGAGGCGCGGGCTCTGGCCCTGGCCCGTCTCGCCGAGCCGTAACCTTCGCTGCTGTGCTTGCGGCGCCCGTCCGGTTGACACCCCGCTTGGTTTCCGTTTGAATGCCGGGACGGCAGTCCCCACGAGGAGAATTTATCATGACGGCAATCGGTTCCATCGGTTTCGTCGGCGGCGGCAACATGGCCGAAGCGCTGATCAAGGGGCTTCTGGCCCAGGGACACCCGCAGCGCGAGATCCTGGTGGCCGACCCCAGCCCGGCGCGCCAGGCCCTGCTGCGCGACAGCTACCGGGTCGAAGTGGCCACCGGCAACCGCGAGGTGGCCGAGCGCTGCCGGCTGCTGGTGCTGGCCGTCAAGCCGCAGCTGGTGCAGGCTGCCGTCGGTGAGTTCGCCGGAGCGGTGACGGCCGGCCACCTGCTCGTGTCGATCCTGGCCGGGACGGCCACGGCGACGCTGGAGGGGCTGCTCGGCGGCACGGCGCGGGTGGTGCGGGCCATGCCCAACACCCCGGCGCTGGTCGGCTGCGGGGCGACGGCGATCTGCCCCGGGCGCTTTGCCGCGGGCGGGGATCTCGATGCGGCTGCGGCCCTGTTCCGTGCCGTCGGCTCGGTGAACGTCGTCAGTGAAGCGCAGATGGACGCGGTGACCGGGCTCTCCGGCTCGGGGCCGGCCTATATCTTTACGGTGATCGAGGCGCTGGCCGACGGCGGGGTGAAGGAGGGGCTGCCGCGCGATGTCGCGCTGGCGTTGGCAACCCGTACGGTCCTCGGTGCGGCGAAGCTGGTGGCCGAGAGCGGCGAGCACCCGGCGGTGCTGCGCGACAAGGTCTGTTCCCCCGGGGGCACCACCATCGCCGGGCTGACCGCCCTCGAAGACGGCGGCGTGCGGGCGGCGCTGATCGAAGCGGTCTCCCGCGCGACCCGGCGGTCGAAGGAACTGGGCGGGAGCTAGTCCCCGGTGCGCGAGGGATGATGCAGCTCGCCGCCTACCGGCGGCTCCTCGGCGAGATCGATGCCTGGTTCGAACGCTGCCTGGCGGCGGCGCCGCCGGGGATGCTCGCCTGTCGCAAGGGGTGCAGCGCCTGCTGTCGCGGCCTGTTCGACATCTCCCTGCTGGATGCCCTGCTGCTCAAGGAAGGTTTCGGGCAGTTGCCGGCGGCCCTGCGGGGGGAGGTCCTGGCCCGCTGCCGGCCGCGCCTGACCGAACTGCAGCAACGCTGGCCGACCCTCGCCCCCCCCTATCTGCTCAACGC
>VAUL01000035.1 GCA_005774545.1 Deltaproteobacteria bacterium | reverse complement strand
CCCCCGTCCCCCCCGCCGTGAACAGCGACCCGCAGCACGAGGTGATGACCTCCGGCTCCAGCCCGCCGAAGTAAGCCGCCATCAAGGCGAAATCGGCGGCGCACAGGGGGAGGAGGAAGAGCAGGGCCAGGAACCGCGGCCGGGTAAGCGGCGCTTCGGGGACCTGGCGATCGAGCCGGTTGGCAACCCACCACAACCCTCCCAGCAGGAAGAGCAGCAGCTTGATCCATAGCAGGTGCCAGCCGAGCGGGTTGGCATTGAGGGTTCCGGTGGCGCACATGGCACCGGCGAACAGGGGGTGCAGGTCGTCGGCCGTGTAGACGAAGAGCGGCAGGGAGAGGGTTTCGAAGACCACCGCCCACTGCACCAGCGCCGCGACCAGCCAGCTGCGCCGCTCCAGTTGCAGCTGCCGCTCGTCGGCCCGCTCCGGATGCCAGTCCCGGGCGATCGCCAGCCCCAGCACGGCCCCGGCCGCCAGCAGGGCGAGGCTGACCAGCGCGCCGAGCAGCAGGGCGAGGATGCCGGGGTGGAGGATCATGCCCGCCCGTCCAGGCGGCCGTCGCGCAGGCCGACGACCCGGTCGATCAGGGGGTCGTCGCAGACCAGCGGGTCGTGGCTGGCGATGACCAGGGTCAGGCCGGTCCGTTTCAGCATGGCAAAGCGCTCGAGCAGTTCCCGGCTGAGGCGGCTGTCGAGGTGGGCGGTCGGTTCGTCGGCGATGAGCACCTGCGGCCGGTTGACCAGCGCCCGGGCGATGGCGGTCCGCTGCTGCTCCCCCCCCGATAGGCGGGTGACCCGCCGTTTCGCCAGCGCCGCCAGGCCGACGGACTCCAGCGCTTCGCCCACCCGGCGGTTCATCTCGGCGAGCCCCATCTTTTCCGGGTAGAGCGGCAGCATCACGTTGTCCTGCACGCTCAGTTCCGGGATCAGATGGTACTGCTGGAAGACGAAGCCGAAGGTGCGGCGCCGGATGCGGGTGAGGAAATGTTCGGGGAATTTCGACACCTCATCGCCGGCCACCACCACCCGGCCGCTGGTCGGACGGGCCATGCAGCCGATCAGGCTCAGCAGGGTGGTCTTCCCCGAACCGCTCGGACCGCGCAGCGCCAGCGCCTCACCCGGCGCGATCGCCAGGCTCACGCCGGTCAGCGCCGGGACCGCGTCGGCCTGGCGCGGATGGTAGGTCTTGCTGACGTCCTCGAGCCGGATCAGTGCGGTCATTGGCGCATCACCTCGTCGGGATCGCTGGTGGCCGCCCGCCAGGCGGGGATCACCGTGCTGGCGACGAACGGAACGATGGTCAGGAAGGCCAGGGTCGCCATCTGGTAGAGATCGACGTGCGGGACCGGGTGCAGGTCGGGGAAGATCACCGACCAGCCGCGCAGGACGTCGCCCAGGACCGGCACCCCCCAGTGAAAGACCATCGCGAAGGCGAGGGTGTAGCCGAGCAGGAAGGCCAGCAGCGACAGGGCCAGCCCCTCCCAGAACTTGAGCATGAGCACGTCGCCGGTGTCCCAGCCCACCGCCTTGAGGATGCCGATCTCGCGGCGTTCCCCGGCATTCAGGCCGGTCGCCTTGTCCCAGGCCAGGATGCAGAAGGCCAGCAGGGCCGAGGCGAACAGGGCCAGCATCATCCCGCCGCGCCAGTCGAACACCGCCCGGTAGGTGCGCAGCAGATCGTTGCGGGTGATCGGCCGTGTCGCCGGCAACTGGCGCTTGACCTTGGCGGCGATCGTCTCGATCTCGCCCGGATTGTGGACGCGCACCGCCAGATCGGTGGCCATCCCCGCCGGGATGGCGAAGAACCGGCGCAGCGCCTCGCCGGGAACCACCACCAGATCCTCGGTGAAGAGCCGCGATTCCGCCTTGAACACGCCGGTCACGGTGAAGATCGTGCCGACGTTGGCCGCGTCGATCAGGATCAGGTCGTCGTTCACCCCGATCCTGCGCGCGGCGGCGACGCCCATGCCGACGGCGCATTCCCCCTCGTTTTCGGGGAGGCGGCCGGCGACCAGTTCCAGGGGGGACGCTGCAGGGTCGGCGGCGAGCAGCGTGTAGTTGGCCTTGGTCAGGCTGTCGTAGTAGTAGCCCCAGATGCGCGGCGTCACCGAAGCGACCCCGGGGATGGCGGCGATCGTCGCGGCGGTCCGCTCCGGGATCAGGTCGTGACGCCCGGCGAGGGTCTGCTGCACCACCAGTTCCGGCCCCTCGGCCAGGAGCTGCTCGGCTTCGGTCTTCAGGGCGTGGGTCAGCAGGAGGACGGAGCAGAGCACCGTGACCAGCAGCGTGTAGGCCGTCAGGATCGCCGCCGATTTGCCGGGCCGGCGCAGCAGGGCGGCGAGGGCGTATTCGAGGATCTTGACGCGGTGCATCAGCGCGCCTCCGCGTCGCGGCGCCTGATGCCGATCGCCGTTTCAGGGGTGTGCCAGCGCGGAGCGAACAGGGCGCCGGCCGGGAAATGCTCCATGGCGCCGGGGTGGTCCTGGAAGGGGCTGAACAGGTCGGTCATCGCCGGGTGGCGGGTGTAGCGCGCTTCGCTCCACAGCGCGAGGTCGGTCAGTTGCAGGGCCGCCACCAGCCGGCGCTGCTCCGGCAGCTGCCGCTCGATGTGGGCGGCTGCCGCCAGCCGCCCACGCCCGGTGAGCACGGCGGCAAGGGCCAGCAGGAGGGCCACCGCCCCCAGGTAGCAACGGCTGCGCCTCACGGCCGGGGGGCGACCTCGACCAGTTGCCGGCCGTCGAAGCGCATGATCTTCTCCCCGGCGTGATCGCGCCGGAATGTCTCGGCCGCCTCCGCTCCCGCCACCGGGACCAGTTCCTTCCCCATCGGCCCGAGCACGTTGCTGCCGGTGACGAAGAGAACCTCGGCGGCGGGGAGGAGCCGGGTGCTGTAGTACTCGGTGACATAGACGCCGCTGACCTGATCGATGCTTGCCCCGGGGATGTTGGCGGGGAGGTCGAAGAAGGCGACGAACATGTCCTTGGGCCCGTCGAAGTAGAAGCGCCGCCCGTCCTTGAACTCGAGCACCGCGACCCATTGCGGGAACGGCGCCACCAGCATGCCGCAGACCGCACACCGTTCGTCCTTCCCCGGACGCGGCGGTTCGGCCGCCGGGGAACGGGCGGCAAGAACAAGGAGCAGGAGAGGGAGGAGGAGCAGCGAGCGGCGCATGGCGGAAGCCTCTAGCGGGCCTGCTTCAGCGGCATGCCGCAGCGGCACTCGGCCGGCACGGCGCTGACCGTATTGCACGCGCAGGCGCCGCCGCAGTTGCAGAAATAGACGCCGGTCCCCGCGAGGTTCGCGCGCTTGATCGGATTACCGCAGCCGCAACGGGTGGCATCCTGCGGGTCGATCCGGCACCGGCACCCTTCCTTGCAGGTGCACAGCAGCGCCTCGTTCCCCTCGACGCGGACCACGTGCCCCCAGGCCAGCGGCTTGCCGCAACCGCAGGCGCCGGGCTGGGTGCTGACCGCGCCGCAGCGGCATTCCGGGCCGCAACCGCAGGTGTAGAGCACATCGCTGCGCTGTTGCATCTCCGCCGCCGGCGCCGCCTTGCCGCCGCAGTCGCCTTGTGCCGCCTTCATCCGCATGCAGCAGGGGCCGCATCCGCTCAGCAATACCGTCAGCAGGGTTCCAATCAGCAGGACCATCGTTCCGCGCAGCGACATGTGCCAGTCTCCTTTCAGATCCGGTGTCCGGGGCGAATCCCCATAAAATCACGGGAGATTGAATACGGTACCACGCACCCCGCCATCAGGCAACCGCTGCGCCGAACGCGGGCGGATTGCGCCCGATACGCATATTTTTGCACCCCTTTTTCCCCCGTCGTGGCCGGCTGATTCAGTGATTCTCATTGTAATTCAAGCGTTTGTGCCGCTGTTCCGCCAGCCGGCACGCAACTTGAAAAATCGGCGGAATCTGTAAGAATTTGGAAATATTTAAGTCGTTTATATTTTGTCGAGGAGGAATTCCCTTCATGCGCATCACCCTTGTCCGGCTGCTGACGCTGCTGCTCGTTCCGTATCTGGTCGCTTCGACCGCCCCGGCCGAGGAACTCGGCCGCTACGAACGGTCGGTGGAACGATATGCCATCCCGGATGTCGTCCTCACCAACCAGAACGGCGACAAGGTGCGCCTCAAGTCCCTGCTCGAATCCGGTCAGCCGGTCGCCGTCGACTTCATCTACGCCACCTGCACCACCATCTGTCCGATCCTCTCCGCCGGCTATGCCCACCTGCAGCGCAAGCTCGGCAGCGAGTCGTCGAAGGTCCACCTGGTGTCGATCACCATCGATCCGGAGAACGACACGCCGCCGATTCTCAAGGACTACCTCGCCAAGTACCAGGCCCGGCCGGGGTGGGATTTCCTCACCGGCAGCCGGCGCGACATCGACCGGGTCATGACCGCCTTCAACGCCTATTTCCGCGACAAGATGGATCACAAGCCGCTGACCTTCATCCGCATGCCGAAGGACGGCAGCTGGGTGCGCCTGTACGGGTTGATGAACGGCATCGACTTCGTCGAGGAATACCGGCAGGCCGGGAACCTGTGAACACGGTCACCCAATCGGACCATCATCAAGCTCAAGCGGAGTTTCCCCTTATGTCACGACTGCTGATCTGGACCCTGCTGCTTCTGACCCTGTCCGCCCCGGCCACCGGGGCCGTACTCCCCTCCGCCGAGGAGATCCAGCGCCTCGGCGCGCGAATGTACCGCGAGGGGATCCTCCCCGACGGCCAGGCAATGAAGGCCTTCGTCAGCAACGACGTTGCCGTCGACGGCACGGCCTTCACCTGCGTCAGCTGCCATTTGCGCAGCGGTCTCGGCTCCGTCGAGGGAGAGGTGGTCACCCCGCCGACTAACGGGCGCATCCTCTACCAGGAGCGCAAGCCGTACATCAAGGGGAAGGAGTTCGTCCCCTCCGTCGCTAATTACGCCAAGTACCTGCCGGTGCGCCCGGCCTACACCGACGAGACCCTGGCCACCCTGATCAGTGCCGGCGTCGACCCCACCGGCCGCTCGGTCCTCTCGGTCATGCCGCGCTACGAACTGGAGGATCGCGACATGGCGATCCTGATCGCCTACCTCAAGACCCTCTCCGACCGGCCGTCGCCCGGGGTCGGCAAGCAGGAGATCCGTTTCGCCACGGTGATCGTGGAGGGGAGCGATCCGGTCGCCGTCGAATCGATGGTCACCCCGCTGCAGTTCAGCGTCGACCGCAAGAACAGCCTGGCGAAGGCCGCCGGTGTCAACGAGCGGGTCGCGCGCATGGGTTACAACATGCTCGGCGACCTGCACGGCTACACCTTCACCCTGACGCGCTGGATCCTCAAGGGCGATCCCGCGACGTGGCGCGCCCAGCTCGAAGAGTACGACCGCAAAGAACCGGCGTTCGCCCTGCTCGGCGGCATCTCGCCGGGAACCTGGGAGCCGGTGCACCGCTTCTGCGAGGAACGCGGCATCCCCGACCTCTTCCCGGTCGTCGACGACCCGGTGCTCTCCGACACGGACTGGTACACCCATTACCTGTCGCGCGGCGTTCGCCAGGAAGGGGAGGCGGCGGCCCGCTACCTGCACGGCATGGTCGAATTGATCAGGGACCGGGCCATCGTCCAGGTGATCCGCGACGGTCGCCGCGGCCGCGCCCTGGCCGATGGTTTCCGCACCGTCTGGGCGGAGACCGGGCACACCCCCGCCGTCGACATCGTCCTGCCGGCCGGCGAGCCGCTGACGGCGGAGGCGCTCAGGCAGGCTGTCGCCGGCCACAAGCCGGCGGTCCTGATCCTCTGGGACGACGCCGGGCTGATCAACCCTCTTGGCGAACTGATGGCCGACCCGTCCCGGCCCGGGATGATCGTCGCCTCGGCCACCTGGCTCGGCAGCGCCGCGACGACCGTGCCGGAGGCGTTGCGTGCGCCGCTGTTCCTTACCTGGCCGTACCGCCTCCCCCAGGATGACAAGCGCTACGACATCGCCGCCCGCAAGGTACTGGCCGGCAAGCGCCCGGACAAATACGACCAGGTCATCCTCCGCCAGTCGTACATCACCCAGGACGTGCTCGGCCGTGCGCTGATGATGATGCGCGGCGAGTTCTACCGCGATTTCCTCCTCGACACCATCGGCATGATGGAAGACATGTACTACCCCCTCTACGAGCGGGTCAGCTTCGGCCCCGGGCAGCGCTATGCCTCGAAAGGGTGCTACATCGTCCAGCTCGGCAAGGGGGAGAACCCGCAGTTCGAGAAGCGCAGCGAATGGGTGATCCAATGAAGGCCGCGGTTCTGATCCTGGCGGCCGCACTGCTCGGCTCGCCTGGTCTGGCCGCGGATAAGCCGGCGGGGGAGGGGGAGATCGCCTACATCGTCAACGGCTACCGTTACGACCCCGCCGGCAGCGGCGGCGACCCGGACACCGGCCACTCCCTCTGCGGCACGCGCTGCAACGCCATCTCGGCCGACTCCGTCGACTACATGATGGGGGGCGGCTGGGAGATGCGCAAGCTTGCCGCCGACCGGGAGATCGTCATCCCCCTCGACAACCCGTTCATGAAGGGGAACTGCATCTGCACCGTCGACGAGTTCCTCGCCCGGCGCAGCACCCGCAACCAGACCGTCAGGGAGGGGCAATGACTTCCCCCGCCCACGATCTTCAACTCAGCAATCATCGCTCAGCACTCAGAACTCGAGCTATCTGTCGCCTTTTTCGCACCCCTCGCTGTCCGGGGAGTATCCGGGGTCTTCATGGAAAGCCTAGTCAAAACAGCCTGTTACATAAAAACCCCGGAGTTGGCATAAGCCTTGTAATTTGAATAAGGACAACAACGGTTATTTATCTACGCGGATCGACAGGTTCTACTCAACGCATGGAGGTATACGACATGAAACGACTGACGACACTGGCTGCCGCGCTGCTGGTTTCCTTGCTGCTGGCTCTGCCGGCGTGGGCGGCGCCGCCGGAACAGAAACCCGCCGGGCAGCTCCCTCCGCAGGCACAGGCCGGTCAGGCCAACGCCGCCGAAGCCGGTGACCCCCACCAGGGTGCGGCGTTCAAGCGGCAGCAGAGCTATATGCAAAAGCGCGAAGCGATGAAGAAGCATCGTGACGAGGCGCTCAAGATTCGCGAAAACAACGTCGAAAACAACAACCCCGGCAAGACCGGGCTGTGATCGCCCGTAAATGCCCCGGATCGATTCATCTGCTCGCCATTTTTTGAGGAGGCTGCACATGCACAAGCCAACCCTGCGCTTCGTTCTGGCCATCGCCCTGGTGGCCGCCGTCCTGTTCGGCGGCGTCGGGTCCGCTCTGGCGTTCCTGAGCCCGAGCAACCCCGACGTCCTGTTGCCGAATCCGGATGCGGCTCACATGCCGACCAGCTACACGGCGGACCACATCCCGCTGGCGCCGCCGGCGCCGACCTATGCCGATCCGGGCTACGTCATCGGCCCGGGGAGCGTCCCCGACTATCTGACGACGCCGAACTGGGCCTATTCGCCGCCGCTGCAAAAATTCGTCGATCCCCTGCCGAACGTGTGCGTGCCGACCGCGGCATCCGGCTGGGCGAACTGCGATGCGGCCGCCGTCGGCATGGACAAGAACATCCCGATCGCCGTTCCCGACATCGTCAGCTATCCCGGATCCGACTACTATGAACTCGAACTGGTCGAGTTCCAGGAGCCGATGCACAGCGACCTGCTGACGACCCCGACCACCCTGCGCGGCTACCGCCAGGTCGGCAAGGCGACCGACACCTCCAACGGCTGCACCGATCCGGCCCTCGATCCGGCCAACGCCGGCGGCACCAACTGCCAGCAGACCGACAACATCGCGTTCCCGGTCAACCCCAAGGCTCACTACCTCGGCCCGATCATCATCGCCGCCAAGGACCGCCCGGTGCGCGTCAAGTTCATCAACAGCCTGCCGACCGGCGCCGGCGGCAAGCTGTTCGTGCCGGTCGATACCACCATCATGGGCGCCGGCGCCTACGACGTCGCCTACGATTCGGTCACCAAGCAGCCGGTGCCGGGGAGTGTCGGCGGCAACTTCGCCGAAAACCGCGCCGAGCTGCATCTGCACGGCGGTCGCACCCCGTGGATCTCGGACGGCACCCCGCACCAGTGGATCACCCCGGCCGGCGAGCCCACCGACTATCCGAAGGGGGTCAGCGTCGAGAACGTCCCCGACATGGAAGACCCGGGGAGCGGTGCCCAGACCTACTTCTGGACCAACCAGCAGAGCTCGCGCATGATGTTCTACCACGACCATTCGTGGGGGATCACCCGCGTCAACGTCTATGTCGGCGAGGCCGCCGGCTACCTGATCCGCGACGACGCCGAGCAGGCGCTGATCGATGGCGGCATCATCCCGGGCGTCAAGTCCGACGGCGTGACGCTCTCCTACGGCGGCGAACTGCCGCTGGTGATCCAGGACAAGACCTTCGTCGACGCGACGACCATCACCGCGACCGACCCGACCTGGGCCTGGGGGACTCAGCCCTGGGACGGCACGCCGGGCGCGCCGATGACCCCGGTGACCGGCGACCTCTGGTGGCCGCACATCTACATGCCGGCGCAGAACCCGTTCGACATCACCGGCATCGCCCCGATGGGGCGCTGGGCCTACGGTCCGTACTTCTGGCCGGCGACGCAGAACGAGTTCCAGCCGGTGCCCAACCCCTACTACCATCCGGACTGCGACCCCGCCGACCCGACCACGCCGGGGAGCAAGGACGGCTTCTGCCAGCCCTTCGAGATTCCGAGCACCCCGAACCCGTCGTGGGGCGCGGAAGCGTTCATGGATACGCCGGTGGTCAACGGCACCGCCTATCCGACGGTGACCGTCGAGCCGAAGCCCTACCGCCTGCGGATCCTCAACGCCGCGCATGACCGCTTCTTCAACCTGAGCATGTTCATCGCGGCGAAGAACACCTCGCAGACCTGGGCGGAGGGGACCGGCCCGGTGGCTCTGTGTGACGCCACCAACGCCGATCCGACCTGTACCGAGGTCAAAATGCTCCCCGCCGTGGTTCATCCCGGCTTCCCGGCCACCTGGCCGGCCGACGGCCGCCCCGGCGGTGTCCCCGACTACGCCACCAAGGGCCCCGACTGGATCATGATCGGCACCGAGGGCGGCTTCCTCCCCCAACCGGTGGTGATCCCGCCGAACCCGGTCAACTGGAACGCCGACGTCACCACCTTCAACGCCGGGAACGTCAACACCGGCTCGCTGATCCTCGGCCCCGCCGAGCGCGCCGACGTCATCGTCGACTTCTCGCAGTACGCGGGCAAGACGCTGATCCTCTACAACGACGCCCCGGCGCCGTGGCCGGCCCTCGACCCGCACTACGACTACTACACCGATCCGGCCCTGGACAACACCGGGATGGGCGGCGCCGGGCCGACCCTGCCGGGCTTCGGTCCCAACACCCGCACCGTCATGCAGATTCGCGTCGGCGCTGCCGGCGCCCAGGCCTTCGACCTGGCCGCCCTGCAGACCGCGTTCGATCCTCCGGCCGGCGCCCCCGGCGTCTTCCGCCAGAGCCAGGATCCGATCATCGTCGCCCAGGGGAACATGAACCCGCAGATGGATCCGGCGCGCTTCGAGGCGTTCGCCTTCGACACCGCCCCCTACGCGCAGGACTTCAGCGCCTACAACCGCACCTACGACCCGGCGATCGCCTACCCGACGAACTTCCCGTACTGGGGGATCGCGCGGATCAACGACCAGACGATCAGCTTCAAGGACATCAACGGCAACCTGGTCAACAACGTGCCGCTGGAGCCGAAGGCGATCCAGGACGAGCAGGGCGAGACCTTCGACCAGTTCGGCCGCATGCGTGCCGGCCTGGGGCTGCAGATCACCAACCGGCTCCCCGGCCAGGTCGGCTTCGTGGTCCAGACCTACAGCGACCCGTCCACCGAGATCCTCCAGGAGAACGGCATCCAGGTCTGGAAGATCACCCATAACGGCGTGGACACCCACCCCGTGCACTTCCACCTGTTCGATGTGCAGGTGCTCAACCGCGTCGGTTGGGACGGCTTCATCCGCCTCCCCGACCCGACCGAACTGGGCTGGAAGGACACGGTGCGCATCAGCCCGCTGGAAGACACCATCGTCGCCATCAAGCCGGTGACGCCCAAGGTGCCGTTCGGCATCCCCGAGAGCGTCCGGCCGAAGAACCCGGGGACCAGCCTCGGCTCCAACATGGAGCTGACGCAGATCAACCCGGCCGACGGCCAGGCCCGTCTGAACCTGAACGAAATCATCACCCTCGACTGGGAATACGTGTGGCACTGCCACATCCTCAGCCACGAGGAAAACGACATGATGCGCCCGATCTCCTTCCAGTTCGTCGAAGCGCTGCCCGACGCCCCGGCATCGCTGCAGCTGGCGGCCGGCAACGCGGCCCAGGTGACCATGACCTGGACCGACCCGACCCCGGTAAACGACCCGGCCACCCTCGGCAATCCCAAGGGTGAGATCGGCTTCCGCATCGAGCGCAACGACGGCGGCGGCTTTGTCCCGGTGGGCAGCGCCCTCGCCAACGCCACCAGCTTCACCGACACGACGGTGGCCGCCGGCGCGACCTACGACTATCAGGTCATCGCCTACAACGCGGCCGGCGATTCGCTCCCGTCGAACACCGCGACGATCACGGCCCTCAACTACTTCAACATCGCCGTCAGCACCGGCGCGGGCGGCAGCATCTCCCCGGCCGGCCCGAACGTCGCGGTAGCCGAAGGGGCCGACCAGATCTTCAACATCACCCCGAATGCCGGCTACCACGTCGTCGACGTCGTGGTGGACGGCGTCTCTCTCGGCGCCCTCGGGGCCTACAACTTCGCTGCGGTCAACGCCGACCATACGATCGCCGTGAGTTTCCTCCCCAACACCCGGACCATCACGGTGACCGCCGGTGCCGGTGGCAGCATCTCCCCGGCCGGCCCCGCCGTAACGGTGACGTATGGGGCCGACCAGCCCTTCACCATCACGCCGAACGTCGGATCCATCATCTCCGACGTCCTGGTGGACGGCGTGTCGCAGGGGGCCATTGCCGCCTACACCTTCACCAATGTGACGGCCGACCACACCATCGCCGCATCGTTCCAGGATGCCGTCGCCGGCGCCGTGGCGACGCTGACCGTCCCTTCGACGAGCAGCGACGGCAGCATCGCCCTGACCTGGACGGCCTCGTCCACCCCGGGCGTCACCTACGTGCTGTACGAATCCCTGAACGGCGGCGCCTTCGCCCAGGTGGCCAGCACCACCGCCACCTCGACGACCCTTAACGGTCGTGCCAACGGCACCTACACCTACCAGATCAAGGCCACGCTGGCCGGTTCGGCGGACAGCGCCCTGACCAACGGCAGCAACGCCTGCGTGGTGGCCCTGACGGTACAGCCCGTGGCCACCCTGACCGTGCCGGCCACCAGCCAGGATGGCAACATCGCCCTGACCTGGACGGCCTCCCCGACTCCGGGGGTCACCTACGTGCTGTACGAATCGAAGAACGGCGGGGCCTATGCCATCGTCACCAGCACCGCGGCCACCGGGGTGACCCTCGCCGGCCGCACCAACGGCACCCACGCCTACCGGATCAGGGCGACCCTGGCCGGGTGGGCGGACAGCACCCTGACCAACGGCAGCAACCCGTGCGTAGTGACCCTCACGGTTCAACCGCCGCCGTCGCTCACCGTGCCGCCGACCAGCAGCAACGGCAGCATCGCGCTCACCTGGGCGGCGTCGCCGACCGCGGGCGTCACCTACTACCTCTACGAGTCGAGGAACGGCGGAGCCTACGTGCTGGTGGCGGCCACCGCGGCCACCTCCAGGACCATGACCGGCCGCACCAACGGCACCTACAACTACCGGATCACCGCCCTTAAGGCCGGCTGGGTCACCAGCGTTCCGACCTACGGCAGCAACGCCTGCGTGGTGCTGCTGACCGTCCAGCCGGTGGCGATGCTGACCGTTCCGGCGTCGAGCATCGACGGCAACGTCGCGCTGTCCTGGCCGGCGTCGCCGACCACCAGCGTCATCTACGCGATCTACGAATCGAAGGATGGCGGCGCGTTCACCCAGGTGGCCACCACCACCGTGACCACGCGGACGCTGACCGGCCGCACCAACGGCACCTACACCTACCGGATCGTCGCGACCCGGTCGGGCTGGGTGAGCAGCACCCCGACCAACGGCAGCAATGCCTGCGTGGTGCTCCTGACGGTCAAGCCGCCGAGCAACCTGCTCGTTCCGGCCGCACCGAACGTCACCACCGGCACGGTAACCCTGACCTGGACCGCATCACCCACGGTCGGCGCCACTTACGTGATCTACGAGTCGAAGGATGGCGGTGCGTTCACCCAGGTCGGGACGGCGCTGAGCGGCTACAAGCTCCTGCCGTGCCGCGCCGCCGGGACCTATGCCTACCAGGTCAAGGCGGTCAAGCCGGGCTGGGTGGACAGCAGTCCGATCAACGGCAACCGCAACTGCGTCTCGACGCGGCTGACCTGCCCGTAACCCTGCATCATCGCAGCTACCGCAACGCCAAGTGGCCGGCATCCGCCGGCCACTTGTTTTTTTGCCATCCTGATGCGGCGGGCTATCGGTGGAAGGCAGGCTTTCCGCTGACAATTCTCGTCATTTTGGCGCTTTCACCGTGAGAAAATTGCGTGGTCGAACACCTTCCGGAACGACGCTTTAATCTTTCCCCGTCCCCGAGTCAGGTAATCTTCGCGTAATATTTCGGGCTTAGAGAATCCCGCTATAAATCAAAGACTTCTGGAACAATACTTGCAAGATATCAGATCGCTGCAAGACGATTCGTGCAGCAGCCTCCGACAAGAGCAAAGGCGGGGTGACCCGCCGACGCAAAGCCACGGGCGCGCCGGAGCCGAAAGGCGAGGGCGGGCGGCCGGGCTGCCGAAGAGTGCGAGGGGAGGGCGCTGCGCGCGTCCGACCCGGTGAGAGCATCGCTCGCCAGCGCCCGCCTTCGGTTCTTCGGAGGCGGGTTTTTTCGTCGGTTGCGTTGCTTCGTCGATCAAGATCATGGCTGGCTTTGCGGAGGTTCTCATGAAGGGTGCGTGGAAGAAATGGCACAGGGCGTGGCACAACAGTGTGTCGGTCGGACTGTTCGGTCTGCTGCTGGTCGGCATGCTGGCCGGCAGCGCATGGGCGGTCACCGGCGATGCCGACAACGACGGGCTCCCTGATGCCTGGGAAGTCAGCTTCGGCACCTACGCGAACGACAGCGACACCGACAACGACGGTCGCGACGACGGCATCGAGATCTTCGAAGGGCTCGATCCGAATCATATCGAGACGATCACCGAACTTCCGGCGCTGCCGACGTTGACCATTTCCCCCGCGTCCTGCGCGGCCAACAGCGTCAACTTCACGATCACCACCAACGCCGTCGGCGCCGGCGGCCATGTGATCGTCGCCCTCTATCGCGACCACGACGGCGACGGCACCTTCGATGCCGAGGACAGCGCCTGGCCGCTGGCCCGGGAAATCGTCGGCGACGACAACAGCTACGACCTCAAGACCTTCCGCAACGATTCCAACCTTGGTAGCAGCGGCGCAAACAAGACGATCGTCACCGGCTTCACCGGTATCTACGGCTCCCAGTGGATGGCCCCCGGGAAATACTTCGTCCGCGTCACCGATGCGCTCGGTCGCTACCGGCAGCAGACGGTCACGGTTTCACAGGCGACCCCGGCTGCCACCGTCGCCGGCACGGTCACCAACGGCGGCATCGTCCCCTTTGCCACCGTCTACCTGCTGGTGGCCGAAGGCAGCGACCTGCGGCCGGTCAGCTTCGCCTTCACCAACGCTTCCGGCGAATACTCGATCGAACTTCCGGCCAATGCGGTCAGCGGGAGTTTCTCGCTGTACGCCGTCAAGCAGGGGTCGGTACCGAGCACCTTCCTGAACGCCAGCCTCCCCGGCGGCACCGGCAGCCTGACCGGCCAGACCCTGGCCCTTGCTACGCCGACCGCCACCATCACCGGCCAGGTGACCGACAGCATCACCGGTCTGCCGGTGGCTAATATCCCGGTCTATGCCGATCTCGGCGGTCGCCGGGTCGAAGCGCTCAGCGATGCGTCCGGCAACTACTCCCTGCCGGTCCTGGCCGGCCAGAGCTGGTGGGTCGAGCCCGTTCCCACGCCGTGGTACTACGGCGTCCGCGTCAACAACGCCGCTCTCGATGCGGGGAAATACGTCGTCCCGACCGGCCCCGGCCCCAACACCGTCAACTTCAAGGGGTTCCGCACCAAAGACTGGTTCCAGGTCGGCACTTACCTCGAGGATTCCCAGCCGGTGGTCGGCGCCGATGTCTGGGCCGCTGCGCAGAGCAGCGGCATCGTCGATACGTACGGCGTGATCGACAGCACGGGGCGCGCCACCGTCGGCGTCGGCAAGGGCGACTGGATCGTCGGCGCCGCCGCCACCGGTCAGTCGCTCGTCGGCCAGCCCCTGAAGCAGGCGACCGTCGACATTGCCGACGCCATCGGCCTGGATTTCACCTTCTACTACCAGGACGGTACGATCATCGGCAGCGTCCTGCGCGACGGCAGCCCGGCCGGCGGTGTCGAGGTCGAAGCCTCCACGACCAACGGCTACAACTTCGACAGCGTCCAGAAGGCGCCGATCGGAGCGCTGCAGGTGGCCGGCCTGACCGACCAGTCCGGCAGCTTCAGCCTGCCGGTGATCGACGGCGCCTGGCAGGTGCAGGCCCACGACTGGGGCAGCAATCTGCACTCCCAAGTCGCCATGGCCATCCTGGTGACCGACAGCGACCATATCGTCGAGGCCGGCGAGAACGCCATCCTCTCCGCGCCGCTGGTGCTGCAGTATGCCCAGTCCGGGCACTGCCAGAACGGCGTCATGGATGCCGACGAGACCGGTGTCGATGCCGGTGGCTTGTGCGGCACCGGCTGGTTCGTTTCCGCCTTCCTGATCGATATAGACTGGGAGTGGATTGAGCCGACGATTACCTATATCAACTGGCCCATCAGCCAGCACGTTGCTGTTCAGGCCGGCAATTATCTGAAGATCAATGGCGCCTACTATCTGGTGGTTACTTCCGGGACCGGCGAAAAATGTGACAGATATTCCTCAGCATGCATTGGCCAGGAGAGCGATGCCTGGGCGCAGTTGGCCAGCGTCAACCCGTTGACCGGAGAGCAGAGCAGTCCCAGCGCCCAGGTCAATGAACTGATCGATCACTCGATCGAACTGAAGACGACCTTCGACCCCGACGGCGACGGCTTCATCTATCCCAACGACAACTGCCCGAATGCCAACCCCGACCAGGCCGATGCCGACGGCGACGGCTACGGCAACCTCTGCGATGACGACATCGACGGCGACACGATCCTGAACGCCGCCGACAACTGCCCGAGCGTGGCCAACCTCTCCCAGGCCGACGCCGACGGCGACCTGGCCGGCGACGCCTGCGATGCGGACGACGACAACGACACGATCGGCGACGGCACCGACAACTGCCCGCTGCTCTACAACCCCGGCCAGGGCGACCTCGACGGCGACGGCTTCGGCGACCCGTGCGATCCGGACGTCGACGGCGACGGGCACCAGAACGACAGCGACAACTGTCCGTCCACCTCCAACCCGACCCAGTCGAACGTCGACGGCGACGCCCTCGGCGATGCCTGCGACCCGGACAGCGACAACGACGGCATCCTCGACGTCAACGACAACTGCCCGCTGACCCCGAGCCTCGACCAGACCAATACCGACGGCGATGCGTTCGGCAACGTCTGCGATACCGACGACGACAACGACGCGGTCCTCGACGGCGCCGACAACTGCCAGTATGTCGCCAACCCCACGCAGTCGAACGCCGACGGCGACGCGCAGGGCGATGCCTGCGATGCCGACGACGACAACGACACGGTCCTCGACGGCGCCGACAACTGCCCGCTGACCGCCAACCCCGACCAGTTCGACTCCGATTCCGACGGCGCCGGCGATGCCTGCGACAACGACGACGACAACGACGGCGTCGCCGACGGGGCCGACAACTGCCAGTACGTGGCCAACGCCAACCAGGCGAACTTCGACGGCGACACCCTCGGCGACGCCTGCGACAGCGACGACGATAACGATGGCGTGCTCGATATCAACGACAACTGCTCGCAAAACGCCGACCCCGACCAGACCAACAGCGACGGCGACGCGTTCGGCAACGTCTGCGACGCCGACGACGACAACGACGCGGTCCTCGACGCCGGCGACAACTGCCCGGTCACCTTCAATGCCGACCAGCTCGACATCGACGGCGACATCTTCGGCGACGCCTGCGACAACGCCTGCCAGAACCCGGACGTCGCCGTGGGGCCGAATCACATCGTCGCCCTCAAGGGGACGCGCGCCCTGGCGCAGGCCGGCGACAACAGCTTCGGCCAGCTGAACCTCGCCGGCTGGACGGCGGTGACCGACGTGGCGGCCGGCAGCCAGCACACCGTCGGTCTGCGCCCCAACGGCACGGTGGCGGCGGTGGGCGACAACGCCAACGGCCAGCTCAACGTCGGCAGCTGGACGGGGATCCGCTCGGTGTACGCCTACGGCAACAACACCTTCGCCCTTACCGGCACCCGCATCGTCAGGACCACGGTCCCCTCCAGCAACCCGATGTACAGTTCGACCGGCTGGACGAAGAACACCGTCATGCTCGCCCTCGGCCAGACGTACGTGGTCGGCATGACTTCGACCGGTTATGCGCGCGCCGCCGGCACCAACAGCATGGCGTCGATGAACTTCTCCAACTCCGCCGGCTGGAACTCCCTGAAGAAGATCGTCTCCGGCGACTACCACGCCGTCGGCCTGAAGACCACCGGCATGGTGGTGGCCACCGGCCTGAACAGCAGCGGCCAGTGCAACGTCGGCACCTGGACCACCATCGTCGACGTGGCCGCCGGTCCCAACTTCACCGTCGGCGTCAGGGCCGACGGCACCGTGGTGGCGGTCGGGGACGCCCCCTCGCTGGCCGGGTGGACGGGGATCAAGGCGGTCTGGGCGGCGGCCAACGCCGTCGTCGGGCTCAAGGGCGACGGCACCCTGGTGGTCGCCGGGTCGTCCGCCGCGACGCAGTTGAACGGCACCAAGATCGGCGCCGTGATGCCGGACGCCGACTTCAACAACCTGCCGGACGGCTGCTCGCCGGCCGACGACCTTGACGGCGACGGCATCGGCGACGCCAGTGACCTCTGCCCGGACGACTACGAGAACGACTACGACAACGACGGCATCTGCGTCGGCGTCGGCTACCTGTATCCGAAAGTGGCCGATACCGACCAGTGCCCGGGCGATGCCGGCAACGATGCCGACAACGACGGGATCTGCGCCGGGATCGGCTATGGCTCGCAGAAGCTCGGCGACGGCGACGTCTGCCCCAACGACGCCACTAACGACGGCGACGGCGACGGCATCTGCGTCGGCGCCGGCTTCGTGGCGCCGAAGACCGGCGGCGATCTGTGCCCGGACGACCAGGACAACGACAGCGACGGCGACCTGCGCTGCACCGGTATCGGCTTCATCGCGCCGAAGACCGGCGGCAGCGATCTGTGCCCCAGCGATCCGAACAACGACGCCGACGGCGACGGCATCTGCGCCGGAGCGACGTACGTGGCGCCGATGCTTGCGGCCGGCGACCTCTGCCCGCTCGACCCGCAGAACGACATCGACGGCGACGGCATCTGCGGCAACATCGACGTCTGCCCCACCGACCCGCTCAACGATGCCGACAACGACGGCGTCTGCGGCAGCATCGACAACTGCCCGGTCAACGCCAACACCGACCAGGCCAACTTCGACCTCGACGCCATGGGGAACGTCTGCGACCCGGACGACGACAACGACAGCTACCTCGACGGCGCCGACGCCTTCCCCTACAACCCCGCCGAGTGGGCGGACAGTGACCTCGACGGCCTCGGCAACAACGGCGACGCCTGCCCTCTCGACCCGCTGAACGACAGCGATGCCGACGGCGTCTGCGGCAACCTCGACAACTGCCCGGTCAACGCCAACGCCGACCAGGCCAACTTCGACCTCGACGCCATGGGGAACGTCTGCGACCCGGACGACGACAACGACAGCTACCTCGACGGCGCCGACGCCTTCCCCTACAACCCCGCCGAGTGGGCGGACAGTGACCTCGACGGCCTCGGCAACAACGGCGACGCCTGCCCGCTCGACCCTCAGAACGATATCGATGCCGACGGCGTCTGCGGCAACCTCGACAACTGCCCGACGGTGGCCAACGCCAGCCAGACCAACTCCGACGACGACCTCGTCGGCGACGTCTGCGACGACGACGACGACAACGACAGCTACAACGACGGCATCGATGCCTTCCCGTACAACCCCGCCGAGTGGCTCGACTCCGATGGCGACGGCACCGGCGACAACGCTGACGTCTGCGCCAACGACGCGGCCAACGACGCCGACGGCGACCGTGTCTGCGTCGGCGCCGGCTTCCGTGCCCCGATGCTTGCCGGCCTGGATCTCTGTCCGCTCGACCCGGAGAACGATATCGACCACGACGACCGGTGCGTCGGCGCCGTTGCCTACGCGCCGAAGGTCGCCAACGACACCTGCCCGAACGACCCGAACAACGACGCCGACAACGACGGCATCTGCGTCGGCATCGGCTTCATCGCGCCGAAGACCGGCGGCTTTGATCTCTGCCCGAGCGACCCGAAGAACGACGAGGACAACGACGGCTACTGCGTCGGCCCGACCTTCGCCGCGCCGAAGCTCGGCTCCGGCGACTTCTGCCCGCTCGACCCGCAGAACGACATCGACGGCGACGGCAGCTGCGGCGACGTCGACATCTGCCCCGGCGACGCCACCAACGACGCCGACGGCGACGGCATCTGCGCCGGCGCCGGCTTCAAGGCGCCGAAGACGGCCGATAGCGACAACTGCCCGGCCAATACCAACCTCGACCAGGCGAACTTCGACGGCGATGCCATGGGGAACGTCTGCGACCCCGACGACGACAACGACACCTATCTCGACGGCAATGATGTCTTCCCGCTGAACCCCGCCGAGTGGGCGGATGCCGACGCCGACGGCACCGGCAACAACAGCGACGTCTGCCCGAACGATGCGCAGAACGACGGCGACGGCGACGGCGTCTGCGTCGGCGCCGGCTTCAACGCGCCGAAGCTGGCCGGCAACGACAACTGCCCGACGCTCATCAACGCCGACCAGGCGAACTTCGACCTCGACGCCATGGGCGATGCCTGTGATGCCGACGACGACAACGACGGCTACAACGACGGCATCGACGTCTTCCCGTTCAACGCCGGCGAGTGGCTCGATTCCGATGGCGACGGCACCGGCGACAATACCGACGCCTGCCCGCTCGATGTGCAGAACGACGGCGACGCCGACGGCGTCTGCGGCAACCTCGACAACTGCCCGGTCGATGCCAACGCCGACCAGGCGAACTTCGACCTCGACGCCATGGGGAACGTCTGTGACCCCGACGACGACAACGACAGCTACCTCGACGGCGCCGACGCCTTCCAGTTCAACCCCGCCGAGTGGCTGGATACCGACCTCGACGGCACCGGCAACAACGCCGATACCGACGACGACGGCGACGGGCTCCCCGACGGCTGGGAAGTCCTCCACACCCTCGACCCGCTGGTTGCGATCGGGAACGACGGTGCGGCCGGCGACCCGGACCTCGACGCCTTCACCAACGCCCAGGAACTGGCGGCCGGGACCGATCCGCGCAATGCCGATACCGATGGCGACGGGCTCAACGACAGCACCGACCCGCTGCCGCTGGAGCCGCTGGCCCCGGCGCCGGGCGCCCTGACCGTGCCGGCGACCTCGACCGGCAACCAGGTGGCCCTCAGCTGGGCGGCTTCTTCGTTGGGTGGCGTGACCTACACCGTCGAGGAGTCGCGCAACGCCGGCTACACCGACATCGCCCAGACCGTCACCGGTATCATCGGCACCTCGACGACCCTCACCAACAACACCGTCGGCACCTATTTCTACCGGGTGAAGGCGGTCAAGGCGGGGTATACCGACAGCAACTGGTCGAATGGTGGCAACGGGTGCCAGGTGGTGCTGAATGCCGATGCGCCGGTGTCGCTGGCCGTTCCGGCCGCCAGCACCGACGGCTCGATCTCGATCAGCTGGGGGGCATCGCCGCTGGATGGCGTGACCTACGTGCTCGAAGAGGCGACCAGCGCCGACTTTGCCGGGGCGCAGCAGGTCTACAGCGGCAGTGGGCTGACGACGACCCTGGCCGGGCGCGCAACCGGTACGACCTTCTACTATCGGGTGCAGGCGAGCAAATCGCCTTATCTGCCGAGCGCCTGGACGACGGCGGGGACTGGCTGTCTCGTCACCTTGCCGACGCCGGCTTCCGGGTGGGTCTGGGTCACCCAGGTCAACAACCCCGAAAATACGGTTTCCTGGTCTCCGGTCGATCTTGGTGGGGCCACGGTGACCTATACCCTGGAACAATCCGCGGATGCCGGTTTTGCGGCTTCCCAGGTTGTGTATGCAGGAACGGCAACCAGCAAGGCGTTTGTATCGCAGCCCGCCGGCACCTACTACTACCGGGTGAAAGCACAAGGGAACGGTTACAGCGCGAGCGGCTGGACCAACGGGCAGGCAGCGTGGACGGTGTGGGCAAAACTGGCGACACCGTCGCCCGTGACGGTTCCACAGGTTGGTTACTCCACGAACACCATCACCTGGGCGGCGACCGATCAGCCCGCAGCAACTTATGTTGTCGAGGAAAGCAGCGATTCGTCGTTCACCACCATCGTCAAGACCTATACGGTGAACGACCAGACCTCGCTGATCGTCAGCGACAAGCCGATCGGCACCTATTATTATCGCGTAAAGGCGCAAAAGGCCGGCTTCTTCGAAAGCTCCTTCAGTTCCGCGCCGCTTGCATGGACGGTGACGCAATGTCCGAAAACCACATATCTGTGGGTTTCGCAGACCAACAACTACAATGGCAGCTTGACCTTTGCCGACACGGGGCTGGCCGGCGCGGTGTACGAACTGTATGAGGCGACCAACGCAGCCTTTACCACCGGCGTAAAGTCGGTCTACGTGGGAACGTTCCCGGCGGGCGGCGTCGTCTCACTGCCCAATCGCGCCATCGGTACCTACTACTACCGGATCAAAACCACCAAGACGGGTTATGCATCGAGCGATTGGATCTATGGGCAATCTCCGTGGACGGTGACGCAATGTCCCAAGCCCGGCTGGTTGTGGGTGTCGCAGACCGGCAATTACAACAACACCATCAGCTTTGCCAACACCGGGCTGGCAGGGGCTGTGTACGAACTGTATGAGGCTACCAACGCAGCCTTTACCACCGGGGTCAGGTCGGTTTACGTCGGCGCCTACCCGTCGTCCGGTGTTACCGTCACCAACCGTGCCATCGGGACGTACTACTATCGGATCAAAACCACTAAGCCGGGTTACCTCTCGAGTGAATGGGTCAACGGCCAGGCTCCCTGGACGGTGACGCAGTGCCCGAAACCAGCGTGGTTGTGGGTGTCCCAGACGGGGAATTACAACAACACGATCACCTGGGCGAATACGGGGTTGACCGGGGCGGTATACGAACTGTACGAAGCTACCAACGCTACATTTACTGCCGGGGTCAGATCCGTTTACGTCGGCGCTTATCCGGTAGCCGGCGTGACCTTGACCAACCGGGCGATCGGCACCTATTACTATCGCGTGAAAACGACCAAGCCCGGCTACACGTCGAGCGAATGGGTCAATGGGCAGGCTCCGTGGACAGTGACTCAATGCCCGAAACCGGCATGGCTCTGGGTCACCCAGACGGGTGCTCCTGACAACACGGTTACCTGGGCGGACAACGGTTTGGCGGGCGCCGTATACGAAGTTTACGAGGCAACCGATGCCGGCTTTACGCAGAACGTCAAATCCGTCTATATCGGTGCGTTCAACCCGTCCGGCGTTGCCCTGACCAATCGGCCTGCCGGTACGTATTACTATCGTGTGAAGAGCACCAAGACGGGGTATACCTCGAGCGAATGGGTCTACGGTCAGGCGCCTTGGATTGTAACGCCCTGACAGAATTGAGATTGTTGAGTTTCGGAAACGGAGCGGCCGTTTCTTGATAAACTCAAGGGGGGTGGGTTATAAATACCCACCCCCTTTTTTTGCCCGATGCGCAACCCGCTTAGCGACCTGGAGCCTGAAAGTGCGACCTGAATCCCGCGTCTGCAAATTCGTTGTGAAAATATTCTTGTTTGTTCTTGCGTTGCTGTTCACGGGGGGGATTTTTGTTCAGGATGTTGCCGCACAGACGCGGGCGATACCCAGTGGACTCTTCGGTCTGTGGGCTTGGGGAGATTGGGGCGATGCCTTTCGGGTGTTGGGCGAAAACGGTTTTCAGATAGCCGTCGGCGTCTCCAGTCGCTCGGCGCTTGATTTGGCGCAGGCCCGCGGCATCAAGTGCATTGTCGACCATGGTTTGACCAAGGAAATTGCCGACGACGAGGAGAAATGGCAAAAGTACCTGGACGGGCTTAAGAAAAAAGTTGATGAACTCAAGGACCACCCCGCCGTTTATGCCTGGTATTTCGTGGACGAACCGGACTGGCAGCAAATACCGCTTGAGAAAATCCGCGTTGCCACCGAGTTGATTCGCGAACGCGACGACAGGAAACATCCGCTTTTCACTGTTTTGACCAAACCCGAGAAATGGGCGCGATACCTACCGTTTTTCGACATCATATCGGTCGATCCCTATCTCAAGGTGAAGGGCCCCGACGGTCAGCCGGAAAACCCCGAAAAAGTTCGGCAATATTTGCAGAGGATCAAGGCGGACCTCAAGGATCAGGGGCTTAATAAGCCACTATACGTTGTACTTGGCGCATTCGAACAACGCCCCAGAGCACCTGGAAGCGTGGTCGTGTTTCGTAAACCCACCCCGGCGGAAATGGAAGAAATGACGAGGATTGCCCTTGAAGAGGGAGTCGACGGAGTCCTGGTCTGGACACTTTCTTTTCGCAACAACAGCCAGTACCACGACTGGCGCCTCCCCGACGATCCCCTCTGGTCAACTGTCCGGCGCATTCCGCAGCTCACCGGCGCTACGGGGAAGAGATAGCCCATGCTTCGGTTTCTGCGATCGGACGGGATGGCGTCCGATTTCGCAAAGGCGTTGCTGGGTAACGTTGCAAACAGCGGCAGCGTTTTTCTGGCAACCATCCTGTTGGTCCGAACTTTTACCCAGCAGGAGTTTGCGTCCATTGGCGTCGCCCTGGCCTATGCCTTTGTTCTGGCCAAGATTCTCGATGCCGGCATCAGCTTCACGGCGCTGCGGTTCAGTGCCCGCAACGGGGCGGTAGGGGAGGGGATTGCCTACCTGGGGGCCATGCATCTCGTCATTGTGGGGGCGGCCGCGGTGGCAACGATTCTGGCCGGGCTGCCGGGGCAGCTTCTCGGCCGGGCGCTGGGGGGCGACCTTGTTCCGGGGATGGCATTGGCGACGGTGGCGACGGCCTGGGCCATCGCCTTCCATTCGGCCGTGCGCAGCCAGTTGCAGGCAGGTCGCAGCTACAATCGGCTACTGTTCTTCCAGTTGCTGGCTGCCGGTGTCCGCCTGCTGCTCGTGGCCGCCTGCTGGGGCAAGGTGCTGTCCCTGGCCGTTCTGCCGGCACTGCTGGCCCTCTACTTCTACCCCATCGTTGTCGCCTCCCTGCTTGTCTGGCGCGAAGTCACGGAAAGTTGCCGCGGCTTTATGACGCTGGACCGCAAGTCGGCGCTGTTGCGCGGCATGTTTGCCTATGCCCCATGGGTGTGGATCGGCGGCACGCTGTTCGTGGCAACACTTCGCGTCCCGATCTTTGCCCTCGAGCAATGGGGGCAAGGGGATGGTGTCGCCGTCTTTGCCGCCGCGTTGAGTTTTGTTTCGCTGATCGCCCTGGCCAACGATGCGGCGCGGGCCGTCATCATTCCGAGAACCTCCGGTTTCACCACGCATGCCGACTTCGAAAGCTATTTCGAAAAGCTCCGTGCCGTCTGGCTCAAGGCCGTATGTATCCTCGTCCCAATTTTACTGGCCTCCGGCGGGCTGGTGGCGGCGCTGTTGCCTCCTGCCTATCTGCCTGATAGTATTTATGTTTTTTATGCATTGGCTTCTGCTATGCTGGTAACATCGTTGCTCGGCGCGGTGACCAACCTGATCCATGTTCTTGGCCGTCCTCAGGTGGAGGCCGCAGTTAATCTGTCGAGAGCGCTGTCTTGTCTCGCAGGCAGCTATTTTCTGCTAGGCTGCAGCGGTGGCGGTATTGTGTCGCTGGCTGTCTTTTGCGGTACTGTTGTCGCACTTTTTGAGGTTCTGCTGGTGTTCGTCGTAAGGCGCGGTATCCGCAGCGATTATCGGGTATGACAAGCACAACAATTCATAGCAAATTCTTTGCAGTTTTTACGATTGTTCTGGGGATCGCAACGGTTGCGACCATTGTCTCCGGTGACATGTTCTTTTCCCTGGTCTCCGGAGTGTTGTTTATTGCCGCCGTCATTATGGGGTGGCCGAATCTCGCGATCTACGGGTTGGCATTTTCTCTCCCCTTTGAAGGGATCCCCTTGATGGAAAACCTTTCCATCACCCGTTTTGTCGGGGTAGGGGCTGTTGTGGTTTTTGTAATGCTGCTTCTGCTCAGGAGGTTGCAGGTCCGTTTCAATTCCCTCGACATTCTGGTCGGGGTTTATTTTCTGGTCTGCGTGACGACAATCTTCTGGGCCGTAAATACCGATACGGCGATCGAAGCTGCCGTCAGACTGGCCATGATCATGGTTTTGTACCTGATCCTGGCCAATTTCTGTGTCACCCCTCAGAGGGTCGAGGGGGTTTTCTGGGCCTATGCTGCAGGTGCTGTGCTGAGCATCATCATTGCCATGGTCACCGGACGTGCCATCGTCTATGGGGATCTTTTCAGACTGCTCGGAACAGTTGGCGACCCGAATGAGTTTGTTCAGTGCCTTTCGGTGGTTTTTCCCTTTGTTGCGTTTGCCAGCCAGGGGCATCCGAGACGGTCTGTTCGCATTTACGCCTATGTCGCCACCTCTCTTTTTTGTGTCGCCACAATTCTAAGTGGTTCGCGCAGCGGTTTTCTCTGGTTGAGCATAATGATACTGGTTCTGATGTTTCACTTTTTCGTCAGGGAAAAGAAGTTTGGCCTGGTCTTGCCGGTGGCGGTGGTTATTGTTGTCTCTTTGTATCTGGTGCCGGCAGGCACGATGGAGCGTTTGTGGACGATTGTTGACTTGAAGAGCGAAAAAGGGGTGTCTACTGTCGAGAGGCTCTCCAACTATCGTGCGGCGTGGAATATGATGCTGGACAACCCCATGGGTGTCGGCCTCAGGAATTTTAAGGAGGCCAGTGAGAATTATGGGGTCTACCAAAAGGGCATTGTCGTACACAATACTTTTTTAGAGATTGGAACGGGAGTTGGCTTTGTCGGTTTGGCATTGTTTGTATCAATTATCATTTACACTTTAATAAATTTAAAAAACATTGATGATGCCAAATTACGTATTTCTTTGTTATACGGATTTTTAGGGTATGTGCT
>VAUL01000097.1 GCA_005774545.1 Deltaproteobacteria bacterium | reverse complement strand
CCGCACTGCGCTAGGTCTCGCGTTGCCTGTCGTCGACGGGTGGGACCCGCTGCATCGCGGGGGGGCCGGAGCTGCAGACAGCATCTTGTTTTTCGACGACGCGGGCGCCACCGATGTCTCGGCTAGCCTCTTCGTCGGCAGCGTCGGATGTGTATAAGAGCCAGGCCGGCAGCCGCAGACGGGGCACGACGCCGGGCAGGCGCTCGATCGAGCAGTGCACGGTGTCCGGAGCGGCGCCGCCCGCCAGGGCCCGGGCGACAAGCTCGGCGGCCAGGGCCGGCACGACTTCGGCCGGAGCGATCCGCTCGGCGCCGCAGCAGTGACCGCCGCCATGCTCGGCACGCATGCGGATGCTGAACAATTCCTCGTTCATGGCGGGGGAAACTAGCAGTATTGGTCGTCATTGTCAACCAGGGCCGCCTGGATGGTTTACAATCCTTTTCGCTTGGGTTGACGACGCCCTTGTGATAGCCTGCCGGCGCCCTGTGCAGAGGTTGCCGATGCCCGACAAGAGCCTGTTCTATCTCCTGTTCACCCTGTACGCCCTGGCCGTTTCCGGATATGCGGCCAATGCCGTGCTGCGCCGGGAGTGGCTGACCCGGGCCGGTCTCGGCCTGGTCGCCGCCGGCATCCTGCTGCACACCGGCCTGCTGGCCCAGCGCTGGCTGACGGCCGGCTACCTGCCGGTCACCAACCTGTTCGCCACCCTGTTCTTCTTCAGCTGGGCCCTGGCCCTGACCTTTCTCTACTTCGAACTGCGCTACCGCCTCGGCGCCAGCGGCCTGTTCGTCATGGGGCTCAACCTGCTCCTGCTCGGCAGCGCCCTGCCGCGCGACCCCAGGGTGCCGCCACTGATCCCGGCGCTCGACACACCGCTGTTCGAGCTGCACATCATCTTCTCCTTCACCGGGTACGCCATGTTCGCCATGGCCTTTGCCCTCGGCGTCCTGTATCTGGCGCAGGCGCGGCTTGCCTCCGGCGCCCTCCCCGAACTCTCCCTGTTGCGCCGCTGCAACGAAGAGGCGATCTTCCTCGGCTTCGGCCTCTTCACCCTGTGCATGGTGGCCGGCAGCATCTGGGCGCACATCGCCTGGGGCTACTGGTTCTCCTGGAACGTCAAGGCGGTCTGGTCTTTCCTGGTCTGGCTCTTCTATGCCGGGATGTGCCACGCCAAGTTCGTGCGCCGCTGGCAGGGAGGCGTCTACGCCTGGCTCTCCATCGCCGGCTTCGGCGTGGTTCTCTTTACCTATCTCGGCATCGGCCTGCTCCTCGAGAGCAATCACCCGCTGGAGTAGCCAATGGCCGATCAACGCTCCCTCCTGCAGCGGCTCTGGGATCTCGGCTGTTCTCTGAAGCTGGCGATCTATGTCGCCTCGGCGGCGACGGCGCTGATCATGGGCGGCTCGCTGGCGATGCATTACAACCGGCGCGTCTTCGGCAACATGGACGCCGCCACCATCACCGTCTGGTTTGCCGACGCCTGGCAGAAGGCCCCGCACCTGACCTGGTGGCTGCCGCTGACCGCCGTGTGCCTGGCGATCTTCGGCCTCAACACCTTCTGCTGCCTGTGCGACTGGCTCCTCCACCTCAAGGCCCGCTGGCGCAAGACCGGCGAGTACCTGATCCACACCGGTTTCCTGCTGCTGCTGATCGGCTATGCCTGGGGGAACGTCGCCGGCTTCCGCAACGACCCTTTCCGGCTCGCTCCGGGGGAGACGCTCACCCTCCCCGCACTGCCGGCCTACACGCTGCGCCTTGACGATTTCAACCCGACCTTCAGCCCCGAAGGGCGGCCGCTGGACATGGTCAGCGAGGTCACCCTGCTGCGCGGCGGCAGCGAGGTCGCCCGCGGCACGGTGCGCATCAACCAGCCCCTGTTGCACGACGGGCTGGTGATCATCGCCACCTCCCTCGACCAGCGCCTGGCCGGGTTCCGCTGCTTCATCGACGGTGCAGGGATGGTCGACCTGTTCCCCGGACGCAGCGTTCGCCTCCCCGACGGCAGCACCCTCGGCGTCATGACCCTGCTGCCCGATGCCCGCCGCACGGCGGACGGCCGCGTCCTGCCGGCCGGCGACCGGCTCGGCAACCCGGCCATGCAGCTGCTCCTGCACCACCCTGACGGCCGCACCTGGCAGGGGTGGTATTTCCTGCGCGAGACGCCGCCGGCCGCCCTGGCCACGGCGGGAGCGGTTCCGCAGCCGATGGAGCCGCTGGCCGGCTATGCCAGCCTCCTCACCGTCAATCGCGACCCCGGGGCCGGCCTGGCTCTGGCCGGAGGGATCGCGATGACGCTCGGCGTCCTCTTCGCCCTCTTCTCCTTCTACCGCAAGCGCGCGCGCGGCGACCGGCCGCAGCTCTGACCTGCGCCCAGCCATCGGCAAAAACCCTAGGTTTTCCGCACATTTCCCCTTGTGTCTCCGGGCCGGTTTCCGTTATGATCGGCGAAGGCAACACTATTCGGGATGGCCTGACCACCGAGGGGGACGTGCGAACGCCATGTTTCGACCACTGCACATCGTGCTGTTGCTGGGGCTGATCCTGGCGACCCCTGCACTGCCGGCGTCGGCACGGATGGTGATCGGCCTGACGCCCGCGGTCCTGCCGGGCAGTGGGGACGCCGCCCTTCTGCAAAACCTCGAAAGCGAACTGGCCACCCGCCTTGGCGAACCGGTCCGGCTGCGCAGCTTCGACAGTGAGGCGGCCACCCTCGACTGGCTGATCCGTTTTCGCGAACTCGACGCCGCAGTGATCGGGCGCCCCCTGCTGGGCTCCCTCCCCGCCGGCACGCTCCTGCACGTGGCCGACCTCTCGACGGCCGTCGTCGTCATCCACCCGGGAGATGCCGCACGGCAAGACCCCTTGGGGCGGGCAGTCCGCGCCCTTGGCGCGGACGATCGCGGCCGGCAACTGCTGAGCCGCCTTGCCGCCGCCCCCCGTCCGGCCGCGGGGAAGCGAAGCGAACCCGCCGTTGCCCCCGCAAAACCGGCTGTGCCTGCCACCGCGGCAGGTGCGGCGTCGCCCCCTCCACCGGCCAGGATCCCGGCAGCGGCACCCGCAGCGATTGCGACGCCAGTACCGAAGCGCGCGCCGGCACCGCCCCCGGCAGCACCGGTCATCAATGAGGCGGCCCGCAGC
>VAUL01000096.1 GCA_005774545.1 Deltaproteobacteria bacterium | reverse complement strand
CGGCGCCGGCGGCCTTGGCCCGGAAACGCAGGGTGAACAGGCTGCCGCTCCCCGCCGCCCCCTGCCCGCCGACCCCCTGCTTGTAGCCGACCACGACCTGACCGGCCGCCGGGTTCTGGCTGTAGGAGAAGACGGTCGCCTGGCCGGATTGGGCAAGGAACGCGCCCTCCTTGGCGTCGACAAAGTCGAGATGGGCCGGATCGAAGCCGACGAAGAGCGGTGCACTGTACAGCCGTTCGACACCGTTGACCTGCACGGTCAGCGTGAACTCTTCGCCGACCTTGGCCGACTCCGCCCCGGACAAAGTCAGCTTTGCCGCCGCCTTGGGAGGAACCGGCAGAACGATCGGCGGCTCCTGGACCGGCGCCGGCGGTTCGGCGGCCGGCGCCACGGCTCCCGCAGGCGCCGCTGCAGCTTCAGCCGGCGCTGCCGGGACCGGCTGCGGCACATCGGTCTGGGGCTGCGGCGCGCCGGGGGGGGCCGGGACCGGCTGCGGCGCGGCAGCTTCCGGGACGGCAACGGGTGCCGCCGGCACGGCGGCGGACGGAGCTTCGACCGGGGGCGCTGCCGTCGCCGGAGCATCGGGCGCCGGTACCGGAGCCGTGGCCGGAGGCTGAACGGGAGCCGGAACCGGCACGGGAACCGGTGCAGCGTCCTCGCCAGCCTGGACCGCCGGGACGACCGGAGGCTGGGAGGGCGCCGCCGGGGGCTGGGGCGGAGTTGCCGGACTGGCCGGCGCCGGCACCTTCCTGGCCGCTGCCGCCGGGCGCCCCGTCTTGGCCGCCGCCGGAGCCGCAGCCGGCGTGGCGCTTTCGACCTCGCTCAGCAGCGGCTGGGCGAACGCTCCGAATTTCGGCTTTGCCATCAATTCGTCTTCGCCGCCGGACCAGATGGTGGCAACGTCGGCGGCAGGCAATTCGATCTGCTTGACGATATAAGGCGTGATCGAGAGCAGAATCTCGCGTTTGTCTTCGTTGTTGTCGAAATTCGACAGCAGACTGCCCAGCAACGGGATATCCCCGACGAACGGGATCGTCTGTTTGGATTTGGTGCTATTCTGCTCAAACAGCCCGCCGATGATCGTCTGAACACCGTCCTTCAGGGTCAACACCGACTGGGCGTTGGTGGTCGAAATGGTCAAGGCGACCGAACCGTTGGCGGTCGTCACCCGGTCGATGACCTGGCTGACCTCGAGCGTCAGCTTGGTCTGCACCGTCTGATTGAGCTGGATGGTCGGTTCGACGTCCACCTTCACCCCGACATCGACGTACTGGATGTTGTCGGTCGAGGTATCTCCGGTGGTGGTCACCGTGATGACCGGTTCGCGCGTACCGATGTGAACCTTGGCCTTTTCACTGTTGCGGACACGAACCTTGGGACTGGCCAGTATTTCGGTATCGGTCAGCGTCTTGGCCAGATCGAAGGTGGCGGTCGGCAAGGTGTAGAACGTCTGCAAATTGTTCAAACTCTGGATCGCCCCCCCTACCGCGGCCGTCGTGCCACTCCCGGCACTTGGCGTGACGGAAGACCCCGGGCTAAGTACATCGGCCACGATCTGGGTGGCCGCAGCGCCGTCGGCAAACCCGACACTCGTCGAATAAGCACTCAATCTGGGCCCGAACTTGAGGGCATCGGTGTTGCTCACCGCCAGGATTTCCAGATCGAAGATGACTTCCGAGTTCTCCCGGTCCGCCGCCTGCAGCAGCTGTTCGGCGAGCCTGATGGTATCCGGCGTGTCGCGGATGACCAGGGCGTTGCGCTCCTCGTGCACGTAGACCTTGCGCAGCTGCAGCATGGTGCGCAGCAGGTTGACCGCCTTCTTGGCGTCGATGTGCGAGAGGTAGAACGACTGGATGAGCTGATCCTCGTACTGCTTGGCTTTCTCCTTGCTCTGCGGGTAGATGATCATCGTCCGGCTGTTGAGGACCTTCTTGTTCAGCTCGGCCATCGACAGGACCAGTTCCATCGCCTGCGAGAAGGTCGCCTTCTCCAGCAGGATGGTGACCGACTTCTCCTTGATCTCATCGTCGAGGAGGAAGTTGATCCCCGACAGCTGGGTCAGGATGCCGAACACCTCCTTGATGTTGGCCTGCTTGAAGCGTAGAGTGATCGGCTCGCTCGAAGCGATGTCGAGCTCGATCCCGTCCATGACCACCGCCTGGTACCTGGCGTCGAGGAGCTTGAGCAGCTCATTGGCCCGATGGTTCTGCGGATCGACCTTGAGCACGTCGTTGACGATCTGCCGGGCGGCGCCGTAGCGCTTCTCCCGGTAGCGGACGAAGCCCTCTTCCAGCGTCTTGCGGGCATCGACAATCTCCTGCAGCCGCTTCGCCTCGATGGCGGCCACCTCGACGCTTGGATCGAGGCTCCGCGCCCGGCGGTATTCGGCCAGCGCCTCCTCGAGCTTGTCGTCGCCGGCCAGCTTGCGGGCCTTGTCGACGTGAAAGGCGGCGGCCCGGGTGCGCGCGGCAATCAGCTTAAACTTATAAATTTTGTTGCCGGGATCGTCCTGCGTCGCCGAATAGTACAGCTCGACCGCCGCGTCGTACTGCTCCTCCTGGAACAGCTGCTCGGCCTCCTCGAACGCCGAGCGCGCCTGGAACCCGGCGCATCCGGCGAGAGCGGCCGCCAGCATCAGTACCGTCAGCAACATCCCCATCGATCTGTCAGTCATTGCCATTGCCTTCTCCACCGGGGAGCGTCTCCTGCGCCGGAGGCTCCCCCTGAGTCGCGTTCTCGTTGGGCGGCTGTCCATCCTGCTCGCCATTCTCCGGTTCGGGCGCTGGCGGGCGGATCGCCGCGCGCTGCGGCAGGAAGCCCCGTCGCGGCGGGAGGCTGACCGTGCCGCCGGGGCGTGGCGCCGCAACCCCCGCGGGGCTCGCCGAGGCGGCGCCCGGCGCCAGGACCACCGGCTTCAGCGCTTCCTTTTCAATCAGTTTGACCCGCACGGTCTCCGGCCCCTTGTTCCAGCCGATGACCAGCTCCTGATCGCCGACCTCCCTGGCCACCAGAAACCTGTCCTTGCCGAAGGTATCGCCACTCTTGACCAGGAAGACCTCGCCGCCGCCGGAGAGGAAGACGGTCCGCACTCCACCTTTGTCGAGATAGCCGAGGAAGGTGATCCGGGACACGACCCCGCGCAGCAGCTCTTCCGGCGTCGGCGGGGGCGGGGG
>VAUL01000003.1 GCA_005774545.1 Deltaproteobacteria bacterium | reverse complement strand
CAGTGGGGGCGGCGGCGGGGGCGACCTCTACGCGCTGGCCCGGGCCGATGCCGCCGCCTGGGGCGATTCGCGCGTCGCCCTGCTGACCCTGCTGGCCCGCGGCGGCCAGGTTCTCGCCGCCGGCCGGACCGTGGCGCTTTTGCAGTCCGCCGACGAGCTGTGCGTCCTCGGCCCGTGGCTGTCGGCCGACCTCTGCCCGCGCGCCAACCGGACGGTGCTGGCCCAGGCCATGACCGCCGCCGCCGGCCGGGAGCTGGCCGTCGACGTGATCGGCGGGTCGCCGGTGCGCATCCTGCTGCATGCCGCCGGTTTCCGGCAGGCCGGCGAGACGGTGCTGATGGTGCGCGGCGAGCCCGGGGCCTTCCGTCCCGGCGAAGTGGTGGCGCTGGCCAGCCTGGGGAGCATGGGGTGACGGCCGACAATGCGATCTGCTTGCATAACGGCCGTTTCTTGGTCAAACTGTAACTTTCGTTTCGATCAACGGGCGACTGACAGGGAGGCGGCATGTACGCATTCGAGAACGTCGGCAAGAACACCATCGCCATGGTGCTGGCGGGCGGCAAGGGGGAACGGCTCAGCCCGCTGACGCTGCGCCGGGCCAAGCCGAGCGTGGCCTTCGGCGGCAAGTACAAGATCATCGACTTCGTCTTGAGCAACCTGTTCAACTCGGGGATCAAGAAGGTCTACATCCTCACCCAGTACCGCGCCTACTCGCTCACCAAGCATATCCGCGAGTCGTGGGGGAAGTGGACCGGGCTCGGCGAATTCTACGTGGCCATTTCCCCGGAGACGCGCAACGAAAGCGAAGAGTGGTTCAAGGGGACGGCCGACGCCATCCTCCAGTACCTGCGCTTCGTCGAATCGTCGGACGCCGACTTCGTGGCGATCTTCGGCGGCGACCACATCTACAAGATGGATGTGTCGCAGATGATCGGCAGCCATCGCGCCAACCGCGCCGACATCACCATCGCCGCGCTGGAAGTACCGTTCGAGGAGGCCAGCCGCTTCGGCGTCTTCGCCGTGGACGAGGACGGCCGGGTGACCGGTTTCGCCGAGAAGCCGGCCGTTCCCGAGCGGATTCCGGGGCGGGAGACCTGCTACGCCTCGATGGGCAACTACATCTTTTCGACCAAAGTGCTGATCGAGGTGCTGCTGGAGGGGAAGAAGCATCACGAGGACCTGGACTTCGGCAAGCACGTGATCCCGATGATGCTGGAGCGCGGCGACCGGGTCTTCGCCTACAACTTCAACGACAACGTGATCCCCGGGATGCGCGCCGAGGAGCGCGGCTACTGGCGGGACGTGGGGACGATCGACTCCTACTACGAGGCCAACATGGACCTGATCGCCGTGTCGCCGCATCTCAACCTGTACAACTACAAGTGGCCGATCCTCACCAACCAGGGGAACCTGCCGCCGGCCAAGACGGTCTTCGACGACGAAGACCGCCGCGGACAGAACCTCGATTCCTACGTGTGCGGCGGCTGCATCACCAGCGGCGGCACGGTGCGGCGCTCGATCCTCGGCCCCATGTGCCGGGTCAACAGCTATAGCCTGGTGGAGGATTCGATCCTCTTCGAGAACGTCCAGGTCGGCCGGCATGCCAGGATCCGCCGGGCGATCATCGACAAGAACGTGGTCGTCCCCGACGGCACGGTTATCGGTTACGACCATGCCGAGGACCGGCGCCGGGGCTACACGGTCACCGAAACGGGGATCGTGGTGGTGCCGCGGCCGGATAAGTAGGCGGCTTTCGCTTTTGCGCCAGGGATAGAAGAGGGTGGTGTCACAGCCTTGACGCAGAATCGGACGCCTAGAGCCAAAGCAAAGCCCCCAGGTTTCTGGAGGCTTTTTGTTGCAGGGGGCGGTGGCGGGCGCTACTTCCTGTGGCAGCCGCCGCAGGCGGTCGGGCCGGCGCCCCTGGCCTGGTGGCAGTCGCGGCACAGGGCGTGGGCACTCTCCTTGTCGAGGGCCATCTTGCCGGGAGTGGCTTCGCCGTGGCAGGTGGCGCAGGGGAACTGTCTGGCATGGACCAGGTGGGGGAGGGTGACCTTCCCCTGGCTGGCCTCGAGCACGATGACGTCAGCGACGTGCAGCGGCTTGGCGGGCGCGGCGGGACGGGCCGGGTCCGCCGGCTTGAGTGGTTCGGGTGGTGCGGCGACAATGGCGGGCGCGGCAGGGACCGGTGCTGCGGGGGCGGGTGCGGCTGGCGGTTTCGCTTCCGGCTGCGGCGCTGCCGACGGGGCGCGCTGCTCGCCACAGCCGTTCATGAACAGTCCTGCTGCGAACAGGGCGATGATGAGCCTGCGGATCATGGCGACCTCCCCGGGCGATCTGGCATCATGCCCAAGTTTAGCAGGCCGCTCCGCGTCGGCAACCGCCCTTATCTGCCGATCTCGCTGCGCGGCACGAAGACCAGCGCCGCCGAGTTCATGCAATAGCGCAGCCCGGTCGGCGCCGGGCCGTCGGGGAAGACGTGGCCGAGATGGGCGTCGCAGCGGCTGCACAGCACCTCGGTGCGGGTCATGAAGAAGCCGCGGTCCAGGGCGGTGGCGATGTTCTCGGCGGCCACCGGCGCGGTGTAGCTCGGCCAGCCGGTCCCGGAGTCGTACTTGCTGCGCGCGTCGAACAGATCCTGGCCGCAGCACACGCAGCGGTAGATGCCGTCGGCGTGGTTGTTCCAGTCCTTGCCGGTGAAGGCGCGCTCGGTCCCCTTCTCGCGGGTCACGTGGTACTGCTCCGGGGTCAGCAGCCGGCGCCACTCGGCCTCGGTTTTCACCACCTTGTCGGTCATCACGTATCCTCCTGCGGCGACGGACCAGACGCGCAGCGCGCCGCTTCCGGCCGCCCTGCCGGCGGCCAGCAGGCGGTGCGGGGCGGCGGTCAGCAGGGCCGCGGCCGTTGCCGCCAGCTTCAGGGCTGTTCTCCTGTTCATAGCGGGATCCTCCGCTTTTTCCCTATCTTACCACAACGCCACGGGATGCGGCCGGGCCCGCCGGCTTGTCTCGCCGGGATTGTGCGATAGACTGCATTAAATAACCAGTTGATGCCTGTACGCGGGCCGGGGGGAAGACATGCCGCTGTTCATCTGGAAGCCGAGCTACGACACCGGCGTGCCGGAAATCGATCACGATCACCGCCTGCTGGTCGGTCTGGTCAACGAGCTTTACGAGGCGATGAAGCAGGGCCACGGCTACGAAATCGTCGAGGAACTGCTCGACCGGCTGCTGGACTACGCGCAGCGGCACTTCGATACCGAGGAAGGCTTCATGCGCGCCGGCAATTACCCGAAATTCGCCGATCACAGGGCCGAGCACCAGCGGTTCTACAACGACATTCAGACGATGGACGCGCGACGCCGCTCCGGCCGGCTGCCGCTGTCGACCGAGATGCTCGATTTCCTGTGCGACTGGCTGCGCACGCACGTCAGCACCAGCGACAAGGACATGGGTCGTTACCTGCAGCGCATCCAGTCCTGATGGGCCAGCCGCCCTGCGGCAGAACTGGATCCGGACATGAATGAACCGATCCCGGTCAGGGGCGCAACCCCGCGCAAGGAGCTGACCATCGCCAACGTCGCCCGGCTGCTGCGCCGGCAGGGGTTGATCGACGAGGTTCAGCTGCAGCTGATCCTCGATCGCGGCGAAACCCAGCTGGCCCACCTGCGCAGCCACCAGCCGGCCGGATCGTCGCGGCGGCGGCTGCACGCCGTCGACAGCCTCTCGCCGGCCGAAGTGATCTGCTCCTTCAATCTCACCGTCCCGGGGAGCGGCCGCATCCTTACCGAGGACGCCGTCACCGAGGTCATCGCCCGCGCGGTCGGCATCGAATTCCACAAGATCGACCCGCTGCGGCTCGATCTCGACCTGATCACCGCGCACATCTCCCGGGCCTTCGCCCTCAAGAACCTGATGCTCCCCCTGGCCATGGCGGAAGGGGAATTGATCGTGGCGGTCGCCGATCCGTTCAACACCCAGGGGCTCGACGACCTGCAGCGCATCCGCAACCTCCAGGTCCGGCCGGTGCTCGCCTCGCGCACCGACATCGTCAAGGCCCTCGGCGAGTTCTTCGGCTTCCGGGCTTCGGTGCAGGCCGCCGAATCGGAGATGGGGAAGGGGACCGACCTCTCCAACCTCGAGCAGTACTTCCACATGAAGGGGCCGCACGAGATCGAGAGCAGCGACAAGCACATCGTCTCGGCCGTCGAGTACCTGCTGCGCTACGCCTTCGACCAGCGCGCCAGCGACATCCACATCGAACCGAAGCGCCAGAAATCCTTGGTGCGGCTGCGGGTCGACGGCGTCCTCCACAACCTGCACACCATCCCGAAGAACCTCCATCCGCCGATCGTGTCGCGCATCAAGCTGCTGGCCCGCCTCGACCTGGCGGAGAAGCGCCGCCCCCAGGACGGGCGCATCAAGACCCAGCACCAGGGGAAGGAGATCGAACTGCGCGTCTCGACGCTGCCGGTGGCGTTCGGCGAAAAGGTCGTCATCCGCATCTTCGACCCGGAGCTGCTGATGCAGGACCTCGACCGGCTCGGCTTCTACCCCCGGGAGTACCAGCTCTACTTCTCGTTCATCCGCAAGCCGAACGGCATCATCCTGGTGACCGGGCCGACCGGCAGCGGCAAGACCACCACCCTCTACTCGTCGCTGCGCATGCTCGCCTCCCCCGAGGTGAACATCGTCACCGTCGAGGATCCGATCGAGATGGTCATGGAGGAGTTCAACCAGGTCGGGGTGCAGACCGCCATCGACGTCACATTCGCCACGGTGCTGCGCAACATCCTCCGCCAGGACCCGGACATCATCATGATCGGCGAGATCCGCGACCGCGAAACCGCCGAAATCGCCGTGCAGGCGGCGCTGACCGGCCACCTGGTGCTCTCCACCCTGCACACCAACGACGCCCCGTCCTCGGTGGTCCGCCTCCTCGACCTCGGCGTGCCGGCTTTCCTGATCGCCTCCACGGTGGTCGGCATCAACGCCCAGCGCCTGGTGCGGAGCATCTGCCCGAACTGCAAGCGCGAACGGCGGCTGACCCCTCACGAGATCGACTACCTGCAGCTGCCGGAGGGGGACTACCCGGTCTGGGAGGGGGAGGGGTGTACCGAGTGCCGCGGCACCGGCTACAAGGGGCGCACCGGGATCTTCGAGATGATGGACTTCACCGACCGGGTCAAGGGGGTGCTGGCCTCCGGCGCGACCCTCGACACCCTGGTCGCGGCCGCCCGGGCCGACGGCCTGATCCCCCTGCGCCAGGTCGCCATCCGCAAGATGCTCGAAGGGGTTACCACCTTCGAAGAGGTGGTCTCGGTCACCGGCTGATGCCGGCCGGGTCGAAGGGGGGGAGTTCGGTAAGCAGTTTGGGGCGCGGCGTGGCGTAATCCGGCAGGCGCAACAGCCTGGTCCCTGCCGGCGGCGCCAGTTCGTCGTACAGGGCGAACGGCCGGCGGATATAGGCTTTCGACAGGTGCATCGGCAGCAGCGCCCGGGGGCGAAGCTCCTCGACGAGGCGGTTGACGTCGGTGGTGCAGAGATGCCGGGAGGCGCGCGCCTTGGCCTCGTCGCCGGCCAGGAAAGTGCATTCGCAGCAGAGCAGGCTGACGCCCGTCAGCAGCGCCCGGAGCCGGCGCAGGTTGCCGTCGTCGGCGCCGATGTCGGTGACGTAGCCGATGCTCGCCGCCGGGCGGTCGGCCCGCAGCCGCCGATAGAGCGCCGCCGCGTCGTCGATCGTCTCGGTGCCGCCGCCGCGCCCGGCGCTCCGCAGGACCTCCAGCGGCCCGGTTTCCAGTTCGCCGTTTTTCCAGCGTCCCTTCAGTTCGCGCAGCCACGCTCCCGGCTGCAGCCCCTCGCGCACCAGCGCCTCCGGGTCGATGGTGAAAATTTCCGCTTCGGTCAGCCGGAAGGCCAGCACCGGCAGGCCGTGATCGCACAACACCCCCTCCACCGTCAGCAGCGGGTCGGCATGCAATACCGCCGAATCGCGCGGCTTGCTGCCGAGATATTCGGCCCGGAACCCGTCGGCGCCGGCCAGCCGATGATGCTCGGTCGATTCTTTGTGCACCTCGTGCACAAAAATTGTGCGCCACCACGCCTCGGCCAGGTTCCAGTCGTAGCCGGCCAGCTTGTTCGCGATCCGCGTCGCGATCGGCGGCGGCCCGTAAACGTGCAGCGGACGGGGCGAGACGTGGGTGTGCCGGACCAGGTGGTCGAAGCCCATCAGGTGGTCCATGTGAGCGTGGCTGACGAAGACCGCGTCGATGGAGCGCAGCGTGCGCTTGGCCAGATGGTGCAGCTGGCCGCAGTCGAACAGCAGGCTGCGCCCGGTCGGCCGGACGCGCACCAGCAGCAGCGGGTCGTCAAGGAGCCCCGAGCAGGGATAGGGCTCGACGGTGTGGAAGAGGCGCAGGGCGGTCATTGTCCGGAACCGGTTGGTCTGGTTGTTGCTTGCCGTTTTGCAGCCACCTCGCCGCCATTGCTTACGAAAAAAGTCTGCAAAGGGCGGCGTTTCTTGACAGCGAAGCTCATGAAGTCGTATAATTTTTAATATTGCTTAAAAGTCGCCCATAAATGCGGGTGAAATATTTACTGCGGATAAAAAATAACAGATCGTGGGTCGATTTTTCTGGTCCGGTTGTTGTCTGAGAGGAGCCTCCCTTGAAAAACACCAAGATGACGCTCTCCGCGCGAACGATGAACCTCGATTTCGTCCGCAAGGTGGAAAAGCTGTCGGGGACGTCGGTGCGCCGCTGCTTCCAGTGCGGCAAGTGCTCGGCGGGGTGCCCGATGCGCTCGTTCATGGAGCATCCGCCCAACCGTGTCGTCCGCCTGCTGCAGCTCGGCCAGTACGAGCGGGTGCTGGCCGGCCGTTCCATCTGGTACTGCGCCTCCTGTGAAACCTGTTCGACGCGCTGTCCCAACAAGGTCGACCTGGCGGCGATCATGGACGCCCTGCGCAAATGTTCGTGGGACGCCCGGGGGCCGTCGAAGGAGAGCTTCGTCCAGCTCGCCAACCGCATCTTCATCGAGAATGTCCGCACCTACGGCCGCCAGTACGAAATGCGCCTGGCGGCGGTGTTCAACGTCAAGTCCGGCCAGTTCCTCAAGGATATCATGCTCGGCCCGTCCCTGCTGGCCAAGGGGAAGCTGAAGATGTTCCACCAGAAGAACCGCAACATCCACGAGATCGAGAAGATTTTCAGCCGCATCGAGGAACTGCGCAGGAAAGGGGGCGCCCTGTGACCGCCCAGAAACACGTGCTCGACTACTCCTACTACCCCGGCTGTTCGCTGCACGCTTCGGCCAAGGAGTACGATGAATCGACCCAGGGGCTGTTCAAGGCCCTGCACATCGGCCTGACGGAGGTGCCCGACTGGCTGTGCTGCGGCGCCACCCCGGCCCACAACGTCGACGAGCTGCTGTCGCTGTCGCTGTGCGCCAAGAACCTCGAGCTGGCGAAGGGGGTCGAGGGGGACCTGGCGGTGGCCTGCGCCGCCTGCTTCTCGCGGCTGAAGACCACCCAGCACAAGCTCGAGATCGATCCGGAGAAACGCCGCCAGGTCGAGTTCGCCATCGACGCGCCGTTCGCCGACGGCAAGAAGGTCAAGCACCTGCTGGAGATCCTGGCCCGCGACTTCGGCTTGGAGCGCCTGGCCGAGGCGGTGAAGAAGCCGCTGAGCGACCTCAAGGTGGCCTGCTACTACGGCTGCCTGCTGACCCGTCCGCCGGAGGTGCCGGAGCTCGACTGCATCGAGGCGCCGACCATCATGGAGAAGGTCATCGAAGCCGCCGGCGCGCAGACCGTCAGCTGGAGCCACCGCCTGGAGTGCTGCGGGGCCAACTTCACCCTGTCGCGGCCCGGCGTGGTGCTCAAGCTCTCCGCCGACATCCTGGCTTCGGCCCGCGATGCCGGCGCCGACTGCATCATGGTCGCCTGTCCCCTGTGCCACGGCAACCTCGACATCCGCCAGCAGGAGATCGAGGAGGCGACCGGCGAGCATTTCGGCCTGCCGGTCTTCTACATGACCCAGCTGCTGGCGCTGGCGGTCGGGGTGCGCGAGAGCAAGCTCGGGCTCGACAGCATGATCGTCAATCCGCTGCCGCTGCTGAAGAAGAAGGGGTTGGTGTAAATGTCCCGTATCGGCGTATTCGTCTGTCACTGCGGGGAGAACATCTCCCGCACCGTGGATGTGGAGAAGGTGGCGGAAGCCGCGCGCGGCCTGCTCGGCGTGGCCCATGCCTGCGACTACAAGTACATGTGCTCCGATCCGGGGCAGGCGCTTTTGAAGAAAGCCGTCGCCGAGCATCGGCTGGACGGCGTGGTGGTGGCGGCCTGCAGCCCGCGCATGCACGAGAAGACTTTCCGCAAGGCCACCGAGCAGGCCGGGCTCAACCCGTTCCTGTGCGAGATGGCCAACATCCGCGAGCACTGCTCGTGGGTGCACGAGGACCGCGACGAGGCGACGGCCAAGGCCATCGACATCGTCCACATGCTGGTCGAGCGGGTGAAGCGCAACCGCAAGCTGCAGCCGATCAGCGTGCCGGTCACCAAAACCTCGCTGGTGATCGGCGGCGGTATCGCCGGCATCCAGGCGGCCCTCGACATCGCCGACGCCGGCCACCGGGTGGTGCTGGTCGAGCGCGAGCCGTCGATCGGCGGGCACATGGCCCAGCTCTCCGAGACCTTCCCGACGCTGGACTGCTCGCAGTGCATCATGACGCCGAAGATGGTCGATGTCGCCAACCACCCGAACATCACGCTGCACACCTACAGTGAAGTCGAAGAGGTGGACGGCTACATCGGCAATTTCCAGGTGAAAATCCGCAAGAAGGCGCGCTCGGTCGACATGGCCCGGTGCACCGGCTGCGGGGTGTGCATGGCCAAGTGCCCGCAGAAGAAGATCCCCAACAGCTTCGACCGCGACCTGGGGATGCGCCCGGCGATCTACGTGCCGTTCCCCCAGGCGGTGCCCAACGTGCCGGTCATCGACCGGGTCAACTGCACCTGGTTCAAGAGCGGCAAGTGCGGGGTCTGCCAGAAGGTCTGCGGCCCGGGGGCGGTGGATTACGCCCAGCAGGACGAGTTCGTCGTCGAGCAGGTCGGCGCCATCGTGGTGGCGACCGGCTTCAACCTCTACGACATCAGCGAGAAGCCGAAAGGCTCGCCGATCAAGGGGTACGGCGAGTTCGGCCACGGCAAGATCCCCGACGTCATTGACGGCATGACCTTCGAGCGGCTGGCCTCGGCCTCCGGCCCCACCGGCGGCAAGATCCTGCGCCCCTCCGACGGCAGGGAGCCGAAGCAGGTGGTCTTCGTCCAGTGCGTCGGCTCGCGCGCCCGCGAGAAGGGGATCTCCTACTGCTCGAAGATCTGCTGCATGTACACCGCCAAGCACACCATGCTCTACAAGCACAAGGTGCACGACGGCCAGGCCTACGTGTTCTTCATGGACGCCCGCACCCCGGGGAAGGGGTATGACGAGTTCTGGCGGCGCTCCATCGAGCAGGAGGAGGCGGTCTACATCCGCGGCATGGTGTCGCGCCTCTACCAGAAGGGCGACAAGATCGTGGTGATGGGGAGCGACATCGCTGTCGGCATCCAGGTCGAGATCGAGGCCGACCTGGTGGTGCTGGCCACGGCGGTGCAACCGCGGCAGGGGGCGGAACTGCTGGCCCAGAAGCTCGGCATCTCCTACGACCAGTACAACTTCTACTCCGAGGCCCACGCCAAGCTGCGCCCGGTGGAGTGCGCCACCGCCGGCATCTATCTCGCCGGCGCCTGTCAGGGGCCGAAGGACATCCCCGACACGGTCAGCCAGGCGTCCGCGGCGGCGGCCAAGGTCATGACGCTCTTTGCCAAGGACCAGCTGGAGCGCGAGCCGATCGTGGCCAAGGTCAACGAGCGCTTCTGCGTCGGCTGCTTCGCCTGCAAAAAAGTCTGCGCCTACGGGGCGATCGAGGAGAAGGAGATCCGCGACCGCCAGGGGAACCTGGTCAAGGTGGTGGCTTATGTCAACCCCGGCGTGTGCGGCGGCTGCGGCACCTGCCAGGCGACCTGCCCGTCGAAGAGCGTCGAGCTGGATGGTTATACTGACGAGCAGATCCTCGCAATGATTGAAACCCTTTAGGCGGGAGAAATTGATTGTGACAGCTACCGCTACGACAACTAAACACGACTTCGAGCCGAAACTCGTCGCTTTCGTCTGCACTTGGTGCACCTACGCCGGGGCCGACCTGGCGGGGACCAGCCGGATGCAGTACCCGAGCAACGTGCGGGTTGTGAAGTTCCCCTGCACCGGGCGGATCGACCCGGTCTTCATCCTGCGGGCCTTCCAGAAAGGGGCCGACGGGGTGCTGGTCTCCGGCTGCCACCCCGGCGACTGCCACTACATGGCCGGCAACTTCCACGCCCGCCGGCGCTTCGCTGCCTTCCGCCAGCTGCTCGACTTCGTCGGCGTCGACCTGAAGCGCCTGCAGTTCTCGTGGGTCTCGGCGGCGGAAGGGGGGAAGTGGGTCGAGGTCGTCACCGAACTGACCGAACGGGTCCGCGAAATGGGGCCGATGCGCGAGTTCATCGACCTCGACGCGTCCGAGCACTGGTCGGCGGAACTTGCCGACGCGGAACTCAAGGCCGCCTACCACAGCCTGTAATTGATGTGAAAGCGATCTCTCAATGACTCAGGGACAACAGACTGAATCCACGCCGCTTGTCGATCCGGCCTGCTACGCAGCGGCGACTGCGGCGATCCGCGCCGAGGCGGTGCGTCTGCTCGAAGCCGGCGAGGTGACGGCGGTGGTCGGCTACCGCGCCGGCCGGCGCGCCGGGTCCGCCATGCCCGAGGTGGCCACCACGGCCGAAGCGGCGGCGCAGCTGATCTTCACGCCGGGATGCCAGAACAACCTGGCGCTGTTCCTCTCCAAGGCCAAGCGCGAGGCGCTGCCGAAGGGGAAGGTGGCGGTCGTGGTCAAGGGGTGCGATCTGCGCGCCCTGGCCGGACTGATCGGCGAATCCCAGCTCAAGCGCGACGAGGTGCATGTCATCGGCGTCGCCTGCCCGGGTGTCTACGGCGCCGGCGCCGACCTGGCGAAACCGCTGGCCGCGGAGTCGCTGGCCCGCAAGTGCCGGGAGTGCAAGGTTCACCTCCCCGAGGGGACCGACGTGGTGGCCGGCACCCTGCCGCCGCTGCCGGATCTTGCCCCTCTCGAGGCCGAGGAGCTGGCGCGGCTGGAGGCGATGACCCCGCAGGAGCGCTGGGCGTTCTGGACCGAGCAGTTCGCGCGCTGCATCCGCTGCCTGGCCTGCCGCCAGGTCTGCCCGTTCTGCTTCTGTACCCAGTGCCTGTGCGACCGCAACCGGCCGCAGGCCGTCGACACCTCGCCGCGCCCGGCCGGCAACACCGCCTGGCACATCGTCCGCGCCATGCACCTGGCCGGGCGCTGCGCCGGCTGCGCCGAATGCGAGCGGGTCTGCCCGATGGACATCCCGCTCAACCTGCTCAACCGCAAGATGGCCCAGGAGCTGTTCGAACTGTACGGCTTCGAGACGACGATGCAGCCGCAGGAGCAGGGGGCGCTGACCTCCTACCGCGACGGCGACGACCAGAGCTTCATCAAGTGACGTCACCAGGTCACGAGGATAACCGATTGATGGCCAAGACACTTTCTCTCGACAATCTGCACCGCCTCGTCGATGCCCTGCTGCAGGAGGGGGTCCGCGTGGTCGGCCCGAAGCGCACCGGGACCCTGACCGTCTACGCCCCGCTGACCAGGGGTGAGGAGCTGGAACTGAACGAGCTGCCGCGGCGCTCGGCCAAGGAAACCTTCTTCCCGCCGTGCGAGACGATCCTCTCCTTCGAGAAGCGCGACGGCAGGACCACGGTCAGCGACCCCGACCTTGACCGGCTCCCCGAGACGGTGCTGATCGGCGTGCGCCCCTGCGACGCCGCGGCGCCGGGAATCCTCGACGCGGTCTTCTCCTGGGACTACGACGACCCGTTCTTTCTCGAGCGCCGCAAGCGCACCACCATCATCGGCATCGCCTGCACCAGCAGCGACGACGCCTGCTTCTGCACCGCCGTCGGCCTGACCCCCGACGCCCGCCAGGGCTCCGACCTGTTCCTGGTCCCCGTCGAAGGCGGCGGTTTCGCCGTGGAGGCGCTCGACGCCAAGGGCTCGGCGCTCAAGGAGCGCCACGCCGCCCTGTTCACGGCCGGCGGCAACACCGTGCCGCTGCCGCTCGCTGAACCCAAAGTCGAGCCGCTCGACCTGGAGAAGATCCGGGCCTGGCTGGACGGGAACTTCGAACACCCGCTGTGGAAGGAGATCGCCGACCGCTGCGCCGGCTGCGGCGCCTGCGCGTTCCTCTGCCCGGCCTGCCACTGCTTCGACATCGTCGACGAAGGCGGGGAGGGGAGCGGGTGCCGGCGCAAGCACTGGGATGCCTGCGGTTTCGGCAAGTTCACCATGCACGCCTCCGCGCACAACCCGCGCGACGTGCAGCCGCAGCGCTACCGCAACCGCATCATGCACAAGTTCAAGTACTACCGGGACAAGTTCGGCCAGACCCTCTGTACCGGCTGCGGCCGCTGCATCCGCTGGTGCCCGGTCGGCATCGACATCAAGGCGGTTTTGGACGAAATCAACAAAAAATCATAAGGCCAATAGGTCACATATCCTATTCGTCCCTGCGACAAAGGCTTTCCCATGTGCATCCCCGACAAGAACATCTACAAGCCATATCTCGCCACCATCGAGTCAGTGGTCGACGAGACCCCGGATATCCGCACCCTGCGCCTGGTCTTCCAGGACGAGGCGGTGCGCGACAGCTTCACCTTCCGCGCCGGCCAGTTCGCCGAGTACTCGGCTTTCGGCTTCGGCGAGTCGACCTTTTGCATCGCTTCCGCCCCGACCCGCAGCGGCTACATCGAGTGCTGCTTCCGCGCCGTCGGCCGGGTCACCGAGGCGCTCCGCCGCCTGGAAGTCGGCGAGACGGTGGGGGTGCGCGGCCCCTACGGTAACTCCTTCCCGATCGAGCAGTTCTTCGGCAGGAACCTGGTGTTCGTCGCCGGCGGCATCGCCCTGCCGCCCTTGCGCACCCTGATCTGGCAGTGCCTCGACTGGCGCGATCGGTTCGGCGACATCACCATCGTCTACGGCGCCCGCACGGAAAGCGACCTGGTCTACAAGCACGAACTGGCCGAGTGGCAGGGGCGCGGCGACGTCCGTCTGGTCAAGACCGTCGATCCCGGCGGCAACGGCCCGAACTGGGACGGCCAGGTCGGCTTCGTGCCGACGGTGCTGGAGCAGGCCGCGCCTTCGGCGGAGAACACCATCGCCCTGGTGTGCGGCCCGCCGGTCATGATCAAATTCACCCTGCCGGTACTGGAAAAGCTCGGCTTTGCCGACGAGGCGATCTACACCACCCTGGAAAACCGCATGAAGTGCGGGCTGGGCAAGTGCGGCCGCTGCAACGTCGGCAACGTTTACGTCTGCAAGGACGGCCCGGTGTTCACCGCCGCCCAGGTCAAGGCGATGCCGCAGGAGTTCTAGGGCGAAATTATCTCCACCTGCCGCCAGCGGTTGTGCTATAGTTCGCAAGTTTTTCATTACTTGCGGCCCCCGGTCGGCATGAAGATCTCCAGGCTCAAACACCGACTCCAGAATCTCTCGCCGGCGGCGACGCTGGTCAATTTCTACGCTTTGGCCATCCTGGCCGCCACCGCGCTGCTGATGACGCCGTTCGCCGCGCAGGGGGCCCCCGTCGGCTTCGTCGACGCCCTGTTCACCATCACCTCGGCCATGTGCGTCACCGGCCTGACCGTGGTCGATACCGCATCGACCTTCTCCCTCTTCGGCCAGCTGGTCATCCTCGCGACGATCCAGCTCGGCGGCCTGGGGATCACCACCTTTTCGGTCTACCTCTTCTTCTACCTGCGCTCGGGGGTCGGCCTGCGCGACCGCTGGGTGATCAACGAGACGCTGGTCCACTCACCGGTCCGCTCCATGCACGACCTGGTGCGCGCCGTCATCCACCTGACCCTGCTTATCGAGGGGATCGGCGCGGCCTGCCTGGCGCTGGTCTTCGTCCCCCAGTTCGGCTGGCTGCAGGGGAGCTACTATGCGGTCTTTCACGCCGTTTCGGCCTTCTGCAACGCCGGCTTCGCCCTCTTCAGCGACAACCTGATCGGCTACCGCAACGACCCGATCGTCAACCTGACGATCATGGCGCTGATCATCCTCGGCGGCATCGGCTTCCTGGTGATGCGCGAACTCCACGACATCTGGCAGCGCCGCCGCCGGGGGCTGCGCTGGCGGCTGTCGCTGCACAGCAAGCTGGTGCTGCTGACCAGCTCAATCCTGATCGTGGCCGGCTGGGCGGCGCTGCTGGTCCTCGAACTCACCTCCGGTACGTTTCGCAGCACCGGCCTGGGCGAGGCCCTGTGGGTGACGCTGTTCCAGTCGGTGACCACCCGCACCGCCGGTTTCAACACCATCGACCTCAACGCTTTCAGCGTGCCGAGCATCTTCCTGATGATCGTGCTGATGTTCATCGGCGCCTCCCCGGGATCCACCGGCGGCGGCGTCAAGACCACCAGCCTGGCGCTCTTTCTCGCCGCCCTCTACAGCCGGCTCAAGGGCTACCGGGTGACCAGCGTCTTCAAGCGCACCGTACCGGACGAAACCGTGAACAAGACCTTCACCCTGTTCCTGCTGGCCGCGCTGTGGATCGGCCTGATGACCTTCTTCGTCCTGCTGTCGGAGGTCACCGGTTCCGCCGGCTCGCAGAACCAGGGGGTGTTGCTGCAGTACCTGTTCGAGGTGGTTTCGGCCTTCGGCACGGTCGGCCTGTCGCTCGGGGTCACGCCGAAGCTGTCGGATACCGGCAAGCTGCTGGTCGCCATGCTCATGTTCGTCGGTCGCGTCGGCCTGCTGACCTTCGCCTTCGTGGTGGTCAAGCAGGCGGGGCGCGAGGGGACGGAGTACGCTGAAGAAAACATCATGATCGGTTGAAAGGAACGGCTATGGCACGCTTCGGAGTCATCGGGCTCGGCAATTTCGGGCATCATGTCGCCAAGACGCTTTACGAGGAGGGGCACGAAGTCATCGCCGTCGATTCCGACCGCGACCATGTCCAGAAGATCAAGGATTTCACTACCGTCGCCCTGGTCGGCGATGCGGCCAACAAGGAATTCCTCGCCAACCACGGCTTTACCGATGTCGCCGCGGCGGTGGTCTCCACCGGCGAGCGTTCGCACATCGCCACCCTCATCACCCTCTATCTCAAGGAATTGAAGGTGCCGCGCATCGTGGTCAAGGCGATCAGCGAGGATCACGGGCGCATCCTCGAGAAGCTCGGCGCCACCGACATCATCTTCCCCGAGAAGGACATGGCGATCCGCACCGCGCGGACGCTGGCAGCGCCGAACATCCTCGAGCACATCCCGCTCGGAGACGACTTCTCCATCACCGAGATTTCGCCGCCGCGCAAGTTCATCGGCAAGAGCCTGGTGGAACTCGACCTGCGCAACCGTCACCGGGTGACGGTCCTGGGGATCCGCGACGTGCTCACCGAGGAGTTCACCCCGCTTCCGCCGGCGCAGCGCCTGATCCGCGACAGCGACATCCTGGTGCTGGCGGGCCGCCCCGACGACGTCGAGGAGGCCTGCAAGTCATGAGCGGGGAGCACGGGCGACTGCGCAGCGTCTTCTCCCTGCCGGTCATCGTCGCCGCCCTGGGCTACTTCGTCGATATCTACGACCTGGTGCTGTTCAGCATCGTGCGCGTGCCGAGTCTCAAGGCCATCGGCCTGGACGGGCAGGAGCTAATCGACCAGGGGGTTTTCCTGCTCAACATGCAGATGGCCGGGATGCTGGCCGGCGGCATCCTCTGGGGGATCCTGGGCGACCGCAAGGGGCGGCTGAAGATCATGTTCGCCTCGATCTTCCTCTATTCCGTGGCCAACCTGGCCAACGCCTTCGTCACCTCGCTCCCGGTCTACGCCGCGCTGCGCTTCGTGGCCGGCGTCGGCCTGGCCGGCGAACTCGGCGCCGGCATCACCCTGGTGGCCGAAATCCTGCACAAGAACGTGCGCGGCTACGGCACCATGGTGGTCGCCTCGGTCGGCGTCTCCGGGGCGATCCTCGCCAATCTGGTCGCCAAGACCTTCGACTGGCGCACCGCGTTCGTCATCGGTGGCGTCCTCGGCCTGCTGCTGCTGATCACCCGGATTTCGGTGGCCGAGTCGGGGATGTTCCGGCAGATGGAGACGGCGACCGTCAGCAAGGGGAACTTCCTGGCGCTCTTCACCGACTGGGACCGCTTCACCCGCTACCTTCACTCGATCCTGATCGGCGTGCCGTCCTGGTTCGTTGTCGGCGTGCTGATCACCTTCTCTCCCGAATTCGCCAGGGCGCTGGGGGTGCAGGGGGCGGTCAGCGCCGGCAATGCGGTGATGTACTGCTACATCGGGCTGGTGGCCGGCGACCTGGCCAGCGGCCTGCTCAGCCAGTTCTTCCGCAGTCGCAGGAAGGCGATACTGCTCTTCCTGCTGATGACCGTCGCGGCGGTGGCTGCCTACTTCCTGGCGGACGGCGTCGGCGCCGGCACCTTCTACGCCATCTGCGTCGCCCTCGGCTTCGGCATCGGCTACTGGGCGATCTTCGTCACGGTGGCGGCCGAACAGTTCGGCACCAACCTGCGCGCCACCGTGGCGACCACCGTCCCCAACTTCGTCCGCGGCATGACCGTGCCGATCACCATGCTCTTCCAGTGGTTCCGCCAGTCGCTGGGGCTGGAGGGGGGCGCCCTGGCGGTCGGCGCCCTGTGCCTGGCCGTCGCGCTCTTCTCCCTGTGGCGGCTGGAAGAGACCTTCCACAAGGATCTCGACTACTTCGAAGAGTTTCTCTGATCTGCCGGCAGGGCAATGCAAAAGCGGGGACAGAATCGGATTCTGTCCCCGCTTTTTTGTCAAGATCGGCAGTTGCGGCGCTCAGCGCGACACGGCGTCTTCCGGGTAGGCCTGAATCTGGTGGATCGCCAGGTCGGAGCCGCGGTACTCGTCCTCCTGCTCGAGGCGCAGCCCCAGCGTCTTGATGATCACGTAATAGACCGCGAAACCGGTCCCCAGGGCGTAGACGATGGCCAGCAGGGTGCCGATCAGCTGGGAGACGAAGCTGACCCCGCCCAGCCCGCCGAGGCCGGTGTAGCCGAAGATCCCCGCGGCGAGCCCCCCCCAGCTGCCGATCATGCCGTGCAGCGGCCAGACGCCGAGGACATCGTCGATCTTGAGCTTCTCCTGCTCCCACTGGAAGCCGTAGACGAAGATCAGGGCGCCGAGACCGCCGATGAAGAAGGCCGCGACCGGGTGGACCAGGTCGGAGCCGGCGCAGATGGCGATCAGGCCCGCCAGGGCGCCGTTGTGGGCGAAACCGGGGTCGCACCTGGTGGCGACCACCGCGAAGATCACGCCGCCGACCATGGCCAGCAGGGAGTTGATCGCCACCAGCCCGGAGATGCCGCCGAGGGTCTGGGCGCTCATGACGTTGAAGCCGAACCAGCCGACCGCCAGGATCCAGCTCCCCAGGGCCAGGAACGGGATGTTGCTGATCGGGATGGCGTGGCTCTTGCCGCGCACCCAGCGGCCCATGCGCGGGCCGAGCAGCAGCACCGCCGGCAGGGCCAGCCAGCCGCCCATGGAGTGGACTACCACGCTGCCGGCGAAATCGTGGAACGGCGCGCCGAACGTCCCCTTGAACCACCCCTGCAGCCCGCTGCTGTAGCGCCCCCAGATCACCGACTCGAAGATCGGGTAGGTGAGCCCGGCGAAGATGGCGCCGGCCAGCACCTGCGGCCAGAAGCGGGTCCGCTCGGCGATGCCGCCGGAGATGATCGCCGGGATGCAGGCGGCGAAGCAGAGGAGAAAGAAGAAGCGCACCAGCTCGTACCCCTGGTTCGCGCCGAGCAGCTGATCGGCGGGGACGAAGAAGCAGACGCCGTAGGCGATCGGGTAGCCGATCACGAAGTAGACCACGGTCGAAACCGACCAGTCGGTGAGGATCTTGACCAGGGCGTTGGTCTGGTTCTTGCGGCGGACGGTGCCGACCTCGAGAAAGGCGAAGCCGGCGTGCATGGCGAAGACCATGACCGCGCCGAGCATGAGGAAGAGAACGTCACCGGAACGGGTGAGGGACTGGACGGCAGTATCCATGGGGTCGGCCTCCTTGGCGTCGGTCGGGACGGCGGTGTCCGCGACGACAGTTTGCATTACAAGCCGTGTGCCGATTTGCAATGTGCTGAAATTTATGGATTTAATTGAGGCTGGCAGGCGATGCCCGGCTGCTCCCCTGCCGAAGAATTGGCGGGGGCTGCCTTAAAAAAGAGCAGTTGCACGGAAAAGTGGAGCCTGCGCGGCCACCTGTGCTAGCCTCGAAGGGAAGGAGAACGGACCATGCGCGAGACGCTGCTGCTTGCCGCCGCCGAGGCGGGACGGATCCTGATGGAGAAGTACGCCGCCGGAGTCACGGTCGCCTACAAGGGGGCGATCGACCTGGTGACCGAAGCCGATATTGCCTCGGAGCAGGCCATCGTCGCCATCTTGCGCGAGCGCCACCCGGACCATGACATCCTCGCCGAAGAAGGCTCGTATGAGCGCAAGGGGGCCGATCAGCGCTGGATCGTCGACCCGCTCGACGGTACCACCAACTTCGCCCACGGCTTCCCCTGGTTCGCCGTGTCGATCGCCCTGGAAGTGCGCGGTGACGTGGTGCTCGGCGCGGTGTTCAACCCGCACAACGACGAGCTGTTCGTGGCCGAGCGGGGGAGGGGGGCGACGCTCAACGGGCGACCGCTGCGCGTCTCCGCGACCGACCGCCTCGACCGGGCGCTGCTCGCCACCGGCTTCGCCTACGACCACCGGAGCTGTCCCGACAACAATTACGCCGATTTCGAACGTTTCCAACGGGTTGCCCAGGCCGTGCGCCGGGCCGGGGTGGCCAGTCTCGACCTGGCCTGTGTGGCGGCCGGGCGTTTCGACGGCTTCTGGGAGCTGAAGCTCAAGCCCTGGGACGTCGCTGCCGGCGTACTGCTGGTGGCCGAGGCTGGCGGCCTGGTCAGCGACTATGCCGGCGCGCCGATGCCTCTCGATCGCGGCCAGATCCTGGCCAGCAACGGCCGGTTGCATGCCGCCATGCAGGAGGTCCTGCGATGCGGCAAGGGGTGACGCGCCTGCTCCTCCGCCTGGCCGGCGCCGCGTGCCTGCTGGCCCTGAGCGCCCTGGCGGCGGTGGCCGAGCCGCTGCTCGACAAGGGGGCGGCCCTGCTCAATGCCGGCCACCTCGACGAGGCGATCGCGGCCCTGCACGACGCCGAACGGCGCCTCCCCGACCGCTCGCAGGCGGCCGGTCTGCTCGGCGAGGCTTATCTGCGGCTGGGGATGCGCTCGCTCGAGGCTCGCGACGAGGCGGCCGCACGGGAAGCCTTCGCCAGCGCCAAGGATTATCTCCCCGACGATCCCCGCCCCTGGCAGGGGACCGCCATTGCCTGGCTGCATGCCGGGCAGCCCGCAGCGGCTCTCGGCGAACTGCACGAGGCCCTGGCGCTGGCCGGCGAGCGGCCGGAGCTGCTGGTTCTGCTCGGCCGGGCCCACTATGCCGCCGGCGATCTCGCCCAGGCCGAGGACGCCTGGCAAAAAGCCGCGGAACTGGAGCCCGCGGCGGAAGTGACGGCACTGCTCGACAAGGTTCGCCGCGAACGCCGGGCCGAGGCCGCCATGCGCCGCGATCTCGCCGGCCGCTTCACGCTCGCCTACGCCCCCGGCGTCAGCGATCCCCTGGCGGCGGCGGTGCTGGAGGTGCTGCAGGATGCCTATGCCGACCTGGGGCGCGAACTCGGCTACTATCCCGACAGCGACATTCCGGTCCTGCTCTACGCCCGCGAGGACTTCGCCGCCGTGACCCGCTCGCCGGAATGGGCCGGGGCGGTCTACGACGGCAAGATCCGGGTGCCGCTCGGCGGGGTGCAGCGCATGACGGACCCCCTGAAGGCGCTGCTCTACCACGAATACACGCACGTGGTGGTCCGCTTTCTCGCCAAGGGACGGGCACCGGTCTGGCTCAACGAAGGGCTGGCCGAGCTGATCGGCCGCCGGCAGTTCGATCCGCCGCCGCCGCCGCCCCCCGCCGGCGCCCGGATCGATCCGGCAGCCCTCGACCGTTCTTTCGGCGATCTGCCGGCCCACCTCGTTCCGCTCGCCTATGCACAGAGCCACGCGCGGGTCAAACGCCTGGTCGAGCTGTGCGGCTGGCCGCCCCTCGGCGAATTGCTGCAGCGGCTTGGCAGCGGCTCAACCTGGGACCGGGCGATTGCCCAGGCCTACGCCCCGTGCGGCTACGACTGGCCGCGACTGCAGGTTGAATTGGCCGGGGAATTGCACTAAACTGCCCGTATTTGCTGCCTGTTCTGACTTTTCCCAAGGAGAGAAGCCCCATGCGTCAGCCCGGAACCACCCCTTTGCACGTCGATCTGCGCCGCTACCTGCGGGAAACCGACGAGGACCGCGACCTGACCCGGGTCATCTGCGAAATTGCCGACGCCTCCAAGTACATCATCAACGCCATCCGCACCGGCGACCTGGGGATGGCCGGCACCTCCAACCTCTACGGCGAGGCGCAGCTGGCCCTGGACGTCCTCTCCGACCGCATCATTCGCAAGCGCCTGGTCCATTCCGGGGTGGTCGCCTGCATCGCTTCCGAGGAGAGCGGCGAGGTCCAGCAGATCGACAAGGATTGCGACCACAAGTACTCGGTGGCCTACGACCCCCTCGACGGCTCGTCGCTGGTCGATGTCAACCTTGCGGTCGGCACCATCGTCTCGATCTACAAGGGGTGCGATGTGCTCCGCCCCGGGCGCGAGCAGGTGGCGGCGATGTACATCCTTTACGGCCCGCGCACCACGCTGGTCTATTCCACCGGGCGCGGCGTCCACGAATTCGCCATGAACAGCCTGATGGAGTACACCCTCAACCACGAGAACCTCCGGATGAAGCCCGGTCCGGCAAAGATCTACTCGCCCGGCGGGCAGCGCAGCAAGTGGACGGAGGGGACGGAACGGTTCGCCCAGGAGCTCGAGGGGAGCGGCGCCAAACTGCGCTACTCGGGGGGGTTCGTCCCCGACATCAACCAGGTGCTGATCAAGCGCAACGGCGTTTTCATGTACCCGCACCTGCAGGATGCGCCCGAGGGGAAACTGCGGGTTCTTTACGAACTCAACCCGATGGCCTTTCTGCTCGAACAGGCGGGCGGGGCGGCTTCCACCGGCCGCGGGCGGATACTCGACCTGCAACCGGATCGCATCGACATGCGCGCGCCGATCTTCATCGGCAGCAGGGAGAGCGTGGAGCAGGCCGAGCGGTGCATCGCCGAGGCGGGATAGCGTGGTCGCTGCAGAGCGGTCTCCGTAATGAACGACGCCCCGGCGGATTACCCTGCCGGGGCGTTTTGCTTGTCTCGTAGTGAGGCGCCCCGTCAGGGCTGCCGGGACGGATCGGCAGGCTCGCCGTCTTTCGGTTTGTGGCCGGGATTCAGGGTGGTGGCCACCAGTCTGGCCATCCCCGGGTCGATGATGTCGACGATAACCTGCGGCTGGTGGTTTTTCACGCCCGCATAACGGATCCGGATGTTTGCGCCGGAATCGGTCCTGAATTCCCTGACGATGACGCGGCGTTCCTCGGCGTACTTTTGGACGTCGCTGGCGGCCACGGCAGTCAGGCCGTACTCGCGATGGAGGGCGGTCTCGATGTCTTCCAGGCATTCGTGCATTTCGAGCGGCGTGCAATCGACCTGGAAGAAGACCCGGTAGAGGCGATCGTCCCAGAAGGTATAGCGCGGGGCGACAATCGCCAGGGCGCTCATCGGGCTGACGGCGCCCGGCGTTTCGTAGACGGAGAAGGGGAAGTCGATGCGCCCGTCGCCGCCGGGTGCCTGCGACTTGCAGTAGCCGCTGTAGCAGGTCATGTTGGCTGAAGGTTCCTTGCCGAACTGGTAGCCGCCGAACGAGAGGGCTGTCGGCTGGTACTCCTCCGACCGGAACTCTTCGCCCGCTGCCGGAGACGGTGCCTGGAGCAACGGCAGCAGCAAGATGACATACTTCAGGAAGCGCATGGTGATTCCCCCGGGATCTGGTGGCCAACGGCCGATTGCGCGCTCCCAGCAGGAACGCATATGCAAAAGTATACGAAATAAAGCGGCTGCTCCACAAGAGTGGTCAACGAACGAGGCCCGGCAGTTGCCTGCCGGGCCTCGTTCGTTGCGAGTCGGAACGCCGTCGCCTTAGTTGGCGAGGCCCTTGCCTTTTTCGAAGCCGAGGTTGAAGGCCTTCTTGTTGAGGTCTTTGAATGCCTCGGGCACCTTGCGCAGCACGGCTTCTTCGGCCGCTTCGCGGGAGACGACGCCGGTCATGCCGACCACGGCGCCGAGGGCGACCACGTTGGCGACGATTTCGCGGCCGACATCTTCCTTGGCCATCCGCATGATCGGCAGACGGTAGACCTTGAAATTGCCGGTCGGGGTGTCCTTGACGAAGTCGTCGTCGAGGAGCAGGAGCCCGCCGTCCTTGATGCCGGTGGCATACTTGTTGGCGGCTTCCTGGGTCATGGCCAGGCAGGCATCGACGATGGTCGCCTTGGGGTAGTCGATCGGGCCGTCGGAGATGATGACTTCCGACTTGGAGGCGCCGCCGCGGGCCTCAGGGCCGTAGCTCTGGGACTGTACGGCGCTCTTCCCTTCGATGATCGAAGCGGCTTCGGCCAGAATGATCCCGGCGGTGATCAGGCCCTGGCCACCGGCACCGGAAAAGCGGATTTCGTAACGCTGAGACATGGTGAAATCTCCTTGTGCGGGTGATCAGGCGCCCTGCGCCCTCTTGATGACTTCGGCGTACTGCGCGGTGTACTCAGGACGCTCTTCCTGGAAGAGCACGCCGGTGAGGAACTTGCCCTGCAGCTGCTCGGCGGTCATCTTCGCGGCGGCGACGGCCGGGACGGCATTGGCCTTGAGGTGCTTCATCATGTCGACGACCGAGCGGAACTTGTTGCGGCGGCCGTAGGTGGTCGGGCAGTCGTCGAGGACTTCGATGATTGCCATCCCCTTGTGCTTGATCCCCATGGTGATGAGCTTGTCGATCTCGCGCGGGTGAGCGGCGGTGGTGCGGGCCACGAAGGTGGCACCGGCGCCGATGGCCAGCTTGGAGATGTCGAAGACCGGGTCGGGGTTGCCGTACGGGGTGGTGGAGGCCTTGGCGCCGGTCGGCGTGCACGGCGAGAACTGGCCGCCGGTCATGCCGTAGATGAAGTTGTTCATGACCACGTAGGTCATGTCGATGTTGCGGCGGCAGGCGTGGATGAAGTGGTTGCCGCCGATGGCGGTGCCATCGCCGTCACCGCCGCAGACGATGACGTTCATGGACGGCTTGGCCATCTTCACGCCGGTGGCAAACGCCGCAGCGCGGCCATGGGCGGTGTGCAGGGTGCAGGCGTCGAGATAGCCGGGGAGGCGGCTGGCGCAGCCGATACCGGAGACGATGGCGGTGTTGGTGCGGTCAAGGCCGCAGGTATCCATGGCCCGGATCAGACCCTTCATGACAATGCCGTGGCCGCAGCCGGGGCACCAGATGTGCGGGAGCTTGCCCGGGCGGATCGATTTCTCGTAATCGTAAGACATTACAGGACCTCCTTCACTTTGGCAGCAATCTGGCCCGGATTGATGGGCTCGCCGTCGACGCGGCCTTCATGGACCACCACGCAGTTACCCTTGGCGACACGTTCGACTTCGAGGACCATCTGACCGAGGTTCATCTCGGCGACGACGATCGCCTTGCACTGCTTGGCAAGTTCAAAGGTGCGCTTCTCCGGGAACGGCCAGATGGTGAGCGGACGGAACAGGCCGACCTTGACCCCTTCCTTGCGCAGTTCGTTGACCGCATAGCGGGCGGAACGGGCGGTGGAGCCGTAGGCCCAGATGACGACTTCGGCGTCTTCGGTCAGGTACTCTTCGAACTTGACGATGTCGTCGGCGTTGTCCTTGACCTTGTTGATCTGGCGGCGCTCCTCGGCGTCGACGTACTCGGCCTTGGTGGTCGGGAAGCCGTCGGCGGCCTTGTTCAGGCCGGTGACGTGGAACTTGTAGCCGGAGCCGAAGGCGGCCAGCGGCGGAACCTGACCCTTGGTGGCGTCGTACGGCTTGTACTCGGCCGGGCCGACGGTCGGAGCGGCGCGGTCGATGACCTCGAGTTCGCCCGGCTCGGGGAACTCGATGCGCTCGCGCATGTGACCGACGATCTCGTCGAACAGGACCTGCACCGGCATGCGGTACTTTTCGGCCAGGTTGAAGGCGCGCACGGTCTCGGTGAAGATCTCCTGGACGGTGCTCGGCACCAGGGCGATGGCGGCGTGGTCGCCGTGGGTCCCCCACATGGCCTGCATGACGTCGGACTGGCCGGGGCCGGTCGGCATCCCGGTCGAGGGGCCGCCGCGCATGACGTTGATGATGACGCAGGGGACTTCGGCGATGCAGGCATAGCCGATCAGTTCCTGCTTCAGCGAGACGCCCGGGCCGGAGGTCGCGGTGATCGACTTGGCGCCGGTCAGCGAGCCGCCGATAACAGCAGCCATGGCGGCGATCTCGTCTTCCATCTGGATGAACGAACCGCCGACCTTCGGCAGTTCATTGGACAGTTCCTCGGCGACCTCGGTCGACGGGGTGATGGGGTAGCCTGCGAAGAACTTGGCGCCGGCATAGATCGCGCCGGCGGCACAGGCCTGGTTCCCCTGCAACAGAGCAACTTTTTTAGCCACGTTCACTCTCCTTGTATGGGAAATGGATGGGTTGTCAGGCGTCGTGGACCTTGATGGCGAAGTCGGGGCAAAGCAGCTCGCACTGCATGCACTTGATGCAGTCCTCGGGGCGGGCGACCTTGACCAGGAACATGTCCATTTCCAGGACGTTTTTCGGGCAGAACTCGACGCAAATGCTGCACCCCTTGCAGTTGCGTTCGATCACTTCGAGTCTGGCACTGCTCATTCCGGTTGTCTCCTTTTTTTAATTTGGCTGAAACTTTTCCGATGGGCTGAAGTTAGCGGAAAAACGACGAAACGTTAGCACAAACGTTGTTCCCATGCCATAGCAAAAAATGGTTTTGTATACGATTTTTTTCGTCTGCCGGCAGGGCATAATAAAGAAGGGCAATGTCGCCATTGCCCTTCTCTCGACCGGGGTTGCGTTATCGCTTACTTGAGGCTGTCGACCAGGCCTTTGACGGCGGCGACCGACTTGTCCATCATCGCCTGCTCGGCGGCGTCGAGTTTGAACTCGAGGATGCGCTCGGCGCCTTTGGCGCCGATCACGACCGGCACGCCGACGTAGTAGCCCTTCACGCCGAACTCGCCGTTCAGGTAGACGCAGGTCGGCAGGACGCGCTTCGAATCCTTAAGGTAGGATTCGGCCATGGCGATGGCCGAAGACGCCGGGCTGTAGAAAGCCGAGCCGGTCTTGAGCAGGGCAACGACTTCGCCGCCCGCGCCGCGGGTGCGCTTGACCATGGCGTCCATGACTTCCTGGGCCTTCTTCTTGGACTTGTACTTCTTCTCCAGCAGTTCCATGACCGGAATCCCCTGGACGCTGGCATAGCGGATCAGCGGCACCATGTCGTCGCCGTGGCCGCCGAGGGTCATGGCAACAACATCCTTCACCGACACGCCCAGTTCCCAGGCGATGAAGGCGCGGAAGCGGGCCGAGTCGAGGACGCCGGCCTGGCCGATGACGCGGTTGTACGGGAAGCCGGTGATCTTCTGGCAGAGGGTCACCATGGCGTCGAGCGGGTTGGAGATGACGATGACCAGCGATTTCGGGGCGTACTTCTTGATCCCCTCGGCGACCGAGGTCATGATCTTGCTGTTGACCTCGATCAGGTCGTCGCGGCTCATCCCCGGCTTGCGCGGCAGGCCGGCGGTGACGATGACGACGTCGGCGCCCTTGATGTCCTCGTAGCTGTTGGTGCCCTTCAGGTTGACGTCGAAGCCGTCAACCGGAGCGGCCTCGGCGATGTCGAGCATCTTCCCCTGGGGAAGGCCCTCGACGATGTCGAACATGACCACGTCGCCCAGTTCACGCAGGGCGCAGAGCTGCGCCAGCACGCCACCGATCTGCCCGCCGCCGATCAACGCAATTTTCGGTCTCGCCATTGTCTCTCTCCTTGATGTTGGAAAATAAGGATAGGGGCGGAGCCTCCGGCTCCGCCCCGCCTGTTGATGTCAGATGAACGTCGTCATGTTGGTGATGATGGCATTCAGCGTCGCGCTCGGACGCATGGCCTTGCCGACCTTGACCTTGTCCGGGTGGTAGTAGCCGCCCATGTCGACCGGGGCGCCCTGGGCCGCGAGGAGTTCCTCGTTGATCTTCGCCTCGTTGGCCTCCATGTCTTTGGCGACCTGGGTGAAGCGTACCTGCAGCTCCTTGTCATTGCCCTGGGCGGCGAGTGCCTGTGCCCAGTAGAGGCCGAGGTAGAAGTGACTGCCGCGGTTGTCGATCTGACCGACCTTGCGGGCCGGCGACTTGTTGTTGTCGAGGAACTTGGCGATCGCCTGATCGAGGGTCTCGGCCAAAACCTGGGCCTTGGCGTTGTTGAAGGTCGCGGCCAGGTGCTCGAGGGAGGCGGCCAGGGCCGAGAACTCGCCCAGCGAATCCCAGCGCAGGTAGCCTTCCTTCTCGAACTGCTGCACGTGCTTCGGGGCCGAGCCGCCGGCGCCGGTCTCGAACAGGCCGCCGCCGTTGAGCAGCGGGACGACCGAGAGCATCTTGGCACTGGTGCCGAGCTCGAGGATCGGGAAGAGGTCGGTCAGGTAGTCGCGCAGGACGTTGCCGGTCACCGAAATGGTGTCCTCGCCCTTGCGGATCCGCTCCAGCGAGTAGCGCATCGCCTCGATCGGCGGTTTGATGGCCAGCGTCAGGCCGTTGGTGTCGTGGTTCTTCAGGTACTTCTCGACCTTGAGGATCAGCTGCGCGTCATGGGCGCGCTTGCTGTCGAGCCAGAAGATGGCGTGGGCGCCGGTGGCGCGGGCGCGGCGCACGGCCAGCTTGACCCAATCCTGGATCGGCAGGTCCTTGACCCGGTAGAGGCGCCAGATGTCGCCGGCCTCGACATTGTGCTCCATGACCGTCTTGCCGTCGGCAACGACGCGGACCACGCCGTCCTGCGGCAGTTCGAAGGTGGTCGGGTGGGAGCCGTACTCTTCGGCCTTCTGGGCCATGAGGCCGACGTTGGGGACCGAGCCCATGGTGGCCGGGTCGAACTGCCCGTTCTTCTTGCAGTCCTCGAGAATCTCCTTGTACATCGTCGCGTAGCAGCGGTCGGGGATCATCGCCTTGGTGTCCTGCAGTTTCCCCTCGGCGTTCCACATCTTGCCGGAGTCGCGCACCACCACCGGCATGGAGGCATCGACGATGATGTCGTTGGGGACGTGCAGGTTGGTGATCCCCTTGTCGGAGTCGACCATGGCCAGGGCCGGGCGCTTGGCGTAGACGGCTTGGATGTCGGCTTCGATCTCGGCTTTCTTGGCGGCCGGCAGCTTCTCGATCTTCTTGTAGAGATCGCCGAGGCCCATGTTGGGGTTGACGCCGGCCTGCTTGAGGGCGTCGCCGTGCTTGTCGAAGACGTCCTTGTAGAAGACTTCGACGGCGTGGCCGAACATGATCGGGTCGGAGACCTTCATCATGGTGGCCTTGAGGTGCAGCGACAGGAGTTGGCCTTTCTGCTTGGCGTCCTCGATCTGCTCGGCGTAGAAGGCGCGCAGTGCCTTGCAGCTCAGGAAGGAGGAGGAGATGATCTCGCTCTTCTCGGCCTTGAGCTTGTCCTTGAGGACCACGGTCTTGCCGTCCTTGCCGGTGAACTCGATTTTGAACTCGCCGCCGTTCTCCAGGGTGACCGACTGCTCGTTGGCGTAGAAGTCGCCGTTGTTCATGTGGGCGACTTCGGATTTGCAGTCGGCGGCATAGGCGCCGAGCTTGTGCGGATTCTTCTTGGAGAAGTTCTTCACCGACACCGGGGCGCGGCGGTCGGAGTTCCCCTCGCGCAGCACCGGGTTGACCGCCGAGCCGAGGCACTTGGCGTAGCGCTCCTGGATCTCCTTCTCGGCGTCGTTCTTCGGCTCTTCGGGATACTCGGGGAGCTTGTACCCCTGGGCCTGCAGTTCGGCGATCGTCTCCTTGAGCTGGGGAACCGAGGCGCTGACGTTCGGCAGCTTGATGATGTTGGCCTCCGGGGTCAGCGACAGCTCGCCCAACTGGGCCAGGTAGTCCGGAATGCGCTGGGTTTCGGTCAGGTAATCGGGGAAGTTGGCGATGACCCGGCCGGCGAGGGAGATGTCGCGGGTCTCGACCTCGACGCCGGTCCCGTAGGTAAAGGCCTGCACGATCGGCAGCAGGGAATAGGTGGCAAGGGCAGGAGCTTCGTCGATTTCGGTCCAGATGATCTTGTGCGTACTCATGTTCTCTCCTCGGGCGAATTGATATGCAACGGTTTCAGCGCAAGCTGATGGCGGCCAAACAGGGTTTGCCCCGATTGTGACAACGGGGCACGAGCGGATGCGAAGAGACCTCCGCTCCGCGCGAAAAGTGTATACAGTATACAAACCGCAAAAAGGGTGTCAAGGGAGAATTTACGCGCCGCCGGAAGGTCTGCGGCTACATCCGGGGTGCGGCGGAGAACCTGATTCTAATGGGAGGCCGGCGATTTGACGCCGTTTTGGGGGATGCCGAACAGTCCGGCCTCGCGGGCCTTGGCGCGGGCCGCGTCGAAGTCGCCGGCCGGCAGGCCGCGGGGGATCTTGAGGGTCTGGCCGACGTAGATGTGCTGGGGATCCTTGATCTGGTCGCGGTTGGCCTGGTAGAGCAGCGGCCAGAGCAGGGGGTCGCCGTAGACGCCGATCAGGGCGGCGATGCTCGCCAGGGTATCGTTGCTCCCCACCCGGTATTCCGTGAGCATCCGCGCCTCGGCGTTTTTGCGGGCTTCTTCGGCCTTGCGCCGGGCCTCCTCGGCACGGCGGCGCTCCGCCTCGGCCTTGAGGCGGGCTTCCTCTTCGGCCTTGAGGCGGGCCTCCTCTTCGGCCTTGAGGCGGGCCTCCTCTTCGGCTTCGCGTGTCTTGGCGGCAACCGCCAGATCGTACGCGCGCAGAGCGTGCTGCCTGGAGAAGGCGAGAGCCGCCCGGGCGGCGGCATAGTCGCGGCCGGCGATCAGTCGCCGGCCGTCCTCGAGGGCTGCGAAGGCTGCCTGGTATTCGTCGGTGGCGTAAACGGATGCCTGATGCCCGTAGGCGCGGGCGACCAGGTACTCCGTGGCGTCGAGTTCCAGGTGCGGCGGCCTGGCGCATGCCGCGAGCAGAAGAACGACACCGAGAATGAACAGGCAGCGAAATGGCATCGCTTTAAAAGTCTTGCCCGGGAACCGGGGTTCCCGGGGCAGGGCGTCAGGATGGCTTGGCCGCCGCGGCGAGCCGGATTCCCAGTTCGCGCAGTTGCTTGTCGTCGACGGCATTGGGTGCTTCGGACATCAGGCAGGCCCCCTTCTGAGTCTTCGGGAAGGCGATGACGTCGCGGATCGAATCGGAGCCGGTCAGGAGCATGATCAGCCGGTCCATGCCGAACGCGATCCCGCCGTGCGGCGGGGTGCCGTACTCCAGCGCGTCGAGCAGGAAGCCGAACTTGGCCTTTGCCTCTTCCTCGGTGAGCCCGAGCATGCGGAACATCAGCGCCTGCACCTGCTGCTGGTGGATTCGGATGCTGCCGCCGCCGATCTCGTTGCCGTTGAGCACCAGGTCGTAGGCCTTGGCGCGGCAACGGCCGGGGTCGCTCTCCACCAGGTCGACATCCTCGTCCATCGGCGCGGTGAACGGGTGATGGACGGCGCACCAGCGCTTGTCGTCCTCGTCCCACTCGAACAGCGGGAAGTCGGTGATCCAGACGAAGCGGAAGGTCTCCTTGTCGGTCAGGCCGAGCAGCCTGGCCAGGTGATTGCGCAGGCGGCCGAGGGAGTCGTTGACCACCTTCGGCTTGTCGGCGACGAACAGCAGCAGGTCGCCTTCCTCGGCGCCGAACGCCTGGTTCATCGCCTTGATTTCCTCGGCGGTGAAGAACTTGGCGATGGGGGAGTGCCACTCGCCGTTCTCGATCTTGACATAGGCGAGTCCTTTGGCGCCGTAGATGGCGACGAACTGGGTCAGTTCGTCGATCTCCTTGCGCGAGAAGCGGGCGCACCCCTTGGCGTTGAGCCCCTTGACGATGCCGCCGCCGCTGCAGACGTCGGCGAAGACCTTGAAGCCGGCGTTCTTCACCAGGTCGGACAGTTCGACCAGTTCCAGGCTGAAGCGCAGGTCGGGGTTGTCGACCCCGAACCGACGGATCGCCTCGGCGTAGGTCATGCGCTGCATCGGCAGTTCGACGTCGATCCCCTTGGCTTCCTTGAAGATCCGGGCGATCAGCCCCTCCATGACGCGCACCACGTCGTCGCGGTCGACGAAGGAGAGTTCGCAGTCGATCTGGGTAAATTCCGGCTGGCGGTCGGCGCGCAGGTCCTCGTCACGGAAGCAACGCACCACCTGGAAGTAGCGGTCGAAGCCGGAGATCATCAGGATCTGCTTGAAGATCTGCGGCGACTGGGGGAGCGCGTAGAAGGTGCCGAGGTTGATGCGCGACGGCACCAGGAAGTCGCGCGCCCCTTCCGGGGTGGACTTGGTCAGGAACGGCGTCTCCAGTTCAAGGAAGCCGTTTTCGGTCAGGTACTGGCGGGTGACCTGGGAGACCTGGTGGCGCAGGATCAGGTTGTGCTGCAGTTGCGGCCGGCGCAGGTCGAGATAGCGGTACTTGAGGCGGATGTTCTCGGCGACTTCGCTGTACTCGTCCAGGGTGAAGGGGAGCGGCTTCGAGCGGTTGAGCAGCTTGCACTCGGTGACCTGGATTTCGACCTCGCCCGTCTTCATGTTCGGGTTGACCGTTCCGGCCGGACGGGGAATGACCTTCCCCCTGACGGCCAGGACGAATTCGTTGCGGGCGCCTTCGGCAACCTGGTGGGCGCCGGCGCACAGGTCCGGGTCGAAGGTCAGCTGGGCGAGGCCGGAGCGGTCGCGCAGGTCGATGAAGATCAGCCCGCCGTGGTCGCGGCGGCGCAGAACCCAGCCCATCAGGGTGATCTCCTGGCCGATGTGGTCCTTGCGCAGGTCGCCGCAGAAATGGGTGCGTTTCCAGGTGCCGAGAGTATCGCTCAAGGGGGGACTCCTTCGAAATATGATGCGCCCGGCGGTGCAAACCGAAGCGGGTTGATCATTATATAGAGCGGTCTGTCAAAGCGTCAATCGCAAACCGCCAGCCCGAACCGGGCATCGAGTTCGGCAAGCGGCACTTCCTCCTGGGTTCCCGCCACCATGTCGCGCAGCTGGGCGACGCCGCGGGCCAGTTCGTCGCCGCCGAGGATCAGCACCTGCAGGGCGCCGAGCTTGTCGGCGCGGCGCAGCTGGGCCTTGAGGCTCTTTCCGGCGTATTCCATCTCCGCATAGGTTCCCTTTCGCTGCAGGCGGGTCAGAAGCCGGAAGCCGAACCGTTCGGCATCGCTGCCAAGGGTGGCGATGAAGAGGGCGGGGCGGGGCGTTGCCTCCTCGCGGCTGCCGAGCAGCAGGGCCAGGCGCTCTTCCCCCATGGCGAAGCCGATCCCCGGCAGGGGTGGGCCGCCGAGGTCGGCGACCAGGCGGTCGTAGCGGCCGCCGGCGGCCACGGCGCTCTGGGCGCCGAGCCGGTCGGTGACCATCTCGAAGGTGGTTTTGGTGTAGTAGTCGAGGCCCCGGACCATGCGCGGGTTGACCGCGAATGGCACCTCAAGGTCGGCCAGGTGGCCGCGAACCGCCTCGAAGTGGAGGTCACAGCCGGGACAGAGATGGTCGATGACCGCCGGTGCGCCGGCGGTGGCCTCGACGCAGCCGGGAACCTTGCAGTCCAGGGCCCGCAACGGATTGGTGACGGCGCGGCGCTGGCAGTCGGCGCACAGGCTGCCGAGCCGCGCCTGCAGGAAGGCCAGCAGGGCCTGGCGGTAGGCCGGCCGGCATTCCGGGCAGCCGAGGGAGTTGATCTGCAGGCTGACCCCGCTGATCCCGACGGTCTGGAAAAAGTGGCTGAGCATCGCCAGCACCTGGGCATCGATTTTCGGGTCGTCGAGGCCGATGACTTCGGCGCCGATCTGGTGAAACTGGCGGTAGCGCCCTTTCTGGGGGCGCTCGTGGCGGAACATCGGCCCGATGTAGTAAAGCTTGTTGACCGGGTCGAGGCTGTAGAGCTTGTGCTCGATGAAGGCGCGCATGACCGGAGCGGTCCCTTCGGGGCGCATGGTCATGGAGGTGCCGCCTTTGTCGGTGAAGGTGTACATCTCCTTTTCGACGATATCGGTGGTCTCGCCGATGGACCGGCAGAAAAGCTCGGTCTTTTCCAGGACCGGGACCCTGATTTCCCGGTAGCCGAAGGCGCTGAATACCCGCCGGGCGCTCGCTTCCAGGTACTGCCAGGCTTCGACCTCGCCGGGCAGGATGTCGTTCATCCCCTTGATGCCGGTAATGCTCACGTGCTCGCTACTCCATTTCCGATAAAAATGAAAACCCCGTCCATGCCGGGGTTTTTTTACCCAATTCCCAGGGGGGCGTCAACGTCGTCGGGGAATCAGCCCGGTTTGAGCTCCGCCGCGCCGCGGATCACGTTGCGGGATTGCTTCCCCTCGTACATGGCGCGATCCGCAAGGTCGATCAGTTCCTGTTTGGTCCTGGCGTGCACCGGGTAGGTGGCGTGCCCGACCGTGGCCGTGAGCCGGCAGGTCTTCCCCTGGCCGGCATCGTAGACGTGTTCTTCGATCGTCCGGCGGATCCGCTCGGCGACCACCTTCGCGCCGCGATTGTCGGTTTCGACCAGAAGAGCGGTGAATTCGTCGCCGCCGTAGCGGAACAGCATGTCGGCATCACGCACGCAGCGGCGGAGCTGTTCGCCGACCTCACGCAGGACGCTGCTGCCGATCAGGTGGCCGTGGGTGTCGTTGATGCTCTTGAAGAGATCCAGGTCGATGAAAGCCAGCGAGAAGTCCAGCCCGTAGCGTTCGGCGCGGCGGATCTCCTGCTCGAGGGCGATCTGCAGGTAGCGATGGTTGTACAGGCCGGTGAGGTCGTCGGTATAGATCAGCTCCCGCGCGCCCTGGTACTGGCAGGCGTTCCGGAAGCCGAGGGCGGCCTGTTCGGCCAGGAACAGCAGCCGGTCGTGCGGGAAAGGGGCCGGAAAGGACTGCCCTTCCGGGTTGAACAGCACGAGGGTGCCGAGAACGCCGCTGTCGGCCTGCAGCGGGAAGAGCCATAGCTGCCGGATGTCGTCCGGCCCTCCCTCGGCAAGAGCCAGCCGTGACGCGTCGAGCAGTTCGCCCTTGCCGATGGTGTTGATATGCGGGAACAGTGCATCGGCAAGGCTTTTGGCCGGCTCTTCGCCGAGATCGCCGTCGCTGCCGCCGACGATGCGGCTGACCCCGTCCGGTCCGGCGAAGAAGGCCAGGCCGCGCGATGGCGCGCCGGTTTCATGGCGGAGCAGCTGCAGGGCCTCTTGCAGGAGGTTGTCGACGTCCAGCTGGGACGAGAGCTGCTGCCCCTGCTGGTAAAGACGGATCTGGCTGCGCAGCAGCGAGTTCTCGTCGAGCAGGCGCCGCTGCTCGAGACAGGTGCGGATGAGATGCCGCAGCTGCTCGGGGTTGCATGGCTTGAGGAGATAATCGCGGGCGCCGTTCTTCAGCGCCTGAATGGCCGACTCCACGGTCGCGTTGCCGGTGGCGAGGATCACTTCGGGAGGATTGTCGAGCGCCCGGGCGCGCCTGACCAGATCGAGGCCGCAGATGCCGGGCATGACCATGTCGGTGATCAGGATGTCGACGCCGCCCCGGGCAAGGCGGGCCAGCGCCTCTTCCCCGGACTCGGCGACTTCAATCTGGTAGCTCCCCTCTTCGGCGAGGATATCGCTGAAGAGGCGCCGGAAGAACGCTTCGTCGTCCACTACCAGGACGGTTGGTCTGGTCATGCTCGCGGCACTCCACGCAGATCGTCGGCCGGCCGGATTCCGGCTGCCTCGGGTGTTAACCAGTCAATCTGGCTTCACAAACTAGCAGATGCGCGGAAAACCGTCAATGAATATCCCCCGAGGGGCCCCGGACCTCCCATGAAGAACCGCTGGCGGTAAAGGTCAGGGTGCCCTGCAGGTCGGTGCGGTAAAGAGGGATCCGGCGCTGCCGGCAGGCGGCGACGCTGAAAGGGTGGGGCAGCCGGTAGGGGTTGTCGCGGCCGGCGGAGACGAAGGCAAGAGCCGGCTGCAGCCGGTCGAGAAAGCGTTCCGGGCGGGAGCCCTTGCTGCCGTGGTGCGGGAGTTTCAGCAGCGTCACCGGCTCCGGAAGGCCCGCAGCGCAGAGCTCGTCGAATCCCCTGGCGGCGAGGTCGCCGGGGAGCAGCACGCCGTTGCCGCCGGCGGCGGCGTAGGCGACGATCGACCGGTCATTCGGGTCGTCGGCCTCCTGCGGGGGGACGAACAGGCTGAACGTGACCTCCCCGTCGGCAAGCACCCCGGTCCACCCCTCGGTCAGGCAACAGGTCGGAATCCGTCGCCTGGCGAGGATCGCGGCGATTTCCGGCTCGAGACCGGCCGCGGAGAGGGCGGACCAGAAACCGTCAACCTCGAAATGTTCGAGGATGAACGGCAGCCCCGCGCTATGATCGGGGTGATCGTGGGTGAGGATGACCCCGGCCAGCCGGCGGACGCCCAGCCGGCCGAGGGCCGGCCCGACCAGGCGCTCGCCGATGTCGACCTTCGACCCGGTGAGGCCGCCGCCGTCGATCAGGTAGTGGCGCCCCCCCAGGGTGAGCAGGGTGGCGTCCCCCTGGCCGACGCTCAGGGCCACGACTCTCATGCGGTCGGCGGCGGGAAGGGGGGCCAGGATCAGCAGCAGCGCCAGGCCGGCCAGGACCAGCCGGCGGCGGCGCTGCAGGTTCGGCAGCAGGGCGGCCGCCAGCAAGGCGGCGCCGAGTCCCTCCAGCCAGGTGACGTGCAGGGTGACGGCCTGCATGCCGGGGATGGCGAGGCATGCTTCGGTCAGGGCCACGGTCAGCGCGACCAGCCGGCCGGCGACCCCGAAGCAGAACTCGGCGAGAACGGAGCTGACGGGGAGCAGCAGCGCGCCGGCGAGCCCGGCCGGTACGGCTCCCCAGGTGATCAGCGGGACCGCCGGCAGGTTGGCGAGCAGCCCTGCCGGCGCGATCTGGTGAAAGTGCCACAGCACCAGCGGGGTGGTCGCCAGGGTGGCGGCGACGGTCGTCAGCATCATCGCCCCGGAGATCTGCTGCCAGCGCGGGCAACCGTCGAGATGCTTCTGCCAGGCGGGCATCCACACCATCAGCCCGGCGACTCCGGCAAAGGAGAGCTGAAAGGACGGATCGAACAGGCTCAGGGGGGAAATCAGGAGCAGGGCGAGGGCGACCGTGGACAGCAGGGCGAGGGGCGGTGTGCGCCGGTGGCTGCTGAAGAGCAGCGCCCCCAGGGCGATCATCCCGAAGGAGCGCCTGGTCGGAGGGGCGTTGCCGGAGATGAGCAGGTAGAAAAACAGGGGGAGCAGGAGCAGCAGCGGCAGGATGCGTCGCGGCGGGCAGAACAGCAGGAGCCGTTCGCTGTGGCCGTAGAGCCGGCAGCTTGCGGCATAGACGAGCATGGCGAGCATGCCGAAGTGGAGGCCGGAGATGGAGAAGAGGTGGGCGAGCCCGCCGTCGCTCAGCAATTGCCGGCGCTCCGGGGAGATGCTGCCGCCGATTCCGACGATCAGCGTCTGCATCAGGCCGGCATCGTCGCCGGGAACGGCTTCCGCTATGCGTGCGGCGATCTGCCCGCGCAGCCGCTCGCAGAAGCGGCCGTCCGGTTCCGGGGCGGACAGGCGTGCCAGGTCGGTCTCCCGGTCAAGGTAGGAGGTGACGTAGATCCCCCGCGCGGCGAGATGCCGGGGGTAATCGAATTCCCCCGGGGTGCCGAACAGTTGCGGCCGGCGCAGCTTTGCCCGCCAGCTGACCCGGTCGCCGGGGGCCGCTCCCGGCCCTCCGGAGCGGATGGTGAGGCGGACCACCCCTTCGGTTTCGGTGGATTCCGCCCGGTCGATGGCGACGTCAAGCCGGGAACTGCCGTCCCAGAGCCGTTCCGCCTGCTGAACGACCCCCTCCATCGCGATCATCCCGGCCGATGCCCGGGCGGCAATGTGATCGTCCCGGGAGGGCGGCTGCAGGGCCTGGTGGGCCTGGAGAAAGCCGGCGAGGGCGAGGGCGGCGCAGAGCAGGGGCGCCGCTCGACCGCAGCGGTGCAGGGGGAGCCAGAGCAGGGCCAGCAGGCCGGCCGCGATCAACGGCCAGCTGCCGGCCGGCGCAGGGGCGCAGGCGGACAGGCCGATCCCGGCCGCATAGGCGGCGAGGATCCAGTAGGGCGCCATCGGCGGTCAGCGGTTGGCGGATGACAGGCGTGCGGTCAGGCGGTCGAGGTCGGCCGAAGTCGGGGGGGTGTCGCCGGCCGGCAGCCCGAGTACGGCGGCCAGGGCGGCCTGGCTGGATTGGCGGGCCCTGACGGTGACGCGGTCGAGACCGCCTCCGGGCGGCACGGTGACGTCAAGGCGCGACTCGCCTTTCGGCAGGAAGAGGGTCGGCAGGGCGACCGTGTCGAGGTAGGGCTTGCCGTCCAGGGCCAGTTCCAGGTGGCCGTTGAGCAGGATGTCGATTCTCGTCCCCATGGCCGTCAGGCCGATGTCGTAAAAACCGGGCTCGTCGATGAGGAGCGGGACGGCAAGCGTTGCCGGTTGCGTCGCCGCTCGCCGCCAGCGTCCCTCGCTCGGCCGGCCGAGATGGACGTCCTCGACGACCCGGGCTCCGCCGGTTTCGGTGAGGGACTCTGCTTCGACGGTCAGGAGCCGGTCGGTCAGCGGCAGGTCCCGGCCAAGCCCGAGGGCCTGCAGGGCGGTGGAGGCGAGGACGTCCCAGGTCAGCGGAGCCTGCGGTTGCCAACCGTTTTGGGGGGCGATGGCCGGCAGGTTGGCGGCGCTCAGTTCGAGATAGTCGAGGCCGCCGCCCGGCGGCAGGGTGACGACGACCTCCTGGTGGCCGGCACCCAGGAAGAGTTCGCCGACCTCCACCCTGACGAGTTTCAGGGGGTCGGCGTCGACGCTGAAAATCTGTCCGCCGATGGCAACGGAATGCCCCGGCCGGCGGGCGGCGATGGCGACCCGATAGCGCCCGTCGAGGGGGAGGATGAAATGCAGGTGGACGCTGATCGGTTCGCCGGCGCCCATGAGCCACCCCGGGCCGCTGAACGGTCCGAAGTTGACGAGCGTCATGGTCGTGGTCCCGTCGCCGGCGGCATGAACGGTTTCGGCTTCGAGCCGCAGCTTGCGCTTCCCCTGCAGGATGTTAATGTAATCCTCAGGTTTCGGCTGGTCCGGGAGGCCGAACAAGCGGCCCAGGCTGTCCACCAGGGCGACCATCCAGTCGTGCTGGGTCAGGGCCCGGGCGGGCACCGGCAACAGGACGAGAACCGCGGCCATCACGGTGGCGGATGCGAATGTTCGGCAGGCGGACAGACGGATCATGGGCAGACGGGTCATTGGCTTTCCTCCAGACATTCTATGACATCACATTGTTCACCGTGCCATCCTATCACAGCGAGCGCTGCCTGCAAAGAGCCGAAACCGCTTAATTGCTTGGCGTGATGGGCCGTCGCGAGTATCATGGGGCGCCGGCCTTGTCCGTCGAGGACGAAGCGAATTCATGAAACGAGGTGAGGCAATGAAGGAGCGATGGTTGCGGCGTCTGACCGGCCTGGTTCTGCTCTGTTCCACGGCTCTTTGCGGCTGTGCGGTCAATCCGGTGACGGGGCAGAGCGAACTGATGCTGGTCAGCGAGCAGGAGGAGCGGCAGCTGGGCGACCGGACCAGGGGGGCGGTGGTCGAGGAATACGGGGTCTACGACAATGCCGCTCTGCAGGATTACGTCAACGGTGTGGCCCGCCCCCTGGCGCAGCTTTCTCATCGGCCGGCCCTCGACTGGCAGTTCCAGGTCATGGATTCTCCCGTGGTCAACGCTTTCGCCGCCCCCGGCGGCTATATTTTCGTCACCCGCGGCCTGTTGGCCGTGGTGAACGACGAAGCCGAACTGGCCGGGGTTCTGGCCCACGAAATCGGCCATGTCACCGCCCGCCACTCGGCCCGCAAGTACAGCCAGTCGCTGCTGACCGGTCTCGGCGTCCAGCTTGGCGCTTCGCTTGCCGGCAGTTACGGCAAGGTCCTCGGTCCGCTGCTCGAGGTCGGGACCGGCCTGCTCTTCCTCAAGTACAGCCGTGACGATGAGCGCCAGGCCGATGCCCTTGCCGTCGAATATGCCACGAAAGGCGGTTACGACGCCAACCGCATGGCGGATTTCTTCGTGACGCTGGAGCGGCAGCAGACCCTCGAAGGGGGGGGCGGCGGCGCCCTGCCGGAATGGTTTTCCACGCATCCCAGCCCGGTTGACCGCGAGGCCGCGGTGCGCACCCAGACCGCACAGTGGCGATCTCGTCTTCCCGCCAGGAATTACCGGATCAATGGCGACGCTTACCTCGCCAGAATCGACGGCCTCGTCTACGGTGAGGATCCGCGCCAGGGGTTCCGCGAAGGGGAGTGGTTCTACCTGCCGCAATACCAGGTGCAGTTTCGCATCCCTGCCCAGTGGAGCTTTGCGCGCGAGGGGAGCCGGGTGCAGATGACCCATCCGCAAAAATCCGGCGTCGTCTTGTTCAGTGTCGAGAAGGGGACGGTCGATGCGGTTGCCGGAGCATTCGTGTCGTCGATGAAGGCCGGTGTGCAGCAGTCGGGGGAGCGGACCGTCAACGGCATGAAGGCCCGGGAAATAATCTCCGTCGTTGTCGACGGGCAGCAGCGGGCCAAGGTCGTATCGCACTTCGTGCAGAAGGGCGGTGAGGTTCTCGTCTTTCACGGTCTGGCCGACGAAGCGGTTTTCCCGCAGTTGTCCGCAACGCTGGGGCAGCCCGCCGCCAGCCTCGCCCCGCTTGTCGACAAGGCCAGGCTGAACCGGCAGCCGCAGCGCCTGCTCGTCAGACCGGTGACCAGGGCGACGACCCTTGAAAACTTCCTTCAGGAACAGCAGGTTGACCGGGAGCTGTGGCCGCGGGTGGCCTGGATGAACGAACTGCAGCTCTCCGACCGCTTGTCTGCGGGGCAGCGGGTTAAAATCGTCAAATAGCGGATGCCCGGGGAAATGACAGGGCCTTAAAGGAACCCCGGGGGCCCCGACCGTGCGGCAGGGGGCGGGTAAATCAAGATAAGTTTTCGATTTAATGGCGTTTTTTTGCAATACCTCCGGGGTTTCCGGTGGCATGGAAAATGCTTCTTCAGGAAGTTGGCCCTTCCGGCAAAGGGGCGGAGCGGCCGAACAGCAGCAGGTTTTTGACCATGTCATTCGATTGATCGGGAATCCAGCATTGGATAGGAGGCTGTCATGTCCAAGTGCATCATGGTGGTCGATGATTCGGCGACAGTGAGAGAATCCCTGCGCATGACCCTGAGCGCCGCCGGTTACCGGATCCTGCCGGCGATCGACGGCGTCGATGCTCTGGCCAAACTGGCCGGGGAAAGGGTCGATATGCTCATCTCCGATCTGAACATGCCCAATCTCGACGGGTTGGGGCTGCTGTCGGCCGTGCGCCAGAATCCGGCCTTTCGTTTCACACCGTTTCTGATGCTGACCACGGAACTTGCCGAGGACAAGAAGCGGGCCGGGAAGGTCGGCGGCGCCGCGGGCTGGATCGTCAAGCCGTTTCGCCCCGACCAGATGCTGAAGGTGGTCAGGATTCTCCTCGGCAACTGACTGCTGTTTTTTGTCCTTTGTGATTGCACCCGGGCGGCAGTCCCGGAGCCCAGCAAAACAGGAGGGGCCGCCACGTGGCCGAAAACCCGTCGCAATTGCTGCGTCATTTTGATCTGCGCCTGACCAGCCGCGACTTCGAACGCTTCAGCCGGCTGGTCTACGACCAGTGCGGGATCAAACTGCCGGCGCATAAGCAGAGCATGCTCGAGGCGCGGCTGCGCAAGCGCCTGCGTGCGCTCGGCCTGGGGAGCTTCGAGGAATATGCCGAACTGATTTTCAGCGGCCGGGAGCCGGAAGGGGAGCTGATCCGGCTGATCGATGTAGTCACCACCAACAAGACCGACTTTTTCCGCGAACCGGCCCACTTCGATTTTCTCGTCCGCTCGGCCCTGCCGGAACTGATTGTCCGGGACGAGGCCGGGGTGTCGCGTCCGTTGCGCGTGTGGAGCGCAGGCTGTTCGACCGGCAAGGAGCCGTATACCCTGGCCATGGTGCTGAGCGAATTTCAGGCGACCCATCCCGGTTTTCGTTTCGAGATTCTCGGTACCGATATTTCGACGGATGTTCTGGACAAGGCGGCCCGGGGGATTTACGCCGAGGAAAAGGCCGAGCCGGTGCCCGCGGCATTGCGGCGCAAGTACCTGCTCAGGTCGAAGGACCCGGCCCAGCGCCAGGTGCGGATCGTGCCGGAACTGAGAAGCCAGGTGCGGTTCAGGCGGCTGAATTTCATGGATGCCGACTACGGTTTGCGGGAGTCGTTCGACGTGATTTTCTGCCGCAACGTCCTGATCTATTTCGACCGTCAGACCCAGGAGCGGTTGCTGACGCGCTTCGCCGGCTATCTCGAGAAGGGGAGCTTTCTGTTCCTCGGACACTCGGAAACGCTTCTCGGACTGAATCTGCCGTTGAGGCAGATGGCGCCTTCGGTCTACGTCAGGGTCTGACGACTGTTCCGCGGGCGGTGCCGGTTGGTCTTGACGCGGTAGCGGCGCGGGGATATAGGCATGCTTGACTGGCTTTCCATCGGGGATTCGTTCTTCCGTCGCTTCCGTGGGGGGGCAATGAGGCATTTCGCCGTATCGACCATGGGGAAACGTTTGCTGGCGCTGGCGACTGCCGGCATGCTGGCGCTGGCGACTGCCGGCTGCGGTCGAGAGTCGTCGCCGCTCAGGATCGGCTATGTCGGCGGTCTGACCGGACGGGTGGCGGGGCTCGGCGTCGCCGGGCGCGACGGGGTGCTGCTGGCGGTCGAAGAGGTGAACCGGGCCGGCGGGATCGCGGGACGGCAGCTCGAGGTCCTTGTCCGTGACGACCGGCAGGATGCCGAAACCGCCAAGAAGTTGGCAGAGGAACTGGCCGCCGGCGATGCAGTGGCGATCATCGGCCCGATGACCAGTTCGGTCGCAGCCGCCATGCATCCGGTGATCAACGCGCGGCAGATCCTGATGATCAGCCCGACGGTGACGTCCAACCGTTTCAACGATCAGGACGATTACTTCTTCCGCGTGACGATGCCGCTCAGGGTCAACGCCGGAAAGCTCGCCGAGCATGCGCTGCGCCACGGGCTGAAAAATTTCGCGGTCAGCGTGGATACTGCCAATGCCGCCTATACCGAGGACTGGCTGGAATCCTTCCGCCGCCCCTTCGAGGCCGGCGGCGGAAGGATCGTTCACGTCGAGCGTTTCACCTCGGGGCGCGAAGGCGGGTTGTTCCCCCTCGCCGAGCGGATGCTCGCGGCCAAACCCGACGCGCTGCTGCTGTTGAGCGGGGCGATGGATACGGCGCTGATCGCCCAGCAGGTGCGCAAACTCGGCAGCGGGGTTGCCCTCTTCTCCTCCGAGTGGGCCAATACCAGCGACGTAATCAACTTCGGCGGCAAGGCGGTCGAGGAGATGTCCTCGTTCGTGACCTACAATCCGGCAAGCCGGGCGTCGCGCCATCGTGCCTTCATGGAGAACTTCGAAAGGCGTTTCGGCTATCAGCCGTCATTTGCCGCGGTTCTGGCCTACGAGGCGGCCACCGGCCTGTTCGCCGCCATGGAACGCAATCCGCAGCGTGCCGGACTGAAGGAGGCCCTGCTCGGCGTCGGATCCTTCGCCGGCTTGCAGGGAGACGTTCGTCTCAACCGCTTCGGCGACCCCGAGCGGGAGACCTTCCTGGCCGTCATCCGCGACGGCCGTTTCGCGACTCTCGACTGATCATGGCCCGCCCCTCCACCCTGAAGAGCGTACTCATCCTGAGGTTCATCGCCGCGGCCACTCTGCCGTTGGTGCTCTGCGGGTGGTTAGCCTACCGTTTTCTCGTCGACCGGCAGCTCGCGGACGCGCACGCCGATCTTCACCGCCAAGCCGTCAGCATTCGCGACCAGGTCGGCGAATTTTCCGACCGGGTCGGCTCCAACCTCGTCCTGATCGGCAATTCCGTCGGAAAGCTGCAGGTCATGGCGCCCTCGGAAATCGATCCCTTCCTGCAATTCGCGGCCAACCAGTCGGAATATTTCGAGGCGCTCTACCTGCTCGACAGGAAGATGCGTGTCGCCAGCCTCGGTTTGCCGGATTTTATGGCGACCCGGCGACGTGATCTGATGCAGCTTGATTTCTCCGGTCTCGGGCTGCTGAACGGCGGTCAGCGCCGGCAATTGACGACTGTGGGTTCGAACGGGGCTTATGTCACCGTATCGGATACCTTCGTTTCCCTCGCCACCGGCAAGCCATCGGTCATGATGCTGCTGCCGCTTGCCGACGGCTTTCTCCTGGGGACGGTGAATCTCGACCGGCTGTCAAGCTACCTGCAAAATCGCCAGCGGGACGACGACATGGTCTTTGCCGTCACCGATCACCGCGGCACGCTGATTGCGCATACCGACCAGCAATTGGCCGTAGAGCGTGGCAACTACCTGCATCACCAGGAAATCCATGTGGCGCTGGCTTCCGGCATCGAGACTGCCGGCAAGACGCATGAGGACGGCAGCCTGCTGGAGAGCGTTGCCGTCGTCCGGCAAACCGGCTGGGCGGTCCACGCTTCGCTGTCGCGCGAAGTGGCCCTGCACGATGCCCGGCGACTGGGGAGCATCCTGCTGGGTACTCTGGTGGCGGCCGTTCTGCTTGCCGGCGGGATCGCCTTCTGGCAGGCGCGCCAGGTTGTCCGGCCGCTGCGGATTCTGCGCGACGGCACGCGGGGCGTGGCGAGCGGCGACTATCGGCGGCTGGGGGAGGTGGGGCGTTACGGTTATGCCGAACTGGACGATCTGGCGGCCAACTTCCTGGAGATGGGGGCCGCCGTCATGGAGCGCGAAACCTTCCTGAGGGCCAGCGAGGAGCGGTTCCGCTCGCTGCTTGCCGGGATGGGGGAGGGGATGCTGATCATCAGCCCCGACGGCAGGGTCATCGACTGCAATGAGGCCGCCGAGCGGATCTTCTCCCTTTCCCGGCGGGAAATCGTCGGCCGCGAACTGCTCCCGGAACAGTGGCAGATGATCCGCGAAGACGGGACGGCGATTCTGCCGGCCGACTATCCCTCCAACGCGACCCTTGCTTCCGGAACCGACACCAACAATCAGCTGGTCGGATTCTGTGCTCCCGACGGCCGTGAACTCTGGCTGCAGATGAACAGCCGGGCGCAATGGTCGCTGCATGGCGAGATCAGTGCCGTCGTCCTGACCTTCGCCGACGTGACCAGGCTCAAGGTCGCCGAGGCGTCGCTGCGCATCGGCAAGCTGCGCTACCAGGAGCTGTTCCAGCAGTTTTCGGCGCTGCTCGAAGGGATTACCGACCGGATTTACCTGATGTCGCCCAGCCTGCAGGTCGTCTGGACCAACGCCGGAGGCGACGACGGCGAGGCGGGCGGTGGCGGTTCGCCCCGCTGCGGCTGCTGTTTCGCCATGCCGGCCGATGACTTCGAAAAATGCCCGGATTGTCCGGTCCTGCGTTGCTTTGCTTCCGGACGCCGCGAGATCGGAGAACTCGTCGACCGTTACGGAGTCACCTGGAGCCTGCGGGTCTTCCCGGTCAAGGCGGAGGAAATGGTGGCGCAGGTCGTGCTGATCGCCGAAGACATTACCGAAACACTGGAAAACGAACTGCAGCGCAGCCGCGCCAGCCGGCTGGCGGCCCTTGGCGAACTGGCGGCCGGCGTGGCCCACGAGATCAATAACCCGATCAGCGGCGTCATCAACTATGCCCAGCTGATTCTCAATCATGCCGCGGAGAATTCGCGCGACCGCGACCTGGCGCAGCGCATCATCAAGGAAGGGGACCGCATCGCCACGATCGTCCGCGAGCTGCTGACATTTGCCCGCGAGGGGAGCAGCGATCCGCAGACGGTGTCGATTCGCGAAGCGCTCGCCGAGGCGCTGTCCCTTTGCGAATCGCAGCTGCGCAAGGACATGATCGAACTGCGCCTCGACCTGCCGAACGACCTGCCCGGCATCGAGAGCCGCAATCACCAGCTGCAGCAGTTGTTCCTCAACCTGATCAGCAATGCCCGCCATGCTCTGGCCGAGAAATATCCCGGTGCCCATGCCGACAAGATTCTCGCGATCAGCGGCCGTCAGGTCGAGCGGGACGGGCGTCCCCATATCCGGCTGAAGGTCAGGGACCATGGCACCGGCATCCCCCCGGAACTGCTTGAACGGGTACTGAACCCGTTCGTGACCACCAAGCCGGCCGGTGTCGGCACCGGCCTGGGGTTGAGCATCAGCTTCGACATTGCCAAAAAACACGGGGGGCTGCTGAAGATCGCCAGCGAGCACGGTGCCTGGACGGAGGTGACCGTCGATCTGCCGGTATCCGCCGTGGCTTCAGGTGGCGCGACGTCTCCGTAGTTCTGGTGCAATGGTCACGGTTTTCAATCGGGCCCGACAATTGCAAAGCGGTTTTGCTGTATTTCCAACTGACCATTTACGCGAAGGAGGACCAGAAGTCATGACACAGCGCATCCTGGTGGTTGATGACGAAGAGAGCATTCGCTTTACCTTTGATGCCTTTCTTACCGATGCGGGGTACCGGGTCGATACGGCGCCATCCCTTAAGGACGCGCTGAATCTCGCCGAGGCGACGACCTATGATACCGTCTTTCTCGATATCCTGCTCGGCCGGGAAAGCGGCATGCAGATGCTGCGCTATGTGCGCGAGACCAACCCGAACTGCCCGGTGGTCATGATTACCGGTGCCCCCGAGATCGCCACTGCTGCCGAAGCGGTGCGGCTCGGCGCGTTCGATTATCTGACCAAGCCGGTTCACCAGGATGAGCTGCTGCGGATCGCCCGGCGGGCGCTCGAACGCAAGGCTCTGCTCGACGAACAGGAAACCTTTCGCCTGCGGATGGCGGCGGTTTTCCAGAGCATCCAGGAAGGGATTCTGGTGTTCGATGAAGCCTTCCGCCTGGTGGATGTCAACGACTCGGCCCGGCGTATGCTGGCCTGCGACAAGGACGTAGTCGGCAAGACCCTCGACGAACTGGCCGCCAGTGAGGATTGTCGCGTCGCCCGCCAGTTCCAGGAGATCGTGGAGCAGCGCTGCCTGGGCGAGATCTACCGCATGCAGATGACCAACATGGTTGGCCGGCAGTTGCTGGTCAGCCTGACCATGGCGCCGCTGACCAGTCAGGTCGGGCGGGAAACCGGCGTGGTGCTGGTGCTGCGCGATGAGGGCCAGCCGTCGAATGGCGCGCATGCCACTCCGTCCTGAAGCGAAAACCATGCGCCGGATCCTGGTCGTCGACGACGAGGAGAATGTCCGCTTCACCTTCACGGCCTTTCTCGAGGATGCCGGCCACGAAGTGCAGACTGCGGCAACGCGGGGCGAAGCTCTGGATCTGCTCGCCCGGGAAGTCTTCGACCTGGTGTACCTCGACATCGCCCTGGGCCAGGAAAACGGGCTTGACCTGCTCACCGAGTTGCGCCAGCGATTCCCCTTTTGCCCGGTGATCATGATTACCGGCGCCCCCGAAGTCGCTTCGGCCATGGAGTCGCTGCGTCGGGGCGCGTTTGATTACATCCCCAAGCCGATCCGCCAGGAGACGCTGCTGCGGGTCAGTCGCCAGGCCCTGCATCACCGCGAAGTCATCGAGCAGCGCGAACGTTACCGGGCGCATCTCGAGGCGATTTTCCGCAGCGTTCGCGAAGGGATTCTGCTGGTCGATCGCGGCCTGGCGATTCTCGAAGCCAATGCTGCGGCCATGGTGATGCTCGATTTGCCGTGCGAAGTCGCCGGTCTCCCCCTGTCCCGTCTTGCGGAGACGGCGAGCCTGCCGCTGAGGGACGTTGCCGGTCGCGCCATCGGCGAAGGGCGGGCCGTGGACGGTGGGCGCCTGGAGGTCGGCGGCCCCGGCAAGCCGCTTCGCGTCCTGCATTTGACGGCTGTCCCCTGGGCCGAAGGCGACGGGGGGGCACGCGGTGCAGTGGTCACGGTCCGTGACGAAACGCGCCTGGAGAATCTTGAGCGCGATCTGCAAAAGCGCCGTAACTTCGAGCACATTATCGGCCAGAGCCCGGTCATGCAGCAGGTCTACACGCTCATCGAGAACCTGGCCGAAGTCGATACGACCGTGCTGGTGACCGGGGAAAGCGGCACCGGCAAGGAACTGGTGGCCGAAGCGCTGCACTGTCGCAGCGTGCGTCGCAACGGGCCGCTGATCAAGGTCAACTGCGCGGCCCTGCCGGAAAATCTCCTGGAAAGCGAGCTGTTCGGCCACGTCAAGGGGGCCTTCACCGGGGCGGTCAGGGACAAGGCCGGCCGCTTCCAGTTGGCCCATCGCGGCACCATTTTCCTCGATGAAATCGGTGACATTTCTCCGGCCCTGCAGGTGCGGCTGCTGCGAGTCCTGCAGAACAAGGAGATCGAACGGGTCGGCGGCAGCCAACCCGTTCCCGTTGATGTCCGCATCGTCGCCGCCACCAACTGCAGCCTTCAGGAGAAGGTGCAACGCGGCGAGTTTCGCGAAGACCTTTACTATCGCCTGCGGGTTGTCGAGATTCCGCTTCCGCCGCTGCGGGAACGGCGCGAGGACATCCCTCTGCTGGTCGACCACTTCGTTGCCCGCTTCAACGAGCGTTTCGGCCGCCATGTCGAGGGGGTCACTGCCGGGACGATGACCCTGTTGACCTCGTACCGCTGGCCGGGCAATGTCCGCGAACTGCAGCATGCCATCGAGCATGCCTTCGTCGTCTGCCGGGGCTCCCGGCTGGATGTAGCCGACTTGCCGCGCGAACTCCAGGAGGCGCCGCCCGTCCTGGCTCCTCTGCTGGTCGGCGAGGCCGCGCAGATCGTCGCCGCCCTTGAAAAAGCCGCGGGCAACAAGGCGCGGGCGGCCCGGTTGCTGGGGATCAGTCGCCGGACCATCTACCGCAAGATCGAGGAACACGGTATCATTCCCCCTCCCGAGCAGGCCTGACACGCTTGTGTGTCGCGGCCTGCGGGTCGTGGCGCATGTGTGTGCCGCGGCTTCCCGCCCGAAGCCTCCCTCATCCCCGTGCGACCGGTTCGATGGACTGCCGCCGGCCACATTTGCCCTCCCCGCGTGCTGCCGCGTGCTGCTGTTCCCGGACGCCCTGTCAGCCGGATGTGATTTCCTGGCGGCATAGTATAATTTGGCACGGATATTGGTTTGTCACTCTCCGTAGCGCTTTCGGCTCAGTTGTGCGCACGCGGAGTAAACAGTGACTAAAACCGTTCTTATTGTTGACGGCCAGGCCATTTCCCGCCGCCTGCTGCGTTTCGCTCTGGAACTGCAGGGGTACCGGGTTGTTGAAGCCGGAGATGTCTTCAGTGCCGTGGACACCCTTGCCAAAACCAGCCCCAGTCTCCTGGTGGCGTGTGTCGATTCCCCCGATGCCGGCTCCTGGAAGTTGGCTCTGGAGATTCGCCGGCGGCAGCAACCGGCCAATCTGCCGATTCTGTTCCACGGCGAGAGTCAGTATCGCGAGGTTTTGAATGCGGGGATGATCGGCAACTGCGCCTGGCTCGACAAACCCTACCGCATGGGGGATCTGCACAGCCTGGTCGAAGCTTTGCTCGACAGCCCGCTGCTGCCCGGGAATTCCACCGCGCATCGATGCCAGGTCCCGGTTGCTTTCCGGAGGGAGAATGCCTGACCAGATGAAGGCCGATGTCTCCGCGAACCACGCCGTTCGCCGCCTGCGGGCCATGATCGACCGGCTGGCCGGGATAGACCAGCTGACCGAGCAGGCGTTTCTGCAGGTCGGCGAACAGGTGCGTGACGGACAGAGCCGCGCGCTGTTCCTGACCGGTCTTGCCGAGCAGGCACTCTGCTCGGGGGAAAGCGAATCGGCCGAACAGACGGTGGCGCGGCTCCAGCTGCTGACGGAACGCAGCGCCATGTGGCTGACCGAAGCCTGTGAGCAATCAAGGTTGATCTGCACCCTTCTGGAATCCCTGGAACGGAACACGAACGCGCTGGCGCCGCCGCTGCAGGGGTTGGCCAAGGTGGTCAAGACGCTGCATGCGCTGCGCGTGGCCACGCGCATCGAGGCCGCGCGCGGCCATGGCCAGGGCGGTACGGTTCTCGGCCAGGAACTGCAGCAGCTCGGCAACCAGATGCAGGAAAAGCTTGGCCACATCAACGAACGTTGCGAAGTGCTGGCGACCCTGCGAATCCGGGCCGTGTCGATCGAGGAGCAGGCCCAGGCCGGCCCGTTGCGCGAAGCGGAAGGGGAAATCCGCCGGGCGCGCCTGCTGTTGAGCCAGGTCGCGACCCATTGTGTCCGGACCTCCGATCATGCCGTTCGTTTCCGGCAGAGTTCGGCGGAACTGGCCGGCAATTTCGGCGAACTGGTGGCGGCCCTGCAGTTTCAGGACATTACCCGGCAGCGCTTGCAGCATATCTGCAAGGCCCTCGACGATCTCAGCGCCGGGCTTGATGCCGGTGGAGAAGCGGCCCTGTCTGCCGGGGGTATCTGCCAACTGCAGCACGACCAGCTGATCTGGGCCGTCGAGGAATTTGGCGAGGCGGTCGGCAGGCTCGATCAAAACCTGCGGGGGATGTCCGAAGGGGTCCGTTCCCTTGCCGGCGACGCCAGGGAAGCGTTGATTGCCGGGAGCAGCGAGCGCTGTGCGCAGATCGCTCCGTCGCTGCAGGCGGTGACCGCCTGCCTGGAAAATGTCCGCACCACGCATCTGGCTGCCGGTCAGGCGGTTTTTGCCGTTTGTCAGGCGGTGCGGGATGTCGCCTCCCTGGCCGGGGAAATCGAGCGTCTTGGCGAGGAGATGCAGCTGCTTGCCCAGAACGCGGCGGTCAGTGCGGCCCACGGGTCGGCAAAGGCGGCGGGGTTGACGGTTATCGCCGGCAACATCCAGACGATTGCCGAAGACGCCGGTCGCTACGCAGCGGCCATGGCCGACGGTTGTCGGCTGGTCAGCAGCCAGGCCGAGGAGCTCGATGCCCGCGACCAGGAGCTGAGCAGCAGTGAAACCGACCTGCAGAAGCTGCTCGAAGAAGTGGGCGGTCTGCTCGGGCGCCTGGAAAGCGTGAGCGCCTCGTTTGATGCCCAGATCGCGGAAATCGGCCGGCAGGTCGATGAACTCGGCGCCGGGATGCAGACCACCCTGGCCAGCCTCGATGTCCGACGCCGTTTCCTGGCCCAGACCAATCCGGTGCTCGACGAACTGAAGGCGCTGGCTCTCGAGTATGGGGTGTCCGGTCATGACGGCAAGGATGGGGGACTGCTCCTGGGGTTGCATGATCGCTACACGATGATGAGCGAACGCGAAGTTCACCAGCGGTTCCTGCGGCAGTCGCCGTCCGCGGGCGGGGGGGGAATCCCGTCAACGGTGCTTGAAGAGGACCTGGGCAGCAACGTCGAACTCTTTTGACTCGGGTGAGGATCGCTATGACGGACTGGGCATATGATGCCGGGACGAAAACCGGCAGGCTGGTGGTGACGGGCAGCCTGACGATCATGCAGGTCGGCCGGCTTCGTGATGCGCTGCTGCAGGGATTTGCCGAAGCCGTGCGGGTGGTGGTCGATCTGGGCGGGGTCGGCGAAATCGATATCGCCGGCTTGCAGCTGCTTTGCGCTGCCCGGCGCTTTGCCCGTGAGCACGACAAGGAATTGCAATTGACCGGTCCCGGCGATCGGCTTTGCGACCTGGCGCGTTCGACGGGCTTTTGGCGCAGTGCCGGCGGCGAAGATTTCTGTTTCTCGGACAAGATTTGGCATGGATAGTGCTGATTAAATGGGCGTTCATGACAAAATTTTCAACGCGGATTGAATGGGGAGGAAGGTCATGGCGAAACGGGTAATGGCCGTAGATGATTCGGCGACAGTACGGCAGGTGCTCCAGATGACCCTGGAGGGGGCGGGCTACCAGGTGGTCGAGGCGGTCGACGGCAGGGATGCTCTCGACAAGCTCGGCAGGACAACGGTCGACATGATGGTGACCGATCTCAATATGCCGAACATGGATGGAATCGATCTGATCAGGCACGTACGGCAGAGCCCGGGGAACCGGTTCATGCCGATCATCATGCTGACGACCGAGTCGCAGCCGGAAAAGAAGCAGGAAGGGAAAGCGGCCGGTGCCTCGGGCTGGATCGTCAAGCCGTTCAAGCCGGAGCAGTTGCTGGCCGTCGTGCGGATGATCTGCCCGGCATGAGCAGCCTTGCCGATACCTTCCGCGACGAGGCGGGCGAACTGCTGCAGGAGCTCGAAGCCGCCCTCCTGGCCCTCGAGGAGAACCCCGACGAAGCCTCGCTGGTCGACCGGGTGTTCCGTGCCCTGCACACACTCAAGGGCGCCGGCGGCCTGGCCGGCTTCGATGCCGTCGCCGAGCTTTGCCACGAGGCCGAGACGGTCTTCGAGGAAGTCCGCTCCGGCGAGCAGCATCTCGATCGCGAACTGGTCAGCCAGGCGCTGCAGGCCAAGGATCTGCTGCGGTTGATGATCGATGCGGAATTCGGCGGCGCTGCCGTCGAGCCCGCCCGGCTCGCCGGCATGCTGGCCGCATTCCGGAACCGCCTTGCCCCCACGGCAGTTGCTCCCGGTGCCGGGGGTTTTCTGGCGAGCGGCGCCGGCCGGGGGCAGTCCACCTACCGCATCCGCTTTCGTCCCGGTCCCGGTCTTTTCCGCCAGGGGATCCAGCCACAACTGCTGCTCGGCGAACTCTGCCGCCTCGGCGAGGCCGTGGTGGTGGCGCAGCTCGACCACGTTCCCCCTCTCGACGAGCTTGATCCGGAAGCCTGCCACGTTTACTGGGATGTCATCCTGACCACCGGCGAAGACGAGAACGCCATCCGCGACGTGTTCATCTTCGTCGAGGACGACTGCGAACTGCACATCCAGCTGGTCGATGCCGACGGGCTGGTCGATGCCGACGGCGATTACAAGAAGCTCGGGGAAATCCTGGTCGAACGCGGTGATCTCCCCCGCGAGGAGCTCGAGAAGTTTCTGGCGGAGAAAAAGCGTCTCGGCGAGGCGCTGGTCGCCGCCGGCGCGGTCGACGGCGGACAGATCGAGTCGGCACTGGCCGAACAGGAACGGATCCAGCGCCTGCGCCGCGAGCGGCAGGCGGCCGAAGTGAGCGACAGCATCCGGGTCAAGTCCGAGCGGCTCGACAAGCTGGTCAACCTGATCGGCGAACTGGTGACCGTGCAGGCGCGTCTCAGCCAGCTGGCCAACGGCCGCGAGGATGCCGTGCTGCTGGCCGTGGCCGAAGAGGTCGAACGGCTGACCTGGGAGCTCCGTGACCAGGTGCTGACCATCCGCATGCTGCCGATCGGCAGCACCTTCAGCCGCTTCAAGCGGCTGGTGCGCGATCTCGGCGAGGAACTCGGCAAGGACGTGATGCTCTTCACCGAAGGCGGGGAGACCGAACTCGACAAGACCGTGATCGAGCGCCTCGGCGATCCCCTGGTCCACCTGATCCGCAACAGCATCGACCACGGCATCGAATCGCCCGAGGTGCGTCGCGCGGCCGGCAAGCCCGCCAAGGGGCGCATCACCCTGTCGGCCGAACATTCCGGAGCCAACGTGCTGATTACCGTGGCCGACGACGGCCTGGGGCTCGACCGCGACCGGATCCGCGCCAAGGCCGTCGAGCGGGGGTTGATTGCACCGCAGGCCGAACTGGCCGACCGGGACATCTTCAATCTGATCTTCCTTCCCGGGTTTTCCACGGCCGAGCAGGTCTCCAGCGTCAGTGGCCGCGGCGTCGGCATGGACGTGGTCCGCCAGGCCATCGAGAGCCTGCGCGGCAGCGTCGAGGTGGCCAGCGATCCGGGGCGGGGCACCCGTTTCGTCCTGAAGCTGCCGCTGACCCTGGCGATCATCGAAGGGCTGCTGGTCGATGTCGGCAGCGAGCGCTTCATCCTGCCGCTGGCCGATGTCGAGGAGTGCATCGCCCTGACCAGGGCCGAGGCGGCGGCCACCCACGGCCGCAACCTGGTCAACGTGCGCGGCGAGATCGTCCCCTACATCCCGTTGAGCGAGGTGTTCTCGCTCGGCGGCGAGCGCCCGGAGATCGAACAGATCGTGATCGCCCGCCTCGATGCCGGCCGGGTCGGCTTCGTCGTCGATCGCGTGATCGGCGAGCACCAGACGGTAATTAAAAATCTCGGCCGCTTCTACCAGGGGGTCAACGGCATTTCCGGGGCGACGATCCTCGGCGACGGTCACGTGGCGTTGATCCTCGATCTGCCGCAACTGGCCGTGCAGGCAGTGCAACTCGAACAGGCGGCCTGCCGGTGAAGCCGGTTGGCGAAAGGAAGGGGGCCAATGTTTCGCTATGGGGAGAAGGTCGTGATTCGCGACGGGTCGAGGCTGGACGGTGCCGAAGGGATTGTCCTGCGGGTCAATAGCGGCGAAATCCAGGTGCTGCTCGATCGCGAGGTGATCTGGATGGTCACCGAGCAGCATCTGGAGCACAGCCGGCCAGGCGGGCGAGCGCCTGCCGCAGGGATTGGTGACAGCGGTCATTAAGACAAGGCAATCAGGGGGGAGCGGTTTTTGGGGCTTCCATGGAGCAACTGGGTATCGGTTGTTTTTCGGGAAGGAGCAGGGGGTATGAAAATCTTTGCCAAACTGGTGGGGGCGTTCGGCGTGGTGGCGGCCATTTGTGCCGTGGTCGGGATCGTCGGCTGGTACGGGATCAACAACACCGAGTCGAGTCTTGTGGATGTCGAAAACAATCACATGACGGCGGTGGAAGGGATCAGCCACATCCTGGAAGGGATGAATGCGATCAAGTCGGCGGAGCGAACCATCGTCAATCCCGACATCTCTCATGCCGACCGGCTTAAAGAAATCGGCAAGCTCAAGGAGCGCTGGGAGCTTTTCGAAGAAGGGGTGGCTATCTACGACAAGGTGGATAAGGAACCCGACGAAGCGGAGCGCTGGCAGAAAGCCAAAGGGCAAATCGCCAACTGGCAGCGGGCTCATGATGACTTCTTAAGTGAAATCAACAAGATCCGTGTCGGCGACTTTACCGTGACCGCGGCCTCGAGCCAGGGGCAGGCGGATCATGCCTATCTGGAGGCCGCCAAAGGGATTGCTTTCGGCGAGTTGCGCCAGACCTTCAATGCACTCGACGAAAACATGGATGAACTCAGTGATCTCGCGGTCAAATACGGTCACGAGATGGCTGACAACGCGCAGGTGGCGGCTGGGAAACTTAAGGTGCTGTCGGCGGTTACGATTCTCTTTGCAATTGTGATCTCCATGCTATTCGGTTTTCTCATTGCCCGCAGCATTGCCGTCCCGATGGCCAAAGGGGTACAGCTCGCCGAAGAAGTCGCGCGGGGCGATTTCAGCGCGCGCCTGAACATGCAGCGCAAGGATGAGGTCGGTCAGCTGGCCGTGGCTCTGGACGGCATGGCCGACAGCCTGGCCCGCCAGGCGGCCGTGGCCGAAGAGATCGCCAGGGGGAACCTCAAAGTCGAAGTGCAGCTGGCCTCGGAGAAAGACCAGCTCGGCCGGGCGCTGGCCGACATGGTGGCCAAGCTGCGCGAGGTCATTGGCCAGGTGCGCGGAGCGATCGAGAACGTCTCGTCAGGGTCGCAGGCGATGAGCGCCTCCTCGGAAGAGATGTCGCAGGGCGCCTCGGAGCAGGCGGCGGCGGCGGAAGAGGCCTCCAGCAGCATCGAGCAGATGACCGCCAACATCCGCCAGAACGCCGACAACGCCGTGCAGACCGAGAAGATCGCCATCCAGAGTGCCAACGATGCCAGGGAGGGCGGCAAGGCGGTGGTGCAGACGGTGGCGGCGATGAAGGAGATCGCCACCAAGATCAACATCATCGAAGAGATCGCCCGGCAGACCAACCTCCTGGCGCTGAACGCGGCGATCGAAGCGGCGCGCGCCGGCGAGCACGGCAAGGGGTTCGCGGTGGTGGCGGCTGAGGTGCGCAAGCTGGCGGAGCGCAGCCAGAAGGCGGCCGGGGAGATCAACGAGCTGTCGAGCAGCAGCGTGGCGGTGGCGGAGATGGCCGGGCAGATGCTCTCGGCGATGCTGCCGAACATCCAGAAGACCGCGGAGCTGGTGCAGGAGATCGCGGCGGCGAGCCGCGAGCAGGATGCCGGTGCCGAGCAGATCAGCAAGAGCATCCAGCAGCTGGACTCGGTGATCCAGCAGAACGCCTCGGCCTCGGAAGAGATGGCGTCGACCTCCGAGGAGCTCTCCGGACAGGCCGAGCAGCTGGCCGAGATGATCGCCTTCTTTGCCGTGGATGAAACCGGTCGCGGCCGTAAGGAACTGAAGCGTCCCGTCACTCGCAAGACCCAGCCGCAGATCGCCCATTACGGGACGGTGGCAGGGGGGGGAAGGAAGCCGGCGGAGTCTGCCGGCCGTCGGGACGATCTCGATGATGACTTCGAGCAGTACTGAGAAGGAGGCGCGTATGACGACGGCGAGCGGCGAAAGCCGCCAGTACGTGACGTTCAGCCTGGGTGACGAGCTGTTCGGGGTCGAGGTGACGCGGGCCCGGGAGATTCTCGACCTGGTTCCGGTGACGAAGGTGCCGCAGACGCCCGATTACCTCTTGGGGGTGATCAACCTGCGCGGGCAGGTGGTGCCGGTGATCGATCTGCGCATCAAGATGGGGCTGCCGCAGGCCGAAGCGACGCGGGAGAGCTGCATCATCGTCATGGAGGTGGCGGTGGACGGCGAAGTGCTGACGGTAGGGGGGCTGGCGGATTCGGTGCGCGAGGTGCTGGAGCTGCGTGACGACCTGATCGAGCCGGCGCCGCGACTGGGGACGAAGCTGAAGACCGAGTTCATCGCCGGGATGGGGAAGGTTGACGAGCAGTTCCTGATCCTGCTGGAGATCGACCGGGTGTTCAATAGCGAAGAGCTGGCGGTCGTGCAGGCTTCGGGGGAATCGTCGACCGTGGCCGCGGTTTGACACAGATGGTGTTGTTTGCACTGGGTTTGATGACCGGATCGGGACGGACTAAGTTCTCCCGGTCTGTCATTGCCGGGTCGCTGCCCCTAAGGGATTCTTGAAGTGCCATGTGCTGATTGTGGGGATTTTGGCAGGCTATCGAGGGTGAACCAGCCCGGCAGAAACCGAAAATGAACGCCTGCTTTCGGTTTGGTACGCCGGCATGAAAACAAATCCTCAAGGGAGACGGCTGAGTTATGGTTTTTAGCGATTTGAATGTCGGCAAAAAGATGAGCATCGGCTTCGGTGCGGTGCTGGTGATGATGTTCCTGACGGTACTGGTCACCTTCTGGTCGCTCGGGACCGTCGACGAGCGGGTGCGCGAGGTGGCGGAGCAAGAGCTTCCCGACACCCTCAAGGCTGCGCAGATGGCGGTTTCGGCCATCCAGATCCAGCAGTACATGACCGATGCCTCCCTGACCAGCGACATCCTCGGCGCGGCCCAGGATGCCAAGAATCTCCTTGAGGAGTTCAAGAAGAACGCCGAGGAATTCAAGGCGTATTATCAAAAGCAGAACGATGCGGCCAACGTCCAGCTCATGGACAAGATGATCGTCCAGGTCGAGGACCTCTACAATACTGGGCAGCGGATGATGCTGGCCTACGGCAATGACGGCAAGGAGGCCGGCGACAGCGTCATGGCCGAGTTCGAACGCAGTGCCGCGACGCTACTCACCACCATCAACGCGTTCCGCGATGCCCATGTGGAGGCGATCAAGGCCGCCACCGCCGATATCCAGCGCTCTTCGCTGCAGGTCAAGCTCATGCAGTCGATCCTCGGCCTGGTCGCGCTGGTTGCCGGTGTCCTGATCGCCACCATCATCACCCGCTCCATCGTCCGCCCGCTGAGTATCGCCGTGGACACCGCCCGCCGCATGGCGGTCGGTGACCTGACCATGGAGATCCCGCGCGCCACTGCCGATGAAACCGGGCAGCTGCTGGCGGCGATGCAGGAAATGGTCGAGGCGAATCGCGAAGTGGTGCGTGCCGCCGGCCTGATCTCGCAGGGAGATCTGCGGGTCGAGATCAAGGAGCGCTCCGCCGAGGACGAACTTTTGCGCTCGCTGGCGAGCATGGTGGCCAAGCTGCGGGAGATCATCGGCCAGGTGCGCGGCGCGGTGGAGAATGTCTCTTCCGGGTCCCAGGCAATGAGCGCGTCCTCGGAAGAGATGTCGCAAGGGGCCTCGGAGCAGGCGGCGGCGGCAGAAGAGGCGTCGAGCAGCATCGAGCAGATGACCGCCAACATTCGCCAGAACGCCGACAACGCCATCCAGACCGAGAAAATCGCCATCCAGTCGGCCAGGGACGCCGGTGCGGGCGGGCAGGCGGTCAACCAGACGGTGGCGGCGATGAAGGAGATCGCCACCAAGATCAACATCATCGAGGAGATCGCCCGGCAGACCAACCTGCTGGCGCTCAACGCCGCGATCGAGGCAGCGCGCGCCGGCGAGCACGGCCGCGGCTTCGCCGTTGTGGCGGCGGAGGTGCGCAAGCTGGCCGAGCGCAGCCAGAAGGCGGCCGGGGAGATCAACGAGCTGTCCACCAGCAGCGTGGCGGTCGCGGTGCAGGCCGGGCAGATGCTGGCGTCCATCCTCCCCGGCATCCAGAAGACCGCCGAACTGGTGCAGGAGATCGCCGCGGCGAGCCGCGAGCAGGATGCCGGCGCGGAGCAAATTGCCAAGAGCATCCAGCAGCTGGACTCGGTGATACAGCAAAACGCTTCGGCTTCCGAGGAGATGGCCTCGACGGCCGAGGAGCTTTCCGGTCAGGCCGAGCAGTTGGCGGGGATCATCGGTTTCTTCACGCTTGCCGAGGGTGCTCAGGCGGCTCCGTCAGGCAGGAAGCGCGCTGCCGCGGCGCGGATCGCTCACCTGGCGGGTAAGGAGGAGAGGATGGAGGCGTCGGCCGATCCGGCGCATCCGGTCGGGAAGGATCAGCTTGACGAGGAGTTCGAGCAATTTTAGCGGAGCGGCCGTAAACCGCCCGTCAACTCACCCAAAAGGAGAAATTGATTATGAAGCGTTGGATTGCCCTGTTGCTGCTGGTGTTGTGGTGTCTCCCGGTCGGTTCCGCGCTGGCTGCCGAGCAGGTGACCTGCTGGTTTGCCCCCGGGAAGAGCATGGATCAGGCCAAGGTGCTCACCGAGGCCCTGAGCAAGGCGAGCGGCGCCGATGTCAAGCCGCGCGTCGCCAACTCCTATGCCGAGATCCTCGATGCCTTCGGCGGGAAAGAAATGAACCTGGTTTACGCCGGCTCCTTCGTCCAGGCGATCATCGTCGCCCGCAAGATGGGGACCGCGCTCGTCCAGAATGCCGACGGCAAGGAGCTGTACGCCGGGGTCATGATCTACAAGGCCGAGGATGATCCCCAGCAGATCCTCGCCTCGTCGCCGGGCGCCATCGCCTACGCCATCGGCGCCTCTTCCGGCGAGTCCTGCGCCAAGGCCGCGACCGGCGGCAAGGCCTCGATCGGCGTGCTCAGCCATGGGGCCGCCGTCGAAGCGCTGGTTTCCGGGAAGGCCAAGGCCGCCATGGTCAAGGACGGCTGGTGGCAGTCCAACAAGGACAAGTACAAGGGGCTGAAGGTCTACGAGGTGCCGAAGGTTTCCGAGAAGAAGAACCCCGACAACGTGCTGACCGCCTCCAGCGAAGTTCCCGCGGCCCTCGCCGACAAGATCAAGGCGGCGGCGCTGTCGAATTCGGCGGCTTTCGGCCAGGGAGCCAACATCAAGCCGTTCAACAACAGCCAGCTCAACTTCTCCCTCGGGCTGATGATGCAGGGGAAGATCGATCCGCTCTCCTACAAATGGTAAGACGGTTTTTTTGGCTGATCGGGTAAGGCCGGCAGTTGCCCGGCCGCTGAAGCAAAAGAGCGGGGCAGCATTATGCTGCCCCGCTCTTTTGTGGCACATGTGTGTCGCGCCGACTGCCGGTCAGGCACACATGTGTGTCGCCGATGCTTGCGCCGGGTTGTGCCGCTCTTTGTTCACATCGGTCAATTCCATTCTTCCCTGCGCCTAGAAAATTTTTCCCGGAACGAAGAAATCCCCATGAACTGCCGAAGAATCGCGATTGTATTGTAATGTGCAGATATGACAGTAAATTTGTAATAATTAATGATTGGCATGCTCCATGCGATCGATCATTGCCGAGGTTTCGGGACAAAGCCGGGAAGACATCATTCCTGTCTTGAATGCGAGCAGATGGCGATGGATCGAATAGGCCGGAAAGAAAGGGGCATGACAATGGCAAGCTGGCTGCAGAACATGCGCATGGCGCAAAAACTCGGATTGCTTTCGGGACTCTTGCTGGTGCTCACCGGGGTGGTCTGCCTGGTCGGCATCCGCGGCTTGACCAGCGGTGTCGAGGAAGGCAAACAGGTGATTCTCGGCAACCAGCTGACCGCGAATCTGCTGCAGCGCGAGATCGACCATCTCAACTGGGCGAAGAACGTCGCCAATTTCATCATCGACGACCAGCAGCAGAAGCTCGGCGTCGAACTCGACCATCACAACTGCAAGTTCGGCAAATGGTACTACAGTGACGAGCGGGCCCAGATCGAAGCGCAGATCCCGGCGATCAAGCAGGAACTGGCGGAGATCGAGCAGCCCCACCAGCGTCTGCACCAGTCCGCCCAGCACATCAGCGAAGCCGGTGCCGGCGGCGGCAGCAAGCAGGTCTTTGCGGCGATCTATCGGGACGAAACCCTTCCGGCGTTGATGGACGTGCAGGCCCACCTGAAAAAGATCAATGATGTGGCCCGCGCCAGCATTCTCTCCGACGAAGCGATGATCGCCAATGCCGGCTCCTTCCGCAACCGGCTGGTGACCGTCGGCATCATCTCGCTGGTGGTCGGTGTGCTGCTGACAGTGTTCATCGTTCGCGGCATCACGCGGCCCCTGGCGCAGGGGGTAGTCCTGGTCGAGCAGATCGCCCGCGGCGATTTCAGCGCGCGCCTGAACATGCAGCGCAGGGACGAGATCGGCCAGCTGGCCGTCGCCCTCGACGGCATGGCCGACGGCCTGGCCCGCCAGGCGGCCGTGGCCGAGGAGATCGCGAAGGGGAACCTCCGGGTCGAGGTGCAGCTGGCCTCGGAGAAGGACCAGCTCGGCCGGGCGCTCTCCCGGATGGTCGAGAAGCTGCGCGAGGTGATCGGCCAGGTGCGTGGGGCGGTGGAGAACGTCTCTTCCGGCTCCCAGGCGATGAGCGCGTCCTCGGAAGAGATGTCGCAAGGGGCCTCGGAGCAGGCGGCGGCGGCAGAAGAGGCGTCGAGCAGCATCGAGCAGATGACCGCCAACATTCGCCAGAACGCCGACAACGCCATCCAGACCGAGAAAATCGCCATCCAGTCGGCCAGGGACGCCGGTGCGGGCGGGCAGGCGGTCAACCAGACGGTGGCGGCGATGAAGGAGATCGCCACCAAGATCAACATCATCGAGGAGATCGCCCGGCAGACCAACCTGCTGGCGCTCAACGCGGCGATCGAGGCGGCGCGCGCCGGCGAGCACGGCAAGGGGTTCGCGGTGGTGGCGGCGGAGGTGCGCAAGCTGGCGGAGCGCAGCCAGAAGGCGGCCGGCGAGATCAACGAACTGTCGAACAGCAGCGTGGCGGTGGCCGAACAGGCAGGGCAGATGCTCTCGGCGATGGTGCCGAACATCCGGAGGACCGCGGAGCTGGTGCAGGAGATCGCGGCGGCGAGCCGGGAACAGGATGCCGGCGCCGAGCAGATCGCCAAGAGCATCCAGCAGCTGGATGCGGTGATCCAGCAGAACGCTTCGGCCTCGGAAGAGATGGCGTCCACCTCCGAGGAGCTTTCCGGCCAGGCCGAGCAGTTGGCCGAGATGATTGCTTTCTTCTCTGTTGACGCTGCTGCGGGCAGGCAGGTTGGGGTCTCCGTTGCGCGGCGAACCGTGGGCCGTCGGGCTCAGCCGCAGATCGCCCATAGCGGGGCGGTGGCGGGGGGGAGGAAGCCGGCGGAGGCCGCCGGCCGGCGGGATGATCTCGACGATGACTTCGAGCAGTACTGAGAAGGAGACGCGTATGACGACGGCGAGCGGCGAAAGCCGCCAGTACGTGACGTTCAGCCTGGGTGACGAGCTGTTCGGGGTCGAGGTGACGCGGGCCCGGGAGATTCTCGACCTGGTTCCGGTGACGAAGGTGCCGCAGACGCCCGATTACCTCTTGGGGGTGATCAACCTGCGCGGGCAGGTGGTGCCGGTGATCGATCTGCGCATCAAGATGGGGCTGCCGCAGGCCGAAGCGACGCGGGAGAGCTGCATCATCGTCATGGAGGTGGCGGTGGACGGCGAAGTGCTGACGGTAGGGGGGCTGGCGGATTCGGTGCGCGAGGTGCTGGAACTGCGTGACGACCTGATCGAGCCGGCGCCGCGGCTGGGGACGAAGCTGAAGACCGAGTTCATCGCCGGGATGGGGAAGGTGGACGAGCAGTTCCTGATCCTGCTGGAGATCGACCGGGTGTTCAGCAGCGAAGAGCTGGCGGTTGCGCAGGATGCCGGCGAAAGCCTCTGTGCCTGACGCCGGGGCGCCGGCCGGCGACCGGTGATTTCTCCGCAGATTGGTCAGTAATTTGCTTGGCAGCTGAGAAATATTTGATATTATTTCGACAATGGCTTGAACAGATCGCGGGTCCAAGGGGGCGAAATGTCGCCGGATATAACCAGGGTGCTTGTTGTCGAGGATGACCGTGATTTTGCCGAGAGCCTGACGATTGCCCTCGGCACGCGCAAGTGCGAAGTGGAGATTGCCTACACCGGCGAAGACGCGATCCGGATGTTCCACGAACGCGCCTACGACATCGCCTTCATGGACATCAAGCTCCCCGGCAAGAACGGCGTCGAGAGCCTCACGGAGATCCTCGCCTTCGCTCCCCGGGCCCGCATCGTCATGATGACCGGCTACAGCGAACCGGCGCTGCTTGACCAGGCCCGTCGCGCCGGGGCCGTGGACGTGCTGCGCAAGCCGTTCCGCATGCGCGACCTGCTCGGATTCATCGACCGCCTGCAGGGTGGCGGAACCCAGCCGCCCGTACTGCCGGCCATCCATTGAGCGCCTTGCGGCAGATCGGGACGACCGCTGCCGGCCGGCCGGGGCTTTCCGGGGGGGCAATGGCGTGAAGATGCCGGCAACCCTGCGGCGCACCCTTTCGCTGCACTTTCTCCTGGTGGCGATTCTCCCCGCAACGATCTTCGGTCTGGTGGCGATCGGCCTGCTCCACAAGCACCTGCGCGCGGGGATTTACGAACGCAACCGGCAGCTCTCGGCCGAAATCGCGGCCAACGCCGACCAGTTTCTCGCCGAGGTCGAACACAGCCTCAAGACGGTTGCCGGAATCATCGCCTCGGGCAGGGTCGTGCGCGACGGCGGCATCGACGATCTGCTCGAAACCGTGGTCAGGGAGTCCTCCTGGCTGGAATCGATCTATCTGCTCGACAGTCGCCGGCATGTCCGCAACCTCGGCTTCGACGAACGGGACGGCCTGCGCCGGGACGACTACCGCGACTTCGATTTTTCCAATCACGCCCTGTTCCGCCAGTATCCCGTGATCGATCGCCCCGTCTGGAGCGACTCGTTCGTTTCGCTGATGACCGGGGAGCCGGCCGTTACGCTGGTGATCCCCGTCGGCGACGGCATGCTGTTCGGCAACATCAGCCTGCGCAGTCTCAGCCAGCATCTCACCCGCTTCGCCATGGATTCCCTGGACAGCTGCGCGATCATCGATCATCTCGGCACCCTGGTTGCCTCGTCGAATCCCGATCTGACCGCGCAGCGGGTCAATTTCAGTGACCATCCGGCCGTCGGGCGGACCTTGCACGGCGACGGTGAAACTGTCCTGGTGCGCCAAGGCGATCGTGAGGTGCTCGAAAGCACCGCACCGATCCGCCATACCGGCTGGGTCGCCTGGGTCGGTGTCGACATGGGCGAGAAGATGGTGCCGGTCGATCATGTCCGCAACCTGCTCGCCTGGATTCTGGTCGCGGCCCTGTTGATGGCGTCCGGGGTCGCGCTGCTCGATGCCAAGCGCCTGATGATGCCGCTCTCGGTCTTGAGCGGGCAGGCCGGGCAGACCGGTTCCGGCAACTACGATTTTCGTCTGCCGCCCTCGGGGTTCGTCGAGATCGACGGGTTGGCGGCCAGCCTGCAGGCGATGTCCCATGCTGTCCGCGACCGCGAGCAGTTGCTGCTCGACAGCGAGCAGCGTTTCCGCCAGCTGGTCAATTCGATCGACGGTGTGGTCTGGGAGCTGGACATCCCCAGCGGCAGGTACCTGTTTGTCAGCGAACGGTCGGAACAGATGTTCGGCTATGCTTCGTCGCTCTGGCAGTCCGACCCCGGCTTCTGGGCGTGCCATGTGGCGGCGGAAGATGCCGAGCGGGTGGTCATCCGCGGCCGGCACAGCCTGGCCCTCAACGAGATGCGCAACCTGGAATACCGCTTTATTGCGGCAGACGGCCGCCCGGTCTGGGTGAGGGACCTGGTGACCATCATCTGGGATGAGCACGAGCCGGTGCGCCTGCTCGGCGTGATGATCGATATCTCCGACCGCAAGCGCGTCGAGGAAGAGCTGGAGAGCTACCGGGCCAGCCTGGAGGAACTGGTGGCGCAGCGGACCCGGGAGTTGCAGGCGGCCCAGGATGAACTGGTCCGGAAGGAGCGGCTCGCGATTCTCGGTCAACTGACGGCGACGGTCAGCCACGAGATCCGCAATCCGCTCGGCACGGTGGCCAACTCCCTGTACATGTTCAGGGAGGCCCTCGGCAGCGACTGCCTCGGCCGGGTTGAACGTCCGCTGGCTCTGGCAGAGCGCAGCGTGGAGCGTTGCGACGGCATCATCGGCGAACTCCTCGACTTCACCCGGCGCCGGACGCCCCAATTCGAACCGCTGCGGATCGACGACTGGCTAGGCGAAGTGCTCGACGAGATGATCTGGCCGGACGGAGTCCGGTGCTGCCGCCGGCTGGAAAGCGGTACGGTTGTACAGGGCGACTCCGAGAGCCTGCGGCGGGCCGTAATCAACGTGGTGAACAATGCGCTTCAGGCCATGGAAGGGAAGCCCGCCGCCGAGCACCTTCTCGACGTAGTCACCCGGCGCCAGGACGACCGCTGCGAGATCGTTGTCAGCGACTCCGGTGAGGGAATTCCCGAGGAGCTCATGGACCGCATCTTCGAACCGCTGTTCAGTACCAAGAATTTCGGCGTCGGGCTCGGCGTGCCGATCATCCGCAACATCATGACCGATCATGGCGGCGGGGTGGAATACCGGAGCCGGGTCGGCGAGGGGACGACCGTGACGCTCTGGTTGCCGCTTCCTGCTTTTGCACCGAACGGGGACGTCTGATATGGCAGGGCAGCCGATTCGGGTTCTGATCGTCGACGACTCGGCGGTGGTGCGCCAGGCGTTGACCGAAATCCTGACGAGCGATCCGGCGATCGCGGTGATCGGTACGGCCCACGATCCGCTGATCGCCCGCGACAAGATCCGCCGCGACCGCCCCGACGTGATCACCCTCGACGTCGAGATGCCGCGCATGGACGGGGTGACGTTCCTCAAGCAGTTGATGGCCGAGGACCCGATTCCGGTGGTGATGTGCTCCAGCCTGACCGAAAAGGGGGCGGAGATCACCATGCGCGCCCTGCAGTACGGAGCCGTGGAGATCATCAACAAGCCGCGCACGGGAGCCAGGCAGTTCCTCGAGGAGAGCCGGGTGCTGATTTGCGATGCGGTCAAGGCGGCAGCCCGTGCCCGGGTGCGCAAGCTGGCGTCGCTGACCATCGACCCCGAACCGAAGCTGACGGCAGACGTAATTCTCGACAAGCCGCGTTTCGAGGAGACGTTTCGCACCACCGAGAAGATCGTTGCCGTCGGCGCCTCCACCGGCGGCACCGAGGCGCTGCGGGTCTTCCTCCAGGCGCTCCCTTACAATGCGCCGGGGATCGTCATCGTCCAGCACATGCCGCAGGGGTTCACGGCGGCGTTTGCCCGGCGCTTGAACGATCTCTGCCGCATCGACGTCAAGGAGGCGGCGGACGGCGACACGGTGGTGCCGGGGCGGGCGCTGATCGCCCCCGGCAATCGGCACATGCTTCTCAAGCGCAGCGGTGCGCGCTACTATGTGCAGATCAAGGACGGCCCGCTGGTCTCCCGGCATCGTCCTTCGGTCGATGTGCTGTTCCGCTCGGTGGCCCGCTATGCCGGTCTCAACGCCATCGGCGTGATCATGACCGGCATGGGCGACGACGGCGCGCGCGGCATGCTGGAGATGAAAGAAGCGAAGGCTTTCACCCTGGCTCAGGACGAAGCGAGCTGCGTGGTTTACGGCATGCCCCAGGAAGCCGTGAAGCGGGGCGGGGTCGACCGGATTCTGCCGCTGGAGCTGCTGGCGGATGAAGTGATGAAGGTCTACAAAAATCAGCATTGAGGACTGAGTGAAATACGGCGGCAGGCAACGAGGTGGCCATGAGCAAACTGACCGATGAGGAACTGATCGAGGAGATTCGCCAGCGTTTCGAGTTCAATCGCAACGCCCTGACCGACCTGCGCGCGGTGACCCGCAAGCTCGAGGAGATGAACGAGAAGCTCCAGGAGTCGGAGCGCGTCAAAAGCCATTTCCTCTCCAATATCCGCAACGAGATCAATAATCCGCTCTCGGCGATCATGGGGCTCTCCGGGCAGCTGACCGCCTGCCGGCAGGATCCCGAGCTGTGCCTCAAAACCGCGGCGATGATCTACGCCGAAGCGTTCAATCTGGATTTCCAGCTGCAAAACATCTTCATGGCCGCCGAACTGGAGGCCGGCGATGCCGTGCCGGATTATGCCCGGGTCGATGTCCCCTCGGTCATCAGCGGCTGCCTCGACAAATTCTCCCGGCGCATCGCCGAAAAACAGCTCGAAGTGCGCAACGAGGCGGCCGCAGGACTGGTTTTCCCGACCGACGCCCAAAAGGTCGAGATCATCGTCAGCAACCTGCTGGCCAACGCGGTCGAATTCAGCCCGGCCGGCGGGACGGTGACCGTGACGGCGGCAGAGCGCGAAGCGCTGCTGGAGATTGCCGTTGCCGATACCGGGCCGGGGATTGCCGCTGCCGATCGCGAAGCGATCTTCGACCGCTTTCGGCAGCTGGATGTCGGCACGACCAAAGAGCACCGCGGTCATGGTCTGGGGCTGAGCATCTGCTGGTCTCTGGCGGAACTGCTGGGGGGGACTCTCGATCTCGACAGCCGCCCCAGCAAAGGCTGCCGTTTCGTTCTGATGCTGCCGCGTCCGGCCGTCGAGGTAAACGTGCGGGCGCAGGATGCCAACCTCTTCCTCTTCGACCGGGGCGATGAACTGGAACGGTTCTGATCCGGCTGGTGGTGCGCCAGCCGCAGCGGCCGAGGAGGAGGTGGGGCGCCACTACCTCTATCCCGGAACGCTCTTTGCCCACCGTGACCCGCATCTGGTGACGACGGTGCTGGGGTCCTGTGTTTCAGTCTGCCTGTGGGATTCCTCAGCGAGGGTCGGAGGGATCAACCATTACCTGCTGCCGCTGTGGAACGGTGACGGGTTGCCGACGCCGAAGTACGGAAACATCGCCATTGCCAAGTTGATCGAGAAGGTCCAGGCTCTCGGCGCCGGCAGCAAGCTGGTCGCCAAGGTCTTCGGCGGGGCGTCCATGTGGGAGAAGACCGACGGCCTGCTGGCCATCGGCCAGCGCAACATCGAACTGGCGATGGAGCTGCTCGACCAGCATCGCATCCCCGTGGTCGGCCGCGATGTCGGTGGTCCGGCGGGGCGCAAGATCATCTTCCACACCGGCGAGGGGACCGTGCTTCTCAAGCGGCAGCGCGCCCTGGGCGCCGGCGACTGACCTTGCCGTGATGCGCAGCCCGTCCGGTCAGCTTGACTCGTTTGTCGCCGGTATCGCGACGGCAGTGTTCACCGTGATCATCCTCCACTGCGGTTGCCGCCGGTGACTCCGGCAGCAGACTGAACAGCACGGTTCCGAAAAATCCCAGCAGCATGGCCAGTTCAAACGACATGGTTTCGTCTCCTTCGTCCCCTGTTTGAGTCGATTGTCTGCCGGTCTCGCGACACAATAAGTCACACTCCCGGCGTGTGCGCCGAAATCTTTTTCGTACCGGAAACACCGTCACGAAATCCTCGCGCCAACTCGTTGACCAACGCCAGATTATCGTATACAGTATGCAGGTTTTCGAGGCTGGCCAGGCTTCTAGCCGCTGAGAATAACGCCACAAATTCCGGTCGGGTCGTGATTGCGGCCGCCAAACTGTGAGAAGGAGAGAGAGATGATCGACGCCTATCTGATGCACGAGAAGGAGCGCAACGCGCAAGGGATCCCCGCGCTGCCGCTGAACGCCGACCAGGCCACGGAACTCTGCCAGCTGCTGCAGAAGCCGCCCAAGGGGCAGGAGCAGTTCCTGCTCAACCTGCTCAAGGAGCGGATTTCCCCGGGCGTTGACCCCGCTGCCAAAGTCAAGGCCGAATTCCTGGCCGGGATCATCGACGGCTCGGTGAAGTCCCCGCTGGTCGACGCCAAGGCGGCCGTGCAGATCCTCGGCACCATGATCGGCGGCTACAACGTCGCCCCGCTGGTGGCCGCGCTCAAAGACAAGAAACTCGCCGACGAGGCCGCCTGCGCCCTTTCCGGCATCACCCTGGTCTACGGCGCCTTCGATGAAGTCGCTGCCTTGGCCAACAGCGGCAACGCCGCGGCGAAGAAGGTCCTCAAGTCATGGGCCGACGCCGAGTGGTTCACCAGCAAGGCCGGCGTTCCCGACACGATCAAGCTGAAGGTATTCAAGGTCGACGGCGAGATCAACACCGACGACTTCTCCCCGGCCGGCGACGCCTGGAGCCGTCCGGACATCCCGCTGCACGCCCTGGCCATGGGCAAGACCCGCTTCAAGGGCGGCCTCGACACCATCGCCAAGTTCCGCAAGGATGGCTTCCAGGTCGCCTTCGTCGGCGACGTGGTCGGCACCGGTTCCAGCCGCAAGTCGGCGTGCAACTCGGTGCTCTGGCACATCGGCCAGGAGATCCCGGCCGTCCCCAACAAGAAGACCGCCGGCGTGATCATCGGCGGCGTCATCGCCCCGATCTTCTTCAACACCGCCCAGGATTCCGGCGCCCTGCCGATCAAGGCGGACGTGACCGGGATGAAGACCGGCGATGTGATCGTTATCAACAGCAAGAAGGGCGAGATCACCGACGAGAAGGGGAAAGTCCTCTCCAAGTTCGCCCTGGCCCCGAACACCCTGGCCGACGAGTTCCGCGCCGGCGGCCGCATCCCGCTGATCATCGGCCGCGCCGTCACCGAGAAGGCCCGCAAGGCGCTCGGCATGGGGCCGAGCACGGTCTTCACCCTGCCGGACAACCCGACGCCCAAGAAAGGGCAGGGGTACACCCTGGCCCAGAAGATGGTCGGCAAGGCCTGCGGCGTGAAGGGGATTCTCCCCGGCACCGCCTGCGAGCCGAAGATGACCACCGTCGGCTCGCAGGACACCACCGGGCCGATGACCGCGGATGAACTGACCGAACTGGCCTGCCTGAAGTTCCAGGCGCCGATGTTCATGCAGAGCTTCTGCCACACCGCCGCCTATCCGAAGCCGGCCGACGTGAAGATGCACAAGAATCTGCCGAAGTTCATCGCCGCCCGCGGCGGCGTGGCGCTGCGCCCCGGCGACGGCGTCATCCACTCCTGGCTCAACCGCCTGCTCCTGCCGGACACCGTCGGCACCGGCGGCGACTCGCACACCCGCTTCCCGATCGGCATCTCCTTCCCGGCCGGCTCCGGCCTGGTCGCCTTCGCCGGCGCCATGGGCTTCATGCCGCTCGACATGCCGGAGTCGGTGCTGGTGCGCTTCAAGGGGAAATTCAACCCCGGCATCACCCTGCGTGACGCGGTCAACGCCATCCCCTACTACGCCATCAAGCAGGGGCTTTTGACCGTGCCGAAGAAGAACAAGGTCAACATCTTCAACGGCCGCATCCTCGAAATGGAAGGACTCCCCGACCTGACCGTCGAGCAGGCCTTCGAGCTGACCGACGCCGCCGCCGAGCGCAGCGCCGCCGCCGGCTGCATCCAACTCTCCGAGGAGTCGGTGGCCACCTACCTGCGCTCGAACATCGCCCTGATGGAGAAGATGATCGAGGAAGGCTACCAGGACAAGAACACCCTCAAGAAGCGCATCAAGGACGTGCAGAAGTGGCTGAAGAAGCCGACCCTGCTCAAGGCGGACAAGAACGCCGAGTACGCCGCGGTCATCGAGATCGACCTGAAGGACATCAAGGAGCCGATCCTCGCCTGCCCGAACGACCCGGACGATGTCAAACTCCTGTCCGAAGTCGCCGGCACCAAGATCGACGACGTCTTCCTCGGTTCGTGCATGACCAACATCGGCCACTTCCGTGCCGCCGCCGAGATCTGGCGCGGCCAGAAGTTCAACCCCAACGTGCGCACCTGGATCTGCCCGCCGACCCGGATGGATCAGGAGAAGCTCAAGGAAGAGGCGTACTTCTCGGTGTTCAGCGCCATGGGCGCGCGCATCGAGATCGCCGGCTGCTCGCTGTGCATGGGCAACCAGGCCCGCGTCCCCGACGGCGTGACGATGTTCTCGACCTCGACCCGCAACTTCGACGACCGCATCGGCGACGGCGCCAAGGTCTTCCTCGGCTCGGCCGAACTGGGTGCGGTGGCGGTCAACCTCGGCAAGCTGCCGACGCCGAAGGAGTACCTGGCGATCTACAAGGAGAAGGTCGAGCCGAAGGCCGACAAGATCTACCAGTACCTGCAGTTCGACGAGATGGACGGGTACAAGAAGTCGGCGTAAGCCTTTCGACGTCCGCAAAGTCAAGGCCGGGGGCAGATTCGTTCTGCTCCCGGCTTTTTTTCGTTCCGGATCGACCGCGCCTGATCGCCACCCGCCCGGCAAAAGGCTTTCGGGGACAACTGGCGCAAAGGGGCTGACTTTGCGGTGAAGACGGTTGACAATCAGTCTCTGGCGATTAGTATGGTCTCATTCTTGGGCGATTGATCGTGAACATGACAACCAGGATTCTGATCTGCAACCGGATGTTACTGTACGCCGAAGGCTTGCGCCGCCTCCTCGCGGAAGATGAGCGGTTTGCCGTGGTCGCTGCCGGCGGCGACGCAGAGACGGTGAAGGCTCTGGCGGCGTTCGATCCTCATGTGGTCATTGCCGATCCCGCCTGCTTCGAGCATGTAGCCGGCGCGGGGAGAACGATTCTCCTGACCTGGGATGGTGTCTCCGCAGCGTCCCCTCAGAGCTTCGGCAATTTGAGGGAACTGGTGAATTGCGGGTTGGCGGGAGTTCTCGATGCCAGAACCGATCCGGTGCTGTTGCGCAAGGCGGTGACCAAGGTGTGTGCCGGGGAACTCTGGCTCGATCAGCAGATCATCCGCCGCGTCCTGCGTCCGGACGCGGCACAGTCGCACATCCAGCTCAGCCGGAGGGAAATCGAAATCGTTCAACTCCTGCGGCAGGGGTTCTCCAACAAGCGCATTGCCAGCGAACTCTGCATCAGCGAGCAGACGGTGAAAACCCACTGTAATCACCTCTTCAAGAAATTCAGCGTTTCCAGCCGCCTGCAGCTGGTGTTGCGCACCTCTCCCGACAGCCTGTCTTCCTCTCCCCTGCCTCATTGAAGTTCAACCTTTGGTTTCATCTCTCCCGGCCCTTTTTCTCCGGTAAAATCAAACCTTTCGCCAATAGTCAGGCGCTTTTTCATTTATAGACTTCGGTTAATTTTTGCCGGAAGGGGGTGCGATTGGCGGGGAGCAGATGTGCAGGCCATAACGGCAGTCAGGATGTTTTAAACCGAACGCCAGAGGAGGAGCGCATGAAGAAGATCGTATTTGCCCTGTTGTTGATCATTTGCACGGTCGGGGTCGCTCAGGGCCAGATTGCCAGCGCCAAGGGGAGCGCCGCCATCAGCGGGCTCAATGTGGTCGAAACCCATAGTTGGGATCCGATTCTGACGACCATTATCCAGGTTCCCCAACAGAAGGAATTGAGTTTCGATGTGGCGCTGCAGTCTCAGCTCTTTACCGACACCCTGGTGAAGAGCAAGGGCGGTGTCAGCGACACGTCCATCGCCGAAGCGGGGATCGATGTCCGCGTCAGGCTGCAGCGTTTGAACAACGACGGCACCCCCAACGGTGATTCGTTCCTTGCCTTTCCGGAGAGTGTTACCTACAACAAGCGGTCCCAGACGCTGATGGCCAAGTTCCAGGGGATCTTCCAGCAGTGTGAACTGACCGACCCGGCAACCGGTGAATGTCTCCAGTATGGCAGCAACACCTGCCTCAACGTGGTTCCGACCGACACCAACGGCGACGGCGTGATCGACGATTATCCGGTGACCCTCGATCTCGCCTGCCTCGACTACGAAGAGGTACAGCTCGTGCTCGACACCATCAGCGCCAATGCCTTCAACTTCATCGCCGCCAACCTGGAGCAGGGGGAGTATGCGGTGACGGTCGAGGCGCAGGTCACCAAAAGCACCTCGGCAATCAACGGCAGTGCGGAGGCCAAAGCGGTTATCGGTCTTGGCTCGATGGTCGTCGACGAGGTCAGATTCATCAAGGGGGACACCGGTACGGGTATGTAAGCTGTTCCCGGCCACGATGTAGTGAAAGGCCGGCTGCCGCCGAGGGCGGGGCCGGCCTTTCAGCGTACGCGGTGCCGCTGCCGTACTTTCCCCCGGGGGAGCGGGCCAATGCAGCCGCTATCCAGCTGTTTTGCCGGTCCGGAAGCCGCCATGCATTTTGCGCTTGGCAGACGTGGTGCAGATGGTAATATCGCAAAGATATTCGAGCGATATGAGGAGGGCAGTGTCCATGGAAATCGAAAAGGGCGCCGGCAAGCTGGCCAAGACTCTTCGTCTGCTGATTCCCGACAAGCCGGGTTATCTCGGCCGGGTGACCACCGCCATCGGCATGGGCGGCAGCAACATCGGCGATATCCGCATCGTCCGCATCGGCCTGACCCACAACACCCGGGAAATGACGATCTACGTCGATTCCGAGGGGCACCTGGAGCAGATCCTGCGGGATATAGCGGCGATCGACGGCGTTGTCGTCGAGGACGTCATCGACCTGGTCCGGCAACTCCACGAGGGCGGCAAGATCGCAATGAAGGGGACGCGGCCGATCCGTTCCATCAACGATGTGCGCAAACTTTACACTCCGGGGGTCGCCGCGATCTGCCGGGATATCCAGAAGAATCCGGAACTGGCCCGAATCTACACGGCGATCGGCAACCAGGTGGCGATCGTCACCAACGGCACCGCGATCCTCGGCCTGGGCGATATCGGCGCCGTGGCCGGCATGCCGGTGATGGAAGGGAAGGCCGCGTTGTTCGACCACTTCGTCGGCATCAGCGGCATCCCGATCCTGATCCAGAACCGTGATCCGCGGGTCATCGTCGAAACGGTCAGGAACATCGCGCCGACCTTCGGGGCGATCAAGCTCGAAGACATCGCGGCTCCCGAATGCTTCGAGATCGAAGCCGAACTCGATGCCGCCCTCGATATTCCGGTCATGCACGACGACCAGCACGGCACGGCGGTGGTGGTGCTCGCTGCGCTGCTCAACGCCGGCCGTCTCTCGGGGGTGTCGCTAGCCGAGGCCACGGTCGGGGTGATCGGCCTCGGTGCCGCGGGGATGGGCATCTCCAAGCTGCTTCTGGCCCACGGCGTGAAGACCGTGATCGGTACCGACCTGAAGGAAAGCGCCGGGGAGATGTTGGTCAGGGCCGGCGGGGCGGCCGGCACGCTCGACGAGGTGCTGGGGGCGGCGCATGTCGTGGTCGCCACCACCGGCGTCCCCGGGCTGATCAAGCCGCAGATGGTGCGACCGGGGCAGATCATCCTCGCGCTGTCCAATCCCAACCCGGAGATCGCCCCCGAGGCGGCGCTCGAAGCCGGTGCGGCCTTCGCCGCAGACGGCAAAAGCGTCAACAATGCCCTCGGTTTCCCCGGTATTTTCCGCGGGGCGCTGGACGTCCGGGCCAGCCGCATCAACAACGCTATGCTGATCGCCGCGGCACGGGCAATTGCCGACTGCGCCGAAGCCAGCGAGATCGTCCCGTCGATCCTGCACCCCGAGGTGCACCGCAGGGTTGCCGCCGCGGTGGCCCTGGCGGCGGTGGAATCCGGTCTCTCCCGGGTCTAGGCGGCGGCCGGTTCCTGCTGTTGCCGGCCCCCGGTGTGACTCGCCGGGGTTTTTCTGCTAGAATAAACCCCTCGGGAACATCCGGCCGTGGCGACTTCGCACGATCAGCGCCGCATGGCGAGGGGACGCGGGATGCCAAGCGACAGCAACGGGAACGAACGGACACTGGCGGCGCTGCGCGAAGCCGAGCGACTGTTGCGCAACATCGTCGAGCACAGCACCAACCTCTTCTACGTCCACACCACCGATCACATTCTTACCTACGTCAGCCCCCAGTCGCGGCAGTTCTTCGGGTGCGAACCGGAAGAGGCCCAGGTGCGCTGGACCGAACTGATTACCGATCATCCGGCGAACCGGCTGGCGATCGAGGCCACCCAGCGGGCCATCGATACCGGTGAGCGGCAGCCTCCCTACCAGGTGGAATGCCTTGGCCCGAACGGGCGCAGGATCTGGGTGGAAGTCAACGAGACGCCGGTGGTCGAAAACGGCCGGACCGTGGCGATCGTCGGTTCGCTGACCGACATTACCGGGCGTCGCCTTGCGGAGCAGGGACGCGAGCGCCTGCTGGTCCAGCTCAATGCCGTGTTGAACAGCATCCATGAGGGCGTCGTCATCATCGACCTGACGGGGAACGTCCTGACCATGAACCCCGCGGCGCTGGCCCTGCACGAATATGCCAGCGTCGAGGAGGCCCGCCGCCCGTTCCGCTGGTACCTGAAGACCTTCGAACTCACCGGTCCGGACGGCCTGCCGCTGCCTTACCGCCGCTGGCCGGTCGCCCGTGCCGTCCGCGGCGAACGTTTTGCCGACTACGAGGTCGGTGTCCGCCGCAAGGATACCGGCAAATCGTGGGTGGCCAGTGTCAACGGCACCCCGGTGCAGGATGCCGACGGCGTGGTGATCCTCTTTGTCATCACCTTGCGCGACATTACCGGGCCGAAGCGGGCCCGCGAGGAAATTGCCCGTCTGAACGCCGATCTGGCGGCGCGCGCCGCGGAACTGGAGGCCGCCAACCGGGAACTGGAAGCGTTCAACTACACGGTTGCCCACGACCTGCGCAAGCCGTTGACCACCATCAGCGGTTTCTGCCAGGTTCTGCAGGAAATGTGCGGCAGCCGGCTCGACAACCGGTGCCGCACCTGCATTCAGGAGATCTTCGACGGAACCTGGCGGATGAACCGGCTGATCGACGCACTGCTCGATTTCTCGCACCTGGCTCATGCCGAACCGCGGTGCGAGCCGGTCGATCTGTCCGCGCTGGCCGAGGAGATCGCGGCGGATCTGCACCTGGAGTCTCCGGAACGCTGCGTCACCTTCCGCATCTCCCCCGGCGTGGCGGCCTACGGCGATCCCGGCCTGCTGCGGGTCGTGCTCGACAACCTGCTTGGCAACGCCTGGAAATACACCGGCGACAGGGAGGAGGCGGTGATCGAGTTCGGCGCGGCGGATGTCGACGGACAGCCGGCCTGCTACGTTCACGACAACGGGCGCGGATTCGACATGGCCGAGGCCTCCCGGCTCTTTGCACCGTTCCAGCGCCTGTGCGGAGCCGGCGATTGCGACGGTTTCGGCGTCGGACTGGCGACGGTGGAGCGCATCGTCAAGCGTCACGGCGGCCGGGTCTGGGCCGTCGGCGCGCCCGGGGCCGGCGCGACCTTCTACTTCACCCTCGGCGGCATCAGCCGCTGACCGGCAGAGAGCGGATCCCGCCTGCCGGAGGAGTGGACGGGGATGCGGTCGCGACGCGGGTGGACACAACACGGAAGAGGAGGGCGCCATGGGCCTGAACGTCAGCATCGAATACTGCAACCAGTGAGGTTATCGCGAGCGGGCCGCCGGTCTGGCGGCCAGAATCGAGCGGGAACTGCACGGCACGGTGACCCTGATCCAGTCGAGCGGCGGCGTTTTCGAGGTGACGGCCAACGGCGTGCCGGTCTATTCCAAGCGCCGGACCGGCGTCTTCCCCGACGAGGACGCCTTGCTCGAACAGCTGCGTGAACACGCCGATTAGCATTTTTTTCCCGGGAGAATCCGCATGGAAGCGAAAAGCGCAAGGGAATCGCGGGCCATCAAGGCCGCGATGGTTCTGACCCCCGACGCCAACCATCACGGGACGATGTTCGGCGGCAAGGTCATGGCCTACATCGATGACATCGCCGCACTCTGCGCCACCCGCCACGCGCGCCTGCCGGTGGTTACCGCCTCGACCGATTCCGTTGATTTTCTGCATCCGATCCAGATCGGCCAGTCGGTCTGTCTCGAGGCGTTCGTCACCTGGACCCACAAGACCTCCATCGAGGTCTTCGTCAAGGTGGTGGCCGAAGATCTCCTCAGCGGCGAGCGGAATGTCTGCGCCACGGCTTTCCTGACGTTTGTCGCCGTCGACGGCGCGGGGCGTCCCCAGTCGGTGCCGCCGGTGCGTCCCGAGAGCGAACTCGAGCGTTTCCTGCATGACGGGGGCGCGGCGCGCGCCGAGGCCCGCCGCAGCCGGCGCGACCTGTCGAAACAACTGGCGTCGCGCTTCGGCACGAAGCTGGTCTGGCAGCAGTAGCGAACCGCACCGGGTGGGAACTCCCCCATCCGCGGCGTTTCCAACCGCCGGCTTGCCGGGCCCGCCAGGGGGGCGGCGTTGGCAGCAACTGACCGAACGCATTATAATAAAACTGTAGAACAGAGGGAGAAACCAGGTTCGAGGGAGGCTCGCCATGTTGCACAACGTCTGTTCCACGACCGATCGGTTGATCCGCGTGGTCGTCGGGCTTGCCGTGCTGAGCCTGATGCTGTTCCTTGAAGGCACAGCGCGTTATTGGGGGCTGCTGGGGCTGATCTCCATCGCCACCGCCATCTTCGGGTACTGTCCGATCAGCCATCTGCTGAAGATCGACACCTGCAAGATCAAGCACGCCTGAGCGGGACCGATGCTTAAGGAAGAAAGGCAGGCTGCCTGTGCAGCCTGCCTTTTCGTTTGCCGGCGGCCAGCGGCGCCGGTGGCATTCGTGGCCATTAACGCTATAATTTTCTTAAGGATGCCGGTAGCCTCCCGCGAATGGCCGCCCACCCTGCCGGCGAAGCCTGGGCATGACCGTTATCCCTGCCTATCGCCATCCCGATTTCTCCCGGCCGGAACTGGCCTCGGCGCCGGCCGTGCGCGTCGTGCCTGCGCCGGCCGACGGCGTCCTCCCCGAACGTTTCCACGCGACCAGCAATCTCCCCGAGTACGTCCATCTTGGCGGCGGGCGCTGGCTGCTGGCCGAACAGGGGAGAATGGACGGCGTCATGGTGCTGCACGGCGAAAAGCTGGCCGTCATCGAGCCACGCCTGGTCAGGAGGGGGGACCCGGTGGTGGTCGCGCGCACCGTTCGCGGCGAGGAAGGGGTGTATGTCCATGCCCACGGTTTTGATCCGCCGGCGGCGGCCGACGACGAAGCGTTCGCCTTTCGTACCCGCGGCACTCGTGAGACGCCGTTCTCGCGCTCCTACGACACCCTCTACCGGATTCTTCGTCACGACCGGCTCCACGGGACCATCGTCTGGGTGCTCGGGCCGGCAGTGGTTTTCGACAGTGACAGCCGTGCAGCGATGACGGCACTGATCGGGGCCGGCTACTGCCATGCACTGCTGGCCGGTAATGCGCTGGCCACTCATGATCTCGAGGCGGCGCGCTTCGGCACCGGGTTGGGACAGGACATCTATTCCCAGGGACTGCACCCCGGCGGTCACTGCAACCATCTCGACACCATCAACGCGGTACGGCGGTGCGGTTCGATTCCCGGCGCAATCAGGGAACTGGGGATCGCCGACGGGGTCATGGCCGCGTGCGAACGTCAGCGGGTGCCGTACGTGCTGGCCGGATCGATTCGCGACGACGGGCCGCTGCCCGGCGTGATCACCGATGCCTGCGCCGCCCAGGATGCCATGCGGATTCATGCCCGGCGGGCGACCACGGTGCTGGCCCTGGCGACCCAGCTGCACGCCATCGCCTTCGGCAACATGCTCCCCGGCTACCAGGTCGGTGCCGGCGGCGTCGTGCGCCCGGTCTTCCTGTTCGTCGTGGACATGTCGGAATTCGGCGTCGACAAGCTGGCCAACCGCGGCTCGCTGCAGGCGATCCCGATCCTGACCAACGTGCAGGATTTCATGGTCAACCTGCGCCACAACCTCTGTGCGCTGCCCGGGGAGGGGCCATGAGCCGCGACATCCGCATCATCGGCGTCCCCATCGACCTCGGCCAGAGCAAACGCGGCGTCGACATGGGGCCGGCCGCCCTGCGCTACGCCGGACTGGCCGACAAGCTGGCGGCGCTCGGCCATCGGGTGGTCGATGCCGGCAATCTCGATGTCCCGGTGCGCGAGACCGTTGTCGCCGAGGCCGCGCAGCATTATCTCCCCGCCATCGCCGGGGTGTGCCGGGCCGTCTATGCAGCGGCCCGGGAGGCCGTCGCGTCCGGTGCGACGCCGGTCTTCCTCGGCGGCGACCACAGCCTGGCCATCGGCTCCGTCGGCGGGGTTACGGACGCCAGCCCGTGCGGGCTGCTGTGGCTGGATGCACATGCCGATTTCAATACGCCGCAGACCACCCTGACCGGCAACATCCACGGGATGACTCTCGCCGTGCTGCTGGGGGAAGGCTACCCGGAGCTTGTCGATGCCGGCCGTCCCGGTGCCAAGCTGCAGCCCGACGACGTGGTCCTGGTCGCCATCCGGGAGCTCGATCCGGGGGAACGCGAGCGCCTCAGGGCGAGCGGGATCATGGTCTACACCATGCGCGATATTGACGAGCGGGGGATCGGGGTGGTGATCCGCGAGGCGTTGCAGCGCCTCGAGCATCATCACCGCATCCACGTCAGCCTGGATGTCGACTGTCTCGACACCGCAGTCGGTCCCGGCGTCGGCACCCCGTCCCCCGGCGGGCTGAACTGGCGCGAAGCGCAGCTGGCGATGGAACTGATCGCCGATTGCGGTTGTTGCGGCAGCCTCGACATCGTCGAGATCAATCCGATTCTCGACCGGCAGAACCGCACCGCGCGTCTGGCCGCGGAACTGGCGGCCTCGCTGTTCGGCAAGCGCATCATGTGAGCATGGAGGGACGATGCAGCCGCCGGAACTGAAAGAACGGATCGTTGCCCGCGGCCGGGCCCTGTTCGCTGCGATCGGCGGCGAGCAGCCGCCGCTGTTCAGCGGGGCGACCTGGACCGGCCGGGTCATGGAATGGGCCATGCAAAACAGCGAGTTCAAGACCAGCCTGTTCCGTTTTGTCGATGTTTTCCCCGCCCTGAACACCCCGGCGCAGGTGACCGCCCACATCCGCCAGTACTTCGGCGAGGAGGCGCAGTTGCCTCCGGTGCTGGCGGGCGGCGCCCGGCTGGCCGGCCGGCTCGGCACTCTGGGCGGATCGCTGCTGGCCCGGGCGATAGCCGCCAACATCCACGAAATGGCCCGCCAATTCATTCTCGCGGAGACGATGGACGAATTGCCGAACCGTCTGGCCGCACTGCATGACGAGGGGTATGCGACGGTCATCGACGTTCTCGGCGAAGCGGCATTGTCGCACGCCGAATCCGGCCGTTATGTCGATACCTACCTGCAATTGCTCGAAACCCTCTCCGCGGAGCAGGGCCGCTGGCCGCATCGTTCCGGGCAGGCCGGCGGCCCCGCGATCAATCTGGCCGTGAAGCCGACGGCGCTCTTCTGCCTCGCCAATCCGATGGATTTCGCGGGTTCGGTGGAGGGGATCCTCGCCCCGCTGCGGCGCATCGTCGAACAGGCGGTCAGGCGCGGGGCGTTCCTGTGCCTCGACATGGAATCGTACCGGACCAAGGGGATCGTCCTCGAGGTCTACCGGCGCCTGAAGCAGGAGTTCCCTGACTATCCGCACATCGGCCTGGCACTGCAGGCCTACCTGCGCGACAGCGATGACGATCTCGCGGCGCTGCTCGCCTGGGCGCGCCGGGAGAGCATCGCCATCTCCATCCGCCTGGTCAAGGGGGCCTACTGGGATTATGAAACCGTGCGGGCCGCGCAAACGGGGTGGGCGGTGCCGGTGCGCATCGGCAAGGCCGAAACCGATGCGGCCTTCGAGCGGATGGCGCAGACCATCCTCAGCCATCACGACATCTGCCATTTTGCCTGCGCCTCTCACAATATCCGCAGCATTTCCGCAGCGCTGGAGACCGCCCGTGCCCTGGGTGTTCCCGATGACCGCTACGAATTCCAGATGCTTTACGGCATGGCCGAGCCGGTACGGCGCAGCCTCCTGGCTGAAACCGGCCGGGTCCGGCTCTACTGCCCCTTCGGTGAGATGGTTCCCGGGATGGGATACCTGGTGCGGCGGCTGCTGGAGAACACCGCCAACGAATCGTTCCTGCGCCAGAGTTTTGCCGGTGCGGCCGAAATCGAGCGGCTTCTTGAAGATCCTGCCGAAAGCCTGCGCCGCTCCGGGGTTGCCGGTCCGGCGCCCGCCGTTGAGGCCTTCCGCAACGAGCCGGCGGCCGATTTCACTCGTCCGGAGGTCCGGGCGGCCTTCCCCGCGGCGATTGCCGCCGTTCGCGCCCGGGCCGGGGAGCGGGTGGCGCTTGTGATTGCCGGCCGCGATGTGGTGACCGCCGAAACCAGGGAGAGCGTCAATCCGAACCGCCCGTCGGAAATTGTCGGACAGGTCTGCCAGGCCGGGACGGTCGAGATCGACGCCGCGGTGGCCGCCGCGGCCGCCGCCTTTCCCGCCTGGCGCGCCACCCCGGTCGGCGAGCGGGCCGCGTTGCTGCGCCGGACGGCGGCTCTGGCCCGCGTCCGCCTGTTCGAACTGGCGGCCTGGCAGGTGCTGGAGATCGGCAAGCAGTGGGATCAGGCCCACGCCGATGTCGCCGAGGCCATCGATTTTCTCGAGTACTACGCCGACGGCATGCTCCGTCTTGGCCGGCCGCAGCGCCTCGGCGCCGTCCCCGGCGAGGAGAACGTCCTGGTCTACGAAGGGCGTGGCGTGGCCGCGGTGATCGCCCCGTGGAACTTCCCGCTGGCCATCGCCTGCGGCATGGTTTCGGCGGCGCTGGTGGCCGGCAACACGGTGGTCTTCAAGCCGTCGGGGCTGACCGCGGTCGTCGGCTGCCGGCTGGTGGAACTGTTCGCGGCGGCCGGCGTGCCGGCCGGCGTCCTCAACTTCGTGCCGGGACCGGGCGGGACGAGTGGAGAACGGCTGACGGAGCATCCGGACGTCGCCCTGATCGCTTTTACCGGTTCGCTGGAAGTCGGGCTGCGGATTGTCGAGAAAGCTGCGGTGGTGCATCCCGGACAGCGCCATGTCAAGCGGGTCGTCGCCGAAATGGGCGGCAAGAACGCCATCATCATCGACGACGATGCCGATCTCGACGAGGCCGTTCCACAGGTGCTGGCCTCGGCCTTCGGCTTCCAGGGGCAGAAGTGCTCGGCCTGCTCCCGACTGATCGTCCTCGACGGCATCTACGATCGGTGCGTTTCCCGGTTGACGGAGGCGGCGCGCGCCTGGCGGCTCGGGCCTGCCGAAGATCCCGCTTTCGTCATGGGGGCCGTGGCCGAGGAAGCCGCCCGCCGCCGGATCGAGGGGTACCTCGAGGTCGGCCGCCGGGAGGGCCAGCTGCTTTATGCCAGCACTGTCCCCGAAGGGGAGGGGTATTGGGTGCCGCTGGCCATCTTCGAGGGGATCGAGCCCGGCCACCTCCTCGCCCAGGAGGAGATCTTCGGGCCGGTGCTCGCGGTCATGCGCGCCGCCGATTTTGACCAGGCGCTCGCCTGGGCCAACAGCACCCGGTTCGCCCTGACCGGCGGGCTCTTCAGCCGCTCTCCGGAGCATATCGCCCGGACCAGGCGCGACTTCCGCGTCGGCAACCTCTACATCAACCGCGCCGTCACCGGCGCCATGGTCGGCCGTCAGCCCTTCGGCGGCGCCGCCCTCTCCGGGCTGGGGACCAAGGCCGGCGGCAGCGACTACCTGCTGCATTTCACGGAGCCGCGGGTGACCACGGAAAACACCATGCGCCGGGGATTCACGCCGCCGGCCGCCGGGCCGGACGCTGCCGGCAGCTCTTGAGGGCGGCCCGCCGTTTTCTGCCGCGGCTTACTCCGCCGCCGGACCGAAGGCCGCGGTCATTTCCGGAGCGGCGGCAGGTTGGTCCCGCTTCTCCGCCAGCCCCGTCAGGTAGAGGAGTACCAGCCCGGCGATGGTGAGCAGGGCAAGGATCAGGACGACCACGCCGGGCCATCCCCACGCGCTCCAGATGAACCCACCCCCCGTGCCGGAAATGCTCGAGCCGAGATAGTAGGCCAGCAGGTAGAGTGAAGACGCCTGGGCGCGCGCGGTTTCCGCCCGGGCGCCGACCCAGGCGGAGGCCACGGCATGGGCGCCGAAGAAGCCGATGGTAAAGACCACGATGCCAGCGACGATGGCCGCCAGGGGCGCCAGCAGCGTCAGCAGCGCCCCTCCCGTCATGATGGCCAGCGCCGTGCAGAGGAGGCGCGGCCGGCCGAACCGTTCGACCAGTCCGCCCATGACGCTCGACCCGCACGCACCGAAGGCGTAGGCCAGGAAGATGCATGCCACCTGCGACTGGGCCAGGGAATAAGGCGGGGCCACGAGGTGGAAGGTCGCGTAATTGTAAAGGGTGACGAACCCACCCATGAAGAGGAAGGCCAGGGCAAACAGGCAAAAGAGCCCCGGTTCGCGCAAATGCCCGACAAGCGAGGCGGAGAGGGGCCCCAGCCGGAACGGCCGGCGCTGGAAGTGCCGCGACGGCGGGAGGAGGAGCCAGAACAGGAGGCTCAGCGTCAGGGCCAGAAGGCCGATGACGGCGACGGCTCCCCGCCAGGGGAGCACGTCGGCGAGAAGCGAGGTAAGGATCCGCCCGGTCATCCCGCCACAGGCGTTGCCGGCGATGTAGAGCCCCATCGCCGAACCGATGGCTCGCGGCGACATCTCGTCGTTAAGGTAGGCCATCGCCACGGCCGGGACCCCCGCCAGCGCCGCCCCCTGCAGCAGTCTTGCCGCCAGCAGTGCCGGCAGCGTCGTGCTGAAGGCCGATGCCAGGGCCAGCAGCGAGGTCAGCGTCATCGCCGTGCCCATGAGCGCCCGCCGGCCATGGGCGTCGGAAAACGATCCGGAGACCGGCAGCATCCAGGCCAGGGCAAAGGTCGCCACCGACAGCGCCAGGCTGGAGGTCGCCGGGGAGACGCCGAACTCGCCGGCCAGCAGCGGCAGCAGCGGCTGGACGGTATAGAGCGTCGAAAAGGTGACGAAGCCGGCGATGAACAGGGCCAGGTTGGCGCTTCGGTAGGCCTTGGTGCCGCGCTCGATCTTCTCCGTCCGGTTGCCCATCGTTCGCCCCTGCCGGCAATGGTGTCATCCTTGCGCCCTTCACTTCATCTTATCCGACCCTTTTCGATAAGTTAAATATATTGTATTAATCGTTTCGATGTGATTTGTTTATGGTAGTTGCGAATGCCGGGCCCGCGCGGTCCGCCGTGCGACTTTCAGGGGATGCTGATGGACCTTCGCCAGATCAGGGCTTTTGTCGCCGTTGCCAGGGAGCGCAACTTCACCCGTGCGGCCGAGCGGCTGCACGTCGCCCAGCCGGCCGTAAGCATTGCGGTGGGCAAGCTGGAGGCCGATCTGGACCTGATCCTCTTCAACCGGCAGGGGAAGCAGGTGACGCTCACGGCCGAAGGGGAGGCGTTCCTGCGTCATGCGGAGCGAATCCTGGACGATTGCCGCGCCGCCGATACGGAGATGGCCGAGATGAAGGGGCTGGCTCGCGGCGAGGTCCGCATCGGCATCCCGCCGATGATGAGCTCCTATTACTTCCCGAGGGTCATCCGCGAGTTTCGCAAGCGCTATCCACGGCTGCAGATTTCGGTGCTGGGCGAGGGGGCGGCCCGCATCCAGCGGCTGATTGCCTCGGGGGAGATCGACATGGGGGTGGTTGCCGGCGCCAGGATTCCGCAGGGGCTGCAAAGCCGCCGGTTTCTGCGCGAGGAGATCGTCGCCTGCCTGCCGGCCGGTCATCGGCTGGCGGCGGGTGGCCCGGTTCGCCTGGAGGAGTTGCTGGCCGAACCGCTGATCCTGTTCAAGAAGGGCTATTACATGCGGGAACTGACCGACGAGTTGATGCGCGATTGCAGCGTCGCGCCGCAGGTGGTCTTCGAAACCAACCTGTTCTCCCTGGTCAGGTCGCTGATTCGCGAAGGGGTCGGGGTTTCCACGCTGTTGCGCATGGTCGCGGCCGACGAACCGAGAATTGCGGCCGTGTCCTTTGCCCCGCCGCTATTTCTCGATCTGCATATTGCCTGGAAGGCCGACAGCTACCTCTCCCGCGCCAACCGGGCGTTCGTCGATTTCCTGCTGGAGCAGGCGGAAGGTTTCGGCGAGGGCTGAGCCGGTCCTTCAGCTCTCTTCGCCGAAGACCTGGGCGCTGAAGACGTAGATCTCGGCGTCCTCCGCCTCCCAGGCGTTGGTGGGGAGACCGGCCTTGACGCAGGTCTGCTTCAGGAAGGTCGGCCGGTCCCAGCCGTGCTCGGTGGCGACCTGGGGGAGCAGCACGCCGCGGTAGAAACCTTTTTCGATGTAGATGCCGTGCTTGCCGACTTCAATCTCGTCGGTGCTGTCGACCTTGCGCAGCGGGGAGAGGACCGATATCTCCAGGCGGAAAGACTCGAGATCGGCCTCCTTCATCGGGTAGAAGCGCGGGTCCTTGGTCGCCGAGGCGAGCGCCATGCGGGCGACCTCGCGGAACAGGGGGAGTTCCGACTGGAAGTTGCCGATGCAGCCGCGCAGCTTGCCGTGCTGCTTGATGGTGACGAAACAGCCGTTGCGCTGGTTGAGCGCCTTTTCCTCGCGTGGTTCGATATATTCCTGGCCGGTTTGAACACCCAGGCTGATCGCCTGCCGGGCGATCGCCAGCAACACCTGTTTTTCGTGGGCGTTGAGCTCTCTTTCCACGCTGCCTCCTGGACTGTCGACGGGGATGAAACGGGCTGTGCCGGACAGCCGCATGATAGTGGCGGGCGCCGAAATTTACAAGGAAAACCGACCCCGGGGAGGAATCTCCGGGGCCGGTTTTCCTGCGCTGCGCAAATCTTCGGAGCGGTCTCGGGGTCAGCCCCAGGTCGCGCCGTGGACCAGGCGGGGCGTCCTGCCGTCCTGCGACCAGAGGGCGCCGCACACGCCGCACTCCTCGAGGCCGCTGGCGAAGCCGTCCGCGTGGATGTCGAGCTGGACCTGGTCGATGCTGTGGCAGATCGGGCACTCGTTGGTATTGAGACCGTGTTGATGGGTGACACCGCGCAGAATCACCGGCTCGTTGCCCCGATTCGTCCAGGTGGTGCCGCAGAGGCCGCACTCCTGGAGATTGTCGGCGAAGCCGTCGGCGTGAGTGTCGATTTCGATGTGATTGTTGGTGTTGCAGCTCGGGCACGTCATGGTTTGACTCCTGGTTGTTACGTGTGGCCGGGGACATCCCGTTTCTTGCCAAACGATAACGGCACCAGCTGTCGGAAGTCAACGAAAAAAAGCTATAAAAATCAAATGGTTACAAGGATTTTTGTTCTGCCTGGCAGATTGCTATTTGACAACGGCCGCCGGAGCGGTGCAGCCCCGGCGGCCGTTGTTCAATATTAACGCTTTGCAATTACAGGGGAAAACGGGAAATCAACCGGCATTTTGCGCAAACTTGCGCGGCCTGGGATCAGTTTTTCTTTTTTTCCGCGCGCTTGCGCTCGTTCTCATCGAGGAAGCGCTTGCGCAGGCGGATCGATTTCGGCGTCACCTCGACCAGTTCGTCGTCATCGATGAATTCCAGCGCCTGTTCCAGGGTGAGGAGGCGCGGCGGGGTGAGGCGCACCGCATCGTCGGAGCCGGACGCGCGGATGTTGGTCAGCTTCTTCCCCTTGCTGACGTTGACCACCAGGTCGTTCTCCTTGGCGTGCTGGCCGACGATCATCCCCTCGTAGACTTCAACCCCCGGGCCGACGAAGAAGAGCCCGCGCTCCTGCAGGCCGAAGATGGCGTAGGCCACCGTCTCGCCGGCTTCCATGGCGATGAGCACGCCGTTCTTGCGCCCCGGGATCGGCCCCTTCCAGGGGGCATAGTCGTGGAAGGTGTGGGTCATCACGCCGGTGCCGCGGGTGTCGGTGAGGAACTCGGTGCGGAAGCCGATCAGGCCGCGCGCCGGGATGAGGAACTCGAGGCGGTTGACGCCGTCCATCGGGTGCAGGGAGACCATTTCGGCACGCCGCGGTCCGAGTTTCTCGATGACCGTTCCCTGGTGCTCCTCGGGGACGTCGATGACCAGGTACTCCATCGGTTCGCACTTGACGCCGTCGATCTCGCGGCTGATGACCTCCGGCTTGGAGACCGCCAGTTCGTACCCTTCGCGGCGCATGTTTTCGATCAGGATCGACAGGTGCAGTTCGCCGCGCCCGGAGACCTTGAAGGTGTCGGTGTTGTCGGTGTCCTCGACGCGCAGCGACACGTTGGTGCGCAGTTCCCTTTGCAGACGCTCGCGGATGTTGCGCGAGGTCACCAGCTTCCCCTCGCGCCCGGCGAAGGGGGAGGAGTTGACCATGAAGTTCATGGAGAGGGTCGGCTCGTCGATGGAGACGTAGGGGATCGCCACCGGGTTGGCGGCGTCGGCGAAGGTCTCGCCGATGCCGACCTCGTCGAAGCCGGCCACGGTGACGATGTCGCCGGCGATCGCCTCGGCCACTTCCACCTGTCGGAGCCCCTCGTAGCCGAGCAGCTTGCTGATCCGGCCTTTCGAGACGGTGCCGTCGCGCTGCACCAGGGCCACGGTCTCGCCGGACCTGACCTTGCCGGAGAAGACCTTGCCGGTGGCGATGCGGCCGATGTAGTCGTTGTAGGCGATGCTCGCCACCAGCATCTGGAACGGCCCGTCGGGATCGACCACCGGCGGTGCCACCCGCTCGCGGATCATGGCGAACAGCGGCTGCATCCCCACGGCCGGTTCCTCGAGGGTGCGCTTGGCATACCCCTGCTTGGCGCTGGTGAAGACCACCGGGAAGTCGAGCTGCTCCTCGTCGGCATTGAGCTCGCAGAACAGGTCGAAAACCTGGTCGACCGCCCACTCCGGGCGGGCCCCGGGGCGGTCGATCTTGTTGATCACCACGATCGGCTTGATGCCGAGATCGAGGGATTTTTTCAAGACGAAGCGGGTCTGCGGCATCGGCCCGTCGAAGGCGTCGACCAGCAGCAGCACCGAATCGACCATCTTCAGGACGCGCTCGACCTCGCCGCCGAAGTCGGCGTGGCCGGGGGTGTCGACGATGTTGATCTTCAGGCCGTCGACGTGGATCGACAGGTTCTTGGAGAGGATGGTGATGCCGCGCTCCTTCTCCAGATCGTTGCTGTCCATCACCCGTTCGGTGATCATCTGGTTTTCGCGGAACACGCCCGACTGGCGGAGCATGGCGTCGACCAGCGTGGTCTTGCCGTGGTCGACGTGGGCGATGATGGCGATGTTGCGAATGTTTTCAGCCATAGTTCTTCTCTTTTCTGATTTTTCTGGGCCGCCAATAATACTCCCTCGCGGAGAAAATGCAACCTTCACCTTGCCAGCGGTGGCAACTTTCGCCTAACATAGCATGTTTATGGACACGTACAACCGAACCCCGTCAAGCTCCTGGCCGCTTTTGCAGGCCGGCGAAGTCCTGCGTTGGGAAGGCCGCCCCGCGCCGCGCTGCTATACCTTCCGGCAGTGGCGCCATGCTCTTTTCGGCCTGGTGCTGACGGCAATCTGCGGCATCTGGATGGCCATGGGGGTGCAGCAGGCCGCCGAGCAGGGGTGGCCGTGGCTCGCCTGGGTGCCGCTGCCGTTCCTCGGCTACGCCCTGTGGCTGGCTGCCGGCCAGCTGATCGCGGCGCGCCTGGAATGGCCCCGGGTCGCCTACGCCGTGACCGACCGGCGGCTGATCCTGCGCCGCGGCCTGCTCTCCGCCCGCGAAGTGTCGCTCCCTCTGGAACGGATCACCTGGTTTCGCCTGCAGCCTTCCGGCGAAGAACTCGGTTCCCTGCGGGTTCACGGCGAAGCCGGCGACCCGGTGCTGATCCTGCACTGCATCGAATACCCGCGCCGCCCGGCGGAACTGCTGGAACAGGCGATCCGCTCACGCGAGTCATAAACGGCAATGGACAAGACCTTCTATCTCGAAACCTTCGGCTGCCAGATGAACGTGGTCGACTCCGAACGGATCGTCGACCTGCTCGGCGGCATCGGCTACCGGCAGGTGGAGCAGGCGCAGCAGGCGCACCTGCTGCTGCTCAACACCTGCGCGGTGCGCGACAAGGCCGTGCGCAAGGCCTATGGCCACCTCGGCCGCTTCAAGCCGCTCAAGGATGCGGATTCGTCGCTGATCATCGGCCTGGGCGGCTGCGTGGCCCAGCAGGAGGGGGAGGAGCTGCTCAAGGAGTTCCCCTATCTCGACCTGGTGTTCGGCACCCACAACGTCCATCGCCTGCCGGAGCTGGTCAATGCCGTCGAAGTCAGGCGCGGCAAGGCGGCGGCCGTCGACTTCCTCGACCGCGAGACGCGCCTGCAGCTCTTTCCCAGCCGCATCGGCAGCGAGGCGGTGACCCGTTTCGTCACGGTCATGCAGGGGTGCGACAACTTCTGCAGCTTCTGCGTGGTGCCGATCGTGCGCGGCCGCGAGATCAGCCGTCCCGGTGGCGAAATCCTCGCCGAGATCCGCGACCTGGCCGCCCAGGGGGTGCGCGAGATCACCCTGATCGGCCAGAACGTCAACTCCTACGGGGTCGGCGTCGCCGGCGAGATGAATTTTGCCGGGCTGCTGCGCGCCGTGGCGGCCATCGACGGCATTGCCCGGATCCGTTTCACGACCTCGCACCCGAAGGATCTCTCCGATGAGCTGATCGCCTGCTTCGGCGAGATCGACAAGCTCAGCAGCCACCTGCACCTGCCGGTGCAGAGCGGCAGCGACCGGATTCTCCGGGAGATGAACCGCGGCTATGGCCGGGACCATTATCTCGGGCTGGTCGACAAGCTGAAGCAGGCTTGCCCGGAGATCCGCCTGACCACCGACGTCATCGTCGGGTTCCCCGGCGAAGACGCCGCCGACTTCGAGGCAACGATGACGCTCCTCGCAGAGGTGCGTTACGCCGAGATCTACTCGTTCCTCTTCTCGCCGCGGCGCGGTACGGCCGCCGCCGAACTGCCGGACGCGACCCCGGCGGCGGTCAAGCAGGAGCGCTTCGACCGGATGCTCGCCCTGCAGAACGCCATCAGCGAGCAGACCTGGCAGGCGGATGTCGGCCAGGTGCGCGAAGTGCTGGTCGAAGGGGAAAGCAAGCAGGGGCGGGGGCAGCTGTTCGGTCGCACCACCTGGAACCGCATCGTCAATTTCTCCGGTTCTCCGGAACTGGTCGGGCAGCTGGTGCCGGTCAGGATCACGAAGTCATACCGCAACTCCCAGTTGGGCGAGTTGGTAAAGGAGTAGCCAATGATCGATCTCCACACCCACAGCCTCTTCAGCGACGGCGAGCTGATTCCGGCGGAGCTGACCCGCCGGGCGGCGCAGGCCGGCTACCGGGCCATCGCCATCACCGACCACGCCGACCGCTCGATGTTCGACCTGGTCATCCCGCGGGTATTGCGGGTGGCCGGGGATCTCGGCAGGGCCTGGGGGCTGACGGTGCTGGCCGGGATCGAGCTGACCCATATTCCGCCCGCGGAGATCGCGGCCGCGGCGGCCGAAGCCCGCGCGCTCGGCGCCCAGATCATCGTCTGCCACGGCGAAACGCTGGTCGAGCCGGTCGCGGCGGGGACCAATCTGGCCGCCCTGGAGGCCGACATCGACATTCTCTCCCATCCCGGGCTGCTCACCGCCGAAGAGGCGCAACTGGCGGCCCGGCGGGGCATCTGCCTGGAGCTGTCGGCCCGCAAGGGGCATTCCCTGAGCAACGGCCATGTGGCCCGCGTGGCGCTGGCCGCCGGCGCGAAGCTGGTCGTCAACTCCGATGCCCACGCCCCCGGCGACCTGGTGCCGCTGGAGCATGCGCGCAAGGTGGCTCTCGGCGCGGGACTGACTGAAGATCAATTTGAACAGTGCCGCAAAAACTCCGAAGAGCTCGTCAGGCGAGCCCTTCAGAAATGCTGAGTGCCGAGCAATGAGTGCCGGGTTGCCACCGATGACCGAGCAGGATTTCCAGTTTTTCAAAGAGCTGGTGGAGGCCCCCAGTCCGTCGGGGTTCGAGCAGCCGGCGCAGCGGGTGATCCGCCGGGCTCTCGAGGGCGTGGCCGACGAACTGCGCACCGACGTGCTCGGCAACGTCATCGCTACCGTCAACGGCCCCGCCGGGGCTCTCCGCCTGATGCTGGCCGGGCACTGCGACGAGATCGGCTTCATGGTCAAGTACATCGACGAGCGCGGCTTTCTCTTCTTCGCGCCGATCGGCGGCGTCGACGCCCACCTGGTGCCGGGGCAGCGCGTCACCGTACACACCGCGACGGGGCCGCTTCCCGGGGTGGTCGGGCGCAAGCCGATCCATCACCTGGAAAACGCCGAACGCGACAAGGTCATGCCGTTCAAGAACCAGTTCATCGATATCGGCTGTGCCGACAAGGCTCAAGCGCAGGCCCTGGTGGCGATCGGCGATCCGGTGACCTTCGCGGTCGGGGTCGAGCGTCTGCAGGGGGCGCGCGTCACCTCGCGGGCCTTCGACGACAAGATCGGCGCCTACGTGGTTGCCCAGGTGCTGCGCGAAGTGCGGCGCCGCGGCGATCAGCAGGTGACGGTCGTGGGCGTCAGCACGGTGCAGGAGGAAGTCGGCCTGCGCGGCGGCACGGCCAGCGCCTACGGGGTCAGGCCCGATCTCGGCATCGCCGTCGAGGTCGGGTTCGCCAGCGACTATCCCGACGCCGACCACAAGCACGCCGGGGAGGTCCGGTTGGGGCAGGGGCCGGTCATCGCCCGCGGCCCGAATATCAACCCGGCGCTTTTCGACCTGCTGACGGCGACCGCCCGCGCCGAGAACATCCCCTACCAGGTGATGGGGATCCCGCGCGCTTCGGGGACCGATGCCAACGTCATGCAGCTCAATCGCGGCGGGGTGGCCACCGCCCTGCTCAGTGTGCCGCTGCGTTACATGCATACCCCGGTGGAGGTCCTCGACCTCGACGATTTGCAGCGGACCGTGCAGCTGCTGGCGGCTTTGTGCACGCGAATCGGGCCGGATCATTCGTTCATCCCCAGTTAATGCGGTTTTTGCGGAAAAAAGGCTTGACACCACATGGGAATTTGGATAACTTCCCAACTTCTGTGAGCCCCCGTTACCATCACGGAATCGTCAAGAGAGGATGCAAATGAGTACCTTATCCGCCAAAAAGGCCGACCTGCAGAAGAGCTGGTTCGTGGTCGACCTCGAAAATCAGGTGCTGGGCCGGGCCGCGACCGAAATCGCGCGGATCCTGCGCGGCAAGCACAAGGCGATCTACACCCCGAGCGTCGATACCGGGGACTTCGTCATCGTGCTCAATGCCGAGAAGGTTCGTCTGACCGGCAACAAGCTCAACGACAAGATGTATTACAGCCACAGCGACTACCCCGGCGGTCTCAAGTCGATCTCGGCCGGCAAGCTTCTCGAGAAGAAGCCCGAGGAGTTGATCAAGAAGGCTGTCAAGGGGATGCTGCCGAAGAATGCCCTCGGTCGCCAGATGTTCCGCAAACTGAAAGTCTACACCGGCGCTGAGCACCCGCACCAGGCTCAGCAGCCGCGTGAACTGAAGTTCTAAGGGTTCCAGGAGAACGATGATGATGGCCGAAATCAAATTCTACGCCACCGGCAGGCGCAAAAGCTCCGTGGCCCGTGTTTTTCTGAAACCCGGCAGCGGCAATATCGTTGTCAACCAGAAGTCGATCGATGAGTACTTCGGTCGCGAGACCTCGAAGATGGTTATCCGCCAGCCGCTGGAGCTGACCGGCAACGTCGGCAAGTTCGACGTGTTCGTCAACGTTTGCGGCGGCGGTCCCTCCGGTCAGGCCGGGGCGATCAAGCACGGCATCACCAAGGCGCTGATGGAAGCCGATGCCGATCTGCGCGGCGCCCTGAAGAAGGCCGGGTTCGTCACCCGCGACAGCCGCATCAAGGAGCGCAAGAAGTACGGCAAGCGTTCGGCGCGCCGCAGCTTCCAGTTCTCCAAGCGTTAAGCTTCCCCCTGCGGGAGAGTTGTTGCAAACCGAAAGGGGAGCCCGCGTGGGCTCCCCTTTTTCTTCAGGAGTCTGCCATGTACAAAGTCGCCGTCATCGGCGCCAGCGGCTATACCGGTGTCGAATTGCTGCGGCTGCTTGCCGGCCACCCCGGGGTTACGGTGACCTGTGTCACCTCCCGGCAGCAGGCCGGTCAATCGCTGAGCGAGGCTTTCCCGTCACTGGCGGGCAGCTACGATCTGATGTTCGAGGCCGTCGAGCCCGCGGCCCTGGCGGGGCGTGCCGATCTGGTCTTCCTGGCGGTGCCGCACCAGGCGGCCATGGGGATGGTTCCGGACCTGCTGGCCGCCGGCTGCCGGGTCGTCGACCTCTCGGCGGACTACCGGTTGCGCGATGCGGCGGTCTATGCCGAATGGTATGAGCCGCACCTGACCCCGGAACTGCTCACCGAGGCCGTTTACGGCCTCCCCGAGTTGTACCGGGACCAGGTGCGCGGCGCACGGCTGGTCGCCAACCCCGGCTGCTATCCGACCAGCGTGGCGCTGGCGTTGACGCCGCTGCTGCGCAACCGCCTGATCGATCCGGCCACGATCATCGTCGACAGCAAGTCGGGGACCAGCGGCGCCGGACGGGCCGCCAAGGTCGACACCCTGTACTGCGAGGTCAACGAGGGGTTCAAGGCCTACGGCCTGCCGCGCCATCGCCACACGCCCGAAATCGAGCAGACCTTAAGCGACGCGGCCGGCGTGCCGGTGACCATCAGCTTCACCCCGCACCTGGTGCCGGCCAACCGCGGCATCCTCAGCACCTGTTACGCCTCGCTGCTCACGGGAACCACGTTGGCCGGCCTCGTCGAACTCTATCGGCAGACCTATGCCGCCGAGCCCTTCGTGCGGGTTCTCCCGGAGGGGCGGCTGCCCAACATCAACCAGGTGCGCGGCAGCAACTTCTGCGACATCGGCCTGGCGGTCGATCCGCGGACGCAGCGGGTCATCGTGGTGTCCGCCATCGACAACCTGGTGAAGGGGGCGGCCGGACAGGCGCTGCAGAACATGAACCTGATGCTCGGCTGTCACGAGAGCGAAGGGTTGCGGCAGGCTGCGCTCTTTCCGTAACTTGTACTCTTTTCCAGTTTGTTCCCCGGAGGAAGCCATGAGCGAATGTCTTGCACCGAAGAGCCTGGCCCACTGCAATTGCACCTACACCGCCTGCGACAAGCGCGGCAACTGCTGTAAATGCGTCGCGTTCCACAAGGACAGGGGGGAGTTCCCGGCCTGTTTCTTCTCGGCGGCGGCAGAGCGCACCTACGACAGGTCGCTCGCCTGTCTGGTCAGGGATCGCGGAGTGCTCTGACCGGATCGGTTAGGCTGGCAAAGTGAAAGGGGACGGAAGCTGCTTCCGTCCCCTTAGTAATTTTATCTGGTTGTGCTTCAATCCAGCGGTGGCGCCAGGCCTTCCCAGGCAACCGAACGGTTGCGCCCCGCCTGCTTGGCAACATGAAGGGCCTTGTCGGCCAGGTTCAGCAGTTCATAGATGTTCTTGCTGTCGAGCGGGAATTCGGTGACCCCGAACGATACGGTGAGTTTTCCGCCGGGCATGAGCTCTTCACCCTCGAACTTTTCCGCGAGCACGCATTTGCGCAGCTTCTCGGCGGTCGCCATGGCGCCCGTCTTGTTGGTCTTGGGGAGAAGCACGACGAACTCTTCACTGCCGAAGCGACAGACCAGATCGATGCCGCGCGTGTTGTTGAGGAGAATCTGGCCGACCTGCCGGAGCGTGGCATCGCCGCGCAGTCGGCCGTGTTTGCTGTTGTAGTGGTCGAAGTGGTCGATATCGCACATCAGGATGGAAAAATTCGAGCTGAAGCGCCTGGCCTGGGCGACCTCGCGCTTGAGAATCTCCTGGAAGTGGCGGCGGTTGGCCAGACCGGTCAGGTCGTCGATGTTGGACAGGTCCCGGGCCTTTTCGAGTAACTGTGCATTGTCGATGGCCATGGCCGCCTGGTTGGCGAAGGCCTGGATGAGCTTCAGTTCCGCGGCGGTAAACGCATCGATTGCCCGCTTGTGCAGATTGAGGACGCCGACGAGCCGGCCTTTGACGACCATCGGCGACGAGACCAGGGATCCGCGGGTGGCAACCTGGCCGTGGTAATTCAGGTAGCGCGGATCCTTTTCCACATCCTTGACGTATATCTGCCGGAGGCTGTGCGCGGCCAGCCCGGTAATCCCCTGCTCGAAGCTGAATTTCACGTCCCGAAGAGCCTCGTGGTTCAACCCGAGCGACTTGATGACGATGAGGGCGCTCTCTCCCTGGGGGTGCTGAAGCAGGACGATCTGGTCGCACCCCATGGTTTCGACCACAACCTGCAGCAGGCGGTCGAAAAGAACGTTGAGGTCGGGTGCCGAAACCATCGCCTGGTTGAGCTGATAAAGTGCTGAAATTTCGCGGAGATGGGAGCGAAGTTCCTCGTTGACCTTCTCGACCTCGCGATTCTTGCGTTCGATGACCGACTTGGTGCGGGCTTCCTGCTGGGCGATGATCAGGGCCGTTTCCTTTTCGGCTTTTTCCCGGTAGATGGTCTCAAGCTGAGCCGCCATCTGGTTGAACGTTTCGGCAACCTCCCCGAGTTCGTCGCCGGAAGTGTTCTCGATCCGGTAGGAGAGGTTCCCCCGGCTGAGCGCTCTGGCTGCGTTGGTCAGTTCCCTGGCCGGGCCGATGATGATGTTGACGGCCCGAAAGTAGACGACGGCGCCGAGCAGCAGGGCGGCGCCAATCGTCAAGGCGATGCGGATGATCATGGTGTGCTGGAGGTTGGCGAATTCGGTTGCCGAACTCTCCACGGACAGCATGATCATGTCGCTGGTGCCGAGGGGGATCAGGGCAAAAAGGTGCCTCACCGGACCTTCCGGGGAGTCGTGTTCGGTAAAGAGCTTTCCGGCAGTTCCCAGTTCGCTGATCTGGTCGGGACGAAGCGCCATGGGGGTGTGCTCCCCATCGCTGGCGGCCAGCATCCGCCCGCTCAGATCATGCAGCGCGGCCGACAGGCCGAGCGGCTTGGTCGCTTTCCCCAGGAAATCGTCGCCCATCGATGCCTGCAGCAGCAGGATCCGGTTGTGCTCGTTGGTGGCCCGCAAGGGCGTTGCGACGAGCAGGGTCGGCATGCCGTTCAGTTGGTCGCTGTAGCGGAAGCGCGGCTTGCCGCTGCGCCTGGCCTGCTCGAAGAAATCCCCGAGGGCCGGGAACGGCGACGGTGCGTTGTCGCTGATGTTCAGAAAAGTGACCGAGATGTTTTCCTTCTCGAGGGTCGTGAAAAGGCTGTCCTGCAGTATGCCGATCTCCTCGCTCTGCTCGAACCGCTCCGACAGAAAATGGAACTGCTCAAGGAAACTGGCATAGGCGAGGAGAATTTCCTCCTGCTGTCGGAACTCGCGGAACAGAACCTCGCTTGCGGCACTCAGCCGCTGGTCCAGGGATCGCTGGGTCAGGTCTTTCAGCAGGAAGAGCGAGCCGAACAGGGTTGCGGTGCCGAACGCAACCAGCATTACGGCAAACGGCAGGAAAAGCTTGAAGCGCAGGGGGAGGCCCCGTTTTTCCCCGACAGGGGGGAGGGTCGATGGCTCAGGGGGATTCATTGCTTAGCTGGGGAGCTGTCCGTCGTTGCACATGCCGATGAAAGCCGCCGCCATCTCCGGGTCGAACTGGCGGCCGGCGTGATCGTGAATCTCCTGGAGGGCGATTTCCCGGGGGAGGGCCTTGCGGTAGGGCCGGTCCGAGGTCATGGCATCGTAGGTGTCGCAGATGGCCAGGATCTTGGCTTCGATCAGCCACTCGGCGGCGGAGAGCCCCTTGGGATAACCCTGCCCGTCGTAACGCTCGTGATGCTGTTCAATGATGTCGCGCACTTCGCCGAGGAAGTGGATCGGTTCGAGAATCCGCACCCCGATGGAGGGGTGCTGCTTGAGGACTTCGATGTCGGCCGGGGTAAGCTTTTCCCGCTTGTGCAGGATGCTGATGTCGATGCCGATCTTGCCGATGTCGTGAAGAACCGCCGCCCGCTCCAGGCGCTTCAGGGCGTCGTCGCCAAGGCCGACGTGACGTCCGAGCGCCATGCTGTAACGGGTGACGCGCTCGGAGTGGCCCCGCGTATAGGCGTCGCTGGCTTCGATGGCGGAAACCAGGGCCTGGACGGTGTTGAGGTAGGTCTTCTCCTGCTCCTCGTAAAGGCGGGCATTGCGAATGGCGATGCTCGCCTGGGCGGCGATGGTGCTGAGCAGTTCGAGATCGCTGTTGGTGAATTTCGAACCGTCGACCGGGTTGGCGGCGGTGATCGTGCCGATCACCTTCCCCTGATCGGTCAGCGGAGCGCATACGACCGATTCGCGCAGGAAGCCGAGCCGGCTCATCTTGGTGAAGTCGGCAATCTTGTCGACGTTTTCGATGAGGATCGGACGGTTGTTTTCAAAGACCCAGTAGGAAACCCCGCCCGGCTTGAGCGGAACCTCGATGTCCCGATCGTAGCCTTCGGTCAAGCCGGCGGCGCCGCCGACGTGGAGGCTGCTGGTCTTCTCGTTGAAAATGAGGATGTAGCCGACCTGCGCGTTCAAGGCCTCGATGGTCTTTTCGCTCAGCAGGTCGAAAAGTTCCGTAAGGTTGACGATGGCGTTGATGGCCAGTCCCATCTGGTAAAGGGACTGCAGGCGTTCGACGGCCTGCGACAGGCGGAAGTTCTTCCCTTCCAGTTCGCTCGCCAGGTCGGCGATCTTGAAGTTGGCCTCTTCGATCTCCTCGATCCGCTCCTCGAGGTTGATGTTGAGATACTCGATCTCCTTGAGGCGCTCCTCGAGGGTGGCATTGAGGGCCTGAACCTCTTCGGTGTGAGCCAGTTTCTCCTGGGTGATGGCCAGTTCGCGTTCATGCTTGACGGTGGTTTCCATCAACTCGCGCAGGCGCTGGACCATGAAGTTGAATTTGGCCGACAGGAGCGTCATTTCGTCGGAGCTGGTTACGGAGGCGCGGGCCTTCTGGAAGTCGCCCTGCTCGGCATGCTCCATGGCGCCGACCAGTTTGCGGATCGGGGCATCGACGTAGATCAGCAGAAAGGCGGTGATGCTCAGCACCAGGATCAGGAGCATGGCGCCGGAGGCGACCATGGTGGCATTGCGGCTGTGATCCTGCAGGGTTGCGAGATCGTCGAGCGACAGCTTCAGGCTGAGGACCCCGAGAATCTCCTGCTCCTTGCCGTGACAGGAATGACAGGCGGGGGAATTCTCGAAGGGGAGGATGATGTTGAAGTGCTCATGGTTGTCATTGTTGTCGGCATAGGCGTGATTGCCGGTCCGGAAGGCGAGCAGTTCCGCCGTGGGAACCAGGTCGCCGATGCTGCCCGGGTTGTCGGAAATCATGATCCGGCCGGTCTCGTCGAAGATCTGCAGACCGTCGATGGCCGGTTCGCGGCTGATTTTCGCCAGGGTGTGGCCAACCTGCTCGTTGCGGCCGTTGGCCATGTCGGTCATGATGCTGTTGCGCACGGTTTCAGCGACCAGGCGGGCCTGGTCGGCGGCCATCTTCTCCAGCATCGTCCGCTGATTCCTCAGGTTGTACCAGGTCGTGCCGATAACCGACACAACCAGGATCAGTCCGGTCAAACCGAGGAATTTTAATTTAAGGGAGTTCATCGATGGCCGGCCGTCCCGTTATAAATCGTTCAAGTGTGCCGCGATTTGGCGAACGCTACGCCAAAAAACCAAAAGACCATCCCCGCCCGGCAATGCCCGTTGCCGGCGGAAACAGGGTGTTCTTGACTCTCCCGGTCAGAGACACTAACATAACTTGCTTGTCCGTCTCGCCTGAATTCGCGACCAACCGCAAGTCTTCATGTAAATCGCATATTTCTCACTGGTTGTTATGCAACTTGTTTGCCAATCGCCAGGTGTTTTCCGGTTCATGAAAGAGAGATCCCGGTGGAGTTCTTGCTGACGGTTCTTGGTGTGGTCATGGTTGTGGAAGGGATCCCGTGGTTTTTGTCGCCGGCGGGATACAAGCGCCTACTGCTGCAGGTGCTTTGCACGGGAGAGACGCCCCTGCGGCTGATGGGGCTTTCGCTTATGCTGGGCGGACTGTTGCTGGTCTACCTGGTCAGGGGGTAGGTGCGTGAATCTGGGCGATTTCGATTTCGACCTCCCTGCCGAACTGATCGCGCAGGCGCCTCTTGCCGAGCGGGGGGGCTCCCGGCTGCTGGTGATCCGGCGGGATGCGGGCAGCATCGAGCATGCCCGCTTCGCGGATCTCCCCGACCTGCTGACGCCGGGGGATCTGCTGGTGCGCAACGAGACCCGGGTGATCCCGGCGCGCCTGCGCGGGCGCAAGGAGAGCGGCGGCCAGGTCGAACTGCTTCTGGTCGAGCGGCGGGAAGGGGCGGAAGAACTCTGGCGCTGCATGACCCGCAGTTCCAAGCCGACCCGGATCGGTAGCCGGCTGTATTTCCCCGGGGAGATCGAAGGGGAGGTGGAAGCCGACCTCGGCGATGGCTGGCGTCTGGTCCGGTTCCGCTGCCGGGAAAATCTGCTGACGGTTCTGGAGTCCGCCGGCGAGATGCCGTTGCCGCCCTACATCCAGCGTCCGCCCGCCGCCGACGATCGCGAGCGCTACCAGACGGTTTATGCCCGCGAACCCGGGGCCGTGGCGGCACCGACGGCCGGGCTGCACTTTTCCGGCGACACCTTTGCCGAACTCGCTGCCCGCGGCATCCATGCCTGTGGCCTGACCCTGCATGTCGGCCCCGGAACCTTTCTGCCGGTGCGGAGCGAGAACCTCGACGAACACCGGATGCATGGCGAACTGTTTGCCATCCCCGCCGAAACGGCCGAGGCCGTCAACCGGGCCCATGCCGAAGGGCGCCGGGTGGTGGCGATCGGCACGACCAGCACCCGGGCGCTGGAGAGCGCGGTTGACGAAAACGGGGCGTTGCGGGCCACCAGCGCGGAAACACACCTCTTCATCCGCCCGGGCTTCCGTTTCCGCATGACGGATGCGCTGATCACCAACTTTCATCTGCCGAAATCGACCCTGCTGGTGCTGGTGGCAGCTTTTGCCGGGCGCGAACTGATCCTGGAGGCGTATCGCCAGGCGGTCGAGAAGCAATACCGGTTTTTCAGCTACGGCGACTGCATGCTTATACTCTAGGCCGATGAAAAACGCCCAGCTGCGTTGTTGCCCTTGGCTTCGTCGCTGCGACGTACCTTTTGGTACGCCGCCCTCCTCAGCCAGCGGGCGCCTGGCATCCGGGCATTTTTGATCGGCCTGGCACCGGCCGGCACAGAAACAGGATGTGTAAAGTGTGTCAAGTATACATATGTGTGGCAAGCGTGGTGACCCATGAGTGAGACATTTTCGACATCCTTCGAGTTGCTCGCCACCGACAGCGGTACCGCTGCCCGGCGCGGCCGGTTGCATACCCGGCGCGGGGTGATCGAGACGCCGGCGTTCATGCCGGTCGGCACCCAAGGGACGGTGAAGGGGATGCTCCCCGAGCAGTTGCATGAGGTCGGGGCGCAGATCATCCTGTCGAACACCTACCATCTCTATCTGCGTCCCGGTCACGAACTGGTGCGCAGGTTGGGAGGGCTGCACGGCTTCATGCAGTGGGATGGGCCGATCCTGACCGACAGCGGCGGCTTCCAGGTGTTCAGCCTCGGCGACCTGCGCCGCATCGAGGAGGAAGGGGTGCGCTTCCAGTCGCACCTCGACGGCAGCAGCCACCTGCTCACCCCGGAAAGTTCGGTGGCGATCCAGGAGGCACTGGGTGCCGACATCATGATGGTGTTCGACGAGTGCATCCCCCACCCGGCGGCACGTGATTACGTGGCCGCCTCCACGGCGCGGTCGACCCGTTGGGCGGCGCGCAGCAAGGCGGCGCGCACGGACGGCACGGCCGCCCTGTTCGGGATCGTGCAGGGGGGGATGGAGCAGGATCTGCGCCGGCAGAGCGCGGAACAGCTCATGGAGATCGGCTTCGACGGCTATGCCCTTGGCGGATTGTCGGTCGGCGAAGCGGCGGAGGTGATGTACCGGGTGATGGAGTGGACCCTGCCGCTGCTGCCGGCCGATCAGCCGCGCTACGTCATGGGGGTCGGCACGCCGGAAAACCTGGTCGAGGCGGTCGCCCGCGGCGCCGACATGTTCGACTGCGTGATGCCCACCCGCAACGCCCGCAACGGGGTGCTCTTCACCTCGTTCGGCAAGCTCAGCATCAAGCAGAACCGCTACCGCGAAGATGACGGGCCGATCGATCCTGAATGCGACTGCACGGTATGCCGGCGTTTTTCCCGGGCCTACCTGCGCCATCTCTACCAAAGCAACGAAATCCTCGCTTCTGTCTTGAACACCTGGCACAACCTGTATTACTATCTCAAACTCATGCGCCAGATGCGTGAGGCGATTGAAACCGGAAGCTTTGCACGATTCCGGGCGGAATTTTATCGTCAGCGTGATGCGACCGGTGAGGCCTGACCGCCCACCGGTTCCGTTTGCCCTGCACGGCACGTCGGTAAACACCTAAATAAAGATTAGATCGAGGAGGAACTGACACCATGTTTTTCGTATCGGACGCTTTTGCCATGGCCGGCGGCCAGGGCCAGCAGGGGGGTGCCTCGGGTGGCCTCGAGGGGATCTTCATGCTCCTGGCGATGTTCGCCATCTTCTACTTCCTGCTGATCCGCCCCCAGCAGAAACGGGCCAAGCAGCACAAGGAGATGATCGATGCCCTCAAGGCCGGTGACCAGGTGGTGACGGCCGGCGGCATCCACGGCAAGATCGTTACCGTGCAGGACCGGGCGGTCACCCTGGAAATTGCCACCGGCGTGCGCATCAAGGTCAACCGCATTTCGATCGCCGGCCCGGCGAGCGGTTCCGACGAACAGGCTTGACCCAGTCGGCACAGGGGCACTCTCGAGGCGCCCTCGAAAGGAGATAAGTCAGTCTCATGGCCAACACCATCAAACTTCGTGCAGCAACCTTGCTGCTCTGTCTTGTGCTTGCGATTGCGGCGCTGGCGCCGACCATCGCCCGCGACAGCCTTCCCGAGTGGTGGCGCGGGATGTTCGATCCCATTCACCTTGGGCTTGACCTCCAGGGGGGGATGCATCTGGTTCTCGGCGTCGAGGCCGAAAAGGCCGTGGAAACCCGGCTCGACATGATTGCCGACCAGGTCGAGACGCTGCTGCGTGAAAAGGATGTTGTCTATAAGCGCGTCAGTCGCCAGGGGGACCTGGTGGCGGTAACGCTTTACGACGAGGCCGCCGCCAAGCAGGTCGACGATCTGCTGGCCGAGCAGTTCCGGGGGCTCGAGGGGAGTTCCCTCGGTGCGGACAGCGGGTTTGTCGCCAAAGGCTACCGGCTGTCGGCCGCGGAGGCCGACAACGTCCGCGAGTACGCCGTGCGCCAGGCGCTGGAGACGATGCGCAACCGCGTCGACCAGTTCGGCGTCAGCGAGCCGATCCTGCAACGGCAGGCCGACAACCGCATCCTGATCCAGCTTCCGGGGGTCAAGGACCCGCAGCGGGCGCTCGACCTCCTCGGCAAGACCGCCCGTCTCGAGTTCAAGATGGTGGTCGACAACGCCAACCCCCAGGATGCGGTCAAGGGGATTCTGCCGCCCGGCACCCAGCTTCTCTATGAAAAGCGCGTTGACAAGCAGACCGGGACGGTCACCGAGACGCCGATGGTGGTCGAGAGCAAGACCAGCCTGACCGGCGACCTGCTGGCCGATGCCCAGGTGCGCATCGACAACCGGTTCAACGAGCCGTACGTCGCCATCGAGTTCAACCCGGTCGGGGCCAAACGCTTCGACCAGATCACCGCCGCCGGTGTCGGCCGGCGCATGGCCATCGTCCTTGACGATACCATCTACTCGGCGCCGGTCATCCGCGAGCGCATCTCCGGCGGCAGTGCCCAGATCAGCGGGTCGTTCACCGAGCAGGCGGCGACCGACCTGGCCATCGTCCTGCGTGCGGGGTCGCTGCCGGCCCCGGTGAAGATCCTTGAAAACCGCACCGTCGGCCCCTCCCTGGGGCGCGATTCGATCAACCAGGGGATGCTGTCCGTGGCTCTCGCCGTGGTGCTGGTCGTCGTGGCGATGATCATCTATTACCGCCTCGCCGGGGTGGTGGCGACGGTCGCCCTGGGGCTGAACCTGCTGTTCATGCTCGGCTGCCTGAGTCTCTTCAAGGCGACGCTGACGCTGCCGGGGATTGCGGGGATCGCGCTGACCCTGGGGATGGCGATCGACGCCAACGTGCTCATCAATGAGCGGATCCGCGAGGAACTGCGCATAGGCAAATCCGCCCGGGCGGCCCTGGATGCCGGTTACGAGAAGGCCTTCTGGTCGATCATGGATGCCAACCTGACGACGCTGATGGCGGGGTTGATCCTCTTCCAGTTCGGGACCGGCCCGATCAAGGGGTTCGCCGTGACCCTGTCCGTGGGGATTGCCACCACGCTGTTCACCGCGCTGTTCGTCACGCGGCTGATCTACGATTTCTTCATGCAGCGCCGCCATGTCGAGCGGCTGAGCGTCTGAAAGGGGACGGCGATGGAGCTGATCCGACCCAACACCAACTTTGATTTCGTCGGCCGGGCCAAGATCGCCATGGCGGTCTCGCTGGTCGTTATCCTCCTCGGCATCGGTTCGCTGATTTTCAAGGGCGGGCCGTCCTACGGCATCGACTTCGCCGGCGGCACCCTGGTGCAGATCCGGTTCACCGCCGACACCAGCGCCGCCGACCTGCGTTCGGCTCTCGATTCACTTGATTTGCGCGGCCTGAGCATTCAGCAGTTCGGGGACCATGCCAACGAGTACCTGGTCCGTGTCCAGGAGTCCGACGAAAATCTCTCCACGCTCGCCAGCCAGATTCAGTCGACCCTCGAGAAAAAATACGGGGCCGGCAAACTGGAAATCCGCCGGACCGAGATGGTCGGCCCGCAGGTCGGCAAGGATCTTCGCGAGAAGGGGGTGCAGGCGATCATCTTCTCGATCATCGGCATGCTCATCTATGTGACCTTCCGCTTCGAATTCCGTTTCGGCATCGGGGCCGTGATCGCGCTGGTGCACGACGTGCTGGTGACGCTGACGGCCTTTACCCTGCTCAACCTCGAGATCGACCTGACGATCATCGCCGCATTTCTGACCATCGTCGGCTATTCGGTTAACGATACCGTGGTCATCTGTGACCGGATTCGGGAAAACATGGGGAAATATCATGACCTGCCGCTGGCCCAGGTGATCAATCGGAGCCTGAACGAGACCCTGTCCCGCACCATCCTGACCTCCGGGTTAACGCTTCTCTCCGTGATTTCCCTGCTGATCTTCGGCGGCAGTGTCCTCCAAAACTTTGCCTTCGCTCTGCTGGTCGGCATGATCGCCGGCGTTTATTCGACGGTGTTCATTGCCAGTCCGGTCCTGATCCTGTGGGATAACTACCGTACCAGCCGCAAGGCCGCTTCAGCCTAAGGAGTCTGCATAATGAAAAACGATACGATCCTGGTCGGTGTTGTTGCCCTGGTGGCCGGCCTGATCATCGGCTGGATGGCCGGGCAGAAGAGTTCGACACCGGCCCCCGCTCCGGTTGCCGCAGTCCAGGGCGGTGCGCCCATGGCGGCTCCCGCGCCGACGCCCAACTTCCAGCAGCAGATCAACGAACTCAAGGCGGTCGTCGCCGGCGATCCGAACAACCGCCAGGCCTGGGTGGCGCTTGGCAACGCCTATTTCGACAGCGATCGGCCGATGGAGTCGATCGAAGCTTATCAGAAGGCTCTCGACCTGAATGCCAGGGATGCCAATGTGCTGACCGATCAGGGGGTCATGTTCCGGCGCCTCGGCTGGTTCGATCGGGCCATCGACAACTTCACCAAGGCAAATCAGGCGGATCCGAACCACGCGACCAGCCTGTACAACCTGGGAATTACGTATCGCTACGACCTGCAGAACTTTGCCAAGGCCCAGGAGGCCTGGACGAAGTTCCTGGCGGTCAACCCGACCGGCCCCGGTTCCGACCGTGTCCGGCAGGAGCTCGAGTTTTTCAAGACACATCCCCCTGTGTCCAAACCTTGACGTCTGCAGGCGGGCCGGGCTGACAGCCCGGCCCGCGCCGTTTCCGGTGAGTGCCTTCTTATGCCACGCCGCCACCGCCGCTCCCTTTTCCTCGCACTGCTGGTTTCTCTCCTGCTGATCTGTGCAGGTTGCTCGCGTCAGGCTGCTCCGCCCGGGGTGGCTGCCGGCATTTTATCCGGTGATACGGTCTGGGCGGGGACGGTGTTCGTCGGTGGTGACGTGACCGTCGCCCGGGGCGCCAGCCTGACCATCGCACCCGGAACGGTGGTGCGGTTTCTGACGCCGGACAGCGCTGCCGGCGGACGTGCCGATCATCCGCACTTTCCGGGGAGCGAACTCAATGTCGAAGGGACCTTGGTGGCAGTCGGTTCCGCCGGTGAGCCGATAACCTTTGCCGCTGCGGACGACGCGGCGCCGGCCGGCAGCTGGGGGGCGCTGAACTTCGCCGAAGGGGCCGCCGGCACGTTGCGCTATTGCGTGTTCCGCCAGGCCGACAGTGCCGTTCACTCGCGTGAGGCAACCGTCGAGATTGCCGAGTCCGTCTTCGAAAACAATCTGGTCGGCATCCGCTTCAATTCCAGCGCCATCCGCATCGAACGCAATCTGCTGCGCGGTAACGGCACGGCCGTTCGCTTCCACTTCGGAGCCCCGGTCGTGCGCGGCAACCGCTTCGAGAGCAACCGCGTCAACCTGTTTGTCACCGCTCATCCTCGCGACTATCGCTTCGAAGGCAATTTCTTCGGCAGGCCCGAGGACTATCAGGTTGTCCTGGGAGAAGAGGTGCCGGAAAACGTGCATCTCGCCGGCAACAACTGGGATGGGGGGGCGGCTGCAGCCGTTCTCGGGCAGATTTTCGACGGCCGTCGTTCTCCCTATCTCGGCATCGTTGAAATCGAACCGGTTGCCACGCTGCCGGCCAATGCGACGGGACCGTCATGGATGCAGTGAGCAGGCGCCGCTGGTTCCCCCGCGGAACCCCTCCCGACAATACAGCCGTCGGCGCCCTGGCTCTCCGCCTGGGACTTCCGCCCCTGGTTGCCCGCCTGTTGCTGGGGCGCGGTCTGCCGGAGGCTGCGGTTGCCGAATTTCTCTCCGCCCGTCTGGCCGACCTGCCCGATCCGTTCCTGCTGCCAGACATGGAACGCGCTGCCGGACGCATTGCTGCGGCGGTTCGCCGGGGAGAAGAGATTGCCGTCCATGGCGATTACGATGTCGACGGCATGAGCGGCACCGCTCTCCTGGTCGAAGGATTGCGCGCCTGCGGTGCCAGTGCCGGATACCACATCCCGCTGCGGTTGAAGGACGGTTATGGCCTTTCGGAGGCCGCCCTGCGCGACGCGGCGGCTGGCGGCCGGCGGCTGGTGGTTTCGGTCGACTGCGGGGTGTCTGCCCATGGCGAAGCAAGGCTTGCGCGCGAACTCGGTCTCGATCTGATCATCACCGATCACCACCAGCCGCCTCCGCAACTGCCCGAGGCCTTTGCCGTCATCAACCCGCAACGGGCGGATTCCGCCTTCCCGTTTCGCGACCTCGCCGGGGTGGGGGTGGCGTTCTTCCTGCTGGTTGCCGTCCGCCGGGAATTGCGGGAAAGCGGGTGGTTTGCCGAGCGTCCGGAGCCCGACCTCCGGGCGGTGCTGGACCTGGTCGCCCTCGGCACGATTGCCGATCTTGTTCCGCTGCAGGGGGTCAACCGGACCCTGACCCGCATCGGCCTCGGTGTGCTCGAACGTGGTGAGCGTCCCGGCATCAGGGCGCTCAGGACTGTGTCTGGCATCGGCAAGGTGAACTGCGGGACAGTCGCTTTTCAGCTGGCTCCGCGGCTGAATGCCGCAGGTCGGCTCGACGACGCTTCCCGCGGGGTCGAACTGCTGCTGGGGCGAGATGTCGACGCGGTCGTCGAGACGGCGCAACTGCTCGACCGCTTCAATCGCGATCGCCAGCAGATCGAACTGCAAACCCTCGAGGAAGCAACGGCCATGGTTGCCGCCCTGCCGCCGGAGCGCACGCATTCGATCGTGCTGGCCTGCGATGCCTGGCACCCGGGGGTGATTGGCATCGTCGCCAGCCGGCTGGTCGAACGTTATTACCGGCCGACTGTGCTGATCGCCATGGATGGGGAGGGGGGGAAGGGGTCCGCCCGCTCGATCCGCGGACTTCACCTCTACCGTGCCCTTCATGAGTGTGCCGGGCATTTGCTGGCTTTTGGCGGCCACGAGATGGCGGCCGGGTTGAGCGTCGCGCGCGAGCAGGTCGAGACTTTCTCCCTGGCTTTCGAGGCCGCCGCACGGCAGCATTTGTCAGCGGACGACCTGGCTCCTTCGCTTCTCTACGATGGGACCGTCTCTCTCGCGGAGTTGCCGCTTGCAACGATTGCATTCCTGGAATCGTTGGCTCCCTTCGGAATGGGCAACCCTGAACCGGTTTTCCTGATCGAGCGGCTCCGGGGCAGGCAATTGCAAAAGGTCGGGGGGAGCCACCTGCGTTTTCTCGCCTGCCGGGAAGGTGAAGCGGTGCCGGCGATCGCTTTCGGCATGGCTGATCGACTGGCCGAGTTCCAGGGGGATGTCGACCTGCTGGTTTCGCCCCAGGTCAATCGCTACAACGGCCGGGAAACGGTGCAGCTGCGGGTGCGCGATGTCAGGAGCGCCGCCAGTTAGCCAGGTAAAGTGGCGGTATGCTGGTGTCGATGCGGGGTCTCTATCGGAGACCCCGTTTTATTTTGGTAAAAAATCAAGCCTGGAAAGATGCTCTCCGTAGAACGCGTGTTGACATTTTTAAAACAACGTGTTATTCGTTCTCGCGAAGTGGTAGCAGATTGATCGATCGAGCAGGTTGCCAGATGATTGCCGCCGCACTGGGGACAGGGGCATGCGACGACAAGAAAACAGCAGTTTGACATCCAGCGATCACCCGCCGAGCCTCCCTCGGCGCCGCTATCTTTTCGCGTTTGTTCAGCAAGTTGCGGCGATCTGCCCTGTCCGGGCGGCCGTTCGTCCCTTCGCTCGCCCCTGCTTCCCGATTGCTTCCTCCCCCCGCAAAACTGAACGGATGGTGCGGTTTCGTGTGCGCCGCCCCATGGCGGTCAGCCTGGACTCCGTAAACCTGAAGCGGGCTTTTGTGAAACTGTATTCTATCCATTCCGGTTCGTTTGCGGAATGCCGCGGTTTGAGGTGACCTTTCATGCGAGGACGCTCAACCAAGGCGAAAACTGCCGTAGTTCATGGTCACGACGATCGGTCGCGGAGCGATTACGAAATCCGGTCGGTGACCAAGGCGCTTGATCTGCTCGAGGCGATCTGCGAGGACGAGGCTCACGAGCCCGGGGGGGACGAGGAGGTCCGTGTCACCGAACTGAGCAAGCGGCTCGGGATGAGCAAGAGCGCGGTATTCCGTCTCCTTGCGACCTTCGAGAACCGCGGTTACGTCGAGCGGATCGCCGAAACCGGCATCTATCGTGTCGGCGTGAATGCCTTCGAGGTCGGTCGCCGGCTGCTGCTGCGCATGGGGTTGCTCCGTCATGCCCGCCCGGTGATGGAGGAACTCTGCCGGCAGTGCAACGAGGCCATCTACCTGGCAATCCGGCGCGGCAACGAATTTCTCTTCATTGACCTCGTGGAGTCGGCCCAACAGGTCAAGATTGCATCGCTGGTGGGCCGGCGTTTCCCGCTGGCCAGTGCCGCACCCGGCCAGGTGATGCTTGCCTATTCCGAAGCGGGGAGCGCGGAGGCAGGGGAGGACGGCGGGCTCTCCGACATCCGGGCCAGGGGGTACTGCCTTGAGCAGGGTGGCCTTGGCGACATGGTCGGCTGCCTGGCCGCCCCGTTTTTCGATCAGTCGGGGAACGTCGCCGGCGTTATCTGCGTGGTCGGCCCGACCTACCGGATGCCGGAAGCGCAGGTCGATTCCTGGTTTTTGCCGCTGTTGAAAAATTCGAGCGAAGCCATTTCGTCGAAGCTCGGCTTCCTGAAACCATATGCAGGGAATGTCCGCCTGTAATTCCGGCGGGATTGGTTTTTACGGCAACAGATTGGAAAGGAGGTGCCGAGGCGAACGAGAACTCTACCGGCCATCTTCACCATGACAGCAGAATTCACACGGCCCCGATCCTCGGGCTGAACCATTCAGAAAGGAAAACCGGCATGGCACAGACGTACGACTGGGCGGCAATCGCCAAAAACCCGAAGTTCATCGAACTTCACCACCGCAAGCAGCGGTTCCTGTTCGGCTGGTGGGCCTTCTCCACCGTGTACTACTTCCTGCTGCCGATCGGGGCGGCCTACGCCACGGATCTGTTCAAGATCAAGCTGCTCGGCAACGTCAACTTCGGCTACCTGTTCGCCCTCTCCCAGTTCTTCGTCTCCTGGGGGCTGGCCCACTACTACGCCCACGTGGCCAACAAGGATTTCGACCGCCTGACCCGTGAAGTGGTCAGCGAGTTCGTGAAATAGGGAGGCCATCACGATGAAAAAACTGCAACTCTTCCTGACGACCGCCCTGCTGCTGGCCCTGCCGAACCTGGCGCTGGCCGCCGAGATCAAGGCGAACAAGACCATCACCATCACGTTCTTCCTGATCATCATCGGCATTACCCTGTCAGTTGTCGTCTGGTCGGCCAAGCGTACCAAGACGGCAGCCGACTTCTATGCGGCCGGCGGCGGCATCACCGGCACGCAGAACGGCTGGGCGATCGCCGGCGACTACATGTCGGCCGCCTCGTTCCTGGGGATCTCGGGGATGATCTCGCTGTACGGCTACGACGGCTTCATGTACTCGGTCGGCTGGCTGGTGGCGTACATCACCGTGCTCCTGGTCGTCGCCGAGCCGTGCCGCAACGCCGGCAAGTACACCCTGGGGGACATCCTCTCGTTCCGCACCCAGCCCAAGCCGGTGCGCGCGGTGTGCGCCCTGTCGGTCGTCGCCGTCTCCACCTTCTACCTGACCGCGCAGATGGTCGGCGCCGGCAAGCTGATGGCGCTGCTGGTCGGCTTCAGCTACACCTTCTCGATCGTCGGCGTCGGCATCCTGATGGTCGGCTACGTCGTCTTCGGCGGCATGACCGCCACCACCTGGGTGCAGATCATCAAGGCCGGCCTGCTCATGTCGGGCGCGTTCCTGATCTCGATCCTGGTCGGCTACAAGGCCGGCTTCAACCCGATCGGCTTCTTCAGCGACATCGTCAACAACCCGAACATCCAGGATCACGTCTCCAAGATGCTGCTCAAGGACGGCATCCAGATCTCCGGCGAGGCCGCCGGCCAGCGCTTCCTTGAGCCGGGCCTCTTCCTCAAGAACCCGCTCGACCAGATCTCCCTGGGGATGGCGCTGGTGCTCGGCACCGCCGGGATGCCGCACATCCTGATGCGCTTCTTCACCGTGCCGACCGCCCAGGCCGCCCGCAAGTCGGTCATCATCGCCATGTGGATCATCGGCGGCTTCTACGTCCTGACCACCCTGCTCGGCTTCGGCGCCGCCATCCACGTCACCCCGCAGGGCGTGACCGCGGTCGACAAGGGCGGCAACATGGCCACCCTGATCCTGGCCCAGCAGCTCGGCGCCGACATCGCGCCGATCGTCGGCGACATCTTCCTGGCGTTCCTCTGCTCGGTGGCCTTCGCCACCATCCTCGCGGTCGTCTCCGGCCTGGTGCTGGCGGCCTCGGCGGCGATCGCCCACGACATCTACGTCAACGTGATCAAGGACGGCCACGCCGACCAGCACGAGCAGGTCATGGCGGCCCGCATCACCTCGCTGGTCGTCGGTGCCATGGGGATCGTCATCGGCATCGCGGCGGAGAAGCAGAACGTCGCCCACCTGGTGGCGCTGGCCTTCGCGGTTGCCTCCTCGGGGAACCTGCCGGTCGTGGTGCTGTCGCTCTTCTGGCGGCGGATGAACACCGCCGGGGTCATCTGCGGCCTGGTGGTCGGCACCGTCGTGTCGATCGGCCTGGTGATGGTGTCGCCGAACATGACCTATCCGCAGAACATCGCCAACGGCGCGAAGAAGACCATCGAGGCGATGGAGAAGAAGATCGCGGCCGGCGAGACGCTGAACGAGAAGGACGCCAAGGCGCTCGACCAGGCGAAGAAGGACTTCGCGGCCAACGACGGCGGCACCTCGATCCTCGGCCTGAAGGCCCCGATCTTCCCGCTGAAGAACCCGGGGATCCTGTCGATCCCGATCGGCTTCATGGCGGCGATCCTGGGCGCCCTGGCGTTCCGCGAGAAGCGCGCCGAGGAGATGTTCGACGAGATCTACGTCCGCCAGAACACCGGCATCGGCATGGCCAAGGCCATCGACCATTAATTCCTGACTGTGCATGCAAATGTCATGGGGAGGCCTTGCGCCTCCCCTTTTTTTGTGTGAGGCGGCGAATTTTTAGTGGACGCCGGCCGGAGATGCGCATTAATATGCCGCGCCACAAAAATAAACACGGTTTCGATATCGTGTCCGTCGTATTGAAAGGAAACCAGCCGCCATGCAACAGTACGCCGTCCCCTTCGCCCTGTTCTGCGCTTTTGCAGCCATCGCCTACGGGATCATCTCCGCCCGCTGGATCCTGGGTCTCCCCCAGGGGAACGAGCGGATGAGGCAGATCGCCGCCGCCATCCAGGAAGGTGCGAGCGCCTACATGAAGCGCCAGTACCAGATCATCGCCCTGGTCGGGGTGGTGATTTTCGTTCTGCTCGTCGTCTCCCTCGGCATCAAGACGGCCGTCGGCTTCCTGATCGGCGCGGTCTTCTCCGGATTGACCGGCTTCATCGGCATGTTCGTGTCGGTCCGCGCCAACGTGCGGACGACCGAAGCCGCCAGGTCGGGGATGGAAAAGGCTCTCGGCGTTGCCTTCAACGGTGGGGCGATCACCGGCATGCTGGTCGTCGGCCTCGGCCTGCTCGGTGTTGCCGGCTACTATTTCGTTCTCGACCAGATCGTCCCGGCCGGACCCGATAAAGTGAAGACCGTTTGCAACTCTCTGGTCGGTCTCGGCTTCGGCGGTTCGCTGATCTCGATCTTCGCCCGTCTCGGCGGCGGCATCTTTACCAAGGGCGCCGACGTCGGCGCCGACCTGGTCGGCAAGGTCGAAGCGGGGATCCCCGAGGACGATCCGCGCAACCCGGCGGTCATTGCCGACAACGTCGGTGACAACGTGGGCGACTGCGCCGGAATGGCGGCCGACCTGTTCGAAACCTATGCCGTCACCCTGATCGCCGCCATGCTGCTCGGCGCCATCGCCTTCGGGGGGAACGTCGCGGCCGTCACCTATCCGCTGATCCTCGGCGGGGTGTCGATCGTCGCCTCGATCATCTCGACCTTCTTCGTCAGGCTGCCGGCCTCGCGCAAGATCATGCCCGCTCTCTACAAGGGGCTGATCGCCTCCGGGGTGATAGCGGCCGTCGCCTTCTTCTTCATTACCGCCAGCATGTTCCCGCAGGGACTGGCGAACGTCGACGGTCAGGTCTTCAGTTCCGGCAGCCTGTTCATCGCCGCCCTGGTCGGGCTGGTGGTCACCGGCGCGATCTTCTGGATCACCGAGTACTACACCGCCACCGAATACGCCCCGGTGAAGCATATCGCCCAGGCCTCGACGACCGGCCACGCGACCAACATCATCGCCGGCCTGGGCATCTCCATGAAGTCGACCGCCCTGCCGATCATCGTCATCGCGGCGGGGATCATCGTTGCCTTCCAGTGCGCCGGCATCTACGGCATCGCCATCGCCGCGGTGTCGATGCTGTCGCTGACCGGCATCGTCGTGGCCATGGATGCCTACGGGCCGATCACCGACAACGCCGGCGGCATCGCCGAGATGGCCGAACTGGACGACTCGGTGCGCGCCGTCACCGATCCGCTGGATGCGGTGGGCAACACCACCAAGGCGGTCACCAAGGGGTATGCCATCGGCTCGGCCGGTCTGGCGGCGGTGATCCTCTTCACCTCCTACGTCGACGAACTGAAGGCGGCCGGCAAGATGATCAGCTTCGACCTGGCCGATCCGTACATCATCGTCGGCCTGTTCATCGGCGGGATGCTGCCGTACTACTTCGCCGCCCTGTGCATGGAGGCGGTCGGCACCGCCGGCGGGTCGGTGGTCGAGGAAGTGCGCCGCCAGTTCCGCGAGATCAAGGGGATCATGGAGGGGACCGGCAAGCCGGATTATGCTGCCTGCGTCGACATCGTCACCAAGTCGGCGCTCAAGTCGATGGTCATCCCCGGGCTCATCCCGATCGCCGCGCCGATCGTGGTCGGCTTCACCCTCGGGCCCCAGGCGCTGGGCGGGGTGATCGTCGGCTCGATCGTCACCGGGATCTTCGTCGCCATCTCCATGACCACCGGCGGCGGTGCCTGGGACAATGCCAAGAAGTACATCGAGGACGGCCACCACGGCGGCAAGGGCGGCGATGCCCACAAGGCGGCGGTGACCGGCGACACGGTCGGCGACCCGTACAAGGACACTGCCGGCCCGGCGGTCAACCCGATGATCAAGATCATCAACATCGTTTCGCTGCTGATCGTTCCGCTCTTGAGCAAACTGTAATTCGTTGTATGATGCCTTTAGGGGCATCCATGGAATGCACATCCGATCCCAAGGAGACGATAACATGAACCAGTCCCAGCTGATTATGACGCTCCCCCACGGCAACGTCACCGCCACCAGCCTCGGCATCGAGGGGTTGGCGCACCGCCGCAGCCCCGGTTCCGGCAAGCATTTCCGCGGGCGCAGCATCATGGTGGAACTGGCCTGCGACGGGGAGAAACCCGCATTCAGTTTCCTCGACGAAGGCGGCTGGCGCGACCCGTTTGCCGATTCGGTCGAGGCGCTGGCCGGGGTCAAGGCCGGCAGCCGCACCAAAACGGCCCTGTCCAACGCGGCCTTCAGCAGCGTCCCGCTTTCGGCGTTCCGGAGCTGTTATCTGGTCAAGACCGGCGGCGAGGCCTTGGCTCTTGGCGCGGCAAAGGAACTGGCCGCCTACACGAAACACGACTGTCACGAGCGGATGACCGGCGACGAGATTGCCGGGCTGATCGGCCAGCCGGCGCCCGCGCAGCGTACCCCGCGCCTGTACATGGTGATCGCGCCGATCCAGTTCGTCATGCTTTCGAACCTGACGCCGGCCGAGTATGCCTGGTACGCCACCCACCGTCCCGGCAAGATGTTCCGTCAGGTGATGTTCACCGAACTCGGCCATGAGGAGTTGCACATGGCGGCGCAGAGCCGCTACCTCGATGCCAAGCGGGAACTGCTCGAAAAGACCACCAAGAAGACCAAGTCGATCGTGTTCGAGGACTGCATGAACCAGATCCCGTTCCAGCACTGGGTCGGCTACCATCAGAAGGCCGAAGGCGGTCTTTATGCCGGCGACCGCAGCCGGCTGCTGCTCTACCCGTTCCCGACCGCGATCCCCCACTCCTGGGAGAAGGTTGAAGGGTAGGGGCGAACCACGGCGTCAACTGCCGGATAATTGTCGCATCAACAGGAAAGGCCCGCTCATGGCGGGCCTTTCCTGTTGCAAGGGAGGGACGGTGTCGGCGGTCAAGGTTGCTGCCGGTTCCCCCTGAGGTGGACGTACCAGTAGGCAAAGGCGACGAAGACCACCCCGCCGACGATGTTGCCCAGCGTGACCGGGACAAGGTTGCCGAGGAAAAAGTTCCTCCAGGTCAGCCCCCCGGTTTGCCCGCCGAGGGTGCCGTCGATGAACAGCCCGGCCGGGATGAAGTACATGTTGGCGATGTTATGCTCGAAGCCGCTGGCCACGAAGGCCATGATCGGCATGTAGCAGGCCAGCATCTTGCTGACGACGTCGCGGGCCGCGGTCGCCATGAACACCGCCAGGCAGACCAGCCAGTTGCACAGGATCCCCCGCACGAAGGCCGCGCCGAAATCAAGCTGGCACTTGGCGGCGGCGATGCCGACGGCGTGCTCGCCAATCCGGCCGCTCTTCCACAGCCCGGTTTCGAACATCATCCAGGCGAAGAACAGCGAGCCGAGGAAGTTGCCGAACAGCACCACCCCCCAGTTCTCGGCCAGCTTTCCCCAGGGGATGCGTCCCTGCAGGGCGGCTTTGGTCAGCAGGCTGTTGCCGGTGAACAGCTCCGCGCCGCAGATCACCACGAGCATCAGCCCGAGGGAGAAGACGCTCCCTCCCAGGAACCGGCTGATGCCGAGGCCGAGATGCGCGGCAGCATCGGAGGTGACCACCGTGGCCAGTTGCGCACCGAAGGCGATGTAGAAGCCGGCCAGGAGGCTCAGCACCAGGGTGCGCGAAGCCGGCTGGGTGAGGATGCGCTCGCCGGCGGCGACGATGGCGGCGGCGGCCTCGGCGGGAGGCAGAAAGCGCTTCTCCATCTACAGCCCCGCGTCTTTGGCCAGTTTGTCCCAGGCCGGCAGGCTGCGCTCGATGACGTCCATGGCCACGCAGTAGGCGATGCGGAAGTAGCCGGGAGCACCAAAGCCGCTGCCGGGGACGAGGAGGATGTTGTGCTCCAGCGCCTTGCGCACGAAGGCCACGTCGTCTTCGATCGGTGATTGCGGGAAGAGGTAGAACCCGCCGCCGGGCTTGACCATCTTGAATCCCAGGTCGGTGAGGTGGTTGTAGAGAACGTCGCGCTTGTGCTGGTATTCGCCGACATCGACGCTTTCCCGCTGCAGGCCGGCCACCAGGCGCTGCATCAGGGCCGGAGCGTTCACGAAGCCGAGGACCCGGTTGCAGAAGATCGCCCCTTCGAGGAACAGGGCGCAGTCGTCCATGGCCGGGTTGGCGGCAAGGTAGCCGATCCGCTCGCCCGGGAGCGCCAGGTCCTTGGAGTGTGACGTCACCACGATGCTGTTGCGGATAAAGCGGAAGACCGGCGGCACTTTGATGCCGTCGAAAGCCAGGCGCGCATAGGGCTCGTCGGAGATGACGTAGATCGTCCGCCCCAGTTCCGCCTGCTTGCGCTCCAGCATCCTGCCGAGCGCTTCCAGCGTTTCCGCCGGATAGACCACGCCGGTCGGATTGTTCGGGGAGTTGATCAGCACCGCGCGGGTGTTCGGGCCGATCGCCGCCTCGATGGCGGCCACGTCCGGCTGGAACGTTTCGCGGTCGGTCCAGACCTCGGTCGTGGTGCCGCCGTGGTTGTCGACGTAGAATTTGTACTCGACGAAGTACGGCGTGAGGATGATGACCTCCTCCCCGGGGTTGAGGATCGTCTTGAGAACCACGTTCAGCCCGGCTCCGGCACCGCAGATCATGACCACGTGGCTCGACGGGACGGCCACGCCGGTCTGCTCGGTCAGGAATTCGGCGACCGCCTTGCGGGTGAAGTCGTAGCCGGCATTGTTCATGTAGCGGTGCATGCCGGGGATCGGTTGCTCGGCCAGCTTGCGCAGTTCGTTGCGGAAGGCTTCGGGCGGTTCGACGGCGGGGTTGCCGAGGGTGAAGTCGAAGACGTTCTCGGCTCCGTAGCGGGCCGTCAGGGCGGCCCCCTCCTCGAACATGCGGCGAATCCACGAGGCGCGCTCGATGGCGCTGCGGACCTTGATGGCGATCGACATGCGAAAACTCCTTCTGTTCATTTTATTGGGATTAGCGGAGTTTAGCCGTGCCGGGAGGGGCGGTCAAGCACGCTCGCGAGGGCTTCCGTAACCCCTCGCACAACTTGCCTTTTCACCATGTTTCGGCTAGAGTCGCAACTCCGGAAATGCCGGGGAAGGAGGTGGCCGTGGCCGACCAGCAACTTGCCGATCTGCGCCGGCAGATCGATGCCATCGACGATCGGATTCTCGAGCTGCTCAACGAGCGGGCCAGGGTGGTCGTCGCGGTGGGCAAGGCCAAGGCGGGGGGGGACGGCGACTTCTACGTTCCCAGCCGCGAGCAGGCGATCTATGCCCGGCTGATAGCCGGCAACCCCGGCCCGTTCCCGGAAGAGGGGGTGCGGCGGGTATTCCGCGAGATCATCTCCGCGTCCCTTTCCCTCGAACAGCCGATGAAGGTCGCATTTCTCGGCCCCCAGGGCACCTTCACCCACGTTGCGGCCATGCAGCAATTCGGCTTCTCCGCCCAGCTGGTGCCGATCAAGAGCATCCCCTCCATCTTCGAGGAGGTCGGCCGGGGTCGTGCCAACTACGGGGTCGTGCCGGTGGAGAATTCCAACGAGGGGGTGGTCTCCCACACCCTCGACATGTTCATGAAATCCGACCTCAAGATCATCGCCGAAGTGCTGATCGAGGTCTCGCACGACCTGCTCAACCGCACCGGCCGGATCGAGGACATCCGCAAGGTCGTTTCCCATCCGCAGGCCCTGGCCCAGTGCCGGGTCTGGCTCGAGGAAAACCTCCCCGACGTGCCGCTGGTTGATGTCGGCAGCACCACCCAGGCCGCCCAGCTGGCGGCCGAGGACGAGAGCGTCGCGGCCATCGCCAGCGAGGCGGCGGCCAATCTCTACGGGCTGCGTGCGGTCAAGCACCGCATCGAGGACAACCCCAACAACTTCACGCGCTTTCTGGTGATCGGCCAGCAGATGCCGGAGCCGGGGGGGAACGACAAGACTTCGATCATGTTCAGCGTTCGTGACGAGCCGGGGATTCTCTACCGCATGCTGGAACCGTTCTCCAAGCGCGGCATCAACCTGTCCAAGATCGAAAGCCGGCCGATGAAGGGGCGGGCGTGGGAATACATCTTTTTCCTCGACATGGAGGGTCATGTCCGGGAACCGCAGGTGGCCGCCGCCGTCGAGGAGCTCAACGGCTACTGCCAGTTCCTCAAGGTGCTCGGCTCCTATCCGAAGGCCAGGTAGCGGAGCGGCCTCCCGATACACAACCAACTTTTCAGGTGAGCGACGGAAGATGAGCAGCCTTTACATCAACAAACTCGCAGTGGTCGGCGTCGGCCTTATCGGCGGATCGCTTTCCCTGGCGCTGAAGGCTTCCGGGGCGGTCGGACACGTGGTCGGCATCGGCCGCGGCCAGGCGAACCTCGACAAGGCCTTGGAGCTGCGCGTGGTCGACAGCGTCACCCGCGATCTTGCCGCCGGGGTCGCCGATGCCGACGTGGTCTTTCTGGCGACGCCGGTACTGACCCTCGGGCCGGTGGCCTGCGAGGCGATGCCGCACCTGAAGCCCGGCGCGATCCTGACCGACGGCGGCAGCGTCAAGCAGGCGGTGATCGATCAGATCGAACCGTTCCTGCGCGCCGATGTCCACTTCGTCCCCGGCCATCCGATCGCCGGCACCGAGCACAGCGGTGCGGAGGCGGCCTTCGCTTCGCTCTACCAGGGGCGGCGCAGCATCCTTACGCCGACACCGCGTACCGATCCGGCGGCCCTTGCCCTGGTTCAGGCCATGTGGGAAGCCGCCGGTTGCGAGGTGGTGGTGATGGATGTCGAAAAGCACGACCGGGTCCTGGCGGCGATCAGCCACCTGCCGCACATGGTGGCGTACGCGCTGGTCAACGCGGTCGGCGCCTATGACCGCTACGAGGAGAACATTCTCGAATATTCCGCCGGCGGTTTCCGCGATTTTACGCGCATCGCCTCCTCCGATCCGACCATGTGGCGCGACATCGCCCTGACCAACCGTGAGGCCCTGGTCGAGATGATGGGGCAGTTCGAAGCCTTTTTCCGGGAGCTCAAAGACGATGTGGCGCGCGGGGATGACGAGCGCCTGTTCGAGTTCTTCCGCAGGTCAAAAGAGAGCAGGGATGCCATCCTATGAGTGTTGACCGCACCCTCCATCCCGCCGCGACGTTGCGCGGCGAGATCGTTACCCCCGGCGACAAGTCGATCTCCCACCGCGCGATCATGTTCGGCTCGCTGGCCGAAGGCGTCACGCGGGTCAGCGGTTTCCTGACCGGCGAGGACAACCTCTCCACCCTCAAGGCTTTCGAGGCGATGGGGATCCCCATCCGCCAGATCGCTCAGGGTGAGCTGGAGATCGAAGGCAAGGGGCTGGACGGGCTGCAGGAACCGGGCGATGTGCTCGACTGCGGCAATTCCGGCACCACCATGCGCCTGATGAGCGGGCTGCTGGCCGGACAGAAGTTCTTTTCGGTCCTGACCGGCGATCAGTACCTGCGGCGCCGGCCGATGAAGCGGGTGGTCGGCCCGCTGACGACCATGGGGGCTCGCATCTGGGGGCGGCGCGGCGGCGAGCTGGCGCCGCTGGCGATCCAGGGGACGACGCTGGCGCCGGTCAGCTACGATTCGCCGATCGCGAGCGCCCAGGTCAAGTCGGCGATTCTCCTCGCCGGCCTCTACGCCGACGGCGAGACCACCGTGCGCGAACCGCACCTCTCCCGCGACCACAGCGAACGGATGCTGGCCTGGTTCGGCGCCGATGTCCGGCCGTTTGCCGGCGGCGTCACCGTTGCCGGCCGGCCGCGCCTGCGGGCCCGCGACATGCATGTGCCGGGGGACATCTCCTCGGCGACCTTCTTCCTGGTGGCCGGACTGATCACTCCGGGGGCCGAACTGCTGGTGAGAAACGTCGGTCTCAACCCGAGCCGCAGCGGCGCCATCGACATTCTCCGGGCCATGGGCGGTCGCCTGGAGCTGCTCAACGAGCGCGAGCAGTCGGGAGAGCCGGTGGCCGACATCCTGGTCAGGCACAGCCCGTTGAAAGGGATCGAGATCGGCGGCGAGGTGGTGCCGCGCGCCATCGACGAATTCCCGGTTTTGAGCGTTGCCGCGGCCCTGGCCGAGGGGACGACGACGATCCGCGATGCCGAGGAACTGCGTGTCAAGGAAACCGACCGCATCGCCGCGATCGCCAGCGAGTTGGGGAAGCTGGGGGCCGTGATCGAGCCGACGCCCGACGGCATGATCATCTCCGGCCGCGAGCGGCTGCAAGGCGGCCACGTCGGCTCCCACGGCGATCATCGCATCGCCATGAGCTGCGCGATCGCCTCCCTGGTCGCCACCGGTCCGGTGACCATTGCCGACACCGCCTGCACCGAAACCTCGTTCCCCCGTTTCTGGGAGCTGCTCGATGGCATCCGCAGCGCCTGAGCAGGAACGGTCCGTGATCCGCGCCCGCCGCCCGATCGTCGCCATCGACGGCCCGTCGGGGGTCGGCAAGAGCACCCTGAGCAAGCTGCTGGCCAGGGAGCTCGGGTTTGTCAATCTCGACACCGGCGCCATGTACCGGGCCGTGGCGCTGGCCGCTTCCCGGCGCGGCGTCGACCCGGAGGATGACGTCGCCCTCGGCCGCCTGGCTGCCGGCATCGTCATCGATTTCGTGCGCAATGCCGGCGGTGAGCGGGTGCTGCTCGACGGCGAGGATGTCTCCGCCGCCATCCGTACCCCGGAGATCAGCCTGCTGACGTCTAAGGTCTCCGCCTGTGCGGCGGTGCGCGAGGCTCTGGTCAGGCGGCAGCGCGAGTTGTGCGCCCGGGGCGGCTTCGTCCTCGAGGGGCGCGATATCGGGACCGTGGTCTTCCCTGATGCCGAGATCAAGTTTTTCCTGGTCGCCAGCCCCGAGGAGCGGGGCCGCCGCCGTTTCCTGGAGCTGCAGGCCAAGGGGACGCCGGTCGACCTGGCCAGGACCATTGCCGAGGTCGAGGCCCGCGATCAGGCCGACAGCCGCCGTTCCCATTCCCCGTTGCGTCAGGCTGACGACGCGGTGGCGATCGATACCACGGCGATGGGGATCGAACAGGTATTGGCCGCAATGCTCGCGCTGGTTCGCAAGCGCTACCCGGGCGACGGAGAGGAGTGAGCGTGGAGATCATCCTTGCAAAGAGCGCCGGCTTCTGCTTCGGCGTCAAGCGCGCGACCCAGATGGCGTTCGAGGCCTCGGAAGATCATGAGCACATCTGCTCCCTCGGGCCGATCATCCACTCGCCGCAGGTGGTGGAGAAACTGGCGGAAAAGGGAGTGGAAGTCGTCGACCGGGTCGAAGCGATCCCTCAAGGGGCGGTGATCATCCGCTCCCACGGGGTCACGTCCGAAGAGATGCGGGCCATCCTCGCCCGCGATCTGACCGTGGTCGATGCGACCTGTCCGTTCGTCAAGAAGGCCCAGGAATACGCTGCCCGTCTTGCCGCCAACGGGTACTCGGTGATCATCGTCGGCGAGGCCGAACACCCCGAGGTCCAGGGGATCGTCTCCTATGCCGACGGCGGCAAGGTGCGGGTGGTGGCCAATGCCGCCGAAGCCGCTGCCCTGCCGCGCATGGGGAAGGTCGGCATCGTTGCCCAGACGACCCAGTCCTTCGACAACCTGCGCCAGGTTGCCGACATCTGCCTGGAGAAATGCCAGGAGCTTCACGTGTTCAACACCATCTGTGATGCCACGACGGTTCGTCAGAACGAGGCCAGGGCGATTGCCAGGGAGGTCGATGTCATGCTGGTGATCGGCGGATTCAACAGCGCCAACACCTCGCGCCTGGCGCAGATCTGCCGCGAGATTCTGCCGGCCACCCATCACATCGAGACGGCGGGGGAAATCGAGCGCACCTGGTTCGACGGCGCCGGCCGCATCGGCATTACCGCCGGGGCCTCGACGCCGCGCTGGCTGATCGACGAGGTGGTCAGCCGGGTCGCCGAACTTGCCGATCCCGGCGGAAAATAAACATTTGTTTTTCCTCGATCGCTGTGTTACGTTCAACGACCATGGCTAGGGCCACACTGCCGCCCGGCGGCAGACTTTGTTAGGGGGTATCGGGTTAATGTCGGACAACATCAACAACAAACGGGAACAAAACGAAGGTGCGGATCACGAACAGGACTTCCAATCGCTGTTTGAAAGCAGCCTTCAGGAACTGCACGTCGGCGACGTCGTGCGCGGGACGGTCGTACAGGTCAACGATGACACGGTCATCGTCGACGTCGGCTACAAGTCTGAAGGGGTCATCCCGATCGAGGAATTCCGGGACGAGAACGGTCAGCTCCAGGTCAAGGTGGGAGACGAGATCGACGTCCTGTTCGAGCGCCGCGAGAACGAGAGCGGCCTCATTTCGTTGTCCAAGTCGAAAGCCGACCGCCAGCGCATTTGGGGTTCCCTCGAAGAGGGCTCGGTGATCGAAGGGAAGATCACCGGACGGATCAAGGGCGGCCTGACCGTCGATATCGGCGTGAGCGCGTTCCTCCCCGGTTCCCAGGTCGACATCCGCCCGGTGCGCAATCTCGACAAACTGCTCGGCGCCACCCTCAAGTTCAAGATCATCAAGCTCAACAAGCGGCGCGGCAACATCGTGCTTTCCCGCCGGGTTCTGCTCGAAGAGGAACGTGATTCGATGCGCGGCCAGACGCTGGAGACCCTGTCCGAAGGGCAGGTGGTCGAGGGCGTGGTGAAGAATCTGACCGATTACGGCGCCTTCATCGACCTGGGCGGGCTTGACGGCCTGCTGCACATCACCGACATGTCCTGGGGCCGCGTCAACAACCCCGCGGACGTGCTCACCGTTGGCCAGAAGCTCAACGTCAAGGTTCTCAAGTTCGACCGTGAGCGTGAGCGCGTTTCGCTGGGGCTGAAGCAGATCATTCCCGATCCTTGGGCCGACGTCGAGGGGAAATATCCGGTCGGCGGCCGCGTTCAGGGGAAGGTTGTCAGCCTGACCGATTACGGGGCCTTCATCGAACTGGAAGGCGGGGTCGAAGGGCTGATTCACGTCTCCGAGATGAGCTGGACCAAGCGCATCAAGCATCCGAACAAGGTGCTCAATATCGGTGACGAAGTCGAAACCGTGGTGCTGGCTCTGGACATCCCCAACCGCCGCATCTCCCTCGGCCTCAAGCAGATCGAGCAGAACCCGTGGGAGCAGATCGGCGAGAAGTTCCCGATCGGCACCATCATCGAAGGGCAGATCAAGAACATCACCGACTTCGGCATTTTCGTCGGCGTCGATGAAGGGATCGACGGTCTGGTTCACATTTCCGACCTCTCCTGGACCCGCCGGATCAAGCATCCTTCGGAACTGTACCGCAAGGGCGACACGGTCAAGGCCGTGGTTCTCAATATCGACCGTGAGAACGAGCGCTTCTCCCTCGGGATCAAGCAGCTGACCCCCGATCCGTGGAGCGTGATCCCGAGCAAATGCGCCCCGGGGACCATTATCCGCGGCCGCGTGACCTCGGTCACCGATTTCGGGGTGTTCCTCGAAATCGAGGAGGGGATCGAGGGGCTCATCCACGTCTCCGAACTGAGCCGCGAGAAGGTCGAAAGCCCGCGCGATTTCGCCAAGCCCGGCGATGTCCTCGAAGCCGTGGTGCTCAGCATCGATGGCGTCGATCGCAAGATCGCCCTGTCGATCAAGCATCTTGACGAGCACAAGGAAAAGGCCGAAGTCCAGGAATTCCTCGGTGCGCAGAAGGAGGCGACCTCCAACCTCGGCGCCCTTCTGCAGGGTGCTCTGGGCCGCAACGGTTCGGAAAACAACGGCTAAGCAGCCATCGACCAGCCGCCGCCCCCCGTTTCCCGACGCGGGGGCGGCGGCTTTCCTTTCCCGATGCAAAAGCGACCGCTGTTCATAGCCCTGGCTCTGCTGGGCGGGATCTTCCTCTTCTTCCTGGTCCTGGTCCTGACGGTCTCCCGGTTTTTCGATCGCCCGGCGCGCTTCGTGGTCCGCAGCCAGGTCGGCGTGGTCGAGGTGGAAGGGGTCATCGTCGATTCGAAGAAGATCATCGAGCAGCTCGATGCCTTTCATGAAAACAGCTCGGTCAAGGCGATCGTGCTGAGGGTCGACTCGCCGGGCGGCGGTGTCGGTCCTTCCCAGGAGATTCACGACGAGGTCAAGCGCATCGATGCCGACAAGCCGGTGGTCGTCTCCATGGGGTCGGTTGCGGCTTCCGGCGGCTACTACATCGCCGCCCCGGCCCGCGAGATTTTCGCCAACCCCGGCACCATCACCGGCAGCATCGGCGTCATCATGGAATTTGCCAACTTCCAGGAGCTGCTCGACAAGATCGGGCTGCACAGCGAAGTGGTCAAGAGCGGCAAGCACAAGGACATCGGCTCGCCGGTCCGGCCCATGACGGAAGAGGATCGTGCGCTGCTGCAAGGGCTGATCGACGATGTCCACGGCCAGTTCGTCGATTCGGTCGCTGCCGGCCGACAGCTGGACGTCAGGAAAGTGCGGAGCCTTGCCGACGGGCGTATTTTCAGCGGCCGCCAGGCCCGCGACCTCGGCCTGGTCGATCACCTCGGCAACCTTGAGGCGGCGGTTCGCCGCGCCGGCGAACTGGCCGGGATCGAAGGCAAGCCGGAAGTGGTTTACCCCCCCAGCGACAAGCCGCAGTTGATTGATCTCCTGATCCAGGAAGCATCGACTCAGCTCAGCCGGGCCCTGCTTCGCCAACAGGGCGGGAAGCTGCAGTACGTCTGGTCGGGATTTAATTGAGAAGGAGAAGAAGATGACCAAAAGCGAACTGATCGAACAATTGACGACGACCAACGAAATGCTGAACAAGCGCGAGGCGGAGTTGATCGTCAACGCGATTTTCGATGGCATCAGCCAGGCGCTTGCTGAAGGGGATCGCGTGGAGATCCGCGGGTTCGGGTCGTTTACCGTGCGTCAGCGCGACGCTCGTGAAGCCCGCAATCCCAAGAGCGGCACGGTGGTGCGCATCCCGTCCAAGAAGACCCCGTTCTTCAAGACCGGCAAGGAACTGCGCGAGAGGGTCAACGGCGGCGAGGAGTGACCCGAACCGGGGTTCCGGCGCAGGCGTGCAACAAAGTCCGAAGGCCCCATGCAAGCGCATGGGGCCTTCGGACTTTGTTATTTTGGTATTGCACCGACCGGAGGTTGCCCGGGGTCCTGAACTGCCCGAACTTCTGTTGACCCGGGGTGGATGCACAGACCCTTTCGTACGGCCGTGCAATACCAAAATGAAATTTCATCTCCGGAATGCCGACGATCTCCTCTGTCCGGCCGCACATATCGACAATGCCCCGGGATACCGCTTCAGGCGTCCCGCTCATGGGCGGGCTGGCACACCACGATCGAGCCTGGGGACGGTTTGAAATTTGGTTGGCCGGGGTTGAGTTGCAACCGTCGGGCATTCCAGAGAATGTCAAAGAACTTGGTCGAACCTGTGTCACATGCTACCATGGGTTCGACTGCTGTCAAGCGTACGCAGGAAACTTTGCGAATCGGTGTTACGTCCTTTGGAGCAACAACCGCTATCCCCCGGAGTCTATCGTTTCGTCGTTCCCGATGAGCACGCGGGTGCCCGCCTCGACCTTTTTCTGGCCGGGGTTGCCGGGGGTGGCCGCAGTTTGCTCAAGCGCCTGATCGATCTCGGGGGCGCCCATGTCGACGGGCGCCGGGTGCGCCGCTGCAGTCTGGCCGTCGCTGCCGGGCAACGGGTCGAACTGCATGTGGACGGGCTGCCGCTGACGCCGTTTCAACTCGAGCCGACGCGTATTCTGTTTCGCGACCGTTACCTGCTGGCCCTCGACAAGCCGGCCGGAATCGCCACTCAACCGACTCCTGCCCGCTACCAGGGGACGGTGTACGCGGCTCTGCAGCAATTCCTCGGTTCGGCAGGGACGGTGAGCATCGGCATGGTGCAGCGGCTCGATCGCGATACCAGCGGCGTCATGGTCTTTTCCACGCATCCGAGGGCGCACAAGGGGCTGACGGCGAGCTTCGGCGAGCATCGCGTCACCAAACGCTACCTGGCGATGGTTTCGGGGCGGCTGCAGGACGGGGAGGGGGAGATCAGGTCGCAGCTGGCGCGTCGCCGTTCGACCAATCGCATGGTTTCGGTGGCGCGCGGCGGCAAGGAGGCCGTGACCCGCTACCGCCTGCTGGCGGCCTGCGACGATGCCAGCCTAGTCGAGGTTGAAATCCTCACCGGGCGCTCCCACCAGATTCGCGTTCATTTTGCCGAAGCGGGGCATCCCCTGCTCGGCGACCGGAGCTACGGCGGGCCAGCGCAGATCCGGGGGGTGACGGTGCCCCGCCAGATGCTGCATGCCAGCGACCTCTGCTTCGACCATCCGGTGACCGGCGAGCGCTTGTCCCTGCAGGCCTCCGTGCCGGACGATATGCGGACGGTCCTCCGCGTTTTGGACCTTTCGCCGTGAGAGTCCCGGGCGTCCCGGTTCCACGCATTACGCTGCGAGATCAGACATGACTTTTCCTCAAATCGATCCGGTCCTGATTCACATCGGGCCGCTGGCCATCCGCTGGTACGGCTTGATGTACCTGCTCGGCTTTCTTGCCGGCTACGGCCTGATCTGCCATCTTTCCAAGTTGCGCCGGCTGGCGCTCGACAGCGACGGCGCGGCCGACCTGCTCTTCTACGGCGCGGTCGGAGTGGTGGCCGGCGGCCGGTTGGGATACGTCCTCTTTTACAATCCGGGCTGGTACATCGATCATCCCCTGGAAGCCCTGGCCATCTGGCAGGGGGGGATGAGCTTCCACGGCGGGCTGCTGGGCGTTGTCGCGGCGGCGCTGATCTTCTGCCGCCGCCGGCGGCTGCCGGTGCTGCTGACCGGCGATATCCTGGTTACTTCGGCCACGGTCGGGCTCGGCCTCGGGCGTCTCGGGAATTTCATCAACGGCGAGTTATGGGGACGGCCGACGGACCTGCCGTGGGGGATGGTCTTCCCCGGCGCCGGTCCGGAGCCGCGTCACCCCAGCCAGCTGTACCAGGCAGGGCTCGAGGGGGCGGTGCTGTTTGTCCTGCTGTACTGGCTGCATCGGCGCCAGGTGCGTCACGGCGTGCCGTTTTTCGCGTTTTTCGCCGTCTACGGGCTGTTCCGCTTCCTGGTGGAGTTTGTCCGGCAGCCGGATGCTCATCTCGGCTTCCTGTGGGGTGGTGCGACCATGGGGCAGTTGCTGTCGCTGCCGATGATCGTTTTCGGCGTCGCCGGCCTGATCCGGATACAGCGGCGCACCGGGGCGCCATGAACGGGGTTGCCGGCATCATCTTCGACTGCGACGGCGTTCTCTTCGAGAGCCGGGCCGCGAACCTGGCCTATTATGGCGCAGTCCTCGAGACGTTCGGCCTGCCGCCGGTTGATCCCGCCGACGAAGTGCGCGCCCGTCTTTGCCACACGGCCGCGAGTCCCGAGGTTTTCCGCGTCCTGCTCGGCGAGGAACGGGTCGCCGCGGCCCTGGCGGTCGCACAGGATCTCGACTACCGCCGGTTCATCCCGGCCATGCGGCCGGAGCCGGAGATCACCGAGGTACTGGCCGCCCTGTCGGAGCGATTCCCTTTGGCGATTGCCACCAACCGTGGCGGCAGCATGCGCGAAATTCTCGACCACTTCGACATGGCCGGTTACTTCCGGGCCGTTGTCACCTCCCGCGACGTGGCGCGCCCCAAACCGCATCCCGACATGCTGTTCGAAGCGGCGCGGCGTCTTGCGCTCGCCCCCTCCCGAACCCTTTTCATCGGTGACTCGGAACTCGATCGTCGTGCCGCGGCATCGGCCGGCATCCCTTTTGCCGCCTATCGCAACGACCTGCCGGCCGACGTGCGGCTGGACAGCCATCGGCAGTTGCTCGGACTGTTCGGGGGAGGGTGATCGGGGCGGGTGACGGCTTTTAATTGAGTTTCTTGCTCATTTCCAGGACGTGCCCGTCGTGTGACGGATGGTAGGAGACCTGGTCCATGATGGAGTGGATCAGGTAAATCCCCCGGCCATGCTCGTCGAGCGGATGGCCGGGTTCTGCAAACCGGCGGATGTCGAAGCCCTGGCCATGGTCGTAGACCCGAATGGTCAGGTTCCGCTCGACGATGCCGATCTCGATGTGAACCTCCCGGGCGGGATCCCCTTCGTTGGCATGCAGGATGGCGTTCGCCATCGCTTCGGTGAGAACGAGATTCAGTTCGTAGGCCAGCTTTTCCCGGTCGCCGCCGTAGTGCTTGAGCGCCAGGGCAATGTTCTCGCCGATATGCCCGATCAGGCAGAGATAGCGGGTCTGATTGGGAACCTTGATATCGACTTCGATCCGGTCGGTATTCATGTCTGATCTCCCGGCCCCGATCCCTCAGGCCGTGGCGCGGCGGCGCTCCATGGTCAGGAAAAGCTGGCCAGAGCCTCGTCGACATCGGCGAAAATCTCGAAGACCCGATGCAGCCTGGTCAGTTCGAACATCGACTTGACCTGCAGCTGCAGCCCGGACAGCTTGAGGCAGCCATTGCGTGAGCTGGCGTTCTTGAACCCCGAGACCAGCGCGCCGAGGCCCGAAGAATCGACGAAGCGCACCTCCTGCAGATCGACGATCATGTTCTGCTTCCCTTCCTCGAACAACTTCAGCATCTGGTTCTTGAGTTCACTGCTGTTGTGCGCATCCAGGCGCTCTTCGTGAACGGCCAGCAGCACGACGCTTCCTTTTTGTTCGATCGACAGATTCATTGAATGGCTCCTGGTGGAGAAGGTGAACAATCCGCTTCAGTCTAGCACAAAACGTGGCGTCAAGGAGCCCCTTTGAGTTCCTCGACCTTCATGACGATCAGGGAGACGTCGTCGTTGAAGCTGTGTGATCCGGAGAAGAGCCGGACCTGCTGGAAGATCAGGTCGATCAGCTCCTGCGGCCCGAGATGACAGGCGTCCCTGAGGAGGTCGGTCAGGCGCTCTTCGCCGAACAATTCCCGGCTGGAGTTGCTGGCTTCGATGATGCCGTCGGTATAAAGCAGCAGAACGTCGCCGCTGCCGAGATCGAGGGTCTGCTGCTCGTAGGGAAATTCCCGGCGGACGCCGAAGATCAGCCCTTCGGCATCGAGCCGCAGGACCTTGCCGGCTGATCGGCTCCAGAGCAGGGCCGGTGAATGGCCGGCGCTGGCATAGAAGGCCCGGCCGGTTTGCGGATGAAATTCCAGGAAAAACATGGTGACGAAGAGTTCGGCCCGGCTGAGATCTTCGTAGAAGAAGCGGTTCAGTTCGGCCAGCGTGTCGCGGGGGGTGTCCAGCTGGTCGTAGCGGGCCCGGATCAGGGTGCGGGTTTCGGCCATCAGCAGGGCTGCGCCGACGTTGTGCCCGGAGACATCGGCAATCACCAGGCCGATGCCGCCGTCCGGACGGAGCAGGAAATCGTAGTAGTCGCCGCCGACATCTTTGGCCGGGAGGCAGATCCCGGCCAGCTGAATGCCGGGGATTTCTGGGGTTTCGGTCGGGAGCAGCCCCAGTTGAATGGTTTTGGCAATCTCCAGTTCGCGTTGCTGTTCACGGGCGGCGATCAGCCGTTCGGTTTGCTGGGCATTGCGCCAGGCCACGCCGACCTGTCCGGCCAGGCTGCCGAACAGCTCGACGAATTCATCCGTGAAGATCCCCTTGGAGGTGCGAGACGAGGCCGAAATGACGCCGATCGGCTCTCCTTCCACGGTGATCGGCGCGTGGGCGAAGGAAACGATCCCTTCCTGCCTGGTGAGCTCGGCGGTCTTGCGCTTGCTGATGGTGTCGGTGTCATTGACGACGATCATGTGATTGGTGAGGAAGGCCTCGCCAATGAACGTGTCCCTGCTCAGCTCGCGGTCGGCATCGAACGCCAGTGACAGGGAGGTGCCGCGCTGGCTGCGTACCGCGAGAACCTGCTTCTCCGGGTCGAGGATGCGGATTACGCAAAGGTCGAAGCGGAACTGGTCGGTGAAGATCTTGAGGATGTCGTCGAGGACGGTCTGCAGATCGGCGCCGCTCGCGGCCACCCGGGCCGCCTCGTACAGCACGCTCAGCTGCTCGCGGCTGGCGGTGCGGCTGATATTGACCGAGCCGAACACGTCGAAGACGTCTTCCATCCGGCTGCCGCGCGCCGCCAGGTAGTTCTCCATGATGATGCGGGCCGGGGCTGTTCCGACCGAGCCGGCCAGGGTCAGTTCGGTAAAACGCTTCAACTGGGGAAGCTCCTGCTCGGAGAGACTCCCTTTCTCGTCGATTTCGCGGTTGCCGAGATACTCGCTGATGGCCGCGTGCGCCTGTTTCTCGCCGATGAATTTGGCCATCAAATCGACGAACTCGATGATTGTCGGCGCCTTGGTGATGCGGCGGAGCTGGGGGGCCTCCGACCGCGTCTTGAAGACGTCGACGAATTTCTCGATCTGCTCTTCTTCCGCCGGCGTCGGTGTCGTCAGCAGGGAGATGGCGAGAAAACTGCCGACGTTGACGAACAGGGTCCAGAACAGGGCGTGCGTCCAGACGCTGAAGCCGGCCAGCCCGAGGAAGGCGGTGGGGCGCAGGAGGGTCAGGCCGAACGGACCGTTGTCGAGGATGGCCCGGCTCAGCCAGCCGGAGTCGACGAACGCCGGGATCAGCAGGGTATGGAACCAGACCATGAAGCCGAGGATCAGGCCGACGGTGGCGCCGCGCCGGGTGGCCCGGCGCCAGTAGAGGCCGCCGATGATGGCCGGGGCGAACTGGGTGGCGGCCAGGAACGAGATCAGGCCGATATTGACCAGTGCCGAGGACTCGCCGAGAAACCGGTAGTAGAGATAACCAAGCAGAATGACGGCAATGATGGCCAGGCGCTTGAGGTTGATCAGCAGCCCGGAGAGATTGCGCGCCCCGGAATAGACTTTGAGGATGACCGGCATCAGCAGGTGGTTGAGGATCATGGTCGAGAGGGCGACGGATTCGACCATGACCATCCCGGCCGCGGCGGAAAAGCCGCCGATGAAGACCACCAGGGCCAGCCAGGGATGCCCGGAGTTCAGGGGGATCTGCAAAACGAAGAAGTCCGCGTTGGCAGTCGAGCCGTCGTTGAGCAGGACGCCCGCCAGCGCAATCGGGATGACGAAGAGGTTGATCAGGAAGAGGTAGGCGGGGAAGCGCCACATCGCTTCGCTGATGTGCGATTCCCGGCAGTTTTCGACGACCATGATATGAAACTGGCGAGGGAGGAACATCACGGCCATCATCGCCATGAAGGTCAGTGAGAACCACTCGGGGTAAGGCACCTGGTCGGTGTTCAGCATCAGCAGGCGGTGCCGCTCGGGAAAGCGTTCGAGAAAGCGGGTGTAGATGTCGGTGAAGCCGTCGAACAGGCCGTAGGTGACGAAGATGCCGACCATCAGGAAGGCAATGACCTTGAGCAGGGATTCGAGGGCGACCGCTGCCACCAGCCCTTCGTGACGTTCGGTGGCATCGAGGTGGCGGGCGCCGAAGAGCACCCCGAACAGCCCGAGCAGCAGGGCGACGATGAGGGCGGTGTCGACCTGCATCGGCAGAGCCGGGAGGTGATGCCGGGCGCCGTGAGCCAGTTCGGTCGAGGGGATGGTCAGCAGGTTGAAGGTGTAGGAAACGGCCTTCAGCTGCAGGGCGATGTAGGGGAGGATGCCGAGCACCGCGAAGAGGGTGACGACGGCGCCGAGCAGGGCCGATTTGCCGTAGCGGCTGGAGATGAGGTCGGCGATGCTGGCGATGTTCTGTTGCTTGCTGATGCGGACCATGCGGCGCAGCAGAAACCACCAGCTGAAGGCGATCAGCGTCGGGCCGAGGTAGATGGCGACGAAGTCGATGCCGCTGGTGGCGGCCCGGCCGACGCTGCCGTAGTAGGTCCAGGAAGTGCAGTAGACCGCCAGCGAAAACGAATAGACGTTGGCGCTGTCGATCAGGCTGCGGCCGGCGCGCTTGCGCTGGTCGGCGTAGTAGGCTACGGCGAAGAGCATCCCGAAATAGAGCAGGGACAGGGTGGCGACGATGCCGAACGGGATCATGCCTGGTCCTGGGGCGGGGCGGCCGGCGGCTCGCCGTCATCGGCCTCGCCGGTATCGAGCAGCAATGAGAAGAGGTAGATGATTGCGATCGAGAGCGGCCACCCGACCATGAGGTAGAGGACGATCAGGGGGATGCCGAAGATTTGAATGTCTTTGTTGAAGATGTGCAGGAACGGGAAGTTGAGCATGACCAGCCCGAGGACGAAGAAGATCACCCAGGCTTCGCGCAGGTGCAGGGGGTTTTTCGCCTTCATGTTCATGGGTAGTCTCGCCCGGCCAGCAGCCGGCAGGCAATTTTCTGGACATTATAGTTGACGTCGGCAGAACTGTCGATTGCGATCACGCGCGGGCCGGCGGCGACCGGCTCGAACAGCGCCGCCTGCGGCGCGAACAGAGCCCGCCGTCCGTCCGAGGGGTCGCCCCCCTCGGCCTGTCGCCGGTCGAGGCGGTTCAGGGCGAGATCGCGGGCGCACTGCAGATGGAGGAGCCAGGCCGGGACGCCGCATGCAGCCGCGAGGGCGAAAAAAGCCTGGCGGTCGGCGTCCCGGGCAAAGGAGGCATCGACCACGACGGAGCATCCCCGGTGCAGCAGCGTCTCGACCTGCCTTTGCATTTCGGCATAGGTGCGGGCGGTGGCCGCCGGGGCGTAGAGCCCCGCGCCGAAGGCGTCCGGTTGTGCCCGGCCGCGGTGAAGGCCGGCCAGTTCCTTGCGGATCACGTCGGAACGCAGCAGCCGCGCTCCGAGCGTCTCGGCGAGGGCGCGTGCAAGCGTGCTCTTGCCGACGCCCATGAGGCCGGCGGTCAGCAGGAGAACCGGCTGCACGTAGTAGCCGAGAGCCAGGTTGAAGTATTTCGCGGCGCGCTCCCCGGCGGCCGCTCTGGTTGCCGGGGCGGCATCGGTTTCCCCGCTCAGCAGGGCCTCGACCTTGCCCCGAACCCAGGCCCGGTAGCTCTTGTAAAACGGCAGCAGCGCGGCCAGGTCCGGATCGGCGGCGCATTCCCGATAGCGGGCGAGAAACGTTTCGGCAAGGTCGCGGCGGCCGCGGAACTCGAGGTCCATCAGCAGGAAGGCCAGTTCCGCCGCCACGTCGTCGACCCGGAACCGCCGGCAGAATTCGATGCAGTCGTAGACCCGGACCGGATCGGTCATGCAGATGTTGCGGGCATGCAGGTCGCCGTGTCCGTCGCGCACGAAACCGGCGGCCTCGCGTGCGGCGAAAAGCGGAACGAGCCGGGCCAGTTCGCTTTCGGTGCGTGCGGCCATGAGCCGGTGGGCTTCGCTGCTGAGCGGCTTGCCGATGACCGGGAGGGTCTGGGCCAGGTTCTCTTCGCAGTTGGCGCGGACATCGGCTGCGTGCCCGTCCGCTCCGCCGCGGCAGGGGGGGAGGGCGGCGAACAGGGCGGCCAGGTGCCCGGCCAGCCGGGCGATCTCCCCCGGGAGATCCGGCGCGTTGCGCTCGACGAGCGTGTCGAGCATGCGGTCGTCGGGAAGGCGGCGCATGCGCACCGCGTAGTCGATCAGGGGTCCCTTGCCGTTGAAGCGCAGCATGCCGTGGTCTGCGTTCAACGTGGCGACCCCGAGGTAGGTGTCCGGTGCAAAGCGGCGGTTGAGGCGGACTTCCTCGGCACAGAAGAACTCCCGGCGATCGAGGGTGGAGTAGTCGAGAAAGCCCAGCTTGAGGGGCTTCTTCAGCTTGTAGGCATGGCTGTCGGTGAGGTATACCCGCGAAATGTGGGTTTCGCGGTAATCGACGTGACGGGTCGGTTCCGGGTAGGTCGCCGGGTCGAGCAGTTGCCGGTGGAGAGCCTCAGGATCCATCCGCCCCTCCGCAGTGCAGTAATTTCTTATAAATTACCATGGGATAGCCTCATGTAAAGAAGCTGACCGGCGTGGTGGAGAATTGACCTCCTGTCCTGCATATGTTAATTTTTACGATCATCGTCCGCTCGGTCGATGCCACGGAGACTATCAATGCGTTCAGTATCTTGCTGGATTCCCGCGTCGTGCCTGCTGCTTGCCCTGACGGGCTGCATCGCTCCGTCGGGGAGCGGTTCCGGCGACGCGGCCTACGTATCCCGGGTTGACGACCCGCAGGCCAAGGCGCTTTACCACTACGGCCGGTTTCGCCTGCTGTTCGACGAGGGGAAGAACGAGGAGGCCGAAGCCGCCCTGCGCGAGGCCATCGGCTTTGACCCGGAAAATGAGGAGCTGCGTTTCGAGCTGGCCGAATTCTATATCGAAATCGACCAGATCAAGCAGGCCGTGCGGGTCGTCGAGGACATCCTGATCCGCAACCCGGATTCGGCAAAGGCTCATCTGCGCCTGGGTAATGCCTACTTCAACAGCCGCCAGCCGGAACGATCCATCCCTCATTTCCGCAAGCTGCTCGAACGCGACCCGAATCAGGAGCAGATTCGCCTCCACCTGGCGATCGCCCTGGCCAGGTCGGGTGAGGCCGGGCAGGCGATCGAGGAGCTCAAGGATCTGCTGCGCCGGGCCCCCGATTCCCAACCCGGCCGGCTGGCGCTGGCGCGGCTTTATCGTGAAACCAAGCTCGATGCCCTGGCGATCGAGGAGTACCGGACGCTGATCCAGCGCCATCCGGACCTGACCCAGGTTTCCCTGGAACTGGGTCTGCTTTATGAGGAGCGGCGCCAGTGGAACGATGCCCTCAGCGTTTTTCGCGCGGCGCTGGCCAGGGATCCGCTCGAGTTCTCCCTGCGTCATCACCTTGCCCGGGTTTATGTCGGCATGAAGCGTTATGCCGATGCGCTCAGCGAGTTGCAGACCATCGTCGAACTGAACCCCGAAGACCTTGATGCCCGGCGCAAGATCGGCCTGATCTACCTGGAGCAGGAGAAGTGGGACAAGTCGATAGCGGTCTTCCGCGAAATGCTCGCCATGCAGCCGGATCTGGAGCCGGTGCGCTACTACCTGGGAACGGCCCTGGAGCGCAAGGACGACTGGGCGGCGGCGCTCGAGGCCTTCAGGCAGATCGCCCCCGACTCGCCGCTTTACGACGATGCCGTGGCGCACATGAGCTACATTTACGTGCAGACCGGGCGCAGCGCGGACGCCGTCGCGCTGCTCGAGGAACGCCTGCGCAAACCCGATGCGCGGCCGCAGATCTACTATTACCTGGCCGTGCTGCACCTTGGCGGCGGCGACAAGCACAAGGCCCTGGCCGTTCTCGATCAGGGGCTGGCCAGTTATCCCGACGATCCCGACCTGCTTTACGAAAAAGCATTGATCCTCGAGCGGTTGGGGGACAGCGCCAAGGCCCGCGAAACCATGCGTCTGGTCATCGCCGCCGAGCCCGATCACGCCGAGGCCCTCAACTTCCTGGCCTATGCCATGGCCGAGGAGAAGATCGATCTCCCCGAGGCGGCGGCGATGGCGGAGCGGGCCGTGGCGCTCAAGCCCGCCGGGCACATCCTCGACACGCTCGGCTGGGTCTACTACCGGCTCGGCCGCTTCGAGGAGGCACGCAAGGCCATCGAAGAAGCCATTCGTCTCCTGCCGGACGACGACATCATCCACGAGCACCTGGGGGATGTGCTGATGGCCCTCGGCAAGCAGGGGCCCGCCCGCGGCGCCTACCAGAAAGCCCTCGAGCTGAATCCCGACAACCAGAGCGTTCGCGACAAGCTGCAGCGCCTCGGCCGCCCGGAATGATGTCCGCTGCGTTCCCCCGGTTTCTGCGCCGGAGCTTGTGGCCGGGTGCCGTGGTGCTGTTGTGGCTGCTCCCCGGCTGTGCGACGATCCCGGCCGGGCATACGGACAGACCGGTGGCCAATACCGTCGGCCAGGGGCTGCTCGACGACTGGCTGGTGCGCAGCGATCAGAACCGCACGCTGCAGGGGCTTGCCAGGTTCAAGGTGCAGACCCCGGAGCGGACGGTGAGCGGCACCCAGGTGGTCCTGGCCGAAACCCCGGGGCGGCTGCGTGCCGAGACGCTGAGCCCGTTCGGGACGCCGCTGCTGATCATGACGGTCAGTGATGCCGAACTCGCCGTTCTGGTCACCGGCGATTCCCGGTTCTACCAGGGGGCGCCGACCCCGGAAAACCTCAGCCGTTTCACCCGCCTGCCGTTGCGCCCCGGCGACCTGGTCGACATCCTGCTGCAGCGGCCGCCGGTCGTCGCCAGGCAGAGTGCCGCCGCCTACATGCTGGCCGAAGGCGGGTGGAAGGTCGTCCTCGAATCGAGCCGCCGGCGCCAGGAACTGCGGTTCGATGCGGAGCGCCGGCTGGTCGGCGTGAGTTACCTGTCCGGCGAGGAGCCGCAGCTGACCGTGGTCTACGGCGATTTCGACGGCACCACCCGGGCCGCGCCGCGCCGTATCGAGATGGCACTGCCGGCGCAGAAGATCCAGGCCAGCCTGGCCTTCGATGACCTGGCTCTCAATCGCCAGTTCCAGCCGGAGGTGTTCAGGCAATCCGCCCCCGCGGGGGCGATCCTCATGCGCCTGGACGAGCCGGCGGAGGACCGCTGATGCGTGCCCTCGGCATCCTCTTCCTCCTGATGGCGCTGGCCGGCTGCGGCCGCCAGGAAGGCCCGTCCCCCGCCGCCGGCACCGACAGCCGTCCGGCCTACGGCGATACCTTCATCGAAGCATCCATCGGCGAGCCGAGCACCCTGTTGCCGGTCCTGGCTTCCGACTCGGCATCTTCCGACATCAACGGCCTGGTCTACGACGGCCTGCTCCGCTACGACAAGAACCTGCGCCTGGAGGGGGTCATGGCCGAATCGTGGGAGATCTCCCCCGACAACCTGACCATCACCTTCCATCTGCGCAAGGGGATCAAGTGGCACGACGGCACCCCCTTCACCAGCGCCGATGTGCTCTTCACCTACCAAATGTACGTCGATCCGAAGGTGCCGACCTCCTACGCCGAGGACTTCAAACAGGTGGAGAAGGCCGAGGCGCCCGATCCCTACACCTTCCGGGTGACCTATCGGCAGCCCTACGCGCCGGCCCTGGAGAGCTGGGCGACGGCCGTCCACCCGAAGCACCTGCTTGAAGGCACGGACGTCACCAAGAGCCCGCTGGGGCGGATGCCGATCGGCACCGGGCCCTACCGGTTCGTCGAGTGGAAGGCCGGCGAGAAGCTGGTGCTGGAGGCCAACCCCGATTACTACGACGGCAAGCCCTACCTCAAGCGCGTGGTCTACCGCATCATCCCCGACACCTCCACCCAGTTCCTGGAACTGCAGTCGGGGGGGCTCGACTTCATGGGGCTGACGCCGATCCAGTACTCAACGCAGACCGATACCCCGGCCTTCAAGCGCAATTTCAACAAATACCGCTACCTCAATTTCGGCTACAGCTACCTCGGCTACAACCTGCGCAAGCCGCTCTTCCAGGATGTGCGGGTGCGCCGGGCGATCGCCCATGCCATCGACAAGCAGGAGCTGATCGACGGCGTGCTCCTCGGGCTGGGGCGGGTGGCGACCGGCCCCTACAAGCCGGACACCTGGGTCTACAACCCCAACGTCAGGCGCTACGGCTACGATCCGGCGGTGGCCGGAAAGCTCCTCGACGAGGCCGGCTGGCGCGACAGCGACGGCGACGGCGTGCGCGAGAAGGGCGGGCAGAAGCTGGCGTTCACCATCGTCACCAACCAGGGGAACGACCTGCGCGCCAAGAGTGCCGAGATCATCCAGCGGCGGCTGAAGGAGGTCGGTATCGACGTCCAGATCCGCGTGATCGAATGGGCCACGTTTCTCAAGGAATTCATCTTCACGGGGAACTTCGACGCCACCATCCTCGGCTGGACCGGTGGTCCGGAGCCCGATCAGTACAACATCTGGCATTCGAGCAAGACCGGGCCGCGCGAGCTGAACTTCATCCATTACAGGAACGCCGAGGTCGACGAGCTGCTCGAGCGCGGCCGGCGGGTCTTCGACCAGGCCGAACGCAAGAAGATCTACGACCGGTTCCAGGAGATCCTCGCCGAAGAGCAGCCCTACACCTTCCTTTACGTCCCCGAAGCCATGCCGGCGGTGGCCCGCCGTGTTCGCGGCATCGAGCCGGCCCCGGCCGGGATCACCCACAACTTCATCAAGTGGTACGTCCCCGAGGGGGAGCAGAAGTATGCCAGATAAGCGCGTGCTGAGCGATGAGTGCTGAGGACTGAGGACTGAGTCTTGATTTCTTATCTTGCCAAACGTCTGCTGATGATGATTCCGCTGCTGATCGGCATTACCCTGATCAGCTTCGTGGTGATCCATCTGGCTCCCGGCGAGCCGACCGATCTGCAGACCGACCTCAACCCCAAGGCCAGCGCCGAGATGCGCGAGCGCCTGCGCGAGCGCTACGGCCTCGACCAGCCGCTCTACGTGCAGTACGGCCAGTGGCTGGGGCGCATCGCCCGGCTCGACTTCGGCGAATCGTTTGCCCAGGATCACCGGCCGGTGTTCGCCAAGATCGTCGAGCGCCTGCCGGTGACGATCCTCATCAATCTCCTCTCCATCGCCGCCATTCTCGTCGTGGCGGTGCCGCTCGGCATCCTTTCGGCGGTGCGCCGCAATTCGCCGTTTGATCGCGCCACCACGGTGCTGGTCTTCGCCGGCTTCGCCATGCCCTCGTTCTGGCTGGCCCTGCTGCTGATGGACTACCTCGGCGTGCGCCTCGGCCTCTTCCCGATCGCCGGGCTCAAATCGATCGGTTTTGAGTACCTCGGCCTCGGCGCGCAGATCTGGGATGTCATCCACCACCTGATCCTGCCGGTGTTCGTCTCGGCCTTCGGCGGGCTGGCCGGCTTCTCCCGCTACATGCGCTCCAACATGCTCGAGGTGATCCGCCAGGACTACATCCTCACCGCCCGCGCCAAGGGGCTGCCGGAGTCGCAGGTCATCTACCGCCATGCCCTGCGCAACGCCCTGCTGCCGGTGATCACCATCCTCGGCCTGTCGGTGCCGGGGCTGATCGGCGGCAGCGTGATCTTCGAAACGATCTTCGCCATCCCCGGCATGGGCAAGCTCTTCTACGACGGGGTGATGATGCGCGACTACCCGCTGATCATGGGGATCCTGGTGATCGGCGCGGTGCTGACCCTGATCGGCAACCTGTTCGCGGATATCGGCTACGCCCTGGCCGATCCGCGCATCCGGCGGAGCTGAAAAACCCGTTATTGACAGAGAATAGTCTGAGTGACGATCCGATTATTCTCTGTTGAGTTTTTAAGTGCCAGGCCGTCGTTCCTTTGGCAAGAGGGGCGACGGTTTTTCTTTTTCTCGGGGGGCTGTGAGCAGGTGAGAGAATTATGAGATGCTCTGTGATAGAAATTTCAGTTAATAGCTAGAAAAGTAGCTCTCCGATAAGAGCAAACCGGGGGCGACCCCGGGGCGCAAAGCCGTGAGCCTCGCGTGAGGTTGTCGGGCTGCCGAAGAGAGCGGATGTTCATGGGGGAAGTTGCAGGGTAAGGTCTACCCATCGGGCGCCCGTCTTCGGTTTATCCGGAGGCGGGCGTTTGTATAGTTTAGATCTCAGGAAGAGGAGATTGGAAAAATGAAGATCAAGGGGTTCACTCGGTGGGGGCAAGGTTTTATTTTCACCTGCTTTTTTATTTTATTTACGACTGTGGCAACGCAAAGTTATGCGGAAACTTACTTGGATGTGTTATCTGAATATACTCAAGTTGCATCAGCTGTGAATTTAATATTGGAAAGCAGATTAGATGCCAAGCTTGCCAGCGAGTATAACAATATAAAGGCAATGTCAGCGCTTCGTGATTTTTTAAGATATGAATATCCTATAG